>CAVFZY010000011.1:0-33507 GCA_963627135.1 Bacteroidaceae bacterium | reverse complement strand
GCAAAAGGGCTGCCGGTTTCCCGTCCGCCCCTGCGTATCCTGATTTGATTTTGGGCATAAGAAAACCACCTTGCCGATTGGTAAGATGGTTTTCGTGATTATTATATAAAATAATTTTCAGCCGTTATTTATGCGTAAGTTTTTCTTCATAACCTATCCCGTTGTTGCATTCTTTCCGCTTGCTCGGATCTGATTTAAGCATATAATCAACAGGTATTCCATCGGGGAAGGCGTCACAGGCGCATTTCCACCCGTCAATATTTTCTCGTTGGTGGATGCACTTGTCACAAGGGTAATCTGTACAGATCATTTTCTTCCCCCCTTAATATATTTATCATATAGCGCTTTTGCTTCTTCCGGAACTTCTGCATTTCTGCTTAGCAGGACTTCCACTTCCGCAATGCACTCGGCGCCATCACTAAAGGCTGTTGCGCTGATACCTTCTATGTGAACATTCCCTAAAGCTGCATAGAGTTTTTCGACTTCTTCAACGCTCAACCCGTGTATAAGCTTTGCATGACCACACTCATGTATAACTGCCTCTTTAAGGCTTTGCGGCAAATTGCTTTTGGTGTTTGCAATCATTGCGTCAGCCTCTTTAATAGTCAATCCGCCAAGAATCCGGCTGTTAATATTGATTTCGGCTAATCCGTACTGATTAGTAAACACCTGAAACAGCGCAGAGCTTCCGGTTGTATCATCATAAAAATCGCCAAACCGTGCGGAAGAAATGTACATATCTCCGTTCGATTCAAATTCTTTTATTGTTTCGCCTATAGTGTCCGATACTTCCGGAAGGATATTTTGGGTATCCGCCATCATTTTGAAGTCGTCAATGTCAATCGATTTTATTGTACTACTATTTTCGGAATTTTCAACCGCTTTTGTAGGCAGCCCAGACGGGAGCTGCACATCAGTGGTCTTCTGTTGTGCCCGTACCGCCGCGGACGCGGTTGACGCCGCCGAGCGATCCCACCCCGCAACGGCCAGCCGCTCGTGATACGGTTTCAGATCGTTATCGGCGCAGAACTTCGTGTAAGCCGCGTTCTGCTCCTGCAGGCGCTTGGCGGACTGCGTGTATTTTTCCTGCAGCTTTGCCTTGGCTGCCGGATCTTCGCAGTTTTTCACGGCTGTGTGCAGCGCCGTACACTTGCGCTTCTGTGCCCGGATGCGGCGTTCCATCGCGCGCTGCGTCTGCGACAGTTCATAAGCGCGGCGGTTGGCTTCGGTGTCGATTGGTTTATTATGATTCTGACTGACGCCCGGCAGGAACGGCGTAAAAGAATGGCGGCAGTTATAGCCGCACAGGCCCAGCGGATTTTCCGGGTAGCCGGTCGCATCCAGCAGGTTATCAAACTGCGCATCCTTGCCGTCGATGCAGTACACCTTGCCCTGCCAGCCGGCATGATCGGCGATCGGATCGGTATCGGATACACGCGCGCCCAGATGCTGCGACACCAGCACATGATTCCAGCCCATGTCTTTGCACTGCTGGATCGTCATGTTCCCGGATGACTGCGCCACGCCTGTGCGGATGCAGCGCAGCACCGCCACTTCCAGCGTATCCTTGTGGCCGGACGGATAGCGCACGATCGGCTGCACCTGCCCCAGCGCCTTCACGCCTTCCAGCATGGCGGCGGTGTAGGACTGCGCGCCGGTACGTACTTTCCAGTATGCATCGTCGCAGATGTCGATAAACGCCTGATTGGTCGCACCGGCCGTTGTGCGCGTGATGTTGGATATTTCGCCGACTGTGCGTTCATAGGCGTCTGTAATGATTGCCATCATGCGGGGCGACAGGCCGGAAAACGTCACAGCGGCAGCTTCTGCATCCGCCTTTGCCGCCTGAATACCGCTGTCCTTGAAGATCTTCGCGATTTCCTGCTGCGATTTGCCGGTGCTTTTGGCCAATGCCTTCTGGATTTCATCCAGATTCCCTCCGGCCTGTTCCAACACCCACGCCTGCCACTCGTCCGTTCCGGTCAGCAGCTTCTTTTCGCCGCGGCCGAACCGGATCATGAAGCGTTCGATCATGTCGCGCGCGATCCATTCCGTCAGGTCATCCAGCAGCGGCAGCAGGGTTTCGCCGATTTCCTGAAACTGTTCCGGGGTGATCATTCGGTATCAGGGAACAGGCCAGGCTTCGCCGTGTTGGCTTCGGCATAGGCCGCTTTCGCGTCGTCCTCGCTGAAACCTTCAAAGCGCACCAGATGTGTGACTGCTCCGATACGGAAATTGAGCTTTTAACCGTTTCTATGCCAAAATCACACGGAGGCAAGGTTAAGCCATCATTCTTTATTCGAGCTTCGAGGTTGATTAACGAAAGACTCGCAACAGCAGGATACTTCGATATCCGCTGCTGCGAGTCCCTGCACTTATGCGGTTGAACCGCCGTATACCGGTCAGTACGCATGGTGGTGTGAGAGGTCGGTCGCTCAAATAATGAGCGACCTCCTACTCGATTGCCGCTTGTTTTGCCGCTTCAGAACAGACCCGTGATGATGCCGTTTTCGTCGACGTCAATCTTCTCGGCAGCGGGAACCTTCGGCAGGCCGGGCATGGTCATAATGTCACCAGTGAGGGCAACGAGGAACCCCGCGCCCGCGGAGACCTTGACGTTGCGGATGGTGACGGTGAAATGCTCCGGCGCGCCCAGCTTTGCGGCGTCGTCCGAAAAGCTGTACTGCGTCTTTGCCATGCAGACGGGGAGATTGCCGAAGCCGAGGGCGGTGAGTCTCTCAATCTGCTTTTCCGCCGCGGGCAGCACGGATATGCCGTCGCCGCCGTAGATGCGTGTGACGATGTCGGTGATTTTCTCCTCGATGCCCTTGTCAAGGTCGTAGCTGTAGGAGAAGGCGCTGCTGTCGGTGTCGCAGAGACGCACAACCTCCCGCGCGAGGTCCTCGCCGCCCGCACCGCCGTTCACCCAGACGGTGGAAAGCTCCGTGTTGACCCCGAGTGCGCGGCACTTGTCGATGATGAATTCGATTTCCGCGTCGGTGTCGGTCGGGAAGCGGTTTACAGCCACCACGCACGGCAGGTGATAGACGTTTGTGATGTTCGATACATGGCGCAGCAGGTTTGGGATGCCGCGCTCGAGCGCCGCAAGATCCTCGGTCGCAAGCGCGTTTTTCGCCAGTCCCCCGTGCATCTTGAGCGCGCGCACCGTCGCCACAACCACGACCGCCGAGGGGTGAAGCCCCGCCGCGCGGCACTTGATGTCAAGGAACTTTTCCGCGCCGAGGTCGGCGCCGAAACCCGCCTCCGTCACGGTGTAGTCGCCCATCTTGAGCGCCATGCGCGTCGCGATGACGGAGTTGCAGCCGTGCGCGATGTTCGCAAACGGTCCGCCGTGCACAAACGCCGGTGTCCCCTCGAGCGTCTGCACGAGGTTTGGCTTGATTGCATCCTTTAAAAGTGCGGTCATGGCGCCCGCCGCCTTGAGCTGCCCGCAGGTGACGGGCTCGTCGGCGTAGGTATAGCCGACAATCATACGGGACAGACGCGCCTTGAGGTCGGTAATCGATGTCGCGAGGCAGAGCACCGCCATGATTTCGCTTGCGACAGTGATATCAAAGCCGTCCTCACGCGGGGTACCGTTGACCTCGCCGCCCAGACCGTCAACGATGAAGCGAAGCTGGCGGTCGTTCATGTCCACACAGCGCTTCCATGTGATGCGCCGCGGGTCGATATTAAGGGCATTGCCCTGCTGAATGTGGTTGTCAAGCATCGCGGCGAGCAGATTGTTTGCCGCCCCGATTGCGTGAAAGTCCCCGGTGAAGTGGAGATTGATATCGTCCATCGGGACGACCTGCGCATAGCCGCCGCCGGCAGCGCCGCCCTTGATGCCGAATACCGGCCCCAGGGAGGGCTCACGCAGGGCAACAGTAACATCCTTGCCGATGCGGCGCAGACCGTCCGCAAGGCCGATCGTGGTGGTGGTCTTGCCCTCGCCCGCGGGCGTGGGGGTAATAGCGGTGACCAAAATCAGCTTGCCGTCGGGTCTTTCGCTCTCACGCAGAAGCGCAAGATCGATTTTTGCCTTGTAGCGGCCGTAATGCTCGAGATATTTTTCCGGCACGTGCGCGGTCGCAGCGATTTCGTCAATCGGGCGCATTTGGCACTCCTGTGCGATTTCGATGTCTGTAAGCATGGAAATCCCCCCTTATTTGAAGTACCGAACGGCGGAGGCGAACATCTTCATGTCGTATTCGCCAGGGACGTTTTTATAAAGCCCCGCGCCGATGCGCTCGGCGTGGCCCATCTTGCCGAATACGCGTCCGTCGGGGGAGGTGATGCCCTCCACCGCCCAAAGCGAGCCGTTCGGGTTAAAGCGTATGTCACTTGTCGCATTGCCATTCGCATCCACATACTGTGTGGCGATCTGACCGTTCGCGGCAAGGGCACGGATGTGTGATTCGTCCGCGATGAAGCGCCCCTCACCGTGGGAAATCGGCACGCTGTAGATGTCGCCGACATGGGTCCCGGCAAGCCACGGCGAACGGTTCGAGGCGACTCTTACGCGCACAATCTTTGACTGGTGCCGGCCGATGGTGTTGTAGGTGAGCGTCGGGCAGGCTGCGTCTGTGTCGATAATCCTGCCGTAGGGCACCAGTCCCAGCTTGATAAGCGCCTGGAAGCCGTTGCAAATGCCGCACATAAGACCGTCGCGGCGTTCGAGTAGCTCGGTGACCTGCTCGCGCACGGCGGCATTGCGGAAGAACGCGGTGATGAACTTGCCGGAGCCGTCCGGCTCGTCGCCGCCGGAGAAGCCGCCGGGGATGAAGACCATCTGCGCGGATTTCAGTGCCTCAGCAAAGCGGTCGGTGCTGTCTGCGATCCCCTCCGGCGTGAGGTTATTGAGCACCATAATCTGCGCCTCGGCACCGGCATCCTCCACGGCGCGGGCACTGTCGTACTCGCAGTTCGTGCCCGGGAACACCGGGATGAGCACGCGAGGCCGCGCACACTTGGTGTGGGCACTGACACGGGGTGCCTCCTCACAGGAGAGCGTCTCGACGGGGACGCTTTCGCCCGCGCAGGTGGGATATACGCTCTCGAGAACGTTGTCGTAGAGGGAGGAAAGCTCGGAAAGCGAGATGCTCAAGCCGTTTTGCGCGAGCACGGCATCGCTTGTGAGCACGCCGAGGGCAACACCCTCATCGACGTCAGGTGCAACCTCCAGCACGAAGGCACCGTAGTTATAGCCGAAGAGCGCCTCGCGCGTGAGCGCTGCGTCAAAGCGGCAGCCGAGATTGTTGCCGAGACACATTTTGAGCACCGCCTCCGCCACACCGCCAAATGCGGGGGTATAGGCGGCGACCGCCCGGCCGCTCGAAAGCAGCGTGTGCACGCGGTCATATACCGCAAGGAGAGACTTCGTGTCCGGCAGGCCGTTTCGGTCGTACTGCGGGGCGAGCAGCACAAGTCTGTCGCCTGCGCGCTTGGCGTCGTTCGAAACGATGTCGCCGGTCTTTGCGGTTGTCACCGCGAAGGAGATGAGCGTCGGGGGCACGTCGAGAGACTCGAACGAGCCGCTCATGGAGTCCTTACCGCCCACGGCGCCGATGCAGAGGTTCATCTGTGCGGCAAACGCGCCCAGAAGCGCGGCGGTGGGCTTGCCCCAGCGCTCGGGCTCACGGCGAAGGCGCTCGAAATATTCCTGGAAAGTGAGGTATACGTGCTCGAACTTCGCACCGGTGGCAATCAGCTTCGAGACACTCTCCACCACCGCGAGATATGCCCCGCGATAGCCGTCGCACTCGGAGATATAGGGGTTATATCCCCACGCCATCAGCGAGCAGTCATCGGTGTGCCCGTGCTCAAGCGAGATTTTCTGCACCATTGCCTGCACCGGTGTGCGCTGATTTCTGCCGCCGAAGGGCATCAGCACGCTGCCCGCGCCGATGGTGGAATCGAAGCGCTCGCTAAGACCCTGCCGCGAGCAGACATTGAGGTCCTGCGCCAGCGCGCGGTAACCCTGTACAAAGTCGAGGGGGATCGCCTTGTCATAGGGCTGCGGGGCCTCGACATGCACGTCGATGTGCTTTTCCGCCCCGTTTGAGGCGAGAAATTCGCGCGAAACGTCCACAATGGTCTTGCCGCGCCAGTGCATGACAAGGCGGGGGGAGGCGGTGACGTGTGCCACCACTGTTGCCTCGAGATTTTCGCCCTCCGCAAGGGCGAGGAAGCGCTCGGCGTCCTTGCTTTCGACGACAACCGCCATGCGCTCCTGCGATTCGCTGATGGCAAGCTCAGTGCCGTCGAGACCCTCGTACTTCTTCGGGACGGTGTCAAGGTCGATGTCAAGCCCGTCGGCAAGCTCGCCGATGGCGACTGATACGCCGCCCGCGCCGAAGTCGTTGCAGCGCTTTATCATGCGGCAGGCCTCATAGCTGCGGAAGAGGCGCTGGAGCTTGCGCTCCTCGGGGGCGTTGCCCTTCTGCACCTCCGCTCCGCAGGTCTCGAGGGAGGAAACGGTGTGGGACTTCGATGCGCCGGTGGCACCGCCGCAGCCGTCGCGGCCGGTTCTGCCGCCCAGCAGAATGACAACGTCGCCGGGCGCGGGTATCTCGCGCCGGACATTCTTTTCAGGTGTCGCGGCGATGACCGCGCCGACCTCCATGCGCTTTGCGGCGTAGCCGGGGTGATAGAGCTCGTCGACAATGCCGGTGGCAAGTCCGATCTGGTTGCCGTAGGAGGCATAGCCCGCCGCTGCGGTGCGGCAGATGGTCTTCTGCGGGAGCTTCCCGGGCAGTGTGTCCGCGATGCTCTGCAGCGGGCTGCCCGCACCGGTGAGGCGCATTGCCCCGTATACATAGGAGCGTCCGGAGAGCGGGTCGCGAATCGCGCCGCCGATGCAGGTCGCCGCGCCGCCGAAGGGCTCGATCTCCGTCGGGTGGTTGTGGGTTTCGTTCTTAAAGAGGAGGAGCCAGGGCTCGTCATGCCCGTCGACGTTGACGGTAATCTTCACCGTGCAGGCATTTATCTCCTCGGACTCGTCGAGCCTCGCGAGCTGTCCGGTCTTGCGCAGGTGCTTTACCGCAAGCGTCGCGATGTCCATGAGGTTTACGGGCTTTGTGCGCCCCAGAGCCTTACGCGCGGCGAGGTATTCCTTGTATGTTTGCTCCGCCAGCGGGTCGTCGAATTTTATGCTGTCGAGCGTTGTGGAAAACGTTGTGTGCCGGCAGTGGTCCGACCAGTATGTGTCTATCATGCGGATTTCGGTGATAGTGGGGTCGCGCCCTTCTTTTTCGAAGTATTCGCGGCAGAAACGAATGTCGTCGAGATCCATCGCGAGTCCCCGCGCATCGATGAGCTTTGAAAGCGCATCGTCCGATGCGCCACGAAAGCCCGAAAGGATTTCCACGTCGGCGGGTATGTCGTACCGCACCGCGAGTGTGTAGGGCAGGGCAAGCGATGCCTCGCGCGAATCAACGGGGTTTATGACGTGCTTTTTAACGGCGGCGACCTCGTCGGGCGTCAGCGCGCCGTAGAGGAGATAGACCCTCGCGCTGCGAACGTTCGGGCGCTCGCCCTGCGACAGGATCTGTATGCACTGCGCCGCGGAGTCCGCGCGCTGGTCAAACTGCCCAGGCAGGTATTCGACCGCGAACACCGCAGCGCCATCGGTGGCAAGCTCGCGGGTGACAATATCCACCTGCGATTCCGAAAAAACGGCTTTGACGGCATATGCAAACAAATCTGGCATGATGTTCTCGACGTCGTAGCGGTTTAATATGCGCACACGCTCGAGATGCGAAACGCCGGGGATTTCCCGCGCCTCCGAGAGAAGCGCCGCGGCGTCGGCGGCAAGTGCCTCCCGTTTTTCGACGAATACACGATAGACCATCGGATTATTCCTCCTTCTGCAGTACCGCAAGCGCACGTGCACCGATGTCACGGCGGCAATAGGCGTTTTCGAAGTGTACGTGCCCGACGCGTTCATACGCGGCGGATATTGCCTCCCGCAATGTCGGCGCGGTTGCTGTGACGCCCGCGACACGCCCGCCGGAGGTGACCATCACCCCATCCTCCCGTATTTTGGCGCCCGCGACATATGTGTGCGCCGCAGCATCGGCATCCATTGTGAGAGGGTAACCGGTGTCATAATGCTCGGGATATCCATCGGACGCCACAACGACGCAGCAGGCGGCGCCGGTATCCCACTCGACGGCGGTATCGGAAAGCGTACCGTTTGTTGTCGCCTGCATTATCGTGAGCAGGTTGCTTTTGAGCAGCGGCAGCACAACCTGTGTTTCGGGGTCGCCGAAGCGGCAGTTATACTCTATGACGCGCGGTCCCGCGGGCGTGAGCATGAGCCCGAAATAGAGGCAACCGCGGAATGTGCGGTTTTCCTTCTTCATGGCGCGTATTGTGGGCAGGAAGATCTTTTCCATGCACGCATCCGCAATTTCGGGGGTATAAAACGGGTTCGGGGCGATGGTACCCATGCCGCCGGTGTTGAGACCGCGGTCGCCGTCCTTCGCGCGCTTATGGTCCATGGAGGACACCATCGGCACCACGGTTTCCCCGTCGGTGAAGGTGAGCACCGATACCTCGGGCCCAGCGAGAAACTCCTCGATGACGACCTGCCGGCCGCTGTCGCCGAACTTGCCGTCGCGCATCATGGATGTGGCGGCGGCCTTGGCCTCCTCGCGGGTCTCGGCGATTATGACGCCCTTGCCGAGCGCCAGACCGTCCGCCTTGACAACCACCGGCACCGACGCGGTGTCGATGTATTTGAGCGCCGCGTCCAGGTCGGTAAACGCCTCGTAGTCTGCAGTGGGAATGCCGTATTTCTTCATGAGGGACTTTGAAAACACCTTGCTGCCCTCGATAATCGCGGCGCGCTTGTCGGGGCCAAAGCAGGGCACACCCGCGGCGGTCAGCGCGTCCACAGCGCCCAGAACCAGTGGGTCGTCGGGGGCGACAACGGCGTAGTCGACCTTCTCCCGCAGAGCAAGGGCGACAAGCCCCTCGATGTCCTTTGCAGCAACGTTTACGCACCTCGCGTCAGCGGCAATGCCGCCGTTTCCAGGTGCGGCGATGATTTCGGTGACAGATTTATTCTCGCGGAGCTTTTTGATGATGGCGTGTTCACGACCGCCGGAGCCGACCACAAGCAGCTTCATAATAATACTCCTCCCCACGCCGCCAGATGAGGCGGCATATATGTTTAAAAATCCTTTTATTCCGCCCTTCCGAAGGGCGGGGGACCATTTTCTCAGGAAACAGCAGTGGGATTTGCGTTATCAATGGTGGAAAAGGCGAAGACCGGTGAATGCCATGGCCATGCCGTGGCTGTTGCAGGCATCGATGACGATGTCGTCGCGGATAGAGCCGCCGGGCTGCGCCACATAGCGCACACCGCTGCGGAAAGCCCGCTCAATATTGTCGGAGAAGGGGAAAAACGCGTCGGAGCCCAGCGCGACATCGGTGATTGTCGCAAGGTACGCCGCAACCTCCTCGGGCGTGAGAGGGTCCGGGCGGCGGGTGAAGTACCGCTGCCAGATGCCGTCGGCACAGACATCCTCTTCATTCTTGTTGATATAGCCGTCGATGACGTTGTCGCGGTCGGCCCTGCCGAGTGTGGGGAGAAACGGCAGCCCCAGCACCTTTTCGTACTGGCGCAGGTGCCATGTATCCGCCTTGCCCCCCGCGAGACGGGTGCAGTGTATGCGCGACTGCTGCCCCGCACCGACGCCGATGGCCTGCCCGCTCGCCGCAAAGCACACGGAATTCGACTGCGTGTACTTGAGGGTGATGAGCGACACCAGCAGGTCGCGCTTGGCGCTTTCGGGAAGGGTCTTGTTCTCGGTGACGACGTTCGCGAGCAGCGCCTCGTCGATTTTGCAGTTGTTGTGTCCCTGTTCGAAGGTCACGCCGAACACCTGCTTGCGCTCAAGCTCGGCGGGCTCATAGTCGGGGTCAATCCTGATGATGTTGTAGCTGCCCTTGCGCTTGTTGCGCAGAATCTCGAGCGCCTCGTCGGTGTAGCCCGGGGCGATGATGCCATCGGAGACCTCGCGCTTGAGAATCATCGCGGTGGTGGCATCGCACACGTCCGACAGCGCCGCCCAGTCGCCGAAGGAACTCATACGGTCGGTGCCGCGTGCGCGGGCATAGGCGCAGGCAAGCGGGGAATCGTCGAGTCCGGCGATATCGTCGACAAAGCATGCGCGCTTGAGGGTGTCCGGCAGCGGCAGACCCAGCGCTGCGCTTGTAGGGCTCACGTGCTTGAAGGACGCGGCACAGGGCATACCGGTCGCGGCGCGCAGCTCGCGCACCAGCTGCCAGGAGTTAAACGCGTCGAGGAAGTTTATGTATCCCGGGCGCCCGCAGAGAATTTCCACGGGCAGGTCCGCGCCATTTTCCATGAAGATGCGCGCAGGCTTCTGATTCGGGTTGCAGCCGTATTTGAGAGAAAACTCGTTCATGACCATGCCTCCGTATTCGTGTTGTGCTGCGTCGGGCAGCCGTATTTTAAACCTTAAGCTCGGTATGGATGTCGTCGTTCGGGTAGCGGGAAAGTATCGGCGCGATGACGTCCCCGAGAAATTCCCCGACCTGTGAGACGCTGCGCCCGATATAGAGCGCAGGGTCGAGGTGCTTTTCTATCTCCTGGCGGGTGAGCGGGAAGAGAGGGTCATTCGCGATGCGCTCGATGAGGTCGTTTGCCCCGCCCTCAAGCTTGACGCGCTTTGCCGCCGCGTGGGAGTGCACACGCAGTGCCTCGTGCAGTCGCTGGCGGTTGCCGCCGCGCTTGACGCTTTCCATCATGATGTTTTCGGTCGCCATAAACGGCAGCTTTTCCATCACGCGGCGGGTAACGACACGGTCGTACACCACAAGACCGTCGGTGATGTTGATGTAGATGTTGAGAATCGCGTCGACCGCGAGAAACGCCTCCGACACGGACAGGCGCTTGTTGGCGCTGTCGTCGAGCGTGCGCTCGAACCACTGTGTGCCCGCCGTGACCGCGGGATTGAGCGAGTCGATGATGACATACCGCGCCAGGGCGGAGATGCGCTCGCTGCGCATGGGGTTGCGCTTATAGGGCATCGCGGACGAGCCGATCTGGCAGGCCTCAAACGGCTCCTCCATCTCCTCAAAGGACTGCAGAAGACGCAGGTCGTTCGAAAACTTATACGCGCTCTGCGCAAAGCCCGAGAGCACCGACAGAAAATACGCGTCGACCTTGCGCGAATATGTCTGGCCGGAGACGGGAACGCATGCGGAAAAGCCCATTTCTGCGGCAATAAGCTCCTCAAGGCGCTTTACCTTCTCCTCATCCCCGCCAAAAAGCTCCATGAAGCTTGCCTGCGTGCCGGTTGTGCCCTTGCTGCCGCGCAGTTTGAGGCGCGAAAGCTGAAATTCCATGTTTTCGATGTCCTGCGTCAGCTCGTACATCCAGAGCGTCGCGCGCTTGCCCACCGTGGTGAGCTGCGCGGGCTGCAGATGGGTATAGGCAAGGCAGGGCAGGGACTTATACTCCCCAGCAAATTTCGAAAGATTGCGAAGCACCTGCACCGCTTTTTTGAGGATGATTTGAGATGCCTCCCGCAGGATGATGACGTCGGTGTTGTCCCCGACATAGCAGCTTGTCGCGCCCAGGTGTATAATCGGCTCCGCCTTGGGGCACTGTTTGCCGAAGGCGTAGACGTGCGCCATCACGTCATGGCGCACCTCCCGCTCGCGCGGCTCGGCCACGTCGTAGTTTATGTCGTCGAGATGCGCTTCCATCTCGGCGATTTGTTCGTCGGTGATGTCAAGCCCCAAAGTCTTTTCGGCGCGGGCAAGGGCAAGCCACAGCCTGCGCCATGTGCGGAACTTGAAGTTTTCGGAAAAGATATGCTGCATCTCCGCGCTTGCATAACGCGTGGAGAGCGGAGAAATATATCCGTCTTGGTTTGCCGCCATCAGTCTGCGCCTCCGTTTTTGTTTATGAGCCGGTACTCGTTTTCGCCCGACACCGGGTCGAGCATGAGGGTATAAAGTGAAATGCGGTTGTCGGCATCGAGGTTTTCCCAGATGCTGTTTGTGAACTCGCCGAGGTCATCGACGATGCGCACGCGGCGGGGCTCCCCGCAGAAGGTGGGCAGCACCTCCCCGTCGCCCATGTATGTGTGGATGAGATGCCCGATGCCCGGCAGCGCAGGGTAGGAAAACGTAAACCGGCTACAGGCCGTGCCCGCGGAGTCGGCGCTCTTGAGAATGCTCATTTCATAGGAGAAATGATCGTCCGAAAACGTCACCATGCCGCTGATGCGCGGGGTGAGGTTCGGCTTGTCCGGCTCGAACCGGCGGGATGAGAGCGCCTGCGAAAAGCTTTTGCCCGCCATAAGTCCCTCGTAGACCGTGTCGGTCTGGTCGCCGTTTGTCACAATCAGGTTGTTTTCGTACCGGCGCACCGCGGCATAGATGATGAGGGATGGGTCCTCCACCAGCGAGACGTCAAACGGTCTTGTGTAGAGCGTGTCGCCCTGCAGCTCGAACACGCGGTTGCGGCTGTTGCGGCTGCGCCCCATGATGAAGTAGCCCACCGCGCACCTGCCGGTCGGGGTCCTGCCGATGACGATGCCGCGCCCAGGATAGGGATTGCCCGCAAGCAGCTCGTGCGGAGTATTGCATTCGTATACGTTCATGCCTGTCTCTCCTTCATGATGCGCGCTGCGACAAGCTCGGTCGCCTGCGGCAGCAAAATCCATTCCGCCTGCTCCATAACACGCTTTTGCAGAACCTCCGGTGTGTCACCGGGGAGAATCTCGACCGCCTTCTGCAGCAGAATCTCTCCCCCATCGGGGATTTCATTGACATAGTGTACGGTGGCGCCGGTGACCTTGGCGCCCCGCGCCAGTACCGCCTCGTGTACGTGCAGTCCGTAGTACCCTTTCCCGCAGAATGCCGGTATGAGGGAGGGGTGTACATTTATAATCCGCCTGTCCCATTTGGCGGTAAAGTCGGCACTTAAAATGCTCATGAACCCCGCAAGCACCAGCATGTCGACCCCCGCCTCCTTCAAGGCGGTGGAAAGGTCGGACTCAAACTGCTCCTGCGTCTGCCCGCGGCGGGACACCGTGATGGCGCGCACGCCGGCGTTTTCGGCACGCTGCAGCGCGTAAGCCTCGGGGTTTGAGGATACAACCAGCACAATCTCCCCGCTTTTTATGATGCCGCTTTTCCAGGCACCGAGAAGCGCCTGCAGATTTGTCCCCCCGCCGGAGACCAGCACCGCGATGCGCGTCAGCATAGCTCCACCTTTTCGTCGCCGGGGATGATTTCGCCAAGGATGTACGCATCCTCCCCGTTTGCGCGGAGAATCGAGAGCGCTCTCTCGGCGTCCGCTGCGGGCACAACCGCCGTCATGCCGACACCCATGTTGAAGGTGTTAAACATATCGCGCTCGGGGATATTGCCAGTCTTCGCGATGAGATGAAATATCGCGGGTGTGCGGACGTCACTCTTTTTGATACGCGCACAGAGGCCGTCCGGAATACTGCGGGGAATGTTTTCGAAAAAGCCGCCGCCGGTGATGTGCGACACGCCCCGGACCTCGACCTCGTCAAAGAGGGCGAGCATGGGCTTTACATATATCTTTGTCGGGGCTAGCAGCGCCTCGCCGAGGCTCTTGCCGCCCAGGAAGTCGAGCGGGGTTTTCAGGTCCGCATGCTCGACGTCGAATACCTTTCTTACGAGGGAGAAGCCGTTCGAGTGCACCCCGCTCGATGGCAGCGCGATGACAATGTCGCCCGCGCGCATTCTGTTCTTGTCCAGGATCTTTGCCTTGTCCACAATGCCCACCGCGAAGCCCGCGAGGTCGTATTCGTCCGCAGGGTAGAAGCCCGGCATCTCGGCGGTTTCTCCACCGATGAGGGCAGCAGCGCTCTGCACGCACCCCTCCGCCACGCCGGAGACAATTTCGGCGATGCGCTCCGGCACGTTCTTGCCGCAGGCGATGTAATCGAGGAAGAAAAGCGGCTTTGCCCCGCAGCAGATGATGTCGTTGACGCACATTGCCACGCAGTCGATGCCGACTGTGTCGTGCTTATCCATAAGAAACGCGATGCGAAGCTTCGTGCCCACGCCGTCGGTGCCGGAAACGAGCACGGGGTGCTCAATCGCGGTCGTATCAAGCTCGAATAGTCCGCCGAAGCCGCCGAGGTCGGAGCATACGCCCGCTGTCATGGTGCGGGCGATGTGTTCTTTCATCAACTCCACCGCGCGGTAGCCCGCCGTGATGTCAACGCCCGCGGCGGCATAGCTTTCCGAATGGGAATTAGGATTCATTCTCTTTTGCCCCTTTCGAAATTTTCTCCTCAAATCTGTTTTTATTTGTCGCAGAGGGTATCCGTGTCGGGTACTGCCCATCGAAGCATGCTGTGCAGTAGCCCGTGCACCCGACCCCGCGTGCGATTACCTTGGCGTTTTCGACGCTCAGGTATCCCAGCGAGTCCGCCCCGATGAGACCGCATATCTCCTCCACGCTGTGGTGGCAGGCGATGAGGTTGTCGCGCGAGTCGATATCCGTGCCGTAGTAGCAGGGATTGAGAAACGGCGGCGCCGACACGCGCATGTGTATCTCGGTGGCGCCGGCACTGCGCAGCAGCCGCACGATTCTGGCGCAGGTGGTACCGCGCACGATGGAATCGTCTATCATCACCACGCGCTTGCCGCGCACAACGTCGGAAATGGGATTGAGCTTGATTCTCACCTTGTCCTCGCGGCTCTTCTGCCCCGGGGCAATGAAGGTACGGCCGATGTATTTGTTCTTTATGAACCCGATTTCATACGGTATGCCCGACTGGCGGGAATAGCCCACCGCGGCATCGAGACCGGAGTCCGGCACGCCGATGACGACATCCGCCTGCACGGGATGCTCCAGCGCCAGAAATGCGCCCGCGCGCATGCGGGCGGTATGCACCTGGCAGCCGTCGATGACGGAATCGGAGCGCGCAAAGTATATGTATTCGAATACGCAGAGCGACGGCGCAGCCTTGCCGCAGTGCTCGCGGATGCTGCGCACGCCGTTGCGGTCAAACACGAGAATCTCGCCGGGGTCGAGGTCGCGGATAAACTTCGCCGCGACCGCGTCAAGCGCGCAGGACTCCGAGGCGACGACGTAGCGCCCGTCCTCCGTCTGGCCGTAACAGAGCGGACGGAAGCCGTGCTCGTCACGCACAGCAATGAGCTTTGAGGGCGACATGATGACAAGGGAATATGCCCCCTCAAGCTTATTCATCGCGCGGCAGACGGCCTCCTCGATGGAGGGGGCGGAGAGCCTCTCCTTGGTAATCACATAGGATATTACCTCAGTGTCGCTGGTGGTGTGGAAGATGGAACCCTCCATCTCGAGCTTTGTTCTCAGCTCGAAGCTGTTGACGAGGTTTCCGTTGTGCGCCAGTGCCATACGCCCCTTCATATGGTTGACGACGATGGGCTGGGCGTTGTTGCGGTCGTTGCCGCCGGTGGTGCCGTAGCGCACGTGCCCCACGGCCATGCTGCCCTGACCCAGCGCCGCAAGACGCTCGGGCGTGAAGACATCGTTGACAAGCCCGATGTCCTTGTAGGCGGCAAAGAGCCCGTCGTCGTTTACGACGATTCCGCAGGACTCCTGCCCGCGGTGCTGCAACGAAAACAGCCCATAGTATGTCATGTGCGCCACGTCGTATGTATCGGGGCTGTAGACCCCGAAAACGCCGCACTCCTCATGTATGCTGCCCATAGAAGCTTATCACTCCCCGAAAACACGGTGCATCATCTCGCGGTAGGCATCCTCAACCCCGCCCATGTTGCGGCGGAAGCGGTCCTTGTCGAGCTTTTCGTTTGTCTCAAGGTCCCAGAAGCGACAGGTATCAGGGGAAATCTCGTCGGCGAGGACGATCTTGCCGTCCGGCAGACGTCCGAACTCGAGCTTGAAGTCCACAAGGCGCACGCCCAGAGAGCGGAAGTATTCGGTGAGGATTTTGTTTACCTTAAACGCCATGCTCTTGATGGTCTCAATCTCCTCGCGGGTGGCGAGCTTGAGCGCCAGCGCGTGGTAGGCATTGAGAAGTGGGTCGTGCAGGTCGTCGTTCTTATAGGAGAACTCGATGGTGGGCTCGTCGAAGACAAGGCCCTCCTTGACGCCGTAGCGTTCGGCAAAATGTCCGGCGGACACGTTTCTGATGATAACCTCAAGCGGGACGATGGAGACCTTCTTGACGGCGGTCTCGCGATCGGAAAGCTCCTCAACGAAGTGGGTGGGGACACCGTTTTTCTCCAGCAGCTGCATGAGGAAGTTCGTCATGCGGTTGTTGACAACGCCCTTACCCACGATTGTGCCCTTCTTGAGGCCGTCAAGCGCGGTTGCGTCGTCCTTGTAGGAGACGATGACGATGCCGTCGGTATCGGTTGCGTAGACCTTCTTTGCCTTGCCTTCGTAAAGCTGTGCTGTTTTTTCCATGATGATCTTCTCCCTGAAAAGTTTTATGTGTATGGGTGTGTACAATCAGCGGGCGGTGGTGGGGTTGCCTCCCTCATGGAGGGAGCTGGCTGCGGCTCTGCCGCAGCCGGAAGGAGTCGTCACTTTATCGCCGCCTTGCGAGGCGTCGACGACAGTTTCATCTGAGAGGGAGCCTATAAGCGGCGTTCTTACTCCTTCCCGATCTTCTCCATTATCCCCGCGTCGCGGGCGAGAACCTTTTCGGCATCGGCACGGCGGCGGGCCCAAAGGCGTGCGGCAAGCTCCTCATCCTCAACCGCGAGGATCTGTGCCGCCAAAAAAGCGGCATTGGACGCACCGTCAATCGCAACAGTTGCCACGGGTATGCCGCCGGGCATCTGCACTGTCGAAAGAAGGGCGTCCAAGCCGCCGAGCTGTGCCGATTTGATGGGAATGCCGATGACAGGCAGGGTGGTATTCGCCGCCAGCGCCCCGGCAAGATGCGCCGCCATGCCTGCGGCCGCGATGAGTACGCCGAAGCCGTTTTCGCGGGCATTCTCCGCGAAAGACTTCGCCTCCAGGGGCGTACGGTGCGCGGAATAGATATGCGCCTCAAAGGGTATGCCGAGCTCACGCAGAGTGTCCGCAGCCTTTCGAACGACCGGCAGATCGCTGTCGCTGCCCATGATGATTGCGACTTTTTTCATTACAACGCCTCCTAAACTAAAACTAAAACAGAGCACACCGGCACCCATAGCTATACCATGGTGCCGTGTGGAGTAATACACTTTAAGTACAGTCACGGACACCCAAAACGGGTATATGAAACATCAAAGACGCCCACAAAGGAGAAAGAACAATGAAGCAGTACCGTCAGGGATTCCGTGAAGAAGCGGTGAAGCTGTCGAACGAGGTTAGCGAGGAACGCCGCGCCGGCATTTTCCATGCCGGGCACGGCCGGGACGCGCGGCAGGGCGAGCGCGTACTGGCGGAGCCTGGACTTTTTCGCGCTTTCGAGCATGAAGCGCACACCGTCGAGCCTCATGACGTTGCCGATCGTCAGATCACACGGAAGCTGACCCATAGCCGCCTGAATGAGGCGTGAGCGATCCTTCCCTTGCGTGTACGCATCAAAGATCCCTCCCTGAAATCACAGGCTGCTGATTGAACCATAAAAAGCATTTCCGCTCTCTATACAAGCAAAAAAACGGCGGAGTGCCGCGATCTGCGACCCTCCACCGAAACGACAAAACTCACACAGCAGTTTTGCGCTGTGCGTGCTGCATTCCGGTAGTCGGGCAATTCAAGGGCCGCCCGGTAGAGACGCGGGGCCCATATGACTTCCCCGCCTATACCTGAAAGTGTCTGTGTGCATTTATTGGAACGCCTTGATTATAAATCCCGCGCCGCTGGAAAGCAATTATTTAAGAATCTGAAATAATCCAGGCCTTTCGATTTTTCTCTATCCATTTCGCCGAATTTCCTTCCATAAAATGAAAGCGCCCCAGCCGGGCACGTATTTTCCCGGCTTGGGCCGTGCATTCAGTCTTTTGCGATCCGCCGCGCCAGACGCAGCGACAGCGGCGCTACGATCAGCATCTGCAGCGGCAATGCAATCGTGAAATTATACGGCAGGTACGTGAAAAAGTCGCGCACGCCGTCCCACCCGCGCAGACCGGACACGATAACGGAAAACACCGTCATGGCGACCGTCATCAAAACAACCATGCAAAAGCGCAGCACGAGCACCTTGTATTTTTCCGCGTCCTCCGGACGGGTAACCTTTCCGACGATCCGGCGGGACAGCGGCGTGCAGATGCACAGGTCACACAAGATCCCGACAAGGAAGCCCAGCGGCAGACGCTGCAGAGCGATGCCCCACGCCTCCCCCGCAAAGCGTCCAAGACGCACATCCATGTTCAGCACAGCCATGAGATAGATCATGATGAGGCTCATAATGCAGCTGAGCGCAAGGCCCTGCTTTTTGTTTTTCGGCATAGCCAGTCTCTCCTTTTGCGAACGCAAAAAGAGACAACAAATGTATTTGCCCGTCAGACAGAAGGCAAACGACATTTATTGTCTCTTCGTTCGATGAAATTTCAGTTGTATTATAGCAGATCGCCGCAGGAAATGTCATGGGCTTTTTGCACAAATCGCGGTGCCTGCACGCAGCATACTGTGCACGCTTACGCGCCGCACAGCAGCGTTACGGCCGAGCGCGCGGCCGTGGCCGCGTCCGGGCAGTAGACATCTGCGCCGATCTCATCGCTGTAATCCTGCGTGATGGGCGCACCGCCAACAAAAATTTTCACCCGATCACGGATGCCGCGTTTCTTGGCCAGTTCCACAACATCGCGCATTTCCGTCATCGTCGTTGTCAACAGCGAGGAACAGGCAATGATGTCGCAGTGCTGCTCGATCGCCGTGTTCACGAACTGCTCTGCCGTGACGTCCACGCCGAGGTCCACGACCTCTAGTCCACTGCCCTCCATCATGATCTTGACGAGGTTCTTACCGATGTCGTGCATATCGCCGCGCACCGTGCCGAGGCAGACGCGGCCGATCGTCTCGCTGCTCTCCCCTGCCATGTACGGCTTGAGCAGCTCCGTCGCCGCCGCCATGCAGCGCGCCGCGATAAGCATCTCCGGCACAAAGGCTCGGTTGGCCGAGAAATCCTCGCCGAGGATGGTCATGCCGCGCACGAGCCCGTCCGTGAGGATCTCCTGTGCGCCGCGCCCATTCTCAAGCGCCTCGGAGCACAGCTGCAGCACGCGCTTTTGCTGCCCGCGCACAAGCGCGGACGCGATGCGCGCGAGCACATCGCCCTGCGGCTGCTCGGCTTCCGGCGCGCTCCGGGCCTGTGCAGCCGCCGCATGCACACTCCGGCGCGGCACGGGCGGCAGGTGCGTCACCGGCACATGCAGAGCTGTATTGTATTCATCGACCGCCTGATTGAGATAGGTATCCACGTGCGGGTAGACCGTGCCCGCCAGGCCGTAGGTGATCGACGGGATGTAGTGCCCGCCGGGGCAGTTGCGCCGCAGCACGTCGTGGGCATAGGTGAGGATGTCCTCGGGTGTGGCATCCTTGCGGTCGATGGCCGCGCCGAAGCCGCCCATGAGCGTGAGCCGCCCATTTAAGTGCGCCTGCAGGGCGGGAATATCGTTTTCCGGCAGGACGCCCTGCCAGACCTGGATGCCGATCTCGGCCATGTCGTCCACGATGGGCACAAGATAGGAGTCCGCATGGTGGATGGCGATGACGCCGTGCGAGCGGATATAGCCATAGAACCGGCGGTATGGCTCCTTGAAGAATTCCCGCCACATCTCGGGCTTCATGAACAGGGCGTTTTTCGTGCCCCAGTCGTCGTGCGAGAAGATGACGTCCGGCTGCAGATTGTCAATAAGCATACGCACATACGTCAGGCGGTACTCGGTGATGTAGTCGATGAGTGCGTGCATCTCGTCCGGATGCACGTAGAGATTTGTGAGCGTGTCCTCAAAGCCCATAAGGAAGTGACACTGCTCGAAAATGCCCGTACCCATGAACCCGGCCAGCAGGTGGTCCGGCCCGCAGGCGACACGCGCCTCGGCGCGGCAGGTCTCCCACCCCTCTGTGCAGGCAGCCTCCAGATCGGGCGCATGCACCGTCTCGCGCCAGCGCGTGATATCCGGGCAGACGGCAAGGCCAGGACGCGTGTCCGGCATCGGGCCGGGCGCATCCTCAGGAAACAGGATTGTCGTGCCCCAGCGGTCCACGCTCGTCGTACCGCGCTTGCGGTTGCCGCGCAGGTAGGTGTTGCACGGGTCGGTAAGGCACATATGCAGCGCCTCATACTGGCGCAGCTGGCGCTCCGGCTGGCCGTCGGGCTTGATGAGCTCGAGGAAGATCTCTTTCGGTGTGGACATGGGTTTCACTCCTTGTTGTACAAAATGCAGGATGTATACGTCATGGTGCGCGGGCCATAGTTATAGGCAAGGCCTGAGCGTGTGCAGACATCGCTCACGAACAGGCCGTACGCCTCCATGGACGACAGGCACTTGGTCGGGTACCGGCACGGACGGTCGGGATATGTGCAGCGGGCGCAGAGCGTGCAGCTGCCGGCCGTCAGCGGCAGGCAGCCGGGGCAGAGCCGACGCATCTGGCGGGCAAAGTCGGCAAAGCGGCGCTTGTGCGCGCGCTCGGTGTCCGCAATGGATTCGTAGTCAAAATCATCGCGCAGCATCCCGGTCGTCTGCACGAGGATGCCAGCATCATAGCGCGCGATGCGGCGCGCGGCCGCCTCGATGCTGCCGCAGCCGGGCGGGCAGGCCCAGTTGTGCCCGTAGCGCCCGCAGCGGCCGTCCGCGCACATGGCGCGCACCGCCGCCAGCGGTACCGCCGCCGCCATATTCAGCTGTGCCCAGTGGGAAAAGCCGTTTTGTGCGGCCAGCGTTTCGGGATCGTTCATATGTAAAGCCTCTTGACAAAGCAAAGTTTTGCCGCTTAGAATATGCTTATATCTTATCGGGGGGCGGCGGCCGTGTCAAGCATTCAAATTGAACAAAACGGTCGCATGCGCGTCATTCCCCTGCCGGAAGGCGAAACACTGCTGTCCGTCCTGCGGCGCGCGGGCTATTCCATCCCCGCCGCCTGCGGCGGAAAGGGCCGCTGCGGCAAGTGCCGCGTGCCGGTCAACGGTGTGCCCCGGCTCGCCTGCCGGGTCTATCCGGCGGACGGCGACACCGTCACGCTGCCGGAGAACGCCGACGGCACGATCCTGACCGCCACCGTGCCACTGCCCGCATGCCAGCCAGGGCGCACGGGCAGTGCTGCCGCCGTCGATCTCGGCACCACGACCGTCGTCGTGCGGCTGTACGACCTTGCGACCGGCGCGGAGCTGGAAACCTGCAGTGGATGGAACGCGCAGGCCCCCTATGGGGCCGACGTCATCAGCCGCATCCAGTACACGTTCGAGCAGCCGGACGGCCTGCAGGAGCTCTCGCAGCGCATCCGCGCGCAGGTCTGGGCGCTGGTGGCGGACGCGCTCTCGCACAGCGGCCGCACACCGGACACGCTGCGCGAGATCACGCTCGCCGGCAACACCGTCATGCAGCACCTCTTCGCCGGGTACTCCGTGCGCGGCATCGCCGCGGCGCCGTTCCTGCCGGAGACGCTCTTTTCAGCGCCCGGAGACAAAACGCTGCACGGCGTGCCGGTGCACTTTGCCCCCTGCGTGGCGGGTTACGTCGGCGGGGACATCACAGCTGG
This sequence comes from Bacteroidaceae bacterium, assembly GCA_963627135.1. Taxonomy (GTDB): domain Bacteria; phylum Bacillota; class Clostridia; order Oscillospirales; family Oscillospiraceae; genus CAG-103. Next base: position 11,834 of record CAVFZY010000011.1, on the reverse strand, counting down.
GCTGCTGTCCGCCGGACTTGCGAACCTGCCAGGCGAACATTTGTTTCTCGACATCGGCACAAACGGTGAGATGGCGCTCGGCGGGCTCGGCGGGTTCGTCTGCTGCGCCGTAGCGTCCGGCCCGGCCTTTGAGGGTGCGGGCATCACGTGCGGCATGCCGGGCGTGGACGGCGCCGTCAGCCGTGTGCGGTATGACCGCGGCTTTCTGTACGACGTCATTGGCGGCGGCGAGCCGAAGGGCCTGTGCGGCTCCGGCCTCCTAGACCTGACGGCGGTGCTGCTGCATCTCGGTGCCATCGCACCCGGCGGGCGGCTGCTGCCGCCGGAGGATGCAGCGGAACCCCTGCGCCGCTATCTGACGCGCGACGGCGACGGCAACGGCTGCTTTCACCTGACACCGGAGGTATGGCTCACGGCAGCAGACGTGCGCAATCTGCAGCTGGCCAAGGCCGCTGTCGCAGCGGGCATCCGCGTGCTGCTGCAGCAGCGTGGGATCGCGCCGGAGCAAATAGACGGTGTGTACCTTGCCGGCGGCTTCGGCAGCTATCTCGACCCCAACAGCGCCATGGCCATCGGCATGCTCCCGCGAGCGTGCGTGGGCAGGCTGCATACGCTCGGCAACACAGCGCTCGCCGGTGCGGCCGCGCTCACGCTCGACCCCGCGCAGTGGCAGCGCATCGGGGCCATTTCCCGGGCATGCGACTATTTGGAGCTGTCCGGCCGCGCAGACTTTGCCGCAGCCTTTACCGACTATCTGTCGTTTCCACAACCATAATTTCACGGAGGTCACAACATGGAGATCCGTTTTCCCCTCATTCTGGACGGTGCGACCGGCACCGAATTGCAAAAGCACGGCTACGCCGGTGATGTGAGCGCCGAGCAGTGGACGCTTGAGCACCCGGACGTCATTATCGGCATCCAGCGCGGCTACGTCGCCGCCGGCAGTCAGGTGCTCTACACGCCGACCTTCGGTGCCAACCGGCAAAAGCTCGAGGAGCGCAGCATCTTCAACCAGACGGCGGACTATAACCGCCGCCTCGCGGCGCTCTCGCGCGAAGCAGCGGACGGCAAGGCATGGATCGCGGGTGATCTTGCGCCAACGGGCCTGTTCCTCGCTCCACTCGGCGAGGCGTCGTTCGAGGATCTGGTCGATATCTACACCGAGCAGGCGGCCGGGCTCGAAGCTGCCGGTGTCGATCTGTATGTCATCGAGACGATGATGACGCTCTCGGACGCGCGCGCCGCCGTGCTGGCTGTGCGAAGCGTGAGCGACAAGCCCATCTTCGTGTCCTTCACGTGCGATGAGAGCGGCCACAGCCTCTCAGGTACAGACGTGACAGCTGCACTGACCGTGCTGCAGGGCATGGGCATCAACGCTTTCGGCCTCAACTGCTCGACCGGGCCGGAGAAGATGCTCATGCAGCTGCGCCGCCTGCGGGAATACGCCCGTGTGCCGCTGATCGCAAAGCCCAACGCCGGCATGCCCATCACCGTCGGCGGCAAAACTGTGTATGACTGCACACCGGAGGAATTCACGGCGTTCGTGCAGCCGATGCTTGAGGCCGGTGTGGCCGTTTTCGGCGGCTGCTGCGGTACGACGGCGGAGCACATCGCCGCGCTGCGAGATGCTCTGAAAGGCGCGAAACCCGCCCCGCCCGCACCGGCGCACACCGACCTGCTCCCGGCCGCAACGGAGAAGTTCCCCTTTTACCTGCCGGCAGATGCCGGGCACGGTCCGGTGCTGACCGCCGGCCTCGACCTGGAGGACCAGCTGGCAGATGCGCTCGACGGCAGTGAACCCATGGTCGCGCTGCGCATCGGTGCCTGGGAGGACATTGATGCACTGACTGACGTGCAGCACCTGCTGAGCAAGCCGCTGTGCCTCGTCTGTGACGACGCAGAGCTGCTCGAGGCGGCGCTGCGCGCCTATCAGGGCCGCGCGCTGTACGAGGGCACGCTCCCGGAGGCGGCGCTGCTGCCCCTGTGCGACCGGTACGGCCTGCTGATTTGAACAGTCGCCGCCCGAGGTGGTAAATTTCGTAGCGACCACACGCCCTTGGGGTAAAAAAGAGACGCAGGAGGATGCTACGCCTGCCGGGCGGCTTCTGCATAAACGCACATTTTCTTAGCAGTTTTTGTGACAGAAAAGCGCAAAAATGCAGCAGTTTTTTGTTGACATGGCAAATTTTCTGTGAAATAATGAACATGTACTACGTAGGTACATCCGGTGCTGTGGGGTACACCGCGTGGGACAACCGTTATGAGAGGAATGACCATCCCTCATAAACAGGAACGGAGCAGATACATCCCCCCGTATCTGCTCCGTTTTTCTTTTTAAAATTCACACTTCCAGACGCTCGGCATATTTCTTTCCGCCGGCAGACAGCACCGCCAGCATGGCAAACACGGCGGCAAAGCCCAGCGCGTCCCAGACCGTGAACGGCGTATCCAGCAGCGTCACGGCCAGAATGGCCGCCGTGACCGGCTCGGCAAAGCCGTAGAGCACGCTCTTTTCCGGGCCGATAAGCTTCACGCCCGTCATGTAGAGGTTGAAAGCCAGCAGATTGCCGAAGAGCACCACGAACAAAATGCCGCCGACGCCGCGCAGCGACGGCGTATAGCCGAGCGTCCACGGGTGCATGGTCAGCTCGAAGAGCACGGCGCCCATCAAAAACGCCCACGCCTGCAGCATGCTGACCGGATAATCGCGCAGTTCCCGGCGCGGGTAGAGACAGTTATACACCGTCACGCACACCGCGCTCCCAACGCCCGCGATCAGCGCTACCGGCGACACGGCAAACGCGGTCAGGTCGCCGTGCGTGGTCAGCAGCGTCACGCCGAGCAGCGCCAGCACGATGCTCGCGATCTCATATGCGCGCGGCTTTCTGTGCGCGCCCGCGCAGGCGATCAGCAGCACCATCACCGGTGACAGGTCCTGCATGATCGTGCCGATGGCCGCATTGGAAAACTGAATGGTCAGAAAATAAAGAAACTGGCTCAGGCTGATGCCGAAAACGCCGTAGAGCAGCAGCATCACCGCGCTGCCGCGCTGCCGCCACGGGGCGAACAGCAGCCGCCGGTCCTTCACCAGCCAGTATACGAACAAAATCAGGCCCGCCAGGCCCAGACGGATCGGGATCAGCCACGTGGTCTGCATGGCCTCATGCGTAAAGAGATACTGCCCCATCGTGCCAGAAATGCCCCAGCACACACCGCCGCCCGCTGCCATCAGCGCGCCCTTGAACTGTCGGCTCATTGCAAACATCGACCTCGCTCTCCATCGGAATACGCGTTATTATAGCAGACGGCGTTCCCAGCTTCAAGCGCTGTTTTTCACGATTTTTTTGCCCGTTCCGGCACACCGGCAAGGCAAAACGGCAGTTCCAGCGAGTGCTGCTCGAGCAGCGCCCGGTCGCGCAGGATCTCCCCCGCCGGGCCGTCGGCCGCGATCTGCCCGTCGTGCAGCAGCAGAACACGGTCGCACGTCTCGAGCACGAGGTCCAGATCGTGCGTCGCGATGATCTTCGTCACCGGCAACGCATTGAGCGTGCGGATGAGCGTGCGGCGATTTTTCGGGTCAAGCGCCGTGGACGGCTCGTCCATGAGCATGATCTTCGGCTGCATGGCGAGGATGGTCGCGATGGCGGCCATGCGCTTTTCGCCGCCGGAGAGCTTGTGGTTGCGGCGGTTTTTCAGGTACGTGAGGTTCAGCTCCACGAGCGTCCGATCCACGAGCGCCTCCGCCTCCGGGCGGGGCATGCCGTAATTGAGCGGGCCGAAGAGCATGTCCTCAAGCACCGTCGGCATGAACATCTGGTTGTCCGAATCCTGCAGGACATAGCCCAGCCGCTGACGAATGTCCGCGAGGTTGTCGCGATTCATCTCCAGACCGTCGATCGTGATCGTGCCGGTGACGGTGATGAGCCCCAGCGCCGCCTTCATGAGCGTGGACTTGCCCGCGCCGTTGGCGCCGATCAGGCCGACCTGCTCGCCCTCGGAAACGGAAAACGACAAATCATTCAGGATCGTGCGCTCGCCCGGATAGGCAAACGAAACATGGTCAAAACACAGCATAAGCGCCCCTCCTCAGGCAAAAAGTCCGCCCAGCAGCGCCGGCAGATTATACAGCCGCGCCAAAATAATCAGCGCCGCACACCCAATGGCAAACGGCCACGAGGCCCGGCTCGACAGCCGGCCCTGCGCGTAATGGAACTCCCCGTGATAGCCGCGCAGCTCCATGCTTTCATAGAGCGCGGTCGCGCGGTCCATGCTGCGCAGCAGCAGCTGACCCAGGAACGAGCCCCAGGCGGAGATGTGCACGCCCTTCTGCCCCGGCGCGCGCAGTCGGTAGGCGTCCGTCATGATAGCAGCCTCATCGAGCAGCACGGAGATATACCGGAATGTGAGCAGCAGCAGCGACGTGAGCACCTTCGGCACGTGCAGCTGCCGCAGCGCGCGGCAGATGTCCTCAATACTCGTCGTCGCCGCGAGCAGGAACGACGCCATGAGGCAGAAGATGCCCTTCATCATCAGCGTCAACATGGAGATCACGCCGCCGCTGACACCAACCGTGCCGAGATACAGCACAATCTGCTTGTCAAAGAAGGGGTTGAACAGGCCCACCGCGCACACGAGCGGCATGACCACACGCAGCTTGTGAAAGCACGTGTGCACCGGGATCATGCTGACCTGATAGCCGACGAGCGGAAAGAGCACCATAACGAACACGCCCGAGATGTCGTACTTATGAAACGAGACCGTCACGACGATGTAAAGCACGGTCACAAAGAGCTTGGACAGCGGGCTGAGCCGGTGCATCGGTGAATCCTGCGCCGCCAGCTCGTCCATGGCCCGCAGCTCGACGCTGGCCTGCTGCGCTTTGTTCACGTGTGCTCACCTCCCCCAACGGTGCAAAAATGCCCATTGCGGCAAGCCCCAACAGGAGCTTGCCGCATGGGTCGTATCTGGATGCTTGGTATCGAGATTAGGATGGATGGCGCTTCTTGTGCCGGCAGATCCCGCCGACGCCGCAGATGAGCGCCGCTGCCGCCGCCACGATGGCAGCACCCGCCACGCCGGACACGGACGTGCCGGCTGCGGAGTCGCTCCCGGCGAAGGAATAGTCCGGCAGGAACGCCGTTTTTTCCTGTACGGCGCCGGCCTTATCGGCCGCACTGCTCTGCACGCCGTAGCTGTCCTCATCGAGGCCCATGTTCTGCGTGTAGCCAGCGTCGCTGTTGCCGAACAGCGACCACTCCAGCCCGTCGGGATTGCCACTGGCCAGCAGCGACAATCCGCCGCCGACGAGCACCGCCGCAATGGCGATGACCGCGATCGTGCCCTTGAACGAGACCTTGCCGGCGGTCTCGCCGCCCGTGCACACATCGCGCAGCAGCTCCGGCCGCGCCTCATAGAGGAACAGCAGCACCGCCGCCGTGATGAGGCCCTCGATCAGGCCGATGGCCAGATGGATGGGCTGCATGATGGCGCAGAACGCGCCGAACGGCAGATCCGTGATGCCGGAGAGCGTCGTTTCCAGCACGACCGAGAACGCACCGAGCTGCAGCGTCAGCACGCAGCCGAGCACGGACGCGAGCGTGATCTTGAGACGATTTGCCGCCCGCTCGCCGCGCCGCGCAAAGCAGCGGCTGTGCATCAGCGGCCGATAGATGAGAAAATATCCGACGAAGCAGCCGTAAAACGCCATGTTCCAGACGTTCGCGCCCAGCGCCAGCAGACCGCCGTCGGCAAAGAACAGGCTCTGGATCGTGAGGATCACGATCATGGACAAAAATCCCGCCCACGGCCCGAGCACCGACGTGAGCAGCAGACCGCCGCACAGATGGCCGGATGAGCCGGTGCCGGGGATGGTGTAGTTGATCATCTGCCCCGCGAACACGAGCGCCGACATGACGGCCATGGTCGGCAGCTTCCTGGCCGCCGAGGTCAGGTCCTGCTTTTCTTCCTTGTGCAGCTCCACGATCGAGGCCCCCGCAACGACCGCAGAAGCGGCATACATCACACCGGCGACCGCCGGCGTGAGCAACGCATCTGCCATATGCATGAGATGCACCGCCCTTTCCTTTCGTTTCTTATGACAAGATTATAACGCACCAGTCGCTTCCTGCGCAAGCTCCCAGGGGGGATGCGTTGCTCAACACTTTTTTTCGCCGTGATGAAAAACGCAAAAAAGTAGGCGCCGGATGCATTGCATCCGGCGCCAGCCGATGATTCAGGGATGGGCAGCCTCGTGCCGGCGGTTATAAAGAAACATGCCGACACCAGCGCCGCAGATGAGCACATAGCCCAGAACGCTGAGCCAATCCGGCACATCGCCAAAGACAAAAAAGCCCAGAGCGGCGGCAAAGAGCACCTGCGTATAATCATACACCGAGATCTCCTTGGCCGGTGCGCAGACGTAAGCCTTCGTGATGCCAAGCTGCCCGACACACGCAAACACGCCCGCCAACAGCAGGTACACGAGCTGCCGCGCGCTCATCGGCGCATAGTCCAGCAGCAGAAACGGCAGGCAAATCAAACAGGAAAACGCCGAAAAATAAAACACGATCCGGCTTCCGTTTTCCCCGCGCGCACCCAGATAGCGCACGAATGTGTACGCAGCGCCCGCGCCCAGCCCGCCGAGTACGCCGGCCAGCGCCGGGAGCGTCTGGGGATTATCGAAGCTCGGCTTGATGATGCACACGCTGCCGCCGAAGGCGACCAGCACACCGAGCGCCTGCACGAGGTTCGGCTTTTCGCGCAGCAGAAAAATTGAAAACAGGATGGCGAAAAACGGCGAGAGCTTGTTGAGCATATTCGCGTCCGGCAGATTCAGCCTGCCGATGGCATAGAAATTGCACAGCAGGCCCAGCGTGCCGAAAAAGCACCGGCCGAACAACGCCGGGAGGTTGCGCCGCTCCGGCCGGAACGACGTGCGGCTGCGCAGCATGAGAATGACGATAAAAATAAGCGCAACAAAGTTGCGGAAAAATGCCTTTTCAAACGACGGCAGATTGCCCGCCAGCTTCACGAACATGGACATAAGCGAAAAGCCGAACGCCGCGATGAGGACATAGACGATGCCCTGTGTTTTTTGACTAAATTTTTGCATAACGGTTCTCTCGATTCCAGCGAAGTCAATCTATTATATAACGCATTGCCGCGCTGTCAAGCCGCATAGAGCATGGAAAAGGCGCCCGGCCGGACACCGGGCGCCTTTTCGATCGGTGGATAAAAGAAAAATGAGAGATGAGAGGATTTACGGATTTGGGCCCGCGATCATTCGATCTCGAGGTGCTTGGACTCCGGCTTTTCCGGGGCCTTCTTGGGCATGGTCAGCGTCAGGACGCCGTTTTCATAGGCAGCCTTGATGCCTTCCACATCGATCTCGGACACGTTAAAGCTTCTGGAGTAAGAACCATAGTAACGCTCGCGGCGGATGTAATCGCCCTTGTCGTCCTTTTCGTCCTTGCTGTCCTTGTGCTCGGCACGAATGGACAGGATGTCGTCGTCGATGTCGAGATGGATGTCTTCCTTGCGGAAGCCCGGCAGGTCGGCCTCGAGCTTGTAGCCGTCCGCCGTCTCGGAAATGTCGGTGCGGAACGGATTGACCTGCTGGTCACCCCAGAAATTCTTCTCCATCTGTTCCAGCTCGCGGAACGGATTGCAGCTCATACGATAGCTTCTGCGGTCAAAAGGCATAATTTCGAACATTTTATATTCCTCCTAGAATTCTATACACGGTAATGATTTTCTCGAGCGTTCGATTTATTTCTCTCGCTCTTTACGATATATAAATTACTATACAATTATGAATAAATAAAGTACATATCGTGAACAAAATGTAAACGTTAGCACTCTTTTGAATAGAGTGCTAACGTTTTTCATGCTTTCCGATAGATCAGGAGGGCAAACTCGGTTTCCGTGGTCAGGGTGTCGAGCGCGTAGAGCTTGGCCTGGTCGCGTGCGCCGGTCTTATAGTAATACGGCGTCATGCAAAACAGGGCCTCGATGTCCGCGTTCGTGCGCAGGGTGATCGTGCCGCGCAGTGTCCGCTGCTCCGCGAGCGTGAAGCCCGGCAGCGTGGGGGCAGGGACGGTGTTTTCATACGGGCGGTCATACACCGCCTGCTTGAGACCCCAGAGATGGCGCTCAAGCGGGATGACGCGCAGCAGCACCCCTTTGGTACGCAGCACGCGCGCAAACTCGGCTGCATCGTGCGGTGCGAACACGTTGAGCACGAGGTCACAGCTCGCATCCGCGACCGGCAGGTGCGCAACGCTGGCCACGGCCAGCGTCAGCTCCGGCGCGCGGCGGTGCGCGCAGATGAGCGCGTCGCGTGAGATGTCCACGGCACACACAGAGGGGCTTCTCCCCTGCGCCTGCAGCGTGTGCAGGACATAGGCGGTGTAATACCCCTCGCCGCAGCCGGCGTCGAGCACGTCTGCGTCCCCGATCGTATATTCCGCCGCAGCGGCGGCGATCGCACCGCGCAGCGGCGCGTAATAGCCCGCGTCCAGAAACGCGGTGCGTGCGGCCACCATGCGCTTATCGTCACCGTGGCGCTTGTCCTTGGACCGGTTCGTGCGCAGCAGATTCACATAGCCCTGTCGCGCGAGGTCATAGCAGTGCCCCGCGCCGCAGCGCAGGGATCGCTCCTCCCGGTGCAGCACACCGCCGCAGACGGGGCAGGTCAGTTCCGGCATTCTGGCTCCTTTCCGCAGAAAACCGCGCAGCCGGTCAGGCTGCGCGGTCGAAATGTCCACTTACAGCACCTTGGCTAAAAAGTCCTGCAGGCGTGCGCACTGCGGGTGCTCGAAGATGTCCTTCGGCGTGCCGGACTCGGCAATCTTGCCGTCGGCCATGAACAGCACACGGTCGCCCACTTCGCGGGCGAAGCCCATCTCGTGCGTGACGACGACCATCGTCATGCCCTCGTGCGCCAGCTCCTTCATAACGTCGAGCACTTCGCCGACCATCTCGGGGTCGAGCGCGCTCGTCGGCTCGTCAAAGAGCATGACCTTTGGGTGCATGGCGAGCGACCGCACGATGGCGATGCGCTGCTTCTGTCCGCCGGAGAGCGCGGACGGATAGCTGTCGCCGCGGTCGGCCAGACCGACGCGGGCGAGGAGCTTGTCCGCCTCCGCATCCGCCTCCGCCTGCGACATGAGCTTCGTCTGCACGGGTGCGAGCGTGATGTTCCTGCGCACGGTCATGTTCGGGAACAGATTGAAGTGCTGGAACACCATGCCCATCTGGCGGCGCATGGCGTCAATATTCACCTTTGGATCCGTGATCTCCGTGCCGTCAAAGACGATGGTGCCGGCACTCGGCTGCTCGAGCAGGTTCAGGCAGCGCAGGAACGTCGACTTACCGGAGCCGGAGGGGCCGATGATGACCACGTTTTCGCCAGGGCTGACGTGCTCGGAGATGTCATCGAGCACCAGGTGGTCGCCAAACGATTTGGACAGATGTTTAACGTCGATCACTTTGACGCAGCCTCCTTTCAAGCACACCGAGCAGCTTGGAAAACAGCATGACCAGCAGCAGGTACATCAGCGCGATGCCGAACAACGGGAACAGGCCCTGATATGTCTTGGCAATGACCGCCTTGGCCGCATAGGTCATCTCCTTGCCTCCGATGACGGTGATGAGGGACGTATCCTTGAGCAGGGTGATGAACTCGTTGCCAAGGGCCGGCAGGATGTTTTTGATTGCCTGCGGGATGACAATAAAACGCATGGTCTTAAAATAGTTCATGCCCAGGCTGCGGCCGGCCTCCATCTGGCCGGGGTCGACCGACATGAGGCCGCTGCGGACGATCTCCGAGACGTAGGCGCCGGAGTTGATGCCGAGAGCCAGAATGCCGATCATGGTATAGTTGCGGCTGCTGGCAAAGATCACGAGGCTCATGATCAGCAGCTGCACCATCATCGGCGTACCGCGGATGATGGTCGTATAGATCTTGCAGATGGCGTTGAACACGCCGAGGATCACATTCTTGTGCCCGGCGCGCTGCTGGTCGTGTGCTGTGCGAATGACCGCGACGATGACACCGAGCGCGACACCCAGCAGCAGCGCAAGGACCGTCGCTTCGAGCGTGGTGAGCAGACCGCTCAGATACAGTCTCCAGCGCCCGGCGGTCACAAAGCTCTGGTAAAAGCCGACGAAAGCGTTGTCCCAGAAGCCGAGGGCCTGCCCGGCCTGCAGCTGTGCCGTCAGGTCCGCATATAGCTGCGCCCAATTACCCATGTAGGTACCTCTTTCTTTCTACGCGCAAAGGGCGGCAGTTGGCCGCCCTTTGCATGCTTATGGATTTTGCAATTACTTGCTGGTGATATACTTGTCAATGATGGACTGGATGGTGCCGTCCGCCTTGAGTTCGGCCAGCGCCGTGTTCAGGGCTTCCTGCAGCGCAGTGTTGTCCTTGGCCAGACCGATGGCGTAGTCCTCATTGGTGTACTCGGTATCCAGAAGAGTCAAGCCGGCGTTTGCCTTAACATACTCCTGAGCGGGGGCATTGTCGATGACGACGCAGTCGACCTTGCCGGCGAGCAGGTTCTGCACGGCGGTGGCGCCGTCGTCGAACGCGACCACGCTGTCCTCACCAAACTCGTCGGTGCAGTAGATGTTGCCCGTGGTACCGCGCTGGGTGCCGATCGTTTTGCCCTTCATATCATCAACAGTCTTGATGTCGGAGCCTTCCTTGACAATGACAGACTGCACGCCGTTGGCGTAGCTATCGGTGAAGCACATGGTGTTCTGACGCTCAGGCGTAACGGTCACGCCGGCGGCGACGATATCGCTCTTGCCGGTCTGGACAGCGCTCAGCGCGGAGTCAAAGTCCATATCATCGACGACCAGCTCCAGGCCCAGCTTCTGTGCCAGGGCGTAAGCGATCTCAATATCGATGCCTTCGTAACCGGTACCCTCGTAGCCCTTGCCGTCGTCCGCGACCATCTCATACGGAGGGAAGGACGCGTTGGTGGACATAGTGAGCTTTCCGGCGGTCACGGTCTTGATGTCAGAGCCCGTCTGGGTATCCTTCTGGCCACAGGCGCACAGAGATGCGACCATGAGGACTGCCAGAAGCAGTGCAACAAATTTCTTCATTTTATTAGCCTCTTCCTCAAACAAAATAGATTGGGACTCGCGTCCCATTTGGTATGGCGTTATGATAGCACGCTGAAGTGCTGCTGTCAAGCGCTTTCATGAATGAATATGCGAGATATTCTCAGAAATATTCAATTTTGCGCGAATACGCAGCAAATATATGCACATTTGCAGTCCGGTTCGTTGTTTTGTATCGTACAGCAAAGCCGCACGTTTGAAAAAATGGCCATTTTGTGCTATGCTCTTTTCATGCATTTTCTACGAAAAGCGGGGATATGTCATGGATAACCGGCACTATGTTTATCTTCTGCGCTGCGCGAATGGCTCGCTCTACACGGGCATGACGCCGGACATCACACGCCGCCTGCGGCAGCATGTGGAGCGTCTGCCCGGCTGCGCAAAGTATACACGCAGTCACCCGGTCACGGCGCTGGCGCTGCTGCTGACGACCGACACTGCCACGACCGCCCGGCAGTTGGAGGCGCGCATCAAGCGCCTGACGCGCGCGCAGAAAGACGCGCTCATTGCAGACCCGGCGCGTCTGCCCGTCCTCTGCCCCGCTCTGGCCGGGGCGGATATCCGGCCGGTGCCGGGCGCAAAGCTCACAGACTACCTCCCCGACAAAAAACACGCCGCACCCGGATGAAGTGACCCCCAAAAGTTAGACAAAGTTAGACAAATATTATAACGTAAATAGTTCAAGCAACCGAAAGGGCTTGCTG
>CAVFZY010000010.1:149850-190203 GCA_963627135.1 Bacteroidaceae bacterium | reverse complement strand
CATATCGCCTACATAGGGGGCTTTTTGTGCTGTCCGTACAAACTGGAGCAGTTCATTTGCGTACCGGGGGTTTGTGTCTGTTGTTTTGCCGGGGCAGGGGGGAATTAGTACATACCGCCCATGTCCGGGGCAGCCGGAGCGGCCGGAGCGGCCTTCTCGGGCAGGTCAGCCACCAGAGACTCGGTGGTCAGGACCATGGCGGAGACTGACGCGGCGTTCTCGAGCGCACTGCGGCAGACCTTGGTCGGGTCGACGATGCCGTTTTCGATCATGTCGCCGAAGGTGTCATGCGCGGCGTCATAGCCGAAGTTGGCGTTCTTGCTCTTGCTGACCTTGTCGAGGATGACCGCACCCTCAACGCCGGCGTTGGCCGCGATCTGGCCGATCGGGGCGCGCAGGGCCGTGGCGATCATGTTCGCGCCGGTCTTCTCATCGCCGGAGAGCTTGGCAGCGGTCGCCTGTGCGGCCTTGCTGGCCACGACATACGCCGTGCCGCCACCGGCCACGATGCCCTCTTCGACGGCCGCGCGGGTCGCGTTGAGCGCGTCCTCGATGCGCAGCTTCTTTTCCTTCATCTCGGTCTCGGTCGCAGCGCCGACCTTGATGACCGCAACACCGCCGGACAGCTTTGCCAGGCGCTCCTGCAGTTTCTCCTTGTCGTACTCGGAGGTGGTCGTCTCGATCTGGGCGCGGATCTGCGCGATGCGGCCCTGAATGTCGTCCTTGGCGCCGGCACCCTCGACGATGGTCGTGGTCTCCTTCGTGACCTTGACCTGACGTGCGTGGCCGAGCTGGGCCAGCGTGGCGTCCTTGAGCTCCATGCCGAGGTCGGTCGAGATGACCTGGCCGCCGGTCAGGATGGCGATGTCCTGCAGCATTTCCTTGCGGCGGTCGCCGAAGCCGGGGGCCTTGACGCACACGCAGGTGAACGTGCCGCGCAGCTTGTTGAGGATGATGGTGGCCAGCGCCTCGCCCTCGATGTCGTCGGCGATGATGACGAGCTTCTTGCCCGCATTCAGCACGGCCTCGAGCACCGGCAGGATCTCCTGAATGTTCGAGATCTTCTTGTCCGTGATGAGGATGAGCGCGTCGTCAATGACGGCCTCCATCTTGTCGTTATCGGTGACCATATACGGGGTGACATAGCCGCGGTCGAACTGCATGCCTTCGACGACCTCGGAATAGGTCTCGGCGGTCTTGCTCTCCTCGACGGTGATGACGCCGTTCTGGCTGACCTTCTCCATCGCCTCGGCGATGAGCTTGCCGATGTGCTCGTCACCGGAAGAGATCGCGCCGACACGCGCGATGTCGCCGCTGCCGCTCACGGGCTGGGAGTTGGTGCGGATGGCATCGACGGCCGCCTCGGTCGCCTTCTGGATGCCGCGGCGCATGACCATCGGATTCGCGCCGGCGGCGAGGTTCTTCAGGCCCTCGCGGATCATCGCCTGCGCCAGCACGGTGGCGGAGGTGGTGCCGTCGCCCGCGACGTCGTTGGTCTTGGTGCTCACTTCGCGGATGAGCTGCGCGCCCATGTTCTCAAACGGGTCCTCAAGCTCGATTTCCTTTGCGATCGTCACGCCGTCGTTCGTGATCAGCGGTGCGCCGAACTTCTTGCCCAGCACCACGTTGCGGCCCTTGGGGCCGAGGGTGATCTTGACGGTATCTGCAAGCTGATCTACGCCGCGCTGCAGCGCCTTGCGTGCTTCTTCACCATAAATAATCTGTTTTGCCATAATGATAGCCTCCTAAAATCCAAGCAGTTGTGTCTTACTCGACGACGGCCAGAATGTCGCCCTGACGCACGATGGAATATTCCTCGCCGTCCACTTTCACGGTGGTGCCGGAGTACTTGCCGACGATCACGCGGTCGCCCGCAGCCACGGTCATCTTCACTTCGTTGCCATCCACCATGCCGCCCGGGCCGACTTCCACGACCTCGAACATCTCGGGCTTCTCCTGCGCGGACGCTGCCAGGATCAGGCCGCTCTTCGTTTTTTCCTCAGCCTTGAACTGCTTGAGAATCACTCGGTCTGCTAACGGTTTGAGTTTCATGATCTATATGCCTCCTAATATTAAATACAAAAAAGGGATGCGTTAGCACTCAATTCCTCGGAGTGCTAACGCATCATACTATACCACAATTTTTCGGATTATCAAGCCCCTGGCGAAATTTTTTTGTAAACGTTTTGTGACCGCATTTTTTCGTCAGGCCTGGACAAATTCGCGCGTTTCGTGGCCGCCCGCGGTCTCGGGGTGGAAGAAGGCCATGTTTGCCGGCACGAGGAAGTTCACGCCGCCGGGGATGAGGTCAAAGTTCACGTGCCTGCTCCAGAGGGCCTCGCCGTCGATGTTCACGACGAGCTCGGCCGCGCTGTCGATCTCAAGATGATCGCCCTCGAGGTGCGTGATGAGGTCCGCCATCTCACGGTAGCGGCCCTTGGCGTACTTGCCGACGAGCTGGATGAACTTCAGGCGCGAGACATCGCGCACGACGAGAAACTCCAGCTTGCCGTTATCGGGCCGGGAGTCGGGGATGGGGTTGAAGCCGCCGCCGTAGAACCGGCCGTTGCACGCACAGATGAGCGACGTGCCGCCGCTGTAGTCCATGCCGCAGCCGCGCACGGTCAGCGGCTGGGCGATGCCCTTGAAGAGGTTGGCTACGGCGGAGAAAATGTAGCTGTCGTGGTACTGGTGCACCTCGGTGCCGATGCGCGCGTCGATGCCGACCGAGCAGATATTGATCGCGTAGCGCCCGCAGCACTCCATGACGTCAAGCGCGCGCACCTCGCCGCGCACGAGCTCCGCGAGGTCGAAAAAGCGCTCCTTCTCCTCGCCGAACATTTTGATGAAGTCGTTGCCCGTGCCGCAGGGGAAGTGCGTCACGGCGACGTTATCGTGCCCCACGGCGCCGTTGACGCACTCGTTGAGCGTGCCGTCGCCGCCGCAGGCATACACCCGCAGCTCCTCGCCGGAGGCGGCCTCGGCGGTGATCTTCGCGCACGCGTCCATGGGCGCGGTGGTGATGTAAACTTCGTAGGCGTCCGCGCTGCCCTCGAGCGCGAGGCGCGCCTGCTCGGCCACGTATTCATGCCGGTCCTTGCCGCCGGCGACGGGGTTGACGATGAACAGATGTTTCATAGCTCCATTCCTGCACTTTCGACAAAATAATACCATTACTATACCCCGCGCGGCGGGGGCGCGCAAGAGGGAAATTGTGAATATTTGCGAATTTTTAACTACCGGTGTTAAATATATGCGGCCGTGTGTCGGATATGCGGCCTCACACGTCTTTCGTGTACTGGAACAGGTCGCAGCGGAGCGTGCCGTTGTAGAGCTTGCGCTTCTTGTCCGCCGGGCGGCCGAACGCGCGCTCAAACTCCGTGTGCGCACTCAGGAGGTAGAGCCGCCAGTGCTCGGTTTTGGCATAGGCCGCGCCGAAGGCGGTGTAGAGCGCCTCGGCCTCGCGCTTTTCCATCAGGCGCTCGCCGTAGGGCGGGTTCGTGACGATGACGCCGCGGTCGGTCGTGCGGTCAAACGCCCGCGCGTCCGCCACCGCGAAGGTGATGCAGTCGTCCACGCCGGCGCGGCGGGCATTGTCGCGCGCCATGGCGACGGCGCGGGGGTCGATGTCCGAGGCGAAGATGCGGTAGTCGCCGTGGAACTCGCGTGCGCGCGCTTCCTCGCGCGCCTGCGGCCAGACCTCGGCCGGCAGCCACGCCCACTGCATGGCCGCAAAGTCGCGGCTGATGCCCGGCGCGCGCCCCTTGGCTGAAAGCGCCGCCTCGATGGCGATCGTGCCGCTGCCGCAAAACGGGTCGCAGAAATCGCCCCGGCCGCGGTAGCCCGCGATGTCCACGAGCGCGGCGGCCAGCGTCTCGCGCAGGGGCGCGGCCACATGCGCCGGACGGTAGCCGCGCTTGTGCAGCGGTGTGCCGGTCGTGTCGAGATAGAGCGTGGCCGTGTCGTGCATGAGCGAGAACTGGATCTGGTACAGGGCGCCGGTCTCGGCAAACCAGCGCACATGATAGCGCTGCCTGAGCGACTCGACGACGGCTTTTTTGATGATCTTCTGGCAGTCGGGCACCGAGTGCAGGGCCGATTCCAGACTGTAGCCCTTGACGGGGAAGGCTGCGTCCACGGGCAGGTACTGCGCCCACGGCAGGGCCTTCACCCCCTCGAAGAGCGCGTCAAACGTCGGGGCGGGGAAGCTGCCCAGCTCGAGCAGCACGCGCTCGCCGAAGCGGCAGCGGATATTTATGCGCGCGATGTCCGCGTCCGTGCCCGTGCAGCGCACGCGGCCGTTTTCGGGCATGACGCCGCGCAGGCCCATGTGGCGCAGCTCGTTGCCGAGCGGGCCCTCGAGCCCGAACAGGCACGGCACGCACAGCTTGTGCTCAGGCATCGGGCGTGTCCTCGGTTTCGTCAGATTTTTCGGGCTCCGCCGGGGCTTCCGGGGTCTCCTCCGGGGCTGCTTCCGTGGTCTCCTCCGGCGCGGTCTCCGGCTCAGCCGGAGTCTCCTCCGGAGCGTTCTCCGGTTCGGCGGCGGTCTCGGGCGTCATGTCCACGAGCTCGAACGTGATGTCCGGCAGCTTCACCTCGTCGTACTTTCCGCAGAGGAGGCGGATGAGCACGACGATGGCATAGATCAGGCAGGCGGCAGCCGTGACCGTCAGCCCCTCGACCCAGCCCTGCGGGATGCTGCCGACATAGTCCACGCGCACGATGGCGTCGGGCAGGTAGTCGGACGCGTCGTCGCTGTCGCCGATCGCGCCGATCTCCTGCAGATAGTCCTGGTTATCCGCGTACCAGCTGTAGAGCTCGGAGGAGACGTCCTCCGGCATGGCCTTGACCGTGCCGGTGACACGGATGAAGCTGTCGACGGAGTAGCTCTGGCCCTGCAGGATACTGGTGGTCGCATCGGCAATGGTCTTGACCGAGGCGTCCCACCGCGCGGGGAAGCGGAAGGCCACGAGCTGCCCGCCGATGGGCACGACAGCGTACTGTGCGCTGCCGCCGGCGGGGTCTTCGAACGTGTCGAGAATGAACACGATGTCGTGCTGCACGAACGTGCCGGGGTCGGCGTCGAACGTGCCTTCGACGCTCTGCGCGCCTTTCGCGATGCGGAACACGCCGAAGCCGGACACCGCCAGCAGCACCACGGCCGCCAGCACGCCCGCGATGCCGCGCCAGAGCGCGTGGCGCCAGCGCGTGCTGTGCTCGGCTTTCTGCGCGGGGGCCTCCGGGGTTTGCGGGACCTCCGGGGTCTCCGTGGTCTCCGGCTGGGTGGTTTCTTCGATTTCGGCGGTTTCCGGTGCGGCCGTATCGGGGGCCTGCTGAGCCGGGGTCTTGTTTTCGTCCATAATGAGCTCCTTTCTCAGATCGTGGCGGCGGTGTCGAGCATGGCGTCGAGCACGCAGCAGGCGAGCGCGGCCTCCATGACCGGAATCGCCCGCGGGGCGAGGCACGGGTCATGCCGGCCGTTGATGCGCAGCGGCGTTTCTTCCATCGTGGCGAGGTCGACCGACGGCTGCTCGCACGCGATCGACGGCGTGGGCCGCAGGGCCATGCGCACGACGAGCGGCATGCCGTTGGTGATGCCGCCGTTGATGCCGCCGGCATTGTTCGAGGCCATGGTGATGCGCCCGCTTTTCAGGCGGATGGGGTCGTTTGCCTCGCTGCCGCGCATTTCGGCGAGGGCGAAGCCGCGGCCGAACTCCACGCCCTTCACACCGGGGATGGCATAGAGCATGCCGGCGATGCGGCTCTCCATGCCGCCGAAAAGCAGCCCGCCGACGCCGGCGGGCACGCCCGTGACGACGCACTCGAGTTCGCTGCCGACGGAGTCGCCGGCGCTGCGCGCGTCGAGAATGGCGCGCTTCATGTCAAAGTTCAGCTCCCTGCCCGTCGCCTGGCCGAC
Source organism: Bacteroidaceae bacterium (assembly GCA_963627135.1). Classification (GTDB taxonomy): domain Bacteria; phylum Bacillota; class Clostridia; order Oscillospirales; family Oscillospiraceae; genus CAG-103. The sequence goes on along the minus strand of CAVFZY010000010.1, from coordinate 184,286 downwards.
GCGTACGGCGTTGGCCGTGATCGTGATGCCGCGGCGCTCGAGGATCTGCCGGCAGACCGCCCCGGCGAACACCAGACACGCCGTGAGCCGCCCGCTGAACGGGCCGCCGCCGCGCAGATCGGCGTGGCCGCCGAAGCGCACGGTCGCGGCGTAGTCCGCGTGGCTCGGGCGCGGGATCTCCGGGTGGTAGGCCGCGCTGTTCTGGTCCCTGTTGCGGAAGATGGCCGAGATCGGCGCGCCGGTCGTCACGCTGTCGAGGATGCCGCTCATCACGAGCGGGTCGTCCGTCTCCGAGCGGTGGGTCGTCAGGTCGGACGAGCCGGGCGCGCGCCGGCGCATCTGGATGCGCACGGCGTCCATGTCGATGGCCTCGCCGGCCGGGACCCCGTCGAGCACGACGCCGATCGCCGGGCCGTGCGACTCGCCGAAGATCGTCACTTTTACGCGTTCGCCATAGGTATTCATGCGTTTGCCTCGCTGTTCGTTCAAAATTCGGGATACAGATAACCATACAACATTTTTCCGGTCTTGTAAATGCCTTTTCCGTGCGCGCGGGGCCCGTGGGCGCGCGGATTTTACAGATTGGACATGAAAACGCCGTGCCGGTTGTTTTATAATAAGGACGAATTGTGAAAATGATACCCGGCGCACGCCCGCGCCGGTGAAGGAGGCAACATCACATGAGCCAGAAAGTGCTCGTCGTGGAGGACGATATCAACATCGCAGAGCTGCTGCGCCTGTACCTGCAGAAGGACGGGTTCGAGGTGTCCCACGCGGCTGACGGCGGCAAGGCCGTCGAGATGGCCAGGGAGATCCAGCCCGACCTCGTGCTGCTCGATATCATGCTGCCCGTCATGGATGGCTGGCAGGTCTGCCGCGAGCTGCGCAAGAGCATGAAAATGCCCATCATCATGCTCACTGCCAAGGGCGAGACCGAGGACAAAGTCTCCGGCCTGGAGATGGGCGCGGATGACTACATCGTCAAGCCCTTCGAGGTCAAGGAGCTGCTCGCACGCGTGCACGCCGTGCTGCGCCGCACCGGCGACGACGGCAAGCCCAAGAGCAAGAAGCTCACGTTCGACAAGCTCGTCATCAACCTCGACTCCTATGAGCTGATCGTCGACGGCAAAAAGGTCGACACGCCGCCCAAGGAAATGGAACTGCTGTACCACCTCGCGGCCACGCCCAACCGCGTCTACACCCGCAACCAGCTGCTCGACGAGGTGTGGGGCTTCGACTACTTCGGCGACAGCCGCACCGTGGACGTGCACATCAAGCGCCTGCGCGAAAAGCTCGAGGGCGTGTCCGACAAGTGGGCGCTCAAGACCGTCTGGGGCGTGGGCTACAAGTTCGAAGCGGAAGAGACGTAAGTGAAAAGCATCTATTTCAAAAACTTCGCCGCGACCGCCGTCATGGTCATGGTCAGCTTTCTCATCCTCGGCGCGGCGTTCGTGTTCCTCGGCCGCAGCTATGTCATCAGCGAATACCGCGGCAACATGGTCTCCAACGCCGAGGAGGTCAGCCACGCCGCGCAGGCGCTCGTGCGCGACGGCGAGCTCTCGAACTGGGACCTGCGTATGGTCATCAGCACACTTGCACAATCTACCGGTAACCACATCTTCATCACGGACACCGACGGGACGATCGTCTCCTGCTCGTGCCGCAACATCGCCTGCGAGCACCTCGGCCGCACGATCGGCACCGCGTCAATGATCCAGCTGCGCAGCGACGGCAAGCTCAATCTCATCACGAACCTCGGCGGATTTTACGGCTCCGCCCACTACGTCGTCGCGCAGCCGATCACCATCGACACGGACGCGCGCGCCGTCGGCTATGTGTTCGTGGCCACCAACAGCGCCACGATCATCGACGGCTGGCGCACGTTCGTGTGGGTGTTTCTCGCCGCGTCCGCCGCGGTGATGATGATCGCGCTGCTGCTCTCGCTCGTGACGAGCAAGCGCATGGCCCAGCCGCTCGACGAGATGGCCGTCGTGGCCAAGAAGTTCGCCCACGGCGATTTCTCCGCCCGCGTCACGGACGACGGACGCACCGACGAGGTCGGCGCGCTTATCTCGGCCTTCAACACCATGGCAGACTCCCTCGAGACGAGCGAGCAGCGCCGCAACGCCTTCATCGCCAACGTCTCGCACGAGCTCAAGACCCCCATGACCACCATCGCCGGCTTTGCCGACGGGATTCTCGACGGCACGATCCCCAAGGATCAGGAGGACAAGTACCTCGCCACCATCGCCGACGAGACGCGCCGGCTCTCGCGCCTCGTGCGCAGCATGCTCGATATGTCGCGCCTCGAGAGCACGGGCGAGGATCTGACCCGCCGGCGCGAGTTTGACATCTCGGAGAAGATCGTCAGCACCATGCTCAGCTTTGAGGCGCGCGCCAACGACAAGCAGCTCGACGTTGATCTCCAGCTGCCCGAGGACTCCATGCAGGTGCTCGCAGACCCCGACGCCATCACGCGCGTGCTCTATAACCTGATGGACAACGCCGTCAAGTTCGCCGCGCCCGGCAGCACGCTGTGCGTCTCGCTCTGGAAGTCGGAGGGCAAGGCCTATATCTCCGTGCGCGACCACGGCGAGACCATCCCGCCCGACGACTTGCCGTTCATCTTCGACCGCTTCCACAAGTCCGACCGCAGCCGCAGCCTCGACCGCGACGGCGTGGGCCTTGGCCTGTATCTGGTCAAGAGCATCCTCGACGCGCACGGCGAGGACATCGCCGTCACGAGCCGCGACGGGGTGACGGAGTTCGTGTTCACGCTCACGCTCGCAAAGCCCGCGCCCAAGCCCACCGCCAAGCCCGAGAGCACCGGCCGCCGGGGCGGGCGCAAGAGTTCATGATTTGTTCTCGGAATTCATAAAATGTTTGTTTTCCATTCATAAGCAGCACAAAATCATGTGCTATCATGCAATCGTTCCTTGGGAGGGACACCACAATGTACGACAACGTCCGCAAACCGGAGTCCGACTGGTATGAGGCCGGCTATACCGCGCCCCGCACCGATGGCGCAGGCACCGGCTGCTACGACTCCTACTGGAGCCCGTCGCAGACCGCCGCGCCGAAGAAAAAGTCCCATCAGGGACTGAAGATCACGATGATCATCCTCGGCGTGCTCGTACTCATCATCGCGTCCTGCTATGTGTTTGCCGGCCGCGGCCGGGAGGCGATCTCCGGCGACGGTGAGCCGGGCCAGCACGGCAGCGTGACGCTCCCCCGCGAGGACACGGACGATGACACCACCGTCACCGGCAAGAATGAGCTGCCGGCCGCGCCGACCGATTCCAGCGTGACCATGACGCTCCAGCCCGCCGGGGGCAGCGCGCTCTCGCTGCAGAGCGTGTATGCCAAGTGCCTGCCGTCCGTCGTCGGCATACATGCCGACATCAGCCGCAGCGAATACAGCACCGGCACCGGTGTCGTGCTCACGAGCGATGGCTACATCGTCACGAACACGCACGTGCTCGACGGCGCCAAGGCCGTCACCGTGACGACCTCGGACGGTACCGAGTACACCGGCAAGCTCGTCGGCGCGGACGCCGTGAGCGACATCGCCGTGCTCAAGATCGAGGCGCAGGGCCTCACGCCCGCCGAATTCGGCGACTCCGGCTCCCTGCAGGTCGGCGACGACGTCGTGTCCATCGGCAACCCGCTCGGCGAACAGCTGCGCTGGACGATGACCGACGGCATCATCTCCGCCATCAACCGCGACATGGTCTATAACGGGCACAGCATGACGCTCCTGCAGACCAATGCCGCCATCAACGAAGGCAACTCCGGCGGCCCGCTCATCAATATGTATGGGCAGGTGATCGGCATCACGAACATGAAGGCTCTGTCCACGGGCGTGGAGGGCATCGGCTTCGCGATCCCGACCGCGTCCATCCGCCCGATCGTCAATGCGCTGCTCTCTGACGGCCGCGTTTCCGGCCGCGTGAGCATCGGCATCACCGTGGGCGCGGTGTCCTCCGCCGCTTCCGAATACTACGATCTGCCCGAGGGGCTGTATATCAGCGCCGTCGCCGAGGGGTCGGATGCCGAAAAGCAGGGCATCCAGTCCGGCGATATGCTGCTGGCCGTCAACGGTCAGGCCGTGACCACCACCTATGATGTCAGCGCCGTCAAGGACGGGCTGAAGGTGGGCGACACCGTCACGCTGACCATCTACCGCGACGGCAAAACGTTCGATGTTGACGTCAAGCTCGTCGATACGAACGACATCTCTTAATTTGCTAGTTTCTCCCTCCTCATATTCTCCTCTCTATTGAACGAACCCCAGGCGGCTTGCCGTCTGGGGTTTGTTCTGCGTTGGGGTGGAAAATGATGCGGTAGGTTATGTGACTGAGCAGCAGGGGAGCCCGAGGGGGCAAGGCCCGCCTCGGTTCAGATGATACGAGCTTGCGCAGCAAGCCGACGAACCCCAGGCGGCTTGCCGTCTGGGGTTTGTTCTGCGTTGGGGTGGAAAATGATGCGGTAGGTTATGTGACTGAGCAGCAGGGGAGCCCGAGGGGGCAAGGCCCGCCTCGGTTCAGATGATACGAGCTTGCGCAGCAAGCCGACGAACCCCAGGCGGCTTGCCGTCTGGGGTTTGTTCTGCGTTGGGGTGGAAAATGATGCGGTAGGTTATGTGACTGAGCAGCAGGGGAGCCCGAGGGGGCAAGGCCCGCCTCGGTTCAGATGATACGAGCTTGCGCAGCAAGCCGACGAACCCCAGGCGGCTTGCCGTCTGGGGTTTGTTCTACGTTGGGGTGAAATGGTACTGCTTTTCAGGAGCAGTTGGAGTGTGCGCTGCCTTCTCCTTGAGGAGAAGGTGCCGAGCATCGCGAGGCGGATGAGGTGTTTCCTGACGTCACGCACCATGGCAATTTCGTTTCTGCGCCACTCGACCAGTACTGCGCCAAATGCGGTGGAAAGGCTGTGGTCACCTCCAGCGGCTCCGATCATGCGCTGTGAATCTGACCGTAACACCTCATCCGTCGCGGCGTGCCGCCGCGCCACCTTCCCCTCGAGGGGAAGGCTTTCAAAATCCGGACCTTCCGGCGTCCACGGTGATGCACTGTACCCCGTCACGCCAGCGCAGCCGTGAAGCAGTGCCACTCCTCGAGCGTGTCGTGCGCCGTGACGGTGAAGCCCGCGCGCGTGAGCGCGGCGGCCACCTCGTCCTCGCGCCCGTCGATGATGCCCGAGCACACGAACGTGCCGCCCGGGGCGAGAAACGCCGGAGCCAGCGCGGCCAGCGGGATGATGACATTGGCCACGATGTTTGCCAGCACGATGTCATACCCCGTGCCGAGCCGGCGGCGCAGGCCGGCGTCGGCGAGGATGTCGCCCGCGCAGACGGTGAACTTGTCGGCATAAAAGCCGTTGAGTGCGGCGTTGGCCGCCGCGACCTCCGGGGCCTTGGGGTCAATGTCGCAGCCGGTGACGTGCGCGCAGCCGAGCAGCAGCGCGCCGATGCCGAGGATGCCGCTGCCGCAGCCGAGGTCGAGCACCGTCTTGCCCGCGCCGGCGCAGTGCTCGAGCGCGGCGAGGCACATGCGCGTCGTGGCGTGGCTGCCGGTGCCGAAGATGAGGCCCGGGTCGAGCCGCAGCGGCAGGCGGCCGTCCGCCGGCGCGTCGAGCCACTCGGGCACGACGACGAGCCGTTCGCCGACGGCGATCGGCTGATAGTACTGCCGCCAGTTATTTTCCCAGTCGCTGTCGCGCACGGTCGCGGTCGTCAGCGCGCGGCCGATGCCGGCGCGGATGGTTTCCAGCTGCGCGCGGCCGCCGTCATCGTCGGCGAGGTAGAACTTGATGCGCGACACGCCGCGAAACTGCGCCTCGAGCGCGTCGTCCACGTAGTCCCAGTACTGGTGGTTCTGCTCCAGAAACTGCTGAAAATCCGTCTCATCCTCCACGACCATGCCGCCCGCGCCCAGCTCGGCCAGCTGCGCGCAGACATCGTCGATCTCGTCACTGCGGGTGGGGACGGACACTTCGATCCATTGCATAAGGCACTGCCTCCTTTGTGCGTTTTCCTGCGCCGATGATAGCACAGCGGGGCCGGGAATGCAAGAACGTGAAAAAGGTCCCTGCGGCATTGCCGCAGGGACCTTGTGGCGATCTGGGTGCTTACTCCGCCTCGTCGGAGATGAGGCCGTAGCCGCCGTTTCTGCGCCGGTAGACCACCGACACGGCACCGTCGGCCGCGACATCGCGAAAGACGAAGAACGTGTGCTCGAGCAGGTCCATCTGCAAAATCGCTTCCTCGACGCTCATGGGTTTGATGGGGAAGCGCTTGCGGCGCACGACCTCGAACGCGCCGGCCTCGACCGTGTCGTCCGCGGGGACGTACTCCGGCTGCACCTCGCGCTCGAAGGCGCCCTCGCGCAGCTTTTTGGCCAGGCGGGTCTTGTTTTTGCGGATCTGGCGCTCGATCGTCGCCACGGCGGAGTCGACGGAGGCGTACATGTCGCCCGTCGTCTCGTGGGCGCGGAAGAACGTGCCGTTGTTCTTGATCGTGATCTCGGCCGTGAAGCGGCCGCGCTCCGTGCTGAAGGTGACGTTTGCCTCGCTTTCGGTGCGGAAGAGCCGGTCGATCTTGCTGACCTTTTTCTCCGCGTACGCACGCAGGGAATCGGACGGGGCCATTTTCTTTTCGATGAACGTGAACTTCATAAAACGCCACTCCTTTCAGGTTTTCCACTCCGGGTCGCCCCGGATCTGTTAGTTACAGTGTAACCGATCGCGCGGCAAAAAGAAAGGGACATTTTGTGAATCTTTCTCCATGACCGCATCGCCGGTAACGTTTTGCGGGGCAGGGGGGACTCAGCCCTTCTTGGCCTCCGCCTTGGCGAGGAACTTGTCCGCCATGATGAGAAAGCGCTCGTGCGTGCCCTGGCCGATGGGGCCGGCGTCGTCTTCCGCCGTGACGCGGAACACGAGGCGGCGGCGGTCGACCTCGACGAGCTCGGCCCGGGCCGTGACGTGCATACCGACGGGCGTCGCCGCGTCGTGCGACACGTCGAGCTTCGTGCCGACGCTGCTCTGGCCTTCCTCCAGACCGTCGGCAATGGCGTTGCAGGCGGCGTTTTCCATCAGGGCGATCATATACGGCGTGGCAAACACCGGCAGTGCGCCGGAGCCGACTGCAGCCGCGGTATTTTCAGGCGTCACGACGGCGGAAGCGGTGCCGACGGCGCCAACGGAAATGGACATGGTTATCGTCTCCTTTACTTTTATGAGTACCCCCGGCTGACAACCGCCCACACGGTTTTTCCGGGCCAAAATGCACGCATACTGCTGCAAAGCCCTTGCGAATCCACAAAGGATTCCCTGCGTGCTTTTTATTGTCTGCGCACATTTTTGCGCCGGGAAAACTGCTGCGCATCGGGAGCAAACATGTGCGCATGTTTGTTCCCGACGTATGTGCGTTTGTCAGCCGGGGGTAAGATGAGTTTAACATGGATTTTGGGAGAACGCAACAGAAAATACAGACAGGCGCCCGCCCCGTGTTAACGTTGTGTCATTCCTTGCAGGACGGGGGGCGCGGTGCTATAATATACATTTGTCCGGACAGGTCGTTTCCGGCCGGACGCGTCCCGCCGAAGCCATCGGCGGAGATCACTTGGCTTCCGCCATCGCCATTGGTGGAGCAGGGAGGAAAAACAATGAAAAACACCGAAAAAACTATGGACAAGATCGTCGCCCTGTGCAAGAGCCGCGGCTTTGTGTACCCGGGTTCCGAGATCTACGGCGGCCTCGCCAACTCCTGGGACTACGGCCCGCTCGGCGTGGAGCTGAAAAACAACGTCAAGCGCGCCTGGTGGCAGAAGTTCGTGCAGGAAAACCCCTATAACGTCGGGCTCGACTCCGCCATCCTCATGAACCCGCAGGTCTGGGTGGCTTCCGGCCACGTGACGACGTTCAATGATCCGCTCATCGACTGCAAGTCCTGCAAGATGCGCCACCGCGCCGACAAGCTCATCGAGGGCTGGCTGGCCGAGAATCCCATGCCCGACGTGAACGTCGAGGCCATGACCAACGACGAGATGGTCGCCTTCATCCGTGCGCAGCAGATCCCCTGCCCGGGCTGCGGCAAGAGCGACTTTACCGATATCCGCAAGTTCAACCTCATGTTCAAGACCCACCAGGGCGTGACCGAGGACACGGCCGCCGAGGTGTATCTGCGCCCCGAGACGGCGCAGGGCATTTTCGTCAACTTCAAGAACATCCAGCGCACGACGCGCCGCAAGATCCCGTTCGGCGTCTGCCAGATCGGCAAGAGCTTCCGCAACGAGATCACGCCGGGCAACTTCATCTTCCGCATCCGCGAGTTTGAGCAGATGGAGCTCGAGTTCTTCTGCGAGCCGGACACCGACCTTGCGTGGTTCGACTACTGGCGCAGCTTCTGCCATGAATGGCTCAAGGGCCTGAACATGCACGATGAAAACCTCCGCCTGCGCGACCATGAGCAGGAGGAGCTGAGCTTCTACTCCAAGGCCACGACCGACTTTGAATATCTGTTCCCGTTCGGCTGGGGCGAGCTCTGGGGCGTCGCCGACCGCACGAACTACGACCTGACCCAGCACCAGAAGTTCTCCGGCCAGGACATGGACTATTTCGACCAGGAGAAGAACGAGCACTACATCCCCTATGTCATCGAGCCGTCGCTCGGCGCCGACCGCGTGACGCTCGCCTTCCTGTGCGAGGCGTATGACGAGGAGGTCGTGGATGAGGCCAAGAACGACACCCGCGTCGTCATGCACTTCCACCCGGCGCTCGCGCCGTTCAAGTGCGCGGTTCTGCCGCTGTCAAAAAAGCTCTCCGAGCCCGCGACCGAGCTCTACCACAAGCTGCAAAAGCGCTTCATGTGCGATTATGACGAGGCCGGCTCCATCGGTAAGCGCTACCGCCGCCAGGACGAGATCGGCACGCCGTACTGCGTGACGTTCGACTTTGAGTCCGCCGCCGACGGCTGCGTGACCGTGCGCGACCGCGACTCCATGCAGCAGGAGCGCATCCCCATGGAGCAGCTCGAGGACTACATCGCCGCGCGCATCCGGTTTTAAGCCATGCCGAAGATCGTCCCGCCGCCGGACCCGACCGCGAAGGAGGAGCCCGGCGCGCAGATCGCCCGCTGGCTCGGGCCCGTGGGCGGCGGCTTCGTGCTGCTGCTGTCGGTGCTGATGGTCGTGTTCTGCCTCACGCGGGGCGCAGACCCCGTGCCGGGCTACACGCCGCCGCACGACAGCGCGTATTACGCCCAGCACCTCGAGGAGCTGGCGCAGGAGCTCAATGCCAACGTCCTGCCCGTGCTCGACGAGACCGCGCACGCCGAGGCGGGTGACGGCACCGTCACCGTGACGGCGTCCGAAAAGGAATATGTGCCCGTGCGCGGCGCGGTGCTGAAGTTTTACGACGCGGCGCTCTTTACATTCGAAAAAGCAAATTAGAAATAGAAGAATCGAGAAAAGGAAGAATCAACATGAAACACGGATTTATCAAGGTTGCAGCGGCTGCTCCCGAGATCCGGGTAGCAGACCCGATGTTCAATGCGGATGCCGTCATCCGCGCCATGGACGAGCACGCACGCCTCGGCGTGAAGGTACTCGTGTTCCCGGAGCTGACGCTCACGGGCGCCACCTGCGGCGATCTGTTCTACCAGAACACCCTGCTCGCGGGCGCGGCGGCCGCGCTCGAGAAGGTCGTCCAGGCGTCCGAGGGCAAGGACATGCTCGTGTTCGTCGGCCTGCCGGTCGCGCAGGGCGCGAAGGTGTATGACGCGGCGGCTGTTGTGTGCAATGGCGAACTGCTCGGCGTCGTGCCGGCCAGCTGCCCGGGCGATAAGCACTTCGCCCTGCCCGGCGCGCTGCTCGACGATATTCAGATCGGCTCCCTCGGCCCGGTCGATTTCCACCCGCAGCAGCTGTTCCAGCACAGCGCGGTCAGCGAGCTGAACGTCGCCGTGCTCGTCGGCGCGGACGTGTCCGCCCCGGTGTCCCCGGCCGTGCGTCATGCGCTCGCCGGTGCGACCGTGCTCGTCGAGATGGCGGGCTTCCCGATGGCGACGGACTCCGCCTGCCGCGTGACCACGGCCGTGCGCGCCGAGAGCGCGAAGCTGCACGCCGGCGTCGTGCTGGCGGCCCCCGGCTTCGGCGAGTCGAGCACCGACGCGACGTATTCCGGCCTGTGCCTCATCGCCGAGGACGGCAAGGTGCTCGGCAGCGCCGAGGACGGCTGCTCCGACGTCGTGACCGAGCTCGATGTGCAGCTGCTCATCGCCGCGCGCCGCAAGGACGTGGCCTTCACCGGCGACGCTGCGTCCTACGTCGTCACCGAGTGGGGCGAGGGCGTTGCGGAGACCGTGCTCACCCGCCCGTTCGGCAAGTACCCCTACCGCCCGGACGACCCGGCCGATTACCACGCCGCGGCCAAGCGCCTGCTGCACATGCAGGCAGCCAGCCTCGTGCGCCGTATGCAGTACGCAGGCCTCAAGCACCCGGTCGTCGGCATCTCCGGCGGCGTGGACTCCACGCTCGCCGTTATCATCTGCGCCGAGGCCGTGAAGATGATGGGCCTGCCGGCCGACTACGTCACCGCCGTGACCATGCCGTGCTTCGGCACGACCGACCGCACGAAGTCCAACGCCATCATCGTGTCCGAGCAGCTCGGCGCGACCGTGCGCGTCATCGACATCGGCGAGAGCGTCATGCAGCACTTTAAAGACATCGGCCACGACCCCGAAAACCGCAACGTCGTGTACGAAAACTCGCAGGCGCGCGAGCGCACCCAGATCCTCATGGACGTGGCCAACGGCTTTGCCGACGGCGGCATCCATGTCGGCACTGAGGACATGAGCGAGTTTGCCGACGGCTGGTGCACCTACAACGGCGACCACATCTCCATGTACGACGTCAACGCCGGCTCCACCAAGACCATGGTGCAGATGGTCGTGCGCTACGTCGCCGAGACGACGGACGACCAGGTGCTCGCCAAGGCCCTGCTCGACGTGCTCGACACGCCGGTCAGCCCCGAGCTGCTGCCCCCGACGCGCAACGGCGAGATCGCCCAGAAGAGCGAGGACTCCGTCGGCCCGTACAACCTCCAGGACTTCTTCCTGTATTATCTGGTCGATCACGGCTTCGTGCCCGAGAAGGTGCTGCGTCTGGCCGACATCGCCTACGGCGACGAGTTTGACCACGCGACGCTCAAAAAGTGGCTGCGCAGCTACTGCCGCCGCCTCTTCAGCCAGCAGTTCAAGCGTTCCTGCCTGCAGGACGGCCCGACGCTCAACGGCTTCAGCTTCTCGCCGCGCACCGGCTTCACCATGCCGTCCGACGGCTCCGATGCCCTGTATCTGGCGACCGTGGACGCGCTGAAATGATCTCATAAAAAAATGTCATGGGCGGACGTGCAAAGTTTGCGCGTCCGCTCTTGATTTTTTGCGCCGGATTGGGTAAGATACTCCTGCGCTATATCCCGCCCGGAGCGGGAACAGCAGCTTAGGAGGTATCAAAATGAATAACAGCAATGGTAAGACCCGGCGTCTGGCTGGGCTTGCACTCTTCACCGCCATCGTCGTCGTGCTGCAGCTGCTCGGCAGCTTCATCAAGGTCGGCCCGTTCGCCGTGTCGCTCGTGCTGATCCCGATCGTGGTCGGCGCAGCCGTCTACGGTGTCAGCGCCGGCGCGTGGCTCGGCTTCGTGTTTGGCGTCGTCGTCACGATCGCCGTCGTCACCGGCGCCGATGGGGGCGGCTACATCATGTTTTCCGCGCGCCCGGTCACGACCGTGCTCCTCTGCCTTGTTAAGGGCACGGCGGCAGGTTATGTGGCCGGTCTGCTCTATCGCGCCATCAGCCAAAAGCACGCGCTCGCGGGCGCCGTCACCGCGGCTGCTGCCGCGCCGGTCGTCAACACCGGGCTGTTCGTGCTCGCCATGGTGCTGTTTTACCAGCCGCAGCTGCAGGCATGGGCCGGCGGCACGGCTGTCGCGACCTATATCGTCACGACCCTCGTGGGCGTGAATTTCCTGCTCGAGCTGGGCGTGAACCTCGTCCTGAGCCCGACCATCACCCGGCTGATCGCGGCCGGCAAGAAAGGCCCGGTGGATTGATATGCTGCTGGCTCTGGACGTTGGCAATACGAATATTGTGATCGGTTTTCTCGACGAGTCCGGCATCCGCAACATTGCCCGTCTGGAGACCGACCGCGACAAGACCGCGCACGAGTACGCCATCTCGCTGCGGCAGGTGATCGAATTTTCCGGCATCGCGCCGGAGAGCATCGACGGCGCCATTTTGTCGTCCGTCGTGCCGCCAATCAACGGCGCGCTCATCGCCGCCGTGCGCATGATCACGGGCATCCGCCCGCTCGTCGTCGGCCCCGGCATGAAAACGGGGCTGAACATCGCGCTCGACAATCCCGCCACCATGGGCAGCGACCTCGTTGTCGGCGCGGTCGCCGCGCTCGAGCTGCACGCGCCGCCGCTGATCATCATCGATATCGGCACGGCGACCACCATGATCGCCATTGACCGTCAGGCACGCGTGCTTGGCGGGGCCATCATCCCCGGTGTGCGCATCTCGCTCGAGGCGCTTGCGAACGGCACGTCGCAGCTGCCGCACATTTCGCTCGATGCGCCGAAAAAGTGTATCGGCACCGACACGGTCGAGTCCATGCGCTCCGGCAGCGTCTACGGTACGGCGGCCATGCTCGACGGCATGATCAGCCGCATGGAGGACGAGCTCGGCGAGCCCGCCACCGTCATCGCGACCGGCGGTCTCGGCGGCTACATCATCCCGTACTGCCGGCGCGAGATTACGTACGACAAGAACCTGCTGCTCAACGGCCTGTGGGTCCTGTATCAGAAAAATAAGCGCAAGCGTTAGTGCGCGCACAAAAAAGCCAGCCACGGCAGAGCCGTGACTGGCTTTTGTATGTTTTTCCGCTCAGCGCTTTTTCTTATTGCCGAAGATGCCGCTGCGGCCCTCGCTGACCGCTTCGTTCATCGCCTCGGCATAGGCGCGCAGGCGCTCCTTTTGTTCGGCCGTCATGTTCTTCGGCACCGTGACCGTGATCGTGACGAACTGGTCGCCGCGGCCGCCGCCCTTGCTCTGCAGGTACGGGATGCCCTTGCCGCGCAGGCGGAACACGCTGCCCGGCTGCGTCCCCTCGGGGATGGTGAGTTTGACGCGGCCGTCGATCGTCGGCACCTCGATCTCGGCGCCGAGCGCCGCCTGCGCAAACGTGACCGGCATCTCCATGAGCACGGAGTTGCCGTCGCGCTCGAAGAGCGGGTGCGGCTTGACAAAGACCGTGATGAGCAGGTCGCCCGCCGGTCCGCCGTCGAGCCCGACGTTGCCCTTGCCGCGCAGATTCAGCGTCTGGCCGTCGTCGATGCCGGCCGGGATCTTGACCTTGATGGTCTGATTCTTGCGCACGGCGCCGCGGCCGCCGCAGCGCGGGCACGGCTGGTGGATGATCTTGCCGCGGCCGCCGCACTTCTTGCACGCGCCGCTGGTCTGCATCACGCCGAACGGGGTGCGCTGCGTGGTGCGCACGCTGCCGGTGCCGTTGCAGTCCGGGCAGACCTCCGGCGTGGTGCCGGGGGCGCAGCCGGTGCCCTTGCAGTCCGGGCACTGCTCGACACGGCCGACGTTGATCTCCTTTTCGCAGCCGAACGCCGCCTCTTCAAAGGTGATGTTCAGGCGCACGCGCAGGTTTTCGCCCCGGCGCGGGCCGCTGCGCTGGGTCTGTCCGCCGCCGAAGCCGCCGCCGAAGATATCCCCGAAGATGTCCCCGAAGCCGCCGCCGAAAATGTCGCCAAAGCCGCCGAAGCCGCCGAAACCGGCGCCGCCGGGGCCGCCGGCGGACGGGTCGAACGCCGCATGGCCGAACTGGTCATACTTCGCGCGCTTGTCGGGATCGGACAGCACCTCGTAGGCCTCGTTGATCTCCTTGAAGCGCTCCTCGCATTCCTTGTCGCCCGGATGCAGGTCCGGGTGGTTGGCCTTGGCCAGCTTGCGGTAGGCTTTTTTGATCTCGTCCTCGGATGCGCCTTTGGCGATGCCGAGCACTTCATAATAATCTCGTTTTTCAGCCATACATGAACCTCAACTGATGTGTATTAAACGCCCCCAAAGGGGCGGAAAAGCTCCAAATGCGGGCGCGCTTGTTCGGCGCGCCCGCGTTGCTTTGCCCGTGTCGGGGGCGGGGTGTTTACTTCTTGTCGTCGTCGACGACGGTGTAGTCCGCGTCGTAGTACTGCTGGCCGTTGTCGCCGCCGTTGCCGCAGTCGCCGCCCTGGCAGTTCGGGTCACAGCCCGGGTTCGCGCCCGGCTGGCCCTGCGGGTTGGCCTGCTGATACATCTTCTCGCTGAGCTTGTAGAACACCTGCGTCAGCGCCTCGGTCGCGGCCTTGATGGCTGCGGTGTCGCTGCCCTTGAGGGTCTCCTTGAGCTCGTTGAGCTTGCTTTCGACCTCGGCCTTCTCCGCGCCGTCGACCTTGTCGCCCAGCTCCTCGAGCGTGCGCTCGGTCTGGTAGACCATCTGGTCGCCCTGGTTGCGGGTGTCGATCTCTTCCTTGCGCTTGGCGTCCTCGGCGGCGTACTGCTCCGCCTCGCGGACAGCCTTGTCCACGTCCTCCTTGGACATGTTGGTCGAGGAGGTGATGGTGATGTGCTGCTCCTTGCCGGTGCCGAGGTCCTTGGCGGAGACGTTCACGATGCCGTTGGCGTCGATGTCGAACGTGACCTCGATCTGCGGCACACCGCGGCGGGCCGGGGCGATGCCGTCGAGCTGGAAGCGGCCGAGGCTCTTGTTGTAAGCGGCCATCTCACGCTCGCCCTGCAGGACGTTGACCTCGACAGAGGTCTGGTTGTCGGCTGCGGTGGAGAACACCTGGCTCTTCTTGGTCGGGATGGTGGTGTTGCGCTCGATGAGCTTCGTGCACACGCCGCCGAGGGTCTCGATGCCGAGGGACAGCGGGGTCACGTCGAGCAGGACCACGCCCGCGACGTCGCCGCCGAGCACGCCGCCCTGGATGGCAGCGCCGTCGGCCACGCACTCATCGGGGTTGATGCCCTTGAAGCCTTCCTTGCCGGTGAGCTTCTTGACCATTTCCTGCACGGCCGGAACACGGCTGGAGCCGCCGACAAGCAGGACCTTCGTCAGGTCGGATGCGCTGATGCCGGCGTCGCTCATGGCCTGACGCACCGGGCCTGCGGTCTTTTCGACGAGGTGGGCGGTCAGCTCATTGAACTTGGCGCGCGTGAGCGTCACGTCCAGGTGCTTCGGGCCGGTCGCGTCCGCCGTGATGTACGGCAGGTTGATGTTCGTGCTCGTCACGCCGGACAGCTCGATCTTCGCCTTCTCGGCAGCTTCCTTCAGGCGCTGCATGGCCACGCGGTCGCCGGAGAGGTCAATGCCGTCGCTCTTCTTGAACTCCTGCACGAGGTAGTTGGTGATGCACTGGTCGAAGTCGTCGCCGCCGAGGCGGTTGTTGCCGGCCGTGGCCAGCACTTCGATGACACCGTCGCCGATCTCCAGCACGGAGACGTCGAACGTGCCGCCGCCGAGGTCGTAGACCATGATCTTCTGGTCGGTCTCCTTATCAAGGCCGTAGGCCAGCGCGGCCGCCGTCGGCTCGTTGATGATGCGCTTGACGTCGAGGCCGGCGATCTTGCCGGCGTCCTTCGTCGCCTGGCGCTGCGCGTCGGTGAAGTAGGCCGGCACGGTGATGACGGCTTCGGTCACGGGCTCGCCGAGATAGGCTTCCGCATCGGCCTTCAGCTTCTGCAGGATCATGGCGCTGATCTCCTGCGGGGTGTACTTCTTGCTGTCGATGGTGACTTTATAATCCGAGCCCATCTCGCGCTTGATCGAGCTGATCGTGCGGTCCGGGTTCGTGACGGCCTGACGCTTTGCCACCTGGCCGACCATACGCTCGCCGGTCTTGGAGAACGCGACGACGGACGGGGTGGTGCGATGACCTTCCGCGTTGGGGATGACGGTCGCTTCGCCGCCCTCCATGACGGAGACGCAGCTGTTCGTGGTGCCAAGGTCGATACCGATAATTTTACTCATAATGATTTCCTCCTGTATTGAAAGCAGATTGTGTATACAAATTTATATTGGGATCAGTTTGCGACCTTCACGACGGAATAGCGCAGCACGCGCTCGCCGATGCAAAAGCCCTTTTCAAACTCCTCCACGACAACGCCCTCGCCGTAGGCATCATCCTCGATGTGCATGACGGCGTTGTGGCGGTTGGCGTCAAACGGTTGGCCGACGGCTTCGATCGCCGTCACACCGAGCTGGCTGAGCGCGGTGTCGTACTGGTTCATGATGCCCTCAAGGCCCTTGCGGGCGGGGTCATCGTCCGGTGTCTGCGCCAGGGCGCGGGACAGACTGTCGTACACCGGCAGGAACTTTTTGAGCGTGTCGCAGCGGACGTCCGTGTAGATCGCTTCGCGCTCACGGGTGCTGCGGCGGCGGTAGTTGTCATATTCGGCGAGCAGGCGGAGGTACTTGTCTTTCTCCGCTGCGAGATCGGCTTCGATCTCTTTTTTCGTCTCTTTCTTTTCCTTGGGTTCCTTTTCTTTTTTGGCTTCCTTCTTGTCGGCCTTCCTGCCGTCCTGCTTTGCCGGAGTTTCTTCGGTCTCGGCGGCCGGGGCGGCCGTGTCGGTCTTTACGTCTTCAGCGGCCGGAGCCGTCTCCGGCGCCGTCTGCTTCGGGTCGTTCGTTTTCGTGCTCATCTGTATCGTCTCCCTTAATGATCAGCTTGTTGTCCAGCCCGGGGGGCGGAAGCGTGCCGCCGCCGAGCAACTTGGAAAGGCCGGCCGCGATGAAGCTGAGCTTCGCGGCGACCTTGGAATAGTCCATGCGCGTCGGGCCGACCACGCCGATCAGGCCCCGCATATTTTCGCCCGCATCATACGTCGCGAGCACGACGCTGCTGTCGCGCAGCTCCTCGGCCACATTCTCCGGGCCGATGA
The DNA here is from genome assembly GCA_963627135.1 of Bacteroidaceae bacterium. Taxonomy (GTDB): domain Bacteria; phylum Bacillota; class Clostridia; order Oscillospirales; family Oscillospiraceae; genus CAG-103. Next base: position 167,291 of record CAVFZY010000010.1, on the reverse strand, counting down.
GCACGCGCACCTCGTTGTCGCCGCCGAGCTGCTCCATCGGGATGTCGAGCAGGTTGCTGCCGTCGGACAGGTAGCTCATGAGGCGGTGCGCCTTGTCGGGGTCGCGGAACTCCGGCTGGTGCAGCAGCTGCGACTCGCCGACGAGGTACGTCTGCGCGGCGCCGGCGCCCGTGAGCACCTCAATGGCGAAGGCCGCGAGCACGGCCGTGATGCCGAGGTTGTCCTGCGCGGCGCGCTCCGCCGAGCGGATCAGCACCGGGGTGATGTCGCTCTCGTGGATGCCCGTGAAGTGGGCGTTGAAGACGGTGGCGAGCTTCCGGATCATGCGCTCGTCGGCCGAGACCGGCAGGTGCACGAGCTTGTTTTTCACCGTGTCGTCGCTCAGGAGCAGCACAATGATGAAGCTGTTCGCGTCGAGATAAATGAGGTCGAAGCGGCGGATGGTCACGCCGGCGCTCGCCGTGAGCGTCACGGCGGGGTAGTTCGTCAGCTGTGAGGCGAGACGGCTCGCGTCCGTCATGAGTTCGCCGCGCTGATGCCGGCCCGTCAGACTCTGCGTGATGGCCTGCGTCTCCTCGGCGGTGAGGTCCTTGTGCTCCATGAGCTCGTTGACGTACATCCGGTAGCCGAGCGGCGTGGGCACGCGGCCCGCCGACGTGTGCGGCTGCTCGAGATAGCCCATGGCGGCCAGCTCCGCCAGTTCGTTGCGGATCGTGGCCGAGGAACAGCCGAGATCCGCGCTCGCGGCGATGGCCTTCGAGCCGACCGGCTCCGCCGTGCGGATGTATTCCTCGATGACCGCGGCAAGTATTTTCTTTTTGCGGCTGCTGATGTCCATGATCTCCTCCGCTGGCACTCGGAACTGCCGACTGTTGGCACTCCTGACCTTCGAGTGCTAATTTACACCCCGCAGCCCGGAAAGTCAAGGGACTTTCTTATATTATTGATAGATTGTTCATAATTATTTTTGCAGCCGCTTCGGGGCGGGGGAGCGGGCAGTTTTTCGGGGAAAAACCGCGCGCGGGCGGCGGCAAAAATCTCTGATTTTTGCCGGAGGGCAGATACCGGCCGCGGTGCAGGACGGGTGTGCGGTATATGACCGGGGCCGCTGGAGGGTGCAGATTTTGACAGCCTTCCCCTTGAGGGGAAGGTGGCGCGGCGGTCACGCCGCGACGGATGAGGTGTTGTTGGATATGCAGTGCATGATCGGTACCGCTGGAGGTAACCGTAGCCCTTCCACCTCATCCGGCGAGCAAAGCTCGCCACCTTCTCCTCGAGGAGAAGGCTTGGGGTGCGGGACGGACACATGGCGCATGACCGGCGGCGCTGAGAGGTCCGGTTTTTAAGAGCCTTCCCCTCCGAGGGGAAGGTGGCGCGGCGGTACGCCGCGACGGATGAGGTGTTGTTGGATTTGGGCGGCACTACCGGCGGCGCTGGATGTGGCCGCAACATTTCCACCTCATCCGCTTCGCTGCGCTCAGCACCTTCTCCTCGAGGAGAAGGCTTGGGGTGCGGGACGGACACATGGCGTATGACCGGCGGCGCTGAGAGGTCCGGTTTTTAAGAGCCTTCCCCTCCGAGGGGAAGGTGGCGCGGCGGTACGCCGCGACGGATGAGGTGTTGTTGGATTTGGGCGGCACTACCGGCGGCGCTGGATGTGGCCGCAACATTTCCACCTCATCCGCTTCGCTGCGCTCAGCACCTTCTCCTCAAGGAAAAGGCTTGGAGGGGGACAGCAAACATCCGGGCGCGGCAGAGACCTGCCGCGCCCGGATGCGCTGTCATATCCAGACTCAGTTGAGAAAATCGCGCAGCTTCTTGCTGCGGCTGGGGTGGCGGAGCTTGCGCAGGGCCTTCGCCTCGATCTGGCGGATGCGCTCACGTGTGACGTTGAACTCCTTGCCGACCTCCTCGAGCGTGCGGGTGCGGCCGTCCACGATGCCGAAGCGCAGCTCGAGCACCTTCTTCTCGCGCGGGGTGAGCGTGTCGAGCACCTCCATGAGCTGCTCCTTGAGCAGCGAGAAGCTCGCCGCCTCGCTCGGCTCGGACGCGTCCTCGTCGGGGATGAAGTCGCCGAGGTGGGAGTCCTCCTCCTCGCCGATCGGCGTCTCGAGCGAGACCGGCTCCTGCGCGATCTTGAGAATGTCGCGCACCTTGTCGACCGGCATGTTCATCTCCGCCGCGATCTCCTCGGCGCTCGGGTCGTGGCCGAGCTCCTGCAGGAGCTGACGGGAGACGCGGATGACCTTATTGATCGTCTCGACCATGTGCACGGGGATGCGGATCGTGCGCGCCTGGTCGGCGATGGCGCGGGTGATGGCCTGACGGATCCACCACGTGGCGTAGGTGGAGAACTTGTAGCCCTTCGTGTAGTCGAACTTCTCGACGGCCTTGATCAGGCCGAGGTTGCCCTCCTGAATCAGGTCGAGAAACAGCATGCCGCGGCCGACGTAGCGCTTGGCGATCGACACGACGAGACGCAGGTTTGCCTCGGCCATGCGGCGCTTGGCCTCCTCGTCGCCCTCGGCCATACGCCTGGCCAGATCCTGCTCCTCCTCGGGCGTGAGCAGCGGCACCTTGCCGATCTCCTTGAGGTACATACGCACCGGGTCGTCGGTCGAGAACGTGTCGGCCATGGCCTCGGTCTCGTTCATCTCCTCCTCGGTGACTTCCTCGATCTCCTCGAGCTCCTCGAGCTCGGGCAGCGCGTCCTCGTCCACCGGGGGCAGGGCGTCGTCGCCGAGCACGTCGATGTTCAGGCTCTCGAGCCGGTCATAGAACTTTTCCGTCTCCTCGCTCGAGAGGTTCATGTCCTCGAGCGCCATGAGGTCCTTGCTCGAGAGCTTGCCCGCCTTCCTGCCCTTTTCCACGAGATCATTGAGCTTTTCCTCCGTGGTCTTTTCCGACTCCGGCTTTTCGGCCGCGGGCGCGTCCTCCGCAGGGGCGGCCGCGGGCGCGTCCGCGGATTCCGCCGGCGCAGTGCTGTCGGCCTTGGCTGCCGCCTGCTTGGCGTCGTCCGCTGCGAGCAGCGCGTCAGCCATGGCCTTGAGTTCTGCCGGAGAGAGATTATTCATGTCTTTCTGTTCCATCTTTACCACCATACCCTTTATGTTCTTTGAGTTGCTTTGCAAAGGCCAGCAGGTCCGCCTCCGACGCGGCGGCGCCGGCGGTGGCCTGGGTCTGAAGGATGCTTATGTAATCGTCGAGCGCGCGCGCGCCGTTCGAAAGCTCCGCCGGCTGCTGGATGATGCCGGTCAGCAGGGCCAGCTCATCCGGGCTCAGCTCGCCCGAGAGCGCCGCGATCTGCACCGTGCCCGTGCCGCCGTGGGCGAGCAGGACGGTGTAAATGTGCCGCAGCTCCGGCGAGGAGAACTGCGCCGCGTCCGGCACGTTCGCCCGGCTCCGGAACAGGCCGGGGTCGAGATACAATAACTTAATGATGCCCTGCTCGGCGGCCGCCGAGCGGGGGTTGTCGAAGCGGATGCTCCGCCCGGGCGGCTGCATCGCCGTCGCGGGGCGCAGCAGGTCACGCTCGCGCTCCTTGCGCGCGCGGCTGAGCCGCCGCTTGCGCTGGCGCTGCACCTCGTCGGTCACGACTGCGGCGGGCATGCCCGCCGTCTCCGCGACGCGCATGGCGTACACCTCGCGCTCGACACTGCCGGGCAGCTCGGCCACCACGCCCGCCGCCTCCTTGACGAAGGCTACGCGCTGCTCGTCGATCTTGAGGTCGTACTTGCGCTGCACGGCGCCGAGCCGGTAGTCGATGTGGTTTTCCGACTGCGCAAGGAGGTTGCGGAACGCATCCGCGCCGAAGGTCTGGATATATTCGTCGGGGTCCTTCGCGCCCTGCATCTGCAGGACGCGCACGCGCACCTCGAGCTTTTCGAGGATGCCGATCGCGCGCTGCGACGCCTTCTGCCCCGCGCCGTCGTTGTCGTAGGCGATGACGATCTCGCTCGTGTAGCGCGACAGGAGCCGCGCCTGCTCCGGCGTGAGCGACGTGCCGAGCGAGGCGACCGCGCTGTCAAACCCCGCCTGATGCAGGCTCGCCACGTCGATGTTGCCCTCTGCCAGTATGATATACCCGCATTTCGACTTTTTAGCCAAATTGAGCGCGAACAAATTGTGGCTCTTGCTGAAAACGATGGTTTCCGGACTGTTCATGTACTTCGGCTCCCCGTCGCCGAGGATGCGCCCGGAGAAGCCGATGACGTTGCCGCGCACGTCGATGACCGGGAACATGAGCCGGTTGCGAAACGTATCGTACACGCCGCCGGAGCGGCCGCGGCGCACGAGCCCGCCGTCAAAGAGCTCCTGCTCGGAGTAGCCGAGCGCCTTCATCGCGCGCACGAGACTGTCCCACGTGTCGGGCGCAAAGCCGAGGCCGAAGCGCGTCACGGTCTGCGCCGTGAGCTGCCGGCGGGCGAGATAGTCCCGTGCCGGCCGGCCGGCCGTGGTCTTGAGCTGCGCGTGGAAAAAGCGCGCAGCGTCGCGGTTGAGCGCGAGCAGGCGCTGGCGCTTTTTCGCGCCGGGGTCGTCCGACTGCTCGGGCAGCTGCATGCCCGCGCGGTTGGCCAGAAAGGCCACCGCTTCGGGGAACGAGAGATTTTCGATCTCCATGATGAAGCTGATGACGCTGCCGCCCTTGCCGCAGCCGAAGCAGTGGTAGATCTGCTTGTCGGGCGAGACGGAAAACGACGGGGTTTTTTCGCTGTGAAACGGGCAGAGCCCGAAGAGGTTCGACCCGCTCTTTTTTGTCAGGCGCACGTAGCTGCTCACGACATCGACGATGTCGTTGCGCTCGGCGAGCTCCTGCAAAAAGGATTCCGGAAAGGCCACGTGCGTCACCTTCTTTCTGTGGTTTCCGTTGGATGTACTTCCTTATTTAATGGTCCATGCGGCGGGGATAAACAGCTCTGAATACACCTCCAGCGCGTAGCTGTCGGTCATACCGGACACATAGTCGCACACTGCGCGCTGCGGCCCCTCGGCGTCCGCGATGGACTGATAGACCGCCGGGAGCTCGTCGATGTGGTTGACATAATATTCCCAGATGCTCCCGAGGATATTCTGCACCTTGCGCTCCTCGCCCTTGGCGATGGGGTTATAGTACACGCCCTCGTACATGAAGGTCGTGAACACGTCCACGGCTTCGCGCATATCGGGCGACATGCGCAGCTCGCCGTCGCCGCTGTGGGCGATGATGTCCGTGAGGATGGAGTTGATGCGCACGCTGTTGCGTTCGCCCACGCGCTCGCGCACGATGGCGGGCACGTCCTCCGGCTGCACGATGCCGCCGCGCATGGCATCGTCGAGGTCGTGGTTGATGTAGGCCACGCGGTCGGCCAGGCGCACGATGTCGGCTTCGAGCGTGCCGCGCGGCTGCCCGGTCGTGTGGTTGAGGATGCCGATGCGCGTCTCGTTGCAGAGGTTCAGGCCGCGGCCGTCGCGCTCGATGCGGTCGACGACGCGCAGGCTCTGCTCATAGTGCCGGAAGCCGGCGCCGGTATAGATCGTGTTGAGCGCGCGCTCCCCCGCGTGGCCGAACGGCGTGTGGCCGAGGTCGTGCCCGAGGCTGATGGCCTCGGTGAGATCCTCGTTGAGCTCGAGCGCGCGGGCGATCGTGCGCGCGAGCCGCGCGACCTCGAGCGTGTGCGTCAGGCGCGTGCGGTAATGGTCGCCCTCCGGGCGCAGGAACACCTGCGTCTTGTGCTTCAGGCGGCGGAACGATTTCGAGTGCGTGATGCGGTCGACGTCGCGCTGGAAGCACGTGCGCATCTTACACGGCGGCTCGGGCACCGGGCGGCCGGTGGACTGCGTGCTCAGCAGGCCGTGCGGGCCGATGAACAGTGCCTCGGCGGCCTCGCGTTTTTCTCTCGGGCAGGGCACAGGGATCCCTCCGTTTCCACATAAAATCGATGCTTGCGGCCGGAGCGCCTTGCGCCATTTCCGGCTGCAATACTCTTATACGACATTGCCGTGCATTTCCCTCTTTTTTTTTGAAAAAATGAAGCGAAAAAAATTTTCGGAGCGCGTGCCGATTTTTCCACGAGCGTTTTGGGCGCGCTTGCGCGGCCGTTTTTTGCGGATTTTGGCGACGGATAGGTATTCGTCAAGTGGAATGTTTATACAATGTTTAGACTGGAATTCCGCATGCCGCCGGTCATGCGGTGCGCGTCCGTCCCGCGCGCCCAAGCCTTCTCCTTGCCGAGAAGGTGCCGAGCTTTGCTCGCCGGATGAGGTGGAAGTGTCGCGGCTTTTGCCAGAGGCACCGGAAGTGCACCGCATGTCCAACGACACCTCATCCGTCGCGGCGTACCGTCGTGCCACCTTCCCCTCGAGGGGAAGGCTTGAAAGGTGCGCAGCAAATCTTCCTGCAAGGGAAAGGTATCGCCAGAGGGCGATGCAAAAATTTTATCCGAGGCGGGCCTTGCCCCCTCGGGTTCCCCCGTGGCGCAAATATCTTGAAACCATCTATCATTCGCGCCTCAGGAAAGGTGCGCAGCGGCACAAAAGCCCTCCCAACCGGGAGGGCTTTCGCTATCCTCTCCCGACGGATACATAGGTTGGAGGGCGGGTGGCAAATCCGCCTCTCCGTCCTCTGCAAAGAGGTACACATAGGCGTTTTTTCCGTCCCAGACCACTTTTTTGACGATGGTCCGCAGCAGGCGTCGCTTTTTCTCCAGCGTCGCCGTATCCACCGCATTGGCGAACGACTCGATCATTTCCTGATGGAAGGCGAACTCCTGATGGAGCATCCGGCTCTGCTCGGTCAGGGCTTCCAGCTCGGAAAGCCGTGCCTGCTGGGTCTCGCTCTCTTGGTGAAGCTCGTCGATCTGCTCCATGACGTATTTGGCAGAGGTCTCGCTGGCAACGGACAGGGATTCCACCAGCCGCTTGATGCGGTCCTCCGTTTCGGCGTGCTTCTCCTTGAGCAGTGCCAGCTCCGCGTCGTAACAGTGGCCTCCTTATCTCATAAAATGATTTGCGCTTTACTTCCTCCACTCTTTTCCTTTGTAACAACGATTTGTTTATCAATGCGATTTTTCAAATCGGCAACGTGAGAAATAATACCAACAAGCCGGTTTCCATCAGCCAAACCAGAAAGAGCTTTCATTGCTTGATCCAAGGATTCTTCGTCAAGAGAGCCAAAGCCTTCGTCAACGAACATCGTATCGAGCTTTACACCACCGGCAGATGCTTGAATTTCATCCGAGAGTCCCAGTGCAAGTGAGAGCGACGCTTTGAAGGATTCACCACCCGAAAGTGTCTTTACACTTCTTTCGGTGCCGTTGTAATGATCGATAACGTCAAGATCGAGTCCACTTTGGCTACGGTTATTCTCGGCTTCTTTTCGACGTTTCAGCTCATATTGCCCTCCGGACATAATCATAAAGCGAGTATTGGCGCGTGCTATGATGCGGTCAAAATATGTCATCTGAATATAGGTTTCCAGCATTACCTTTTCTTTCCCGGAAATATTACCGTTTGCGGTATTCGATAATACTTTCAGCCATGTATAGCGTTTTTCAAGCGTATCAAGATCACCGACCTTTGCTCGAATATTAGCAAGCACCTTTGTATTGGACTCTATGCGAGTATGAAGCGCTTTGGCAGCATCGTCATCCGCAGTTCTCTTTTTGGATAGTTCAACTTTCTTCTTTGTTTCTGCTTCTTTGTCAAGAACACCATCGGAAGAGAACTGCTTGGAGAGTTCTGCGATTGAAGCATTATAACCGGCGATTTTTTTATCCGAGTCGGACAGCGCACTCTGAGCATTGTCGTATGCTTTCTTCATTTCACTAACAGTTTTTCCCAAAGCATCCGATTTGCTCTGGGCCTCTGCTATGCTATCAAAGCGCAGGGATTCCTTATCCGCATTGCGCTGCTTCTTCTTTTCGCTCAACGACGCTTTATCAGCTTCTAGCGCAGTATTTCGATTTGAAATATCTTTATCTCTTTCTTTTAGCGCCTTTTCAGTCTTTGGTAATGATTCTGTAAGTTCAGATCGGCGAGATACTTTTTTTCCCTCTTCGGAAAGTGCTGTGTCAAGCGCAGTGATTTCTGCAAAAACGACTTTCTGCTCCTCCGGAAGCTTGTTTTCAGCCTCCTCGAAAGCGACGCTCTGCCATAATTCCTTAACCAGCTTTTCCGTTTCGACTTTTTTTGCATCGAGTATGCCTTTGGCTTCCTTGCATTTCCCGCTTAAGTCTTCGGCTGCTTTTCGTGCCTTGTCAGTATTTTCTTTCGCTCTTTTTAGCTGTGCTTCCGAGGGGGCCTTGGCCGATTTATGCGCTATGCAAGGGTGTTCCAAAGATCCGCAAACAGGGCAAGGCTTGCCGCTTTCCAAAGTTTCAGCGATGATTCCGGCCTGTTCATCCAAAAATGCGCGGTTTTTCGCTTCATAATCGGCAGTCGCTTTCTCGGATGCCTCCGATGCTTTTTTATAATCACTTTGGAGCGCATCCAAATTGTCACCAAGTTCATGAAAGGTCTCAAATAATGCTGAAAGGTTTTGTAGCTTTGTCAGTTTTTCTTGAACTTTTTCTTTTTGACGAGAGAGTTTTTCTTTGCCTTCTCCTGCATCTGAAAGGGATTCGAACTCTGTTTTGAGTTTTTCAAACTCTGCCTCATCAATGGCATACTGCTCCCGGTCTTTTTTCAGTTGCCTCTCTTTTTTGGAAATAACATCCTCGTCTTTTTTGATTTGTTTTTCCAGGGCTGCTAACGCTTCATAACGAGGAAATTCTGCCACAATCTTGGCCTTTTCTTCAGCAAGCTGCTCTCTTTCCGATATTTTTTCCTTTTCAATATCGAAAGCAGCCTTCAGCGCAAGATTGGCTTCATTTTCGCGGGTTAAATTGTTCTGTGCGTGGTCTAATGCTTTTTGAGTTTGTTCTTTTGCTTCGATCTTACCCAAATTTGCATTGACGATTTCGAGAGCCTTGTCTGCATCCGAGATTGACTTTTGAATAGCCGTTTTTTTGTCATTGTCTTGTGTCCGAAGACGATCAATCAGATCCATAACATCCTTTGCAGGAAGAAGCCCGTTCTTTGCTTTTCCAACCTCAATACTCAGGACATCATTCTCATCACAGGTAATTCCATCAATATATTGCTTGATGCTGTTACGAGCGGCATCGCATTTGTCGTTTAGTTGACCGGACTCCTTCTTCAAACGATCCTGCAAGTCCTGATACAACTGCGTTTTGAATATTTGACGGAATATTTTCTTTCGCTCTTCTGTGGGGGCAAGCAGCAATTTGAGAAAATCCCCCTGTGCAATCATGGCGATCTGCAAAAACTGGCTGCGGTTAATTCCCATGATGTCTCGTATTGCATTGTCTACGTCGCGCTGCTTTGTGACAACGCGCCCATCTGGATATATCAGCTGCACCTCCGCTTTTTGCGTCGTAAATCCTTCGCCACGGGATTTGGGGCGTTCATACTCTGGATTTCGTTTTACAGTATATGTTTTTCCGGCATAGGAGAAGACAAGCTCAACCTCCGTCGGAGTAGTTGCATCGGCATATTTTGAGCGGAACATGGATGGCTCTCGGTTTTCTCCGCTGGCTTCTCCATACAATGCATAAGTAATCGCATCAAAAATCGTGGTCTTCCCGGCACCAGTATCACCAGTAATAAGGTAAAGCCCATTTTCTCCGAGCTTGTCCATTTCAAGAATTGTCTTCCCTGCATAGGGGCCAAACGCAGATACTGTAAGTTTGATAGGTCTCATTGTTCGCCCTCCCACGTCTTTTCGATTAACGACTTCATGTACTCAAATTGCTCAGGATTCATAGGTTGATTATTTTGCAGTTCATAAAAGTCGGAAAAGAGCTCTAATGGCGATTTAGATTCCACATCTGTTGCACCACTGATCTCCATGCTTGAGCGTGTGCGTTTATTATCGTAATCAAGCTTCATCAGCCGATGGTACACCGTGCGCAGTTTTCCGATAGCATCCGGAATATCTTCTTCGTCCGTCAGCGTGATGTGCGTATAATCTTCCGGCCATGTTGTGCCCTCATAGAAGGATTTTAAGGTCAGCTCATCATAAGAACCTTTCAATTCGACAAGATCGTGAAGCGGAATTAGATCAACCGTTTTATATGACACGTTTCCTTTTTCCAAGAATTCGACGACTGTAACGGACTTTTGGTCATTGGCCTCCGAAAAAGAATATTTGAGCGGCGTTCCACAATAACGAATATGTTCTGAGCCGCAGTTTTGCGGTGAGTGAATATGACCAAGCGCCACATAATCAAAAGGCTCAAAGACATAAGCGTCCACATTATCAGAACCGCCAACCGAGATTTCCTCAGATTCAGAGCGCGACGAACCCGTAACAAACTGATGTGTCACCAGAATATTTCTATTGTCATGATTGATACTCAGCTTCGAAATGACATTATTTATAGCATCTGTATAAGTAGTAATTTCACCGTCACAAAACCTGCGGACATGAGCTGGCTTAATAAATGGGAGCATATAAACATCAACTGTACCGTATCCGTCCTGCATGGAGAAAGGTACAATCTCTCCATTATAAACCGGTGACATGTGAATACCGCTGGAATCCATAATACGAGAACCAAAAGCAATCCTTTCCGGAGAGTCATGGTTTCCGCTGATAACAAATACTTCGAGTTTTCGTCTGGCGAGCTGAACAAGGAAATTGTCAAATAGCTGAACTGCCTCCGCCGAGGGAACGGATTTGTCGTAGACATCTCCAGCAATGATCACACCATCCGGCTTTTCCGCATCAACGATATTGATGATTTTTTTGAGTATGTATTCCTGATCTTCAAGCATCGAATATTCATTTACTCTTTTCCCTAAGTGGAGGTCCGATAAGTGAATAAACTTCATAACAAACTCCTTTATCCCACTACCAACTTATTCGTCTTCTTCAAGAACTTCGCCGGGATTGGGCGGTCCAACCGCCATGTGATATTTATCGGTCGGCTGCCTTCATGCTTTACATAGCTCGCCGTGCCCAGATACGTGCCTCTTCCCAGGTTTCTTCTGCAAGACGAAACTCTGTGCGACATCCGCAACGACGCCAAGGTGCTTTACGCGCTTCTGCTGGACAGAGCCAGCATTTCCCGGCAGAACGGCTATGTCGAGCCGGACGGCACCATCCGCCTCTACTTCACCTTAGAACAGGCGCAGGTGAAGCTCCACCGCAGCCGCCAGAGCACCACGCGGATCTTCCGGGAGTTGGAGTACAGCGGTCTCATTATCCGCCGCAAACAGGGTTTGGGCAAGCCCGCACTCATCACGCTGAACTACCCGGCGGACGCCAAACTGATCGTCAAGGAAGAGCCGATGCTCAGACCTGAGACCATGCGCAGTGTATAAAGCGCCTACATACGCATTGGAAATCACGCATAGATTGAAGCAGCAAATGCTCTGGAAAGGAGGGCGGCCATGGAAGTATTTTTGATTTTCCCAAAGTCACAGCAGACGAAGCAGGAGCTTGCACAGGAGCTGGCAAAGTTCCAGTCCGAGCAGGTGCTGAAAAACGTCCAGAAGCTGCCCTGCTCCACGGAGCAGAAGCTGGAACTGGTGGATGCCGCCGCAAAGCATCTGAAGGGGCAGAAATGATACATACGCAAACGGGCAGACCGGTATTGAGCGCCGGTCTGCCCGTTTGCCATGGTTACGTCTGCTCTCATACTTCTCCCATGTGGATTTGAATATCTGCACCTTGCCCTGCTCCCAGCGCTTGAGCTTTTGCAGCGGAACACCGAGCCGTGCGGCATATGCCTTCTGCGTCAAGCCGAGCTTCAAACGAATGGCTTTGATTGCTCCCCCTGTCCCCGCAGCAAGAACAGGTTATAGTCATCCAGCAAATGTTCCAGCGGCACCTCAAACAGCTCCGCCAGCTTCTCCATATGCTCTTTCGGATAATAGTCCCGGCCTGCTTCTTCATAATGGATATAGGTACTGCGGTCGATGCCCGCATAGTCTGCCACATCACGCTGACGAAGTCCTTTTTGGTAGCGATACCAGCGCAGCTTGTCCGCAGTTTCGGTGATTTCTGAGAAGTCCGAGAACTGCAAATTGAACTTCTCCGCATCCTGAAACTTGTGCGGCAGTATCACCGGAAACTGAAGAATCTGGAGCGGGGCTACTTTTACTGCACTTGATACATTGGAAATCAAAATATAGCAGCGGACTCCAACTCTCGCCAGCAGGCACCATTTTGCCTCAAAAGGCGTCCGTTCCGCCACCCCAACCACCGATTCTTCCGTTGTGATAGTATAGCATTGCGATACCTTATGGAATACAACGCTCCACTGCACGCTCCTGCTCACAGGCCGGAACCGGCGAGGGGGACGGCGCGCTCCGTCTCGCCGACGGGGCGCACGGCACAGCGGCCGGCGGTCAGGTCGCGCACCTGCGCGGCAAAGGCCTCGCCGGCTTCCTCCGGCAGCAGAGCGCAGACCGTCACGGCGGCGGCATACTGCGTCTCCTGCACGACGCCGCCGAGCGCGGCGACGGCCGCGCGCACCGGCTCATAGAGCGCGTAGGGCGCGCTGACCTCGCAGGCGAGCCAGCGGCGCACCTCCGAGATGCCGGCGTCCGCGAGCGCGTCGGCCGCGGCGGCAGTATACGCCCGCAGCAGGCCGCCCGTGCCGAGCAGCACGCCGCCGAAATAGCGCGTGACGACGCAGACCGCGTTCGTCACGCCCGCGCGGCGGAACACCTCCAGCATCGGGATGCCGGCCGTGCCCTGCGGCTCGCCGTCGTCGGAGTAGCGCTCGGTGCCGTCGCGCAACAGGTAGCACCAGCAGTTGTGCCGCGCGTCGTGATACTGCTTTTTGCACGCGGCGATGACCGCGCGCGCCTCGTCCTCGGAGCCGACCGGCTGCACGAGGCCCAGAAAGCGCGAGCGCTTGTCCACGTATTCCGACGCGCCGGATCTGGTCGGGATGCGGTAGCTGTCCATATTACCCCTCCTCGTCCGCGATGACGAACGGCTCGAGCCGCGGCCACTGCTCCGAGTGGATGATCACCTCGAGCGCGATGCCGTCGTCGCGGTAGTCGGTGCGCAGCACGGCGCAGTCGCGGTGCAGCGTCTCGAGCAGCGCACCCTGCGCATACGGCAGCAGCAGCGTCACATGGTGGTCGGCCCGGCCGAGAATGGTGCGCACGCACTCGGTCAGCTCCGCTGCGCCCTCGCCGCTGCGGGCCGAGATGCAGACGATGTTCTCCCCGTGCGGCAGGATGCCGAGGTAGGCGTCGCACTTATTGAACACGCGGATGCACGGCGTGTGCGCCGCGCCGAGCTGGTCGATGAGCCGGTCGACGACGGCGGCCTGCGCCTCCCACTCGGGGTTCGAGAGGTCGATCACGTGCAGGAGCACGTCGGCATACGTCAGCTCCTCAAGCGTGGCCTTGAACGCCTCGACCAGGTGCGTCGGCAGCTTGCGGATGAAGCCGACCGTGTCCGAGAGCAGCACCTCCTGCGCGGCGTCGATGCGCCAGCGGCGGGTCGTCGTGTCGAGCGTGTCGAACAGGCGGTCATTGGCCGGAATGTCCGACCCCGTCAGGCAGTTGAGCAGCGTGGATTTGCCGGCGTTCGTATAGCCGACGAGGGCCACGACCGGCAGGGCGTTTTTCTCGCGGCGGCGGCGCTGCGTGCGGCGGATCTTGCGCACGTCCTCAAGCTCGGACTGCAGCTTCTGGATCTTGCGGCGGATGTGGCGGCGGTCGGTCTCGAGCTGTGTTTCGCCCGGGCCGCGCGTGCCGATCGGCGACGAGCCGCCCGAGGCCGTCTGCCGCACGAGGTGCGTCCACATGCCGGTCAGGCGCGGCAGCAGGTACTGGTACTGCGCCAGCTCCACCTGCAGCTGGCCCTCGCGCGTCTGGGCGCGCTGGGCAAAGATGTCGAGGATCAGGCCCGAGCGGTCGAGCACGCGCACGCCGAGTTCCTCCTCCAGCACGCGCATCTGTGACGGGGAGAGTTCGTTGTCAAACACCGCTAGGTCGCAGTCGTTGGCGGCGATGAGCTCGCGGAGCTCCGCCACCTTGCCCTCGCCGAGGAAGGTGCGCGGGTCGGGCGTGGGCTTGTTCTGCAGCAGCGTCACGACGGGCTGGCCGCCGGCCGTCTCCACGAGCGCGGCGAGCTCGGCAAGGGAAATGTCCGTTGAGCGCTCGTGCGCATCCATGCTCGCTGCGGCGAGACCGGCCAGCGCGGCGCGTTCGATCTTCTGTTCGGTAGATTGCATAGGGGTCGTCCTTTGAAATGAATATGGATTGGTTCTGTGACTGATTATACCCGAAATAACAGGAACGTCCTGTCACGTGTGATGTAGCAGCTGCGTCACGGGGCACCATACCGTACCAGACCGTACCGTACCCGACCAGGTCTTACTGCGCAGCAGGAACGCACTGCATAGCATATCTTACCCCGTCTCTCTCAAAGAAAGCCAAGGGGAAAGAAAGCCGCTGTGGAAAACCGGCAAAAATGTGGAAAAGTCTGTGGAAAGATTGTGGAAACCGGATTTGCGGCGGATGGGGCCGGTGCGGGCTTGTGGCTAGTTGCGTGGAGTGAGCGCTGGTGCTGAACGGACGCCGGGAGGGCGGTCTGGTGCAGACTTGCGGCTGGGTGCGTTGTGGTGGTCGTGCGGTGCAAAACACGGGTGCAGCGCAGGGCGCGCTGGCCGGCTTTCTTGCTGAGAGAAAAATCGCTTGACAAGTTATGCAAAAGCATACTAGACTGGAAGTAGGGCAAAGGCCGGGGCCGGAGTGCGCTCTGAAAGCCTTCCCCTTGAGGGGAAGGTGGCGCGGCGGCACGCCGCGACGGATGAGGTGTTCGTTGGATATGCGGCGCATTTCCGGCGGCGCTGGAGGTGGGCGTGACATTTCCACCTCATCCGCCTCGCGATGCTCGGCACCTTCTCCTCGAGGAGAAGGCATTGCCTTACGGCGATGCATGATCTGAACCGAGGCGAGCCTTGCCCCCTCGGGCTCCCCCCGCAACTCAGATGCCTTTGGAATGGCACACCATTCGCTTGGCAAGGAGAAGGCCAAGGGGTGCGGGACGGTCACATGGTGCAGCACGTGCGGTGCTTGCTCCGTCCGGACCGTTCACGCCGGGGGCAGCGGCTCGGTGGATTCAGCGTCCGGCACCGTCGGCGCGGCGAAGCGCTGCACGCCCCAGATGCCGACGAGGATGGCGGCCGAGGCAGCGGCGCTGACCCAGCCGAACGGCTCGCGCAAAAGGAGCACCCCGGCGAGCACGGACACGACGGTCGAGAGGTTGATGAGCGCTGCGGTGCGCGCGACGGGCAGCACCTCCAGCGCCCGGTTGAGCGCGAGGTACGACAGCACCGAGGCCACCACGCTCAAAAACACGATGGCGAGCGCAAAGGGCGCGTGCGTCATCGGCAGCACGACGGCGCTCAGATCGTGCCGGTGCTCGAGCACGGAGAGGACCCCGAACGCGATCGCGCCCATGCCGCAGGTGATGTACGTGCGCTCAAAGGCGGTGAAGCTGCCGGCACAGGCGCGGCAGGCCACCATGTAGCCCGCGCCGGCAAAGACCGTGCCGAGCAGGATGAGAAAGCCGAGAAAGCTCCCCGCGCCGATGCCGGTGGCGTAGACGGCCAGCACGATCACCCCCGTGACGGAGAGGACCGAGAACACGACCTGCCGCCACGTGGCCTTTTCATGCAGGAAGACCGCCCCGTAGACGAGCGAGCACAGCGGGATGAGCGCGACCATGACGCCAGAAAACGACGTGCTCGTGAGCTTCAGCCCATACTGCTCGCAGGGGAAGTAGAGCACGGGCTCGAACAGGCCGGCCAGCAGCACGGGCCAGAGCCTGCGAGCGCGAAAGCGCACGGGGAAGCGCCCTGTCAGGCGCAGCAGATTCAGCAGCAGGAACGCCAGCGCGAAGCGCCAGAACAGCAGCACGAACGGCGTGCCGTAGTCCTGCGCGATGCGCGAGGCGAGGAACGTGAAGCCCCAGACAAAATACGTGAACGCGGCGAGCCAGAACGCGCCCGCCGGCGAGAGGGTGCGGTGCAAGGGCATCAGCCTTCTTTCTCGGTGGTAAAGGTGAGGTCGACCCCGTCGGAGCGGCAGACGATGGTGCCGTTGAGGTCCGTGCGGTAGACGGTCACGTCCGCGTCGCGCAGGCGGCTGAGCGTGTCGTCGTGCGGGTGGCCGTACTCGTTGTCCGCGCCGCAGCTGATGACGGCGTACTTCGGCTGCGCCTCGTACAGCAGGCGGTAGCCCGTGGAGGTGCGGCTGCCGTGGTGGCCGGCCTTGATGACATCGCAGCGGACGTCCTCGCCCGCGTCGAGCACGTCCGTCTCGCTCTCATACTCGGCGTCGCCGGTGAAGAGGAAAGCGTTGCTGCCGTAGTCCACGCGCAGGATGAGACTCTGGTCGTTGACGTCGCTGTAGTGCTTTTGCGGGCCGAGGACGGTCACGGTCGCGCTGCCGAGGGCGAACGTGTCGCCCACGTTCGGCACGGTGATGGCGAGGTTCACCGTCTCGGCCGCGCGCATGACGCGCTGGAACGCGCCGTTGCTGCTCGAGGTGACGGAGCTGTAGAGCGTGCGCACCGGGAAGGCCGCGATGACAGCCTTCATGCCGCCGCAGTGGTCGGCGTGCGCATGTGTGCAGATGAGGTAGTCGATGGCCGTCACGCCGTGCTGCTTGAGGTAGGCCGTGATCTTGTTGGCCTGGGTGCCCTCGGCCGCGTCGATGAGCATGACCTGCCCGTCGCACTGCAGCAGCGTACAGTCGCCCTGGCCGACGTCGAGATACGTCACGGTCAGCCCGTCGCCGGGCAGGGCCGTGGGCGCGGCCGTGGCGGTGGGGTCGGCGGTCACCTGGTCGCGGCCGTAGCCGAACCACGTGGCGAGGCCCGCGATGATGAGCGCGAGCACGATGGTGATCAGATGATTTTTGGCCTGCGAATTGCGGCCGCGAGTGGGTTGGGCCATGGGTCACATCTCCTGTAAAAAAAGCGTGCGGGGGTGCTGTTCGGTATTGCGCCGCGTGTAAGGCTCGCACCCCAGGCCTTCTCCCTGCCGGAGCAGTAGGAGCGCGCGATGCCTTCTCCTTGAGGAGAAGGTGGCAAGCTCTGCTTGCCAGATGAGGTGGAAATGTCGCGGTTTTCTCCGGCGCTGCCGGTCATGCGGTGCGTGCCCGACGAACACCTCATCCGTCACGGCTTACGCCGTGCCACCTTCCCCTCGAGGGGAAGGCTTGAAGAGTGCGCAGCGTTGCCGGTCAAGCGGTGCGTGTCCGACGAACACCGCATCCGTCGCGGCTTACGCCGCGCCACCTTCCCCTCGAGGGGAAGGCTTGAAGAGTGCGCAGCGCTGCCGGTCATGCGGTGCGTGTCCGACGAACACCGCATCCGTCGCGGCGTACCCGCCGCGCCACCTTCCCCTCAAGGGGAAGGCTTGAAG
>CAVFZY010000010.1:0-149823 GCA_963627135.1 Bacteroidaceae bacterium | reverse complement strand
GTGTGCCCGACGAACACCTCATCCGTCGCGGCGTACCCGCCGCGCCACCTTCCCCCTCAAGGGGAAGGCTTGAAATGGCGCATGCTTCAGAGGCCGTGTGCGCAAAGGTGCTGCCGGATGTCCTCACAGACGCCGGAAAAGTTCTGCCAGATGTCCGAGTTGGCATAGCGCAGCACATGGATACCGAGGCGGCGCAGCGCGGCGTCCCGCTCGGCGTCCGCGGCGGCTCCGCACGGGTCATAGTGCTGCCCGCCGTCGAGCTCGATTGCCAGCTGTGCATCCGCGCAGTAGAAGTCAACGATATACCGGTCAATGACCTTTTGCCGGTGAAACGTGATGGGCAGCGGCTTGAGAAAATCGTACCACAGGTGCCGTTCTTCCTTGGTCATGTTCCTGCGCAGACGCTGCGCGTTGGGCGTCAGGCGGCGGTTGCTGTGCGGATTCATGCGGCACCTCGTTTCTTGTTGTTGTGGAATGGTGCGTGCCCTAAGCCTTCTCCTTGAGGAGAAGGTGGCAAGCTCTGCTTGCCGGATGAGGTGGAAATGTCGCGGTTTTCTCCGGCGCTGCCGGTCAAGCGGTGCGTGCCCGACGAACACCTCATCCGTCGCGGCTTACGCCGTGCCACCTTCCCCTCAAGGGGAAGGCTTGAAATGGGAGCGATACCGGTCATGCGGCGCGCGTCCGACGAACACCTCATCCGTCACGGCTTACGCCGTGCCACCTTCCCCTCAAGGGGAAGGCTTGAAATGGGAGCGATACCGGTCATACGGCGCGTGCAGGGCTCGCACCCCTAGCCTTCTCCTTGCCGGAGCAGTAGGAGTGCGCGATGCCTTCTCCTTGAGGAGAAGGTGCCGAGCGCAGCGAAGCGGATGAGGTGGAAATGTCGCGGTTTTCTCCGGCGCTGCCGGTCGTGCGGTGTGTGTCCGACGACACCTCATCCGTCACGGCTTACGCCGCGCCACCTTCCCCTCAAGGGGAAGGCTTGAAGAGTGCGCAGCGCTGCCGGTCGTGCGGTGTGTGCCCGACGAACACCGCATCCGTCGCGGCGTACCCGCCGCGCCACCTTCCCCTCGAGGGGAAGGCTTGAAGAGTGCGCAGCGAATCTCCTCAAGGGGAAGGCTTGAAAAGTGCACAAAAATGTCTGCGTAAGCGAATACGCAGACATTTTCTCATATCCCGGGCGAAATTGCAACCCCACCGATGTCCGACGAATGGGACAGTGCGGGGGATTTTCGGCTTTTTTATCCGTTTTTGCGCCAGAGCCGGACTGCGCGGATGCGCGCGCGGGCGCGGGCCAGCGCCGCCTCGGCAGCGGAAACGTTCATCTCCATGCCGCGGGCCTCGAGATCCGCCTCGGCCCGGCGCAGCGCCGCCTCGGCGCGGGGCAGGTCGATCGCGGGCGCGGGCTCGGCCGTGCGGGCGAGCACGGTCACGGTGTTGGCCGCGACGTTCACGGTGCCGGGGCTCACGGCGCAGTAGTGCTCCGCACCGCCGGAGGTATAACGCACGACGCCGCTCACGAGCGCGCCGAGCAGCGGCGCGTGGCCCGGCAGAATGCCGGCTTCCCCGTCGGCGAGGGGGAGCGTGACCTGCGTGGCCTGCGTGTCCACGGCCGCGCCGCCGGCCGTGACGATCTCCAGATGCAGTGTGTCCGCCATGGCGCACCTCACTGCAGCGCGTCGCGCTTGCGCAGCACGTCGTCGATCGAGCCGCAGAACAAAAACGCCTGCTCGGGAATGTCGTCGCATTCGCCGCCGAGGATGGCCTCGAAGCCGCGGATGGTCTCGTCGAGCGGGACGTACTTGCCGGCCATGCCCGTGAAGTTTTCCGCCACGTGAAACGGCTGCGACAAAAAGCGCTGGATGCGCCGCGCGCGGTTGACGGCAGCCTTGTCCTCCACGCTCAGCTCGTCCATGCCGAGCACGGCGATGATGTCCTGCAGATCCTTATACTTTTGCAGCACGCGCTGCACGGCGCGCGCGGTGTCGTAGTGCCGGCGGCCGAGAATGTCCGGCTCGAGGATGCGCGACGTGGAGCCGAGCGGGTCGACGGCCGGGTAGATGCCCAGCTCCGAGATGCTGCGGTCGAGCACGGTCGTGGCGTCGAGGTGGGCAAAGGTCGTGGCCGGGGCGGGGTCGGTCAGGTCGTCGGCGGGGACGTAGATCGCCTGCACGCTCGTGACCGAGCCGTTGCGCGTGGACGTGATGCGCTCCTGCAGCTTGCCCATCTCGGTGGCGAGCGTGGGCTGATAGCCGACGGCGGAGGGCATGCGCCCGAGCAGGGCCGACACCTCGCTGCCCGCCTGCGTGAAGCGGAAGATGTTGTCGATGAACAGCAGCACGTCCTGCCCGGACTCGTCGCGGAAGTTTTCCGCGATCGTCAGGCCCGAGAGCGGCACGCGCAGACGCGCGCCGGGCGGCTCGTTCATCTGGCCGAAGACGAGCGCCGTCTTGCTGATGACGCCGGATTCGTTCATCTCGTTCCAGAGGTCGTTGCCCTCGCGCGAGCGCTCGCCCACGCCGGCAAAGACCGAGTAGCCGCCGTGCTCGTAGGCGATGTTGCGGATCAGCTCCATGATGAGCACGGTCTTGCCGACGCCAGCGCCGCCGAACAGGCCGATCTTGCCGCCCTTGGCATAGGGCGCGAGCAGGTCGACGACCTTGATGCCGGTCTCGAGCAGCTCGGTCGCGGGGGCGATGTCCGTGAAGGCCGGGGCCTCGCGGTGGATGGGCAGATATTCCGTGGCGTTGACGGGGCCCTTGCCGTCGATCGGTTCGCCGATGACGTTGAACATGCGGCCGAGCGTCGCCTCGCCGACGGGCATTTTTACGCTCGCGCCGGTGTCCACGGCGACGCAGCCGCGCTGCAGCCCGTCGGTGGAAAAGAGCGAGATGCAGCGCACCGCGTTGTCGCCGAGCTGCTGCACCGCCTCCATGACGATGCGCCGCGCACCGGCGTGCACCTCGATGGCGTTGTTGATCTCCGGCAGTTTTCCGGCCGGGAACTGCACGTCCACCACCGGGCCGATGACCCTTTTGACGATACCGTTTTCCATACGTTCTCCCTTCGTGGGACGCGGCGCTGCCGCCGCGGTGTTAGTCCGATCTGTCCGATTTTTTCAGCGCGGCGCTGCCGCCGACGATCTCGGAGATCTCCGTCGTGATCGCGGCCTGGCGCGCGCGGTTGAACTCCAGGTTCAGCTCCTCGATGAGCTCCGCCGTCGAGTCCGTGGCGGCGGTCATCGCGGTCATGCGCGCGGCGTGCTCGCCCACGCGGGCCTCGAGCATCACGGCGTAGACCGTGTTGTTCAGGTACAGCTCGAGCACGTTGTCGAGCACGGTCTGCGCGTCCGGCACGAACAGATAGTTGTTGTTCGCGGCGGGCGCGTCGGCCTCCGGCGCGGCGGGCAGCAGCTGCCGGTGCACCGGCGTCTGGTGCAGCACGGAGTCAAAGCGCTGGTAGACGAGGTGGATCTCGTCCGCCTCGCCGGTGCGGTAGAGGTTTTTGAGCGTCTCGGCGATCTCGAGCGCCTCGGCCATGGTGGGCGTGTCGCTCAGATCGGAGAAGATCTGCCGCACGGGCAGGTCGGTGCCCGCGAGCACGTCGCGCCCCCAGCGGCCGCACACGATCACGGAGCAGGGACGCGCCTCGGCGCGCACGAGCCCCTCGAGGTGGCGCAGCAGCAGCTGGTTATACGCCCCGCACAGCCCGCGGTTGCCCCAGAAGACCACGTAGCACACGTGGCCGACGCGCCGCCGGGGCGTGAGATACGGGTGCTCAAAGCTCGCGTCGCCGGCGAGCAGGGCGTTGAGCACGGCCTGACTCTTGTCCGCGAACAGGCGCACGCCCGCAAGGCTCGTCTGCGTCCTGCGCAGCTTCGACACCGCGATCATCTTCATCGTGCGGGTGATCTGCTGCGTGCTGTTCACGCTGCGGATGCGCGCGCGGATCTTATGCAGGTTCGTCAAGGGGCGTCAACTCCTCTCTGCCGGCGGCGGGGATGGCGGTTCATAGATGCTTCAGGGTCTCGGCTGAAAGCTCGCGCAGGCGCTCGAGCGCCTCGGGCGGGAGCTTTTTGCCGCTGTGCACAAGCGCGTTCAGCTCCGGATACGTCCGGTGGATGCGCGCGAGCAGGGCGTCGGCGTAGCGCGGCACGTCCTCGACGGCGATCGTGTCCGTGTACCCCTCGCCGGCGGCGAAGAGCACCGCGACCTGATCGGCCGCGTCCATGGGCGCGTACTGCGGCTGCTTTAGCAGCTCGGTCATGCGGCTGCCGCGCGCGAGCGTGTCGCGCGTGGCCTTGTCAAGGTCGGAGCCGAACTGCGCGAACGACGCCAGTTCCCGGTACTGCGCCAGGTCCATGCGCAGCCGGCCGGCGACCTGCTTCATCGCGCCGAGCTGCGCCGCGCCGCCGACACGCGACACGGACAGGCCCACGTTGATGGCCGGGCGCACACCGGCGTGGAACAGGTCCGTCTCGAGGAAGATCTGCCCGTCGGTGATGGAGATGACATTCGTCGGGATATAGGCCGAGATATCGCCCGCCTGCGTCTCGATGATGGGCAGGGCGGTCATGCTGCCGCCGCCGGCGGCCTCACTCAGGCGCGCGGCGCGCTCGAGCAGGCGGGAGTGCAGATAAAACACGTCGCCGGGGTAGGCCTCGCGTCCGGGCGGACGCTGCAGCAGCAGGGAAATTTCACGGTAGGCCACGGCCTGCTTCGACAGGTCGTCGTAGACGATGAGCACGTCGCGCCCGCGGTACATGAAGTACTCGCCGATGGCGGCGCCCGCGTAGGGCGCGATGTAGAGCATGGGCGCGGTCTCCGACGCGTGCGCGCACACGACGGTGGTGTAGGCCATGGCACCGCGGTCGCGCAGCTTCTGCACGACGCCCGCGACGGTCGATTCCTTCTGGCCGATGGCGACATAGATGCACAGCACGCCGGTGTCCTTCTGGTTGAGGATGGCATCGATGGCGATGGCGGTCTTGCCGGTCTGGCGGTCGCCGATGATGAGCTCGCGCTGGCCGCGGCCGATGGGCACGAGCGCGTCGATGGCCTTGATGCCGGTCTGCAGCGGGACGCTCACGCCCTTGCGCGCGATGACGCCGGGCGCGGGGCTCTCGATGGCGCGGCGCTCCGTCGTGCGGATGGGGCCGAGCCCGTCGATCGGGCGGCCGAGCGCGTCGACGACGCGGCCGGTCATCTCCTCGCCCACGGGCACGGACATGATCTGCCCCGTGCATCGCACGCGGTCGCCCTCCTGCAGGTGGCCGTAGGGCCCGAGCAGCACGACGCCGATGTCCTCGCGGCCGAGGTCCATGACCATGCCGCGCAGCGTGCCGTCAAAGGCCAGCAGCTCGCCGGCCATGACGTCGGCGAGGCCGCGGATGCGGCAGATGCCGTCCGACAGGCTCGTGACGACGCCGGACTGGAACACGTCGATGCCGACGTGCGTGTCCGCGAGCTTGGCGCGGATGCAGTCGGCGAGGTCGGGCGTTTCGTCCGTCGTGTGCAGGACGCTGTTGGCCGCGTCCTGCTCAAGCAGGTCGAGCGCGTGGCGCAGCGTGCCGTCATAGTGCGTGTCGCCGATGCGCAGGCAGATGCCGCCGATCAGCTCCGGGCGCACGGTCGTCATGACGGTGACGTGGCCGTAGGCGCGCGTGAGCGTATCGGTCAGCGCGTCGAGCGCGGCGGCGCTCAGGGGCTCGGCCGATTCGACCGTCACGGTCAGCGTGCCGGTCTCGGCGAGGGCGAGCGCGTCGCTCGGCTGGGTGGTCAGGTGCTCGCCGATGTGGGCGAGGAAGTCGTCGATCAAGTTTGCGCGCGCGGGTGCGAACGCGTCCTGCGCCAGCACGCCGGCGGCGGCCGCCGTGATGCGGCCGATGGCCGCGTCGCTCACGCGGTCCTCCATGTCGCTGCGCAGCTGCGCCTCGATCTGCTGCGCGCTGCGGCGCACGGCCTCGGCCTCGCGGGCGGTCTCGGCGTCGGCGGCTGCGGTGTTGGCCGCCGCCTGGCGCTGCGCGTCCGCGAGCTGGCACTGCGCCTGCGTGTCGGCCGCCTGCTGCGCCTCGGCAATGTCCTCGGTGGTGTGGCGGGCCTGATCCTGCGCGTCGGCCGCGCGGCCGAGCGCGTCGGCAATGCGTTCCCTCCGGTCGTGGAAGAGCTTGCGGATGCGCTTGCGCGTCAGGAAAAACAGCGCGCCTGCCAGCAGCAGGAAGTTGAAGACGGGGCCGATGGCTCTCAGAAACTCCATGGCGTCGGCGCCCCCTTTCGATTCATTTCATGCATGGTTCAGCCCTCATGCGCGGGGGCGACCCATTGGCGGATCTGTGCGGCGTTGCGCTCGGCGGCGTCGCTGCCGAGCAGCCCGCCGGTCAGCGCCGTGACGAGCTCGGGCAGTTTCGCGTCCACGGCGGCGGCTGCGGCGGTCTCTTCGTCGCGCACACGCGCCCGCATGGTGCGCGTGGCCTGCGCGGCCTCCTGGTGTGCGCGCTGCAGCGCCTGAGCGCGCGTGCGCTCGGCTGCGCTCTTGGCCTCGGCCAGCAGCGCGTCCGCCGCGGCGGCCTGCTTGCGCTGGGCCTCGCTGCGTGCGCGCGCGGCCGCGTCGAGCTGCTGCTGGGCGGTGCGCCCGGCGCTGAGCCCGTCCTGAATGCGCGCGTCGCGCGCGGCCATGAACGACACCAGCGGGTCAAACAGCAGCTTCTTCAAAACCACCAGCAGCACGAAAAAGCAGATCACCGTCCAGATCAGTTCGGAGATGTTGATGCTCAAAGCGTGTGCCTCCCTTGTTCCGGGCGCCTCAGCCGAGCTGGCCGATCAGCAGAAACGCGATCAGCAGGCCGTAGATCGTCAGCGATTCGAGCAGGCCCATGGCGATGATCATGTTCGAGCGGATGGTGCCGGCGGCCTCGGGCTGGCGCGCGATGGCGTCCATGGCGTGGGCGGCGGCCAGACCCTGGCCGATGCCGGGGCCGATGGTGCTGATGGCGATGGCGAGCGCGGCGGCGATCGCGATGATTCCGGTTGACATAACTCTTTTCCTCCTAGTGTTTTTCGGTTATCTGAATCTTCTTTCCTTGCGGGGGTATGGGATAGCGGGGCGTCACTCCCCGATGGCTTCCTCGAGATAGATCGACAGCAGCATCGTGAACACGACGGCCTGGATCAGGCAGAACAGCAGGCTCAGCACCTGCATGAGCAGCGGCAGCACGAGCGGGAAGAGGTTGCCGAGCTCGTGCGTGACCATTTCCTCGCCGTAGAGGTTGCCGTACAGTCGCAGCGCGAGGGAAAACGGCCGCACGATCTGCTCGATGAGGTTGAGCGGCAGCATGAGCAGGAAGGGCTTGATAAAGCTCTTGAGATAGCCGCCCAGCCCGCGGCGCCGGATGCCGACGGTGTGCGTCATGCAAAAGGCGATGATGGCCAGGCCCGCCGTGACGGACAGCGTGGCCGTCGGCACGGTGAACACCTCGCCCGCGCCGGGCAGCAGCCCGATGTAGTTGGACACGACGATGAAGATGAAAAACGTCGCCATCATCGGGAAGTAGCGCCGGGCATTGGCCGGGCCGAGGATGCCGCCGTAGAAGCCCTGCAGCTTTTCGACGGCCATTTCGGCGGCGTTTTGCAGCGGGCCGGGCACGTCGCGGAGCCTGCGCGTGGCCAGCCACGACAGCAGCGCCAGCACGGCCACGATGACCCACATGGTCACGACCGCGCCGGTCACCTCCAGCGGGCCGATGGAAAACAATACATTCGTCTCACCCATGGGTGTCGTCCCTCCGTTCGTCCGCCGGGGCGGTGTCCGGCGTGGATTCCTGCGCAGCGTCTTCGGGCAGCTCGATCGTCTCCGCGTCCGGCACCTCCACGCCCTCGGCGGGGATGGTGTCGTCCATTTTCCGGGCGAGGATCCACACGCCGGCGATGCTGCCGCCCGACAGGCCGACGGCCGTGCCGATGAGCGTGCCGGCCAGCGGCAGCGGCAGCACATTGCGCAGCAGGTACACGAGCACGAGCGCGGCGAGGTTGATGACCTGCCGCAGGCCGCTGGTGCCCATGACGGTGGCCTGGGTCTGTTTGGCGCGCTGCAGGCTGCGGCGCATCAGCAGCGTGTTGCCGGCGGCCACGAACAGGCCGAACGCCAGTCCGGCCGCGCCGCCGAGCAGATATGGTCCGATCGACATTTGCTGTCCCTCCCGATCTGCGGAAAACCCCGGCGGTGCCGGGGCAATTTCTTAGCAAAAACTTAGCGGATACTTAACAGTATTCTACTATATCATGATGACGAAAAATTGCCAATACCCAATTCAGGATTTTGAATAATTTTGTGGAATTCTACAAATAGAAGCAAAATGTCCCGGAACCCGCCGTGCCGCTTCACAAACCGGTGGAAATAGTATATACTGTGGGGCAGAAAAAACCGCGGGTCCCGGCATCCCACAGGGCACCCCGCGGCAAAAAATCTTCCGAAAAGAGGGATACAGTATGAAATACATTCTCGTCATCGGCGACGGCATGGCCGACCACCCGCTCGACACGCTCGCCGGCCGCACGCCGCTCGAAGCATCGAAAAAGGACGCGATCGATACCCTCGCGCGCCACGGCATCCTCGGCAGCGTGCGCAACGTGCCCGAGGGCTTTGCCCCCGGCAGCGACACGGCCATCATGTCCATCTTCGGCTGCTCGCCGCGCAAGTACTTTTTCGGCCGCGCCCCGCTCGAGGCGGCGGCGTCCGGCATCCGGCTCGCCCCCGGCGACGCGTGCTACCGCTGCAACATGGTCACGTATGCCGATGAGGACGTGCCGTTCGAGCACAAGCACATCATTTCCCACAGCGCGGGCAGCATCGAGGGGCGCGAGTCGGACGAGCTTGTGACGATGCTCTTTGACCACCCCGACTTCCGCCCGCTGGCCGAGCAGGCCGGCATGGTCATCCACAAGGGCTCGTCGTTCCGCCACCTCGCGGTGCAGAGCCACGTGGACATCAAGGGGATCCAGCTCGCCCCGCCGCACGACCACCTCGGCGAGGAGATCGGCCCCATCCTGCCCACCGGCTGCCCGAACGCCGATGTGCTGCGCGAGCTCATGCGCCGCGCGTTCGACATTCTCGACCGGCACCCGATCAACGCCGCGCGCCGCGCTGCCGGCAAGCTCCCGGCCAACGGCGTCTGGTTCTGGGCCGAGGGTACGGCGGCCGCGCTGCCGAACTTCCCGGAGCACTACGGCTCGGACGGCGGCGTCGTTTCGGCCGTGCCGCTGTGCCACGGTATCGGCATCCTGACGGGGCTTGAGGCCGTCACCGTCCCGACCGCGACCGGCGAGTGGGACACCGACTACGCCGCCAAGGTCGCTGCCGCGCTGGGCGTGCTCAAAAAGCATGACTTCGTGGCCCTGCATCTCGAGGGCCCGGACGAGGCCACGCACAACCACGATCTGGAGCATAAGATCTACTCCATCGAGCGCCTGAGCGCCGACGTCGTCGCCCCCGTGACCGAGGCGCTGCGCGCCGCGGGCGAGGACTTCCGCCTGCTGCTGCTCTCGGACCACATGACGTACATGGCCAACGGCGCGCACGGCGCCGACCCCGTGCCGTTCGTGCTCTATGACAGCCGCGTGAGCGAGGGCTCCGGCCTGCCGTATTCCGAGGCCAACGGCCGCAAGGGCCCGTATGTGGACGACGGCGCGGAGCTGATGGACCTGCTCTTTGAACTGAAAAAACTGTGACCGGCACGACGACGGAGCCCGCGTGGGCGAAGCTGAACCTGTCGCTGGACGTGCTCGGCGCGCGGCCCGACGGGTTTCACGACCTGCGCATGGTCATGCAGAGCGTGGACCTGCACGACGACGTGACCGTCACGCTCGATGGTACCGGCACCTGCCGCGCCGAGACCAACCGCAGCTATCTGCCCTGCGGGGCGGACAATGTGGCCGTGCGCGCGGCGCAGGTGTTTCTCGCGCGCGCGGGGCTTGCCTGCGGCGTGCACATCCGGCTGCACAAGCGCATCCCCGTGTGCGCGGGGCTGGGCGGCGGCTCGTCGGACGCGGCGGCCGTGCTGCGCGCGCTCGATCGTTTGACCGGCGCGGGCTTCACCCGCACGCAGCTCGAGGAGATGGGCGCCGAGATCGGCTCGGACGTGCCGTACTGCGTCGCGGGCGGCACGGTGCTGGCCGAGGGCCGCGGCGAGCGGCTCACGCCCGTCACGCCCATGCCGCGCCTGCCGGTCGTGATCTGCAAGCCGGATTTCCCGATCTCGACGCCGGAGCTGTTCCACCGCGTGGACGCGCGCACCTCGCGCTGCCGTCCGGACACGGAGGGCATCTGCGCCGCGCTTTCGGACGGGGACATGTCCCGGCTCGCCCGCCGGATGTACAACGTCTTTGAGGACGTGCTCACCCATCGCGAGGGCGAGATCGCGGCCATCAAGAGCCGCCTGCTCGACGGCGGCGCGCTCGGCGCGGTCATGAGCGGCACGGGCTCGGCCGTGTTCGGCCTCTTCGCCGATGCCGACAGCGCGGCGTATGCCAAGCGCCGGCTTGCGCGCGATTATGCCGAGTGCTTCCTGACCGAGACGATCGCCCGCCTGGAGATCTGAGCGTCCGCCGGATTAAAACCGAACAAAACTGCCGATACTGAGCACTGATGCCCGGTACCGGCAGTTTTTTCATCACAGAAAGGCGGACATACGATGCATACCCATCCTCTCTCCAGAAATCCCGATTCCGGCCGCGCGCTGCGCCCGTGGGAGCTGGCGCTGCTGCTGGCCGTGTGCGTGACGCTGCTGACCGGCACGTGGGCGCAGGCGCGCAGCCAGCTGCTCGCGGCCCGGCTCGTGCGGCTGCACGTGATCGCGGTCTCGGACGACGACACCGAGCAAGCCGTAAAGCTGCAGGTGCGCGACGCGGTGCTGGCCTATCTCGAGCCGCAGCTGCAGGACGTGACGGACATCGATGCGGCGGAGCAGCTCATCGCGGGCGACCTCGACGGCATCGCCCGCGCGGCGCAGGCGGCGGCGGGGGAGCGGCCGGTGCGCGTGACGCTCGGCCCCGAGCACTACCCGACGCGCGATTACGGCACGTTCGCCCTCCCGGCAGGGGTGTACACCTCGCTGCGCGTGACGCTCGGCGCGGGCGCGGGGCACAACTGGTGGTGCGTCATCTTCCCGCCGCTGTGCGCGCAGGCGGCGGGCTTGTCGGAGCAGGCGGTGCAGGCGCTCTCGGATGACGATGTGCGCCTCGTCACGGAGTCCGGCGGCGGCTATGTCGTGCGCTTCCGGCTGCTGGAGCTGTGGGACGCGCTCGTACAGCGGCTGAGCTGACGGCGCGCAGAACAGAAAAGCGCCCCTGCGGGATGTTCCCCCGCGGGGGCGCTTGCTATGGGGTCACGCCGCTTTGTCCGTGCGCGCCTTCAGGCCGCACGCGATCGCAAACGTCAGCACCTGCGCCAGCGGCACGGCCAGCCACACGCCGGTGAGCTGCAGCAGCGGCGGAAGGATCAGCAGCGCCAACAGCGTGCACACGGGCTCTGCGTACACGAGGATGTACGAGAATGCCGTCTTTTCCGTGGCGTAAAAATAGGATGTTGTGATGCGCACGAACGCCAGAAACAGCAGCGGCGCGAGAAAATACGGCAGGTATTGCGCCACGCCCGCGTTTGCGGCCGCGGACGCGCCGAACAGCACGCCGATCTGCCCCCGGGCGAGGAACACGCCGAGCATGCACACGACCGTCAGCACCGCTGCTGACCGGTAGGCCAGCGCGCGCACATGCCGCGTGCCGGCAGCGTCGTTTTCGCCATAGCAGCGGCTCATGAGCGGCTGGCTGCCGTCGCCTACGCCCTGCAGCAGCAGGTAGATGATGGACACGATGTAGCCGATGCAGCCGTAGACCGCGACCGCCGTCTCGTCCCCGTAGCGCAGCAGAAAGCGGTTCATGAGCAGCAGGGTGATCGTCGGCGAAAACGTCAGCCCGAAGGGCGAGAGCGACACGGCCAGCACGCTTTTCCACAGTGCGGCCAGATCCCGGGCGGCGGGCAGCGGGAAGCCGCAGCGCTTGACGATGAAAAACACGACGGCCACTACCATGGTCACGGCCTGCCCGATGATGGTGGCCAGCGCCGCCCCGGCCATGCCCCAGCCGAGCACCCACACGAACGCGTAGTCGAGCACGATGTTCGTCACGAAGCCGAGGATCATGGCCGCCATCGCCACCGATGCGCCGCCCATGTTGCGGATGAAGGGGACGAACCCCGTCGCCATCAGCTGAAACACGGCGCCCAGCGCGATCACGCGCGCGTAGGCCACGCAGAGCGTGAGCGTATCACCCCGCGCACCCAGCAGGCGCAGGATCGGCCCGGCGAAGCCATAGAGCAGCGCGGTCAGCACCGCGCCCGCCAGCAGCAACAGCAGCGTCGTGCCGGAAAAGCACGTCCGCTGCCGCTGCGTTTCGCCCTGCGCGTGCAGGATCGTATAGCGGATGCCGCCGGCCAGACCGATGCCTGTCCCGACGGCGCCGACGAGCGCCGCGACCGGGTAGGCCAGCGTGATCGCCGTCAGGCCCGGATCGCCGAGGCTCTGCCCGATGAAAAAGCCGTCGACAATGGTGTAGACCCCCGAGAGCGCGAACGCCAGCACCGAGGGAATGACGTAAGAAAAGAAGGTTTTCGTATCAGTTTTGCGCATTTCGTGCTTCCATTTCCTTTTCAAAGACGAGGTTGAAGAGCGTGATCGCGTCCGTCAGCTGCTGTATCCGCTCCGCACCCAGAATGTCGCACACCCGCTGCTCCAATTGGTGCAGCGGGGCGAGCAGCGCGTCGGCATAGCGGCGGCCGTCGGGCGTCAGGCGCACGTATTTCTCCCGGCGGTCTGTCCCGCCGGCGTCGAGCGTGACGAGCCCCTCCGAGCGGAGTGCGCGCATCACGGTGCTGACCGTCTGCTTGGACAGCCCCGCCGTCTCCGCGATGGCCTTTTGCGTGACCGGCTCGTGCGCATCGATCGCATACAGCACGAGCAGCCGGTACTGATTTTGCCCCGCAGCGGCGCACCACGCCGTGTACAGCGCGTTCGTCCGGCCCCATGCTTCCCACATTTGTTTGCCCTGTGTCTGCATTGCTGCCTCCTATAATAGTATTCACAAATACTATTATAGGATATACAAATTCAAAATGCAAGCATTTTCTGCGCTGAAAATCGGAAAAACCGGCGCACACGAGCCTTCGTGTGCGCCGGTTTTCACTGTCTGTCTGCCGGGGCGAGACCGCTCAGTAGCTGTACACGCCGCCGATGAACTCGCGCAGCATGCTCTCGGGCGCGAGCAGGGCGGGGTCGATCGTCTCGAAGTGCTCGAGCGCCGGCAGGATGCTGCGGATCTCCGCATAGCGCTCCGCGCCCTCGGGCACGGCCGCGGCGGGGGTGCCGAGGAAGTTGCTGTCGCGCACGAGGGTGCGCTCCGCGTGGAAAAACCGGGGGATTTACTTGATCGTCAGCAGCAGCTCGCCGGCCTTGACCGACTGGCCGCCCTTGACAAAGACCTCGTCGACCGTGCCGTCCATGCGGGCGACGACGCTCGTCTCCATCTTCATGGCTTCGATCACGGCGAGCACGTCGTTGACCTTGACCTGGTCGCCGGGCTTGACGTTGACCTTCGACACCATGCCCGGGATGGACGCGCCGGCCTGGCTCTTGTCGTTCGGGTCGGCCATGACGACGGTCTTGGCCGTGTCGGCCGCGGTCGGGTCGGGCACGGAGACCTCGCGGCGCATACCGTTGAGCTCGAACTGCACGTTGCGCGTGCCGTCGTCGTTCCGGTCGCCGAGACCGATGTACTTGATCATGAGGGTTTTGCCGTCCTCGATGTTGATCTTGTTCATCTCGCCGACGGCCATGCCGTTGAAGAACACGTGGCTGCCCATGCGCATGATGTAGCCGTACTCCTTGCGGTGGCTGATGAACTCCTCATAGACCTTCGGGTACATGGCATAGGAGATGAGGGAGCGCGGATCCTCGTAGTTCGGGTAGAACTTGACGATCTCGCGGCGCAGCTGATCCCAGTCGACGGGCGGCAGCAGGTCGCCGGGGCGGCCGGTGATGGGCTTTTCGCCCTTGAGCACGACGCGCTGCAGATCCTTCGGGAAGCCGCAGGGCGGCTGACCCATCATGCCCTTGAAGTAGCTCACGACGCTGTCGGGGAAGGCGAGGTGTTCGCCCTTTTCGACGATGTTCTCGGGCGTGAGGTCGTTTTGCACCATGAAGATCGCGAGGTCGCCGACCATCTTGGACGACGGCGTGACCTTGATGATGTCGCCGAGCATGAGGTTGACGGTGCGGTACATCTCCTTGACCTCCGCGAAGCGGTGGCCGAGGCCGAGCGACTCGACCTGCGGCTGCAGGTTCGTGTACTGGCCGCCGGGGATCTCATAGCGGTAGATATCGGTGACGGGGACCTTGAGGCCCTTGTCGAAGTTCTCGTAGCGCAGGCGCACGTCGGCCCAGTAATCGGCCAGCTCCTGCAGGCGCTGCGGGTCAAAGCCGGTGTCGCGCTCCTGACCGCGCAGGGACTCGACGATGGCGTTCATCGACGGCTGGCTCGTGAGGTTTGCGAGCGGGCCGATGGCGGTGTCGACCACGTCCACGCCGGCCTCGGCCGCCATGAGATAGGTCGCGATCTGGTTGTCGGTGGTGTTGTGCGTGTGCAGGTGGATGGGGATGCCGATCTCCTGCTTGAGGGTGCTCACGAGCTTCTTGGCGGCGTAGGGCTTGAGCAGGCCGGACATGTCCTTGATGGCCAGCATGTGGGCGCCGCGGCGCTCGAGCTCCTTGGCGAAGTCGACGTAGTACTCCAGCGTGTAGCGGTCGCGCGTCGCATCGAGGATGTCACCGGTGTAGCACACGGTGCCCTCGAGGAACTTGCCCTGGCGCAGGACCTCGTCCATGGCGGTCTCCATGTTCGGCATCCAGTTGAGCGAGTCGAACACGCGGAACACGTCGATGCCCTCGCGGGCGGACTCGGTGATGAAGGCGCGCACGAGGTTGTCCGGATAGCTCGCGTAGCCGACGAGGTTCGAGCCGCGCAGCAGCATCTGGAACGGGATGTTCGGGATCTTCTCGCGCAGCATCTCCAGGCGCTCCCACGGGGACTCGTGCAGGAAGCGGTAGGCGGTGTCGAACGTCGCGCCGCCCCACATCTCGAGCGAGAAGCAGTCGGCGAGGATGTCGGCCGTGCCGTCGGCAGCCTTGACCATGTCGCGGGTGCGCAGGCGGGTGCTCAGCAGGGACTGGTGCGCGTCGCGCATCGTCGTGTCGGTGATGAGCAGCTTCTTCTGGCCGAGGACCCATTCCTTGACGGCCTCGGGGCCGTCAGTGTCGAGCAGGAGCTTGAGCCCGTCCTGCTTCGTGATCTCGCGCTGCGCCTTCGGGAAGCGCGGCGTGTCGTACTGGTGGCGCTCGGCGTCGGGATTGTTGACCTGGATGTTGGCGATGTATTTGAGCACGCGGGTCGCGCGGTCGCGCGATTCGGTGAACTCGAACAGCTCCGGCGTCTCGTCGATGAACTTCGTGTGGCACTTGCCGGCGATGAACGTCGGGTGGTTGAGGATGTTCGTCACGAACGGGATGTTCGTCTTCACGCCGCGCACGTGCTCTTCATTGATGGCGCGGGTGGCCTTGCGGCAGACGGCGGGGAAGGTGCAGTCCCAGCTCGTGACCTTGACGAGCAGGGAGTCGTAATACGGCGAGATGACCGAGCCCGTGCCGACGTTGCCGCCGTCGAGACGCACGCCGAAGCCGCCGCCGGAGCGGTAGGCCTCGATCTTGCCGTTGTCGGGCGCGAAGTTGTTGGCCGGGTCCTCGGTGGTCACGCGGCACTGGATGGCGTAGCCGTTGATCTTGAGGTTGCTCTGCTCGCCGAGGCCGATCTCCGGGTGGCTGATCGGCTGACCCTCGGCGATGAGGATCTGCGCGCGCACGAGGTCGATGTTCGTGACCATCTCGGTGACGGTGTGCTCGACCTGGATGCGGGGGTTCATCTCGATGAAGTAGTGGTTGCCGTCGCGGTCGACGAGGAACTCCACCGTGCCGGCGTTGACATAGCCGACGGCCTCGGCGATCTTCACGGCGTCGGCGTGCAGCTGCGCGCGGATGCTCTCGGACACGCTCCACGCGGGCGCGAACTCGACGACCTTCTGGTAGCGGCGCTGCAGCGAGCAGTCGCGCTCGCCGAGGTGGCGCACGTTGCCGTACTGGTCGGCGAGGATCTGCACCTCGATGTGCTTGGGCTGCACGAGGTACTTCTCGATGAAGATGTCGTCATTGCCGAAGGCCTTGCGCGCCTCGCTCTTGACGAGCTCGAACGCGGGGATGACGTCCTCGGGCATCTCGCACAGGCGCATGCCGCGGCCGCCGCCGCCGGCCGCCGCCTTGAGGATGACGGGGAAGCCGAAGCTGATGGCCTTCTCCAGCGCCTCCTGCCCGTCGCGCAGGGGCTCGGAGCAGCCGGGGATGACCGGCACGCCGCACTCCATGGCGATCTGCTTGGCCGAGAGCTTGTCGCCCATCTTGCCGAGCACGTCGCTCGGGGGGCCGATGAACGTGATGCCGGCCTCTTCGCAGGCGCGGGCAAAGTCTGCATTTTCGGACAGGAAGCCGTAGCCCGGGTGGATGGCGTCGACGCCGCGGCGCTTGGCCAGGTCGATGATCTCGGGGATGTCGAGATACGCGCCCAGGGGGCTTTTGTTCTCGCCGACGAGGTAGGCCTCATCGGCACGGGTGCGGAACATGCTCAGTTCGTCTTCCTTGGAGTACATGGCCACGGTGTGGATGCCGAGGTCGTAGCACGCGCGGAAGATACGCACCGCGATCTCGCCGCGGTTGGCGGCAAGGACCTTGCTGAAAACTTTTTCTGACACGGTCGTGTCTCCTTTCTGGCTGCGGCAGGCCGCAGAGGTGGGGGCGGCAGCGGCGCAGAGGCGGGCTCCGGCGCGCTGTCAACACTGGAATTATATCATAAATCAGTAACAATAGAAATAAAATTTTTAAATTTTGGCGCGTTTAAAATCTAACAAATACTGTTTACACGCAATTCTTTTCTCGCCGCGCGGAATGTGGTACAATAGCGGACGAAAATTCAGGAAGGCTGGAATGAATTTGGAAAATATTTGTTATATCGTCGGCGCGGCCAGTCTTGACGGCGTGCGCCTGAGCCCCCAGGCGGGGGACTATGTCATCGCGGCCGACGGCGGCTACCGCGCGCTGAAGGCCCGCGGCATCGAGCCGGACTTCGTCATGGGCGACTTTGACTCCCTTGGTTACCGGCCGGACCACCCGAACGTGGAGACGCACCCGGTCATGAAGGACGACACGGACCTCGGCCTCGCCGTGCGCTGGGCGCTGGCGCACGGGTACCGGCGGCTCGTGATGGCGGGCGCGCTCGGCGGCCGCCTCGACCAGACGATCGCGAGCCTGCAGACGCTGCGCGGGCTCACGGACGCGGGCGCGCTGGGCTGGCTCATCGGCTGCGGCTGGGTGGTCACGGCGGTGCAAAACGGCACGCTGACCTTCCCCGCCGGCATGGAGGGCACGGTGTCTGTTTTCAGCAGCGGCGATGTCGCGCGCGGCGTCACGCTGCGCGGCCTGCTCTACGAGATCACGGACGCGGAGCTGCACTGCGCCATGCCGCTCGGCGTGAGCAATTCGTTCACCGGCGCGGCGGCCACGGTGCGCGTCACGGACGGCACGGTCTTTGTCCTCTGGCAGGGCGACGCACTGCCGGACGGGCTGGAGGTGCGCCATGGAGCGGATTGACCTGCACACGCACACGCTCGCGTCCGACGGGTCGGACGCGCCGGCCGCCGTGGTGCGCAAGGCGGCGGCGCTCGGCCTGCGGGCCGTGGCCGTCACGGACCATGACACGTTCGCCGGCCTGCCCGAAGCCCTCGCGGCGGGGCAGCGGTGCGGCATCGAGGTCGTGCCCGGCGTGGAGCTGTCCACCGTCTGGGGCGGCGAGGAGGTGCACCTGCTCGGCTACTTCATGGACACGGGCAACGCCGCGCTGCGCGCGCTCATGACCCGCGCGACCGACGAGCGCAATGCCCGCAACGAAACGATGGTGCAGCGCCTGCACGACGCGGGCTACCCCATCACGATGGCCGACCTGCACGCGGCCTTCCCGGGGCAGACGGTGCTCGGCCGGCCGCACATCGCGGCGCTGCTCGTGCAGCGCGGGTGCATCGCGTCGGTGCCCGACGCCATGCGCGGCCTGCTCGGCCGGGGAAAGGCATTTTACGTCCCACGCTACAACATCCCGCTCGCGGATTTCATCCGCGCCCTGCGTGCGGCGGGCGGCGTGCCGGTCGTGGCGCACATCTTCAAGTACCGCTTTGACGATGCGCAGCGCGCCGCCATGCTCGCCGCGGCGGCGGACGCCGGGGCCCTCGGCGTCGAGGTGCGCTACACGACCTACACGCCCGCGCAGACGGCGGCGGCGCAGGCGCTGGCCGAGCGCTTCGGCCTCGCGCCCTCCGGCGGCTCGGACTATCACGGCCTGCGCAAGCCGGACATCGCCCTCGGCTCCGGCCGGGGCGGGCTGCGCGTGCCGTATGCCTACCTTGCCGGGCTCAAAGCCCTTGCCGGGCACGAATGTGTGTGATACACTAACAGAATCCCGTTGATTTTTGAACCTTTTCCGGAGGTGGTTCCTTGAAAACACTTCTTCACCCCTATGAGGGCACTTTGCCGTATATCTTCGTCAGCTACGCGCACAGGGACGACGCGGCCGTGCTGGAGATCATCAGCACGCTGCAGTCGCGCGGCTTTCGCGTCTGGTACGATGAGGGCATCGAGGCCGGCAGCGAGTGGCCGGAGAGCATCGCGTCGCATCTCGAGCGCGCGCAGCTCGTGCTGGCGTTTTTGTCCCCGGCGTACCTGCGCTCGGACAACTGCCGCAAGGAGATGCACTATGCCCTGACCAAGCGCAAGCCGGTCATCAACGTCTACCTCGAGCGGACGGAGCTCTCCCCCGGCATGGAGATGCAGATCGGCAACCTCTTCGCGCTCATGAAGTACACCTACCCGAGCGAGGAGTATTTCTACGACAAGCTCTTCTCGGCCGAGCTGCTCGATGCGGCGAAATTCGCCGGCGAAGCGCCGGAGCTGCCGGATGTCCCGGTGCCCGCACCCGCGCCCGAGAAAAAAGAAAAAGAGAAAAAGCCCCGCGCCAAGCGTGAAAAACAGCCCAAGGCGCCGAAGCCTGCGCGGCCGAAGAAAAAGCGCCGCGGCCTCGCGGCGGCGATCATCGCCATTGTGCTCGTCGGTTGCCTGATCGCGGCCGGCATCGTCGGCCACTTCACGGGCCTGCTCTACCGCTTCACGGCCAGGACCGTCGCGGTGCAGACGCTCGCGGACGACACGGTGGCCCAGTTCCAGAACCCGCTGCTCGAGCAGGCCGCGCGCGACTATGCCGGCAAGCCCACAGGCGAGCTGACGGTCGCGGACCTCAAGGGCCTCACGGCGCTGTACGTCTGCGGCGACCGGTACTGGTTCGCCGCCCCGCAGCAGGGCGTGGGCGCGGCGGCCGCCGGCGTCGAGACGGCGGAGATGGTCGACCCCTCCGGCCAAACCGTCACCGTGCGGCGCGGCGACATCCGCGACCTGTCCGACCTCGCGTATTTCCCGAGCCTGACGGTGGTCACGGTGCAGTTCCAGTCGCTGACCTCGCTTGAGAGCCTGCCCGCCTGCGGCGTGGAGATGTTCGACGTCAGCGCCAACCGGCTCACGAGCCTGACGGGCATCGAGCAGCTGCCGAAGCTCACGGCCCTCACGGCCGACGGCAACGCCATCACCGACCTGACCGGCCTCGGCCGCTGCCTGAACGTGCGCGCCCTGAGCCTCAACGGCGCGAACGTGTCGGACCTGTCCGAGCTGCGCGCGCTCACCAAGCTGCAGGACGTCACGCTCTCGCACTGCACGCGCCGCGAGCTGCGCATCGTGCTGCACAAGTCCTCGCTCACGCGCCTGACGCTGGTGGGGTGCGACCTGCGCGGCGAGTTCTTCCGCAGCTTTGACCGCGAGCAGGCGCTCACGGCGCTCTCGCTCACCGATTGCGAGCTGGACGACCTGACCGGGCTCGACCGCTTCACCGGGCTCACGGAGCTGACGGTGCGCGGGGTCTCCGGGTCGCTGGACTGGTCGGCGCTCGGCGGTCTGCCGCTGCAGACCGTCACGACCGACGCCCTGCAGGCGGATGCCATCGCTGCGGCCACCACCGCCGTTGTCACGGTCGTGGACTGACCGCCGGGGCAGGCAATGCTCCAGCATTGCCGCGGCTCTGCGCGAGCGCAGAAATGGATGTGCGCGCGGATGGATGAAAAAAGCATAGAGAAGCAGCAGCCCTCCCGATTCGGGAGGGCTGCTTTGTCTGCGGCGGCGTGATCGTTTCTTCTTTGCGGCCGCAATGCCGTGTGGCGATGCCTTCTCCTCGAGGAGAAGGTGCCGAGCTTTGTTCGGCGGATGAGGTGGAAATGCTGCGGTTACTTCCAGCGGCTCCGGTCACGCGCCGTGCGTCTGATTCGCACCCTAGCCTTCTCCTCGAGGAGAAGGTGGCGAGCTTTGCTCGCCGGATGAGGTGGAAATGCTTCGGCTATCTCCAGCGGCTCCGGTCACGCGCCGTGCGTTCGACTCGCACCCTAGCCTTCTCCTCGAGAAGAAGGTGGCGAGCTTTGCTCGGCGGATGAGGTGGAAATGCTTCGGCTATCTCCAGCGGCTCCGGTCACGCGCCGTGCGTCCGATTCGCACCCTGGCCTTCTCCTCGAGGAGAAGGTGCCGAGCTTTGCTCGGCGGATGAGGTGGAAATGCTTCGGCTATCTCCGGCGGCTCCGGTCACGCGCCGTGCGTTCGACTCGCACCCTGGCCTTCTCCTCGAGGAGAAGGTGGCGAGCTTTGTTCGGCGGATGAGGTGGAAATACTGCGGTTACTTCCAGCGGCTCCGGTCACGCGCCGTGCGTTCGACTCGCACCCTGGCCTTCTCCTCGAGGAGAAGGTGGCGAGCTTTGTTCGGCGGATGAGGTGGAAATACTGCGGTTACTTCCAGCGGCTCCGGTCACGCGCCGTGCGTTCGACTCGCACCCTGGCCTTCTCCTCGAGGAGAAGGTGGCGAGCTTTGTTCGGCGGATGAGGTGGAAATACTGCGGTTACTTCCAGCGGCTCCGGTCACGCGCCGCATATCCAACGACACCTCATCCGTCACGGCGTGCCGCCGTGCCACCTTCCCCTCAAGGGGAAGGCATCGCCGGAGGGCGATGCATGATCTCATCCGAGGCGGGCCTTGCCCCCTCGGGCTCCCCTGCTGCGCAGAAGCCGGAAGAGAAGCCGGCTCGTCTCCCATCCGGGAGACGGATTTCAAAACCTCGATCATTCACCCCCACGCAAAAACGGAAAACGTCCCTGCCGGAACGGACAAACCGGCAGGGACGTTTCCATAGGAGAAATGGAGTTGGAAAAAGGAATTATCATGTTGCTTGGGGGGAAAATTGCGTGTCCAGTCAGCGGCGGAGAGATTCGTGTGCGGTCACGAAAATTCCCGCTTGCTATCTGACAGTGCCTATTATATAATGCCTTTATGAATAAGTAAAGCAAATATTTCTGATAATTAAATTAGCGTTTCTGATTTGTGAGGTGCTTATGAACCGATACATCGCCTTCCTGAAGGTTTTTGAGCGCAACAGTTTTTCGGACGCGGCGCGCGATCTCGGCTACACGCAGTCGGCCGTCAGCCAGATGATCAAGTCGCTGGAGGAGGAGCTGGGCGTGACGCTGCTGGTGCGTTCGCGCTCGGGCGTGGCGCTCACCTACGAGGGCCGCCACCTGCTGCCGTACATCCGCGACACGGTCAACGCCTACCGCATGCTCCAGTCGCAGGCGGCGGGCTTCAGCGGGCTGGAGCAGGGCACGATCCGCCTCGGCACGTTCACGAGCGTGTCGAGCTTCCTGCTGCCGCCGGCCATGGAGCGCTTCCGAAGCCAGCACAGCGGCATCCGCTTCGAGCTCTATCAGGGCCTGTATTATGAGATTGAGGACTGGGTGCGCGAGGGCGTGGTCGACTTCGGCTTCACGGACATGTCGCGCGCGACGCCGTTCGCCTGCGAGCCGATCTACCGCGACACCATGCTCGCCGTCCTGCCCGAGGGCCATCCGCTGGGAGAGAACATCTTCATCCAGGTCGATGAGCTGGCGGCCGAGCCCTTCATCCTCCTCGAGGAGGGGCGCGGCGGCGGCTGCATCCGCGAGCTGCTCGCGCGCCACCCGCAGATCGACGTGCAGTACCGCGTGGCCGACGATTACACGATCCTGAACATGGTCGAGAGCCGGCTCGGCGTGTCCATCCTGCCGGAGGCCGTGCTGCGCCACAGCGGCCAGCGCATCACCGCGCGCCGGCTCTCTCCGGAGCTGCAGCGCACCATCGGCGTCGTCTATAAGCAAAAGACTGGCCTGTCCACCGCCGGGCAGCTGTTTTTGAGCGAGCTCAAGGCGTCCAGGCCCGCGCCGCGCGGCTGAATCTGCCGCATTTGGGTGTTTACACCGCCGGGCGGTTGTGCTATCGTAGAGCGGTACATGCATGGCGCGCCGTGTCCGGGGGGGATACCTTATTTAAATATGGCGGACGCGGCGGGAAGGAGCGGATCATTCATGAGCATGACAGGCGCCATTGTCAATGCGGCAGGCATCGTGGCCGGCGGGGCGATCGGCCTTCTGTTGAAGAGAGGCATCCCCGAGCGCGTGAGCAAGACCGTCACGATCGGCCTTGGGCTGTGCGTGCTGTATATCGGCATCTCGGGTGCGCTGGAGTGTCAGAGCATCCTCGTCGTCATTGTGTCCGTGGCGCTCGGTGCGGCCGCGGGCGCGCTGCTGAACATCGACGGGGCGACCCATCGCCTCGGCATCTGGGTCGAGGCGCGCGTCCACCGGCACGAGGGCGGCCCGTCGCTGGCCGAGGGCCTCGTCACGGCGAGCCTGCTGTTTTGTGTCGGGGCGATGGGCGTCAACGGCTCACTCGATGCCGGCATCCGCGGCGACAACGGCATCCTGTTTACGAAAGCGGTCATTGATGCGGTCTTTTCGGCCATGCTCGCCACGACGCTCGGCACCGGCGTGCTTTTGTCGGCGCTGCCGACGTTCCTGCTTGAGGGGGGCATCACGCTGCTGGCCGGCGCCATTGCGCCGCTGCTCTCGGAGGCGACGGTCGCGGACCTCACGTGCGCGGGCTCCCTGCTCGTGGCGGCCATCGGCCTCAACCAGATCGGCGCCACAAAGATCAAGGTGGCGGACTATCTGCCGGCGCTGCTGTTCGTGCCGCTCATCCGCTGGCTGGTCGGTCTGCCGCTCTGGCAGCAGATCGCCGCATGGTTTTGAGCGATACCATTTAAATATAGAAAAAGCACCCCCACGGGGCACTTTTTGCGGCAAGGAAAACCTGCGCAGATGTGTAAAGGGCACAGAGCAGCAGGGGAGCTCGAGGGGGCAAGGCCCGCCTCGAATCGGATCCATCGCCGCCGAAAGGCTTGGAAGTCCGGAAGTCCATACCGGACTTCTGGACGAGCAGAAAAGCACCCCCATGCGGGGGTGCTTTTTCGTTTCCGGGCGGTTAAGCGTTCGGCGCGGTTTCGCGAGCGGGTGCTTTGCGCAGCACGCCCGCGATCACCGCAAAGAGGATCGACACAATACCCAGCGCCAGCAGCACCCGGAACTGCAGGTCGCCGGAGTAAGTGTAGCTTTCCACGCCGTCCGTCACGGTCTGGACGGCATAGGCGTAATCGGTGTAGCCGGTGATCGCGCCGGTGATATTCCCGGCGGCGGCCAGCGCGGCGCAGATCACGCCGGGGACAAAGCCGGTCCTGCCGCGCGCGCGGATGCCGGCCAGCAGGCCGAACACGCCCGCGATCAGCCCCGCCACGGCGGCGAGCGCCATGAGCGCGGCCAGCGCGATGCGCAGGATCACCTCGCCCTTGATGTCTGCCGTCTGCAGGTCGAGGTAGTGCTCGCCCTCGTCACAGACGCGCAGGCAGTTGTCGAGATCCAGCAGCGCGCAGCCGTTGACGGTGCGCACGCTGCCGTCGTCTTCCAGCTCCCAGAGCGAGAAGTCCGCGCCCAGCAGTTCCGCCAGGCCCGGCACGACCTGTTTGCCGCCGCGTGTGGTGCAGGGCGTCATCTCCTCGAGCAGCAGCTCCAGCCCGGCGGTGAGCTGCGCCTGCCCGTCCTCGAACGTGGTCAGCTTCGCCTTGCCGTCGGCGAGTGTGTTCGCGCCGCTGGCCAGCTGCGCCTCCGCGGCGGCGAGCTGCTGCTTGGCGTCGCGCAGCTTGCCCTCGTTTTCCGCGATGGTCTCGGCGGCTGCGTCGAGCGTGGCCTGCCCCTGCTCATATGTCCGGATCTGCGCGAGCCCCTTCTCGTAGAGCGAGACGAT
This sequence comes from Bacteroidaceae bacterium, assembly GCA_963627135.1. GTDB lineage: Bacteria > Bacillota > Clostridia > Oscillospirales > Oscillospiraceae > CAG-103. The sequence goes on along the minus strand of CAVFZY010000010.1, from coordinate 125,383 downwards.
GTTGTCCGCCAGCGAGATCATCTGTTCGTCCGTGTAGTCGGTCAGCAGCACGGACCCGAGATCCATGCCGAGCTGCTGGCTGATCCACGCGACGGCCGAGGCCTGCGCTGCGAGATTCGCGACGGCCGCGCGCAGCGTGTAGCGCGCCTCGGTCAGGTCGCTGATGCCCGGGATGCCCATCTCCATGTCATAGAGCGTGTGCCGCGCCTGCTGGTAGGCCTGCACGTACGGCATGAGCGGCTCGATCTTGCCGATGAGCGCCTTGCCGGCTTCGTAGGCCGCCTGATTTTCGGCCAGCGTCTGCCGGCCGGCGGCGTAGGTGGCCTTGCCGTCGGCGAGTGCGGCCTGCCCGGCGGCATAGGTGGCTTTGCCGTTTTGCAGCGTCGCGCGGCCGTTCCGGTACGTCACAAGGCCGGAGGCGTACGTCGCCGCGCCCTCGAGATACGCGCTCTGGTTTTCCTGCAGCAGCGCGATCGCGTCGCGCGCCGTCGCGATGCCCTCGCGCGCTGTGGCCGCGGCCTCGTTTTTGTACGCCTGGATGTTCTGCACGTCCTGCACGGTGCGCACGCCGGCAAACAGGCCGAGCACGCACGCGCAGATGAGTAGCACGCTGCAGATGCACAGGAATGTACGTTTCATGACGGTTTCCCCTTCCGTGTCAGGTTTTGACACGAATGTACGCCCAAAACGGGTTGCTGTAAATGGGAGGAAGGTGTATAATAGACCGAAATCGGTACACTGTGCAGTCTGTGCGCAAATTTTCCGGAGGTGCATCCATGGCCAATTACACGCAGCAGCATCTGGCGGACACGCTCAAGGCGCTCATGCACGAGCAGCCGCTCGACACCATCACGGTGCAGCAGCTCGTCGCGCGTGCGCGGGTGAACCGCAAGACGTTTTACTATCATTTTCACGGCATCGCCGACCTGCTTGGCTGGATGTATACGGACGCGTTCGAGCGTGTTTCCCCGCCGGCGGAGTCGAACCTGTTTACGTGGCAGCGGCTGATGGATCAGGCCATGGAGCTGATGCGCGCCGAGTCGTTTTACCTGCGCGCGATCACGGACTCCGGCTATGGCCCCGCGTTCTGGGCGCAGATGCAGCGGCTGTATGAGCGCTCGACGGATCGGTTCGTCACGTCGGTCATCGCGCTCTATGAGCAGCAGCACCAGACGCAGGTGGCGCTCTCGGCGCTCGACCGCAAGTATCTGCGGCGGTACTATTCGCGCGCGTTCTGGGGCATGCTCGAGGGCTGGTTTCTCGAGGGTATGCAGGAGCCGAACGAGGTTTTTATCCGCGAGCTGCAGTGGCTCTCGCGCTCGAATATCTATGAGATCCTCGGCATGACGGAGTAAAAAAGCGCCGCACCGGTTTCCGGTGCGGCGCTTGCGTATTCAGGAGATGGCCAGCGCGCGGATGCGGCCGAGACCCGGCAGCACGCGGCCGAACAGCGACACGAGCGGCCCGACGATCAGCGCTGACACGACCGTGCCGATGCCGACGCCCTGCAGCTGCCGGAAAAACAGCAGCGACAGCGCGGACGCAATGACGATGAGCGTCACGTCGAACACGAGCTTTACGCGGCCGAAGTCCTTACCCGTCGCCTGCGCGAGTACGCGCACGAGCCCCTCGCCGGGCACGGTGATGACGTCCGGCGCGATCTCGATGCTGATGCCGCAGGCGAGGATGGCGCAGCCGAGCAGCATGCATCCGCCGCGCGCGAGCCACCCGGCCGGGTGCAGCCAGCTCAGCGCGGCCATGCTCACGTCGAGAAAGCCGCTGAAGAGCACGTTCGCTGCGATCTGCAGCAGCTGCACGGGCGGGAAATCCCGCCGTTGGATGGCGATCTGGATGAGGATGAACACCGTGTTCATGATAAAAGTAAAGCCGCCGAAGCTCAGCGGGAAGCGCAGGCTGAGCACGTACGGCAGGCTCGAGATCTGCGACGTGCCGAGGCTGCTCTTCGTGATGAAGGCGATGCCGAAGGAGTTGATGAGCAGGCCGAGCGTGAAAAAGAGGTAGCGCAGGGCGATTTTCTTAGCGTTTTGGCCGCGGGGCGCGGGGGACATGGACATTCTTCTTTCTGAAAATTCAAGGATATAGAAATAGCGTAGCCGTTTTTGGGACAGTTGTCAAGGCCTGTACCACGCGGGAGGGCGAAAAACCGCGCGGGGAGGGTTGTTTTTCCCGTGCGTTTGTGTTACGATACTTTTTCCTGCGGGAAGAAAGGGTGTGGGCAACATGGGTTTCTGGCTCAACCAGGCGCTGGGTCTGCTCGGCAGCCTGATCGTGTTTGTCTCGGTGCAATTCAATAACCGCCGTGTCATCCTCGCCGCGCAGGCCGCCGCCTGCCTGATGTGGATCGTGCACTACGGGCTGCTCGGCGCGATGACCGCCGCGACCATCAACATTCTGTCGTTCGCGCGCAGCGTCGTGTTTTATTTCAACGACCGCAAGTGGGCGCAGAGCCGCGCGTGGCTGTGGGTGTTTCTGGCGCTGTACGTCGTCAACACCGTCCTCACGTGGGCGGGGCCGATGAGCCTGCTGCCCGGCATCGCCATGAGCATGACGACGGTCGCGCTCTGGACACGCGACATGCGCCGCACGCGCCTGCTCTACCTGAGCAATTCGCCGTTCTGGTTCACGTATGACATCCTCGCGCGCTCGTACTCGTGCATGGTCATTGAGGCCATCGCCTTCGTGTCCTACGTCGTCGCCGTGTGGCGGTTCGACATCCGGCATAAAAACACCTCCGTATGACTGCATCATACGGAGGTGTTTTTCTGTTCCGGTCAGATCTTCGGCACCGGTGTCGGGCGGGCGCTGTCCCAGACGGTCTTGGTGTTGAACAGGTCGTCGAGCAGGTTCGGCTGATAGTACATCCGGTAGCCGTCGATGTTGCGCCGGGCCTGGCGGACATACCCGTCGTGGATCTGCACCCAGTGCTCGGCCGAGTCCACGTTGCAGAAATAGCGGAAGCCCAGGCCGTAGAGCGTGTCAAACTTTGCGCCCTTGTAGGCCTCGATGCCGGCGATGTCGCTGCCGAAGGGGTAGAGCAGCACGTCGGTCCCGCCGATGACGGACGCGATCTGATCGTTCCACTTCTGCGCGTCGGTCGCCAGACGTTCGGCGGAGATCTCGCCGTAGGTCAGGTGGCCGTAGCTGTGGCTCGCGATCGTGTAGCCCTCGGCGCGCAGCGCGTCGGCCACCTCGCGCGCGTCCTTGCACGCCTGCGCGAAGGCCTCGTCGCCGAGCTTTGCCTTGTAATCATTGCTGATGCGGTAGCCGAACGCACCCTGATACCCGGTCACGGCGATGGTCGCGCGCGCGCCGCGGTAGGAAAAGTCCGGGTGTTGCTCCAGGAAGTCGTCGAGCAGCGGCACGAGGTCGTAGCTGCCGTAGAGCGTCTGCCCGTCGGCGTCCACGTACTCGCACGTGAGCTTGCCGTCCTTCACCAGCAGGCGGGAGGCGAAGCCGTCGCCGCCCTTGTCGGGCTTGCCGTCACCGTCGCTGTCGGTCATATATTCATAGTAGCACACGTCGTCCTGCGACATAACGATGGGCTTTTTCCCGGCGGGGAGATAGATGTCGCCCGCGACGTATTTCGACGAGCCGTCGGCCTGCTGCTGCAGCTTGGCGATGTCATGAATGTCCACGAGCACGAAATTCCGCTCGTACAGGCTCTGCAGCACGGCGTTGAACTCTTTGATCGTGACCATGAACTGGTTGTAGCCGCCCTGCTCGGGATCGCCGTCAAAGGCGCGGGCAGTGTCGGCGATGAGCGTGTGGAAAAAGACGTGCGGAATGGTCGTGGGGTCGGCCCAGCGCACGGCCTGCGCCTTCTGCGCCTCGAAATCGGCCTTGGCCTGCTGCAGTTCCGGCACGCTCTCCCACCCGGAAAAGCCTGTCACGGCGGCGATGGCCTTGTCGTAGTCATACTGCGCGGCGAGGTGCTTCGCCTCTGTGAGCACGGTGTCCTGCTGCGCGGTCTGCGCGGTGGGCACGGCCGACGCGGCGGGATCGTCCTTCGGCGCGCTGTCATGCCGGCTCACGAGCACGAGCACCAGCACGGCTGTCAGCACGATCACGACCAGCACGGCTGCGAACACCAGCATCGACTGGTTCGGGCCGCGGCGCCGCGGCGCGCGGCGCTTGACCGGGCGCGGCCGGGCGGCCTGCCTCGGCGTGCGGACATCGCTGTCGGACCGCAGGGTGCGGCGGGGGTCGGTTGTCTGCATACGAAGTCACCTCCGGGAGACCGTTCGGCTCCCAAAAAATCTGTTAATAACTGCCTCTACTATACGCGCACCGGCGCGGATTTTGCAAGTGTGTGCGAAAAATTCAGAATTGTTAAGAAACGCGCCCGGCCGGCGGTGGCCGGCGGGCGTGTTCATGCGGTCGATCAGCCGCGCGGCGCAGTCGTCAGCCGGCGGGCGTGATGTCCTTGAGCGTGCCGCTGTTCGTGATCTGGCTGTAGGAGAACGACAGGTGAAACGTACCGTCCGGCTGTGCGGCCACGGCGGCGAGTTGCTCGGCCGAGCACTGGATATGCACGGTCGTGCCGGCCTTCGTCACGGTCAGCAGACCGCCGTCGTCGGTCGCGGCGTACTGGTCGATGGTGTAGTCCCCGGTGCCGGACACGCGGTTCATCCCCACAAAGCCGCCGTAGGTCAGCAGACCCAGAATGGCGACGATGACGATGACGCGGATGACGGTCATGACGGTTTTCTTCATGCGCACACCCCCTTTTCTGCCAGTGTAACAGTCCGGGCGGCGTTTGGCAAGTACCCGGTGCGAATTCCGCTTTACAAGACACGATGTCTGGCATATACTATCCTATACTGGGTTGTTAGCGCCATGCGCCGCCCGATGAGAGAGAAAAGAAGAGAGAAAAAGTATGAATCTGTCCACTGTCTTTGCCAAGATGGCCATGCTGCTGCTCATCATGCTCCTTGGCTACTTCTGTGCGCGCACCGGCATCACGGGGCCGGAGTTCAACAAGCGCGTCACGCCCCTGCTCGTGAAGGTGCTGCTGCCGGCGACCATCCTCAATTCCGTGCTGAGCGTGCCGGATTTCAGCGGGAGTGAGCTGCTCGAGTACATTCTGGTCATGACGGTCATGGTTGTGCTGCAGATGCTCGCGGCGTGGTTCCTTCCGCGGCTGATGCGCACGCGCAGCGAGGATGTGGGCGCGACGCGGCTCGTGACCGCGTTCGGCAATGTGGGCTTTGTGGGGCTGCCGGTCGTCGCGGCGATCTTCGGCGACGAGATGGTGTTTTTCGCTTCCCTTTGCAACATTCCGTTCAACCTCGCACTCTATTCCTGCAGCGCGGCGCAGCTCTCGCCGGACGGCGGCCGCGTCCGCTGGCAGGATGTGCTCAACGCGCCGGTCATCGCCACGCTGCTGTCGGTCGTGCTGCTGCTCTCGCGCGTGCATGTGCCCGGCGTCCTCGCCGATACGATCTCGTCGGTCTCTGGCGTGACGATCCCGCTGTCGATGCTCGTCATCGGCACGTCGCTCGGCGGCATCTCCGTGCGCTCCGCGCTCACGGACTGGCGGGTCTACGCCGTGTCGGCCGTGCGCCTGCTCGTGTGCCCGCTGCTGACGTGGGTGGTGCTGCGGCCGTTTGTCAGCGGCATGATGCTCAGCCTCCCGGTGATCATGGCGGCGTGCCCGTCGGCCATCCTCGTCACGGCGCTGTGCCTGCAGTACGGCCAGTCGGATGCGTTCGCGTCCAAGTGCATTTTCCTCAGCACGATCCTGTCCGCCGTGACGATCCCGCTGCTGATCTGGCTGCTGCTGTGACCGGCGCGCGGCATCGTATGGCCGTACCGCGTCCCCAGCCTTCTCCTTGCCGAGAAGGTGCCGAGCGCAGCGAGGCGGATGAGGTGAAAATGCTGCGGCAACTTCCGGCGGCCCCGGTTACGCGCCACATATCCAGCAACACCTCATCCGTCGCGGCGTACCGCCGCGCCACCTTCCCCTCGAGGAGAAGGCTTTCAAATCCGCACCTACTCCCGCATATCCCAGATCGGAGGTCTTCCCATGATCGATCCTTTGATGTTCATCGCGCTGCTGCCGGCCGTCGTGCTGGTGGTGTATATCTGCCGCAAGGACCGCACGGACAAAGAGCCGCCGGTACTGCTTGCCAGGCTCCTCGGCTACGGCGCGCTCTCGTGCCTGCCGGCCATCGTGGTCGAGTTCATCCTCAGCGCCATCATCGGGCAGCTGCATGTGCGCAATGCCTACCTCGGCTATTTTCTTGAGGCGTTCGTCGTCGCGGGCCTGACGGAGGAGACGTGCAAGTTCCTCTTCCTGCGCACGACGTGGCGCAATCCGGCGTTCGACTATCAGTTTGACGCCATCGTCTACGCCGTCATGGTCGCGCTCGGCTTCGCCGCGTTCGAGAACGTGAAGTATGTCTACAGCTACGGCTTTGCCACCGGCATTGTGCGCGCGGTCACGGCCGTGCCCGGCCACGCGATCTTCGGCGTGTTCATGGGCTATTTCTACGGCTACGCCAAGCTCTCCGACTACTGGGGGCGCCAAGATGACCGCGGGGCCTACCTCGCGCTGAGCGTCGTTGTGCCGGTGCTGCTGCACGGGTGCTATGACTTTCTGGCCTTCGCGCAGGAGAGCGACGGCCGCTTCACGCTGCTGTTTTATGCCTACCTGATCGCGCTGTACGTGTTCGGCATCCGGCGTGTGAACCGTTCGGCGCGCGATGACCGCCGCGTCACGCGCGAGACGGTGTTTGACTATTTCCGCCGCATGCAGTACCCCATGCCGCCGCAGTACCGCGACCGAAACGACGACTTCTGGCGCTGAGCCGCGAGCGTTCAACGCGCACCTATCGTTTTCTTCTTTTTGAAACGGTGATATCGTGCGCTGCCTTCTCCTTGAGGAGAAGGTGGTGAGCTTTTGCTCGCCGGATGAGGTGGAGAGGTTGTGCCACCTCCAGCGGCTCCGACAGTGCGTCCGCGTGACCGTCCCGCGCCCCTTGGCTCCCTTGTGGAAAGGGAGCCGTCAGCCGCAGGCTGACTGAGGGATTGATATATCTCGTTTTGTACCGCCGCCGGTCATGTGCCCGTGCCGCTGGGCCCCTTTGCACATCCGCGCACATATTTAAAATCCCGCCGCCCCTGTCTGACCTGACAGGGGCGGCTTTTTATGCGCTCATTCCGCGTCCAGAAACTGCCGGAACGCCGTCGGCAGTGAGATCTCCTCGCGCAGCTCGTCCGGTGTGGCCCAGTGGTAGCGCGGCGGCATGGCCGAGCACGCGAGCGTGTAGCAGCGCATCGTCCAGACGATGTGCGTGAAAATGTGCTTGCCGTCCCGCGCGCTGCGCAATTGCACATCGCCGAGCCCCTGCCCGCTGGCATATTCGCCCGCCTGCCGCTCGTCGAGCAGGCCCGGCGTGTTCGGCAGCTGCCAGAGGCCGGCCAGCAGGCCGCTGTCCGGCCGCCGCTCGACGGCGAGCCGGTCGCCGCAGCGCAGGCAGAACACGGTGTAGTCCTCGGCACGCTTGGCGCGCTTTGGCGCCTTGACCGGCAGGGCGGCCGCCGTGCCGCGCGCGCGGGCAAGACACAGCGCAGCGATCGGGCAGTCGGCACACTGCGGCGCGCGGTTCGGGCCGCAGACGGTCGCGCCGAGCTCCATGAGCGCCTGCGTGAAGTCGCCGCAGTGCCCGTCGGGGTAGCACGCGCTCAGCGCCGCGGTGAGCGCGGCCTTGTGCGCGGCGTTGTCGATGGGTGTTGCGTCATTGAGCACGCGCGCGCACACGCGCAGCACGTTGCCGTCCACGGCGGCGGCCGGGCGCTCAAAGCAGATCGAGGCGATGGCCCCGGCCGTGTACGGGCCGATGCCCGGCAGCGCCAGCAGGCCCTCCACCGTGTCGGGCCAGACGCCGCCGCGCGCCGCGATCTCGCGGGCACAGGCCTGCGCCTTGCGCGCGCGGTTATAGTACCCCAGCCCCTCCCAGAGCTTGAGCAGCTGCGCCTCCGGCAGCGCCGCGAGCGCGAACACGTCCGGCGCGGCCGCGAGAAAGCGCGCGTAGTACCCGCGCACGGCCTCGACGCGCGTCTGCTGCAGCATGATCTCCGAGAGCCACACGTGGTACGGTTCGCGGTCGGCGCGCCAGGGCAGCGTGCGCGCGTGCCCGCGGAACCAGCCGAGCAGCGGCTGCACCGTCTGCGATAGTCTCTGCGTGTCCATGGCCGCACCTCCCGAAAACATCTGCGCCCATTATAGCATCGTTTGCCCCGCCGCGCAAAGGGGGATTCGCTGCGCCGGTAGGACTGCGCTTTCCTGCAGCGCGGCGAATATTGGCTGCTTCCGAAATACCAGAGCCGCGGGGGAGCCCGAGGGGGCTTTTAAGCCTTCCCCTTGAGGGGAAGGTGGCGCGGCGGTACGCCGCGACGGATGAGGTGTTGTTGGATATGCGGTGTATCCCCGGCAGCGCTGGAAGTGACCGCGACACTTCCACCTCATCCGCCTCGCGATGCTCGGCACCTTCTCCTCGAGGAGAAGGCTTGGCCGCACGACCGGAACCGCCGGAGGAAACCGCGGCCCTTTCACCTCCGCCGCCTCCCCCCCGCGCCCGCAAAAAAAGGTCCCCGAAACGGCTGTTTCGGGGACCTTCCTGATGGATATGCAGGATGATTCAGCGATTACACAATGCCCTGAGCCATCATGGCGTTGGCGACCTTCAGGAAGCCGGCAACGTTCGCGCCGAGCATCATGTTGCCCGGCTGGCCGCACTCGACGGAGGCGTCGTAGCAGGCCTGGAAGATGTTCTTCATGATGTTGTGCAGCTTCTCGTCGACTTCTTCGAAGCTCCAGCTCATACGCAGGGAGTTCTGGCTCATTTCCAGACCGGAGGTGGCGACGCCGCCGGCATTGGAAGCCTTGCCCGGCGTGTAGAGCAGGCCGGCCTCGATGACCGCGCTGATGGCCTCGGGGGTCAGCGGCATATTCGCGCCTTCAAACACGGCCATGGCACCGTTGGCGATGACGGCCTTCGCGCCCTCAAGATCCATCTCATTCTGGGATGCGCACGGCATGGCGATGTCGCACGGCACGGTCCAGATGTCCTTGCAGCCGTCGTGGTACTCGCTGCCGGGCACTTCGTCGGCGTAGACGCTGATGCGGGCGCGGCGCTTCTGCTTGATGTCAAACAGCACGTCGAGGTTGACGCCGTTGGGATCATATATGTAGCCCTTGGAGTCGCTCATGGCGATGACCTTGCCGCCGAGCTCGGTGCACTTCTGCGCGCAGTACTGTGCGACGTTGCCGGAGCCGGACACGATGACCTTTTTGCCCTCGAAGCTGTCGTTTCTCAGGTGCTTGAGCACCTCGGCGGAGAAGTAGCAGATGCCGTAGCCGGTGGCCTCGGTGCGGGCGAGGGAGCCGCCGTAGGTCAGGCCCTTGCCGGTGATGACGCCGCCCTCAAAGCGGTCGACGATCTTCTTGTACTGGCCGTACATATAGCCGACCTCGCGCGCGCCGACGCCGATGTCGCCGGCCGGGGTGTCGGTGAACTGGCCGATGTGGCGATAGAGTTCGGTCATGAAGCTCTGGCAGAAACGCATGACCTCACCGTCGGACTTGCCGTGGGGGTCAAAGTCGGAGCCGCCCTTGCCACCGCCCATGGGGAGGGTGGTCAGGGAGTTTTTCAGGATCTGCTCGAAGCCGAGGAACTTGATGACGGACAGGTTGACCGAGGAGTGGAAGCGCAGACCGCCCTTGTAGGGGCCGATCGCGGAGTTGAACTGCACACGGTAGCCGCGGTTGACCTGAACCTTGCCGTTGTCATCGACCCAGGGAACGCGGAACATGATGATGCGCTCGGGCTCGACGAAGCGCTCCATGAGGCCGGCTTCTTCCCATTCGGGGTGTTTGTCGACAACGTACTGGAGGCTCTCAAAGACTTCGTCAACGGCCTGCAGGAACTCGGGCTCATTGGGGTGGTTCTTCTGAAGGTCGGCGAAGACGCGGTTCAGGTATGCATTGTTGATCATTTTCTTACCTCTTTCTTATTATTCGCTTTGCTCTCAAAACGGCCTGAGTGGCCAATTTCGCTTATCATGGTAACGCAAACGGAGAGGGAATGCAATATCCGTTTTCCATATATTTTCTCAATTTTTTTGTGCAAAAAGTCAGAAACGGCACTTTAAATCGCTTCGTTTTCGTCAAAAAAACAGCACTCTGCGAGCGCAAAAAGAAACGACAGGGCGCTTTTTTATGCAGGTGCAAAAAAACTGCTTGACAAATTATTCTAGCGAGTATAAACTAAGGGCAAAGGTTATTCAAACGCATAATAATTTTACGAAAGAAGGGGGGGACGCGGATGCGGCGATGCGAGGTGTGTTTTGCGCCGCTGCCGTCGTGGGCTGAGGCGTATCTGTGGCCGTGCGCGCGCGGCGGGCTGACGGTGTGCGCCGACTGCTTTGACACGCTCGTGGGCGGCCTGTCGCGGCGGGAGCTGGCCGCGCGCTTGTGTGCACCGGGGACGTGAGGGGCGTATGGGCGGCGCTGGAGACTGCGGATTATAAAGCCTTCCCCTTGAGGGGAAGGTGGCGCGGCGGTACGCCGCGACGGATGCGGTGTCGTTGGATATGCACTGCACCACCGGTAGCGGCGATGCCTCCCCTGTGTAAGGGGAGGTGGCAAAAATCTTCGATTTTTGCCGGAGGGGTTGCAGATACCGGCCGCTGTGCAAAGCCAAGCGTGTCAATCCCTCAGTCAGCCTGACGGCTGCCGGCTCCCTTTACACAAGGGAGCCAGAGGGTGCGGGACAGCCGTGCGGTGCATGGCCGGATGCGTCGGAGGAAACCGTGGCCTTTCCACCTCATCCGCCTCGCTGCGCTCGGCACCTTCTCCTCAAGGAGAAGGCAGCGCACGATCCAACCGTTCCGTAGGGAGAAGTCATAAAAAATACCGACCACCCAAACGGGTAATCGGTATTTTTGGTGGGGGAAGATGGATTCGAACCATCGAAGGCATTGCCAGCAGATTTACAGTCTGTCCCCTTTGGCCACTCGGGAATTCCCCCATATGCAATTTATCAGAAGGTGGAGCTGGTAGACGGACTCGAACCCCCGACCTGCTGATTACAAATCAGCTGCTCTACCAACTGAGCTATACCAGCACAACACCGGCCTATGTATCATAGCAAAACCGACTATGTTTGTCAACAAAAATTTTCGAAAAAACCAATGTTTTTGGAGGGAGAGCATGCAACTGAACGAATTGGCGGCACAGTACCGCGCCACGGGCAACGCGCTGCGTGCACGCGCGGCCACGCTGCGGCTGGAGCTGGCGGCCATGCCGCGCTCCGGCCGCGACCGGCGCGAACTGGAAACGCGCATCGCGCGTCTGGAGCAGATGGCGGGCGAAACCCTGCGCACGGCGGGCTATCTCGCGCATTATTATGACCCCGACTGAGGCAGCGCGGCTCCCGGTTTGCGTTCCGGCGGCAGGTGTGGTATACTTATCGGCATGAAACGCTTACATAGGAAAAACAATCGAACATTCCGCCGCGTGCTGGCCGTGCTGCTGGCAGCGGCGATGACGTTCGCGCTCACGGGCTGCTCCGTGCGCGAGCTGCACATCGGCCAGGTCGAGGTGAACACCGGCGTCAACACCGCATGGATCACCCCGGCCAAGGGCGTGGACAAGTTCGACATTCCGGCGTCCGACTTTTCCGCCGGGGCGGACGGCTCGGTGACCTACACCGGCACGGCCTACCGCGTGCTGCAGGGCATTGACGTGTCCACCTTCCAGCAGGACATCGACTGGCAGGCCGTCGCGGATTCCGGAATCGCCTTCGCGTTCATTCGCGCGGGCTACCGGGGCTACGGCAAGGGCAGCATCGTCGAGGACGACCGCTTCCGCCAGAACGTCGCCGGGGCGCGCGCGGCGGGGCTGCGCGTGGGGCTGTACTTCTTCTCGCAGGCGGTCACGCCCGAGGAGGCGGCCGAGGAGGCGCAGTGGCTCGTGGACGCGGCGCGCGACTACAAGATCGATATGCCGCTCGTGTTCGACTGGGAGAATATCGACCAGAGCACCGTCGCCGCCGGCGACACGGTGCGCACCGCAGAGATGACCGGCGAGGACGTCACGGCCTGCGCCGTCGCGTTCTGCGAGGCGGTCACGGCCGCGGGCTACGACGCCGCTGTCTACGGCAACCGCTGGCAGGGGTACTATGACTACGACTTTGCCCAGCTGGGGGACTACGCCTTCTGGGTGAGCGCGCCGGGCACTGCGGACGATTTTTACTACGCGCATGATTTCTGGCAGTACAGCTATGACGGCACGGTGTCGGGCATCTCCGGCAGCGTGGACCGCGACCTGTGGTTCGTGCCGATCACGACCTGAGGAGGCGCACGATGAGAAAACGACTTTTGTCCCTGCTGCTCACGCTGGTGCTTGTGGTGTTGCTGGCGGTGCCGGCGGCGTCCGCGCAGACGCCGGTGGAGGTGGCGAGTGCGCTGGAGCTGGCGCAGGCGATGGCCGCGCCGGTGCAGACAAACAGTCTGCTGCGCGCACGCGCCGCTGTGACGGAGCCCACGCGCGTGGTCGCCTTTGCGCCCGCGCTCGCGGACGGGTACGGCGCCGATCGGGTGCTGCACCTGGCGGCGTGGCAGGAATATGTGCTCGAATTTTCCGACGCGGCGTCCGCGCAGCGCGCGCTCGCGCGTTTGGAGGCCGACCCCGATGTGACGGACTGCTTTCTCGACGAGCCGGTCACGGCGGACGACACGCTCGCCGGTCTCTGGGACGAGACGGACAGCCGCTCCTGGGGCGGGCACGCCATGGGTCTCACGACGCTGCGCCATCAGGCGGACGTGCTCCTGCCCGCCGGCCGGCGCACGACCGTCGCCGTCATCGACACGGGGGCCGACTGTACGCACCCGGGGCTTTCGGGCCGCGTGTCGGCGCTCAGCTATGACTTTGCCAACGCCACGGCCGACGTGACCGATGTCAACGGCCACGGCACGGCCACGGCCGGGCTCGTCGCCGACCTCACGCCCGACGAGGTGGACGTGATGGTCCTGCGCGTGTATGACGACGACAATCTCTCGAAGCCGTCGCGCGTGCTTACGGCGCTCGAGTACGCGCTGGAAAACGGCGCGACTGTCATCAACATGAGCCTCGGCTGGCCGAACGCCATCGAGAAGGGCTACTCCTTTTTAAATAGCGTCCTCGCGCAGGCGTATGCCTCGGGCGTGGTCGTCGTCGCCTCGGCGGGCAACCGCACCCAGAGCAACCCAACCGGCGACGCGGACGATGTCTATCCCGCCAATCAGGCGGCGGTGCTCACGGTTTCGGGTGTGGACCGCAGCCGCACGTTTGACGACAGCTATTCGGCCTCCGGCGCGTCGGTGGATCTGTGCGCGCCGGGGTCGTATGTCACGGTCGCGGTGCCGGGCGGCGGCACGGCCGTGCGCAGCGGCACGTCGTTTGCCGCGCCTCATGTCGCGGCGGCGGCCGCCTGCGTGCAGCTCGCGCAGCCGGGGCTGAGCGCCGCTCGCGTGCGCCAGACGCTCTACGGCTACGCCGACGACCTCGGCGACCCGGGGCGGGACGACGAATACGGCCACGGCTTCCCGGTGCTCACGCAGTATTTTCACGACCGGTTGTGCCCGGGGCGGAACTTCCGCGACATGCCGGAGCCGGACTTCTGGTCGCACGCCGGGCTGGACTACTGCATCGGCGCGGGGCTGATGGCCGGCACGTCGGACGTCACCGTCTCGCCGGATATGACCGCCAGCCGCGCGCAGATCGTGCAGCTGCTCTGGGCGGCGGCCGGCAGCCCCGCGACCACCGGCACGCTGCCGTTCACGGACGTGGCGCCCGATGCGTGGTACTATGCCGCGGTGCGCTGGGCGTACCGGACGGGGCTCGTGTCCGGCACGTCGGCCGCGACGTTTGACCCTGACGCGCCCATCACGCGGCAGGACCTCGCGGTCATCCTCTATGAGCAGTCCGGCCGCCCGGTCACGACCGGCAGCGCGCTTGCGGCCTTCCCGGATGTTGGGGTCGTCGCGGGCTACGCCTACGCCGCGCTCACCTGGGCGGTCGAGCAGGGGTTCGTCAGCGGCGTCGGCACGGACGACGGCGTGCGCCTCACGCCGCGCGGCTATGCCAGCCGCGCCCAGGTCGCAACGATCCTCACGGCCTACTACGACAGATAAAGCGAAGATACAGCGCTGCGGGGCGGAGCCAAAAGGCTCCGCCCCGCAGTTACGCGTTTTTTTATCGGTTTTTCACCTTGTACGCCTCGCCCCACGCCCACATCGCGTCGAGGATCGGCCGCAGGCTCCGCCCCAGCTCCGTCAGGCTGTACTCCACGCGCGGCGGCACCTCGGCATAGACCCGCCGGTCCACGAGGCCGCACGCCTCCATGTCGCGCAGCTGCGCGGTCAGCACCTTCTGCGACACGCCGCCGATGGAGCGGCGCAGCTCGCCGAAGCGCTTCGTCCCCGGCATCAGATCCCGCAGGATCAGCACCTTCCACTTGCTGCCGATGAGCGTCAGCGTCGTTTCGACCGGGCAGGCCGGCAGGGTTTTCACAGCATCCATAACGGTGCGCACCTCCAATGGTTTCCTTTTGGTAACTACGGCACAAATATGTGCTTACTTTACAAAACCGCCGTACACCGCTATCATAAACCTGCAAGCGCGGGAATGCAACCGCAAATCCCATTTTCCCGCAGCAGGAGGTCAATTCTTATGAACGAAGTCGTAACATTTCTGCAGGCGAACCCCGTACAGTATCTGGCCACGGTCGGCCGGGACGGCAGGGCGAAGTGCCGCCCGTTCATGTTTGCCGGGGAGCTTGACGGCAAGCTCTGGTTCTGCACGAACACGACCAAGGACGTCTATCGGGACATGCAGGTCAACCCCTATGTGGAGCTGTCCGTCTCCAGCCCGGAGTATGCGTGGCTGCGCCTGAGCGGCGAGGCCGTCTTTTCCGACAGCATGGCGGCCAGGGAGCTGTGCCTGCAAAACCCGATCGTCCGGAGCCAGTACGGCGATGCGTCGAACCCGATCTTCACGGTGTTCTGGCTGCGCGATGCCCGCGCCGTCATCGCGGACTTCTCCGGTGAGCCGCCCCGCACCTACACGCTCTGAGCCCTGCTGCGGCAGCAGGAAGCCCCGCCCCCGTTTCCGATTCGGAAACGGGGGCGGGGTCCGTTTTGCCCTTGAGCGCTTATTCCTCCGGCGCTGGCTCCTCGGCCGGCGCAGGCTCCTCGGTCACCTCGACCTCGATGTCCTCCGGCTCGACGGTGACGTCGGCATCCACGGTGTGCAGATCCGGCGCGGGGCGGTACTCCTTTGCGGCGGCGCGCAGTTCGTCCATCTGTGCCTCGAGCGCGGCGACGTGGGCGGTGGCGTCCGTTACCTGCTGGCAGAGCTCGGCGAGGAAGGCGTCGGCCGTGTCGCGGTAGTTCTCGTAGTACAGGCGGCCGATCTCGGTGTACGTGCGCTTGACGCGCTCGAGCTCGGCGTTGCAGTCCACGGTCATGCGCGTCATGCGCGAGGCGTACTTGGCACGGTCGCCTACGGCGTGGGCGGCGCCGGCGACCTTGTCGCGCATCTCGTCGCTGACGACCCTGTTGGCGGCGTCGGTCACGGTCTCGCCGACCTTGCCGGCGGCGTCCGTCACGGCAACGGTGGCCTTGCCGGCCACATCGACGACCTTGTCTTTCAGATTGCTGAGCATGTCATGGTAATCTTTCATGGATAAAAACCTCCTTGCAAGTAAATGGGATGGGATGATCTATACGCTGCCCGGCAGCTGGCCGGGATCGCGGTCGACATAGCGCGGCGGGCGATGGAGCCTGCCGGTGTAAAACAGCGCGAGCACGACGGCCGCGGCGGCCGCCGACACCCCGGCCAGCAGCTGGCTGACGCGGATGCCCGTGCCAGTGATGTACAGGCTGTCGGTGCGCAGGCCCTCGATGAGCGCGCGGCCGATGCCGTACCACACGGCGTAGAGCAAAATGAGCTCGCCGTCAAACTTCCGCTCGTGTTTGCGAAACCAGAAGTGCAGGATCAGAAAGCCCGCGAAGTTCCACAGGCTCTCGTACAGAAACGTCGGATGTACGTACACGGTCTCCCGGCCGGGGAGCGTGAGCCCCATGCGGGAGAAGGCCTCGGTCTCGCGGCCGAAGGCCTCGCGGTTGATGAAGTTGCCCCATCGGCCGATGCACTGGCCGATGAGCAGGCCGGGCGTGCAGACATCGGCCATCGCACCGAAGGGGATCTTCTTTTTCCGGCACCAGACGACGCCGGTCAGCAGCCCCGCGATCACGCCGCCGTAGATGGCGAGCCCGCCCTCCCAGATCTTGAGCGCGTCGATGGGGTGGTCGCGATAGTCGCTCCACTGGAAGATGACGTAGTACAGCCGCGCGCCGATGATGGCGATCGGGATCATCCAGATGAGAAAGTCATAGAGCGT
The DNA here is from genome assembly GCA_963627135.1 of Bacteroidaceae bacterium. Classification (GTDB taxonomy): domain Bacteria; phylum Bacillota; class Clostridia; order Oscillospirales; family Oscillospiraceae; genus CAG-103. The sequence continues at coordinate 108,914 of CAVFZY010000010.1, read as the reverse complement.
GTCGGGCTCGATGCCGCAGCGGCGGCAGTGCCGCGCACAGTAGAGCATCGCGAGGAGGAAGCCCACGGCGATGATCACGCCGTACCAGTAAAACGTGTGGCCAAAGAGCGTGAACGACGCGCTGGGGTCAATGCTCCAGCCGCCGAGCAGGGGAAAGCTGATGGCGGCGTCACGCATCATCGTCGGCATCTTCCTCGCCTCCCTTCGGCGCCACGACCGAGAGCGCCAGGCGCTCCGGCGCGAGCGTCCCGGTCAGCCACGCGGCGCACTCCGCTGCCGTGATGGCACCCAGCAGTGGGAATGTGTCCATGAGCTCGTACCCGCCGAAGAGCCCCTCGGCCATGTCGACGCACAGATCGTCAAACCGGTCGAGCCCGCGCAGTCGGCTGCCGTACACGGCGCGGCGCGCCTGCTCGAAGGCAGGGCCGTCAAAGCCGTCGCGCGCGATGCGCGCGACGGTCTCGCGCACACGCGCGCACACGGCGTCGGGGGCCTTGCTCTCGCCGCCGAGCACGGCCAGTGCGACCGGCCCGCAGTATTCCGCATTGCAGCCAAAGTCGTCGCCGAGCAGCCCCGCGCGGTAAAGATCGTTGTAAAACGCCGTCGCCTCGCCGAAGGCGGCCTGCAGCGCGAGCTCCGCCGTGAGCGCCTGGCGCAGGCGGGCCTCGCCTTTTTCCGCCGGGCGGAACTTTGCGCCCAGCAGCATCTGCGGCGCGGACACGGCCAGCTCCACGCGCATGCGGGCATCCTTTGGCGTCATGTCCTCCGGCTCCCCGTGGTCGGCGGCCGGGACGGGGGCGCGCTCCGGCGGCAGGATCTCCGCCGCGATGGCAGCCACGCGCTCGGGCGTGTCCCGGCACACGGCGCACAGCACCATGTTCGACGGCGCGTAAAACGCGCGGTGGCAGGTGTAGAGCGTCTCGGGCGTGATCTCCGCGATGCTCTCGACCGTGCCGGCCACGGCGTCGCGCGCCCCATCGCGCGCGAGCAAACAGCGCATGAGGTTGCGCCACACGGCGCGGTCGGGGTCGTCCTCGCCCATGCGGATCTCCTGCCCGATAATGCCCTGCTCCTTGGCCACGCTCGCGTCCGTGAAGTACGGCGTCGAGACAAAGCGCAGCAGCGTGCGCAGGTTTTCTTCAAACCCGTCCGTGCAGGAAAAATAATAGGCCGTCATGTTCGTGGACGTGAAGGCGTTCGGGTCCGCGCCGTTTTCGCTCAGCGTCAGCAGCGCGTCCGACCCGTCGGGCATGTCAAAGAGCTTGTGCTCGAGATAGTGCGCCACACCGGCGGGCGTGTCCGTCCATGTGTCCCCCACGCGAAAGCGCCGGTCGGCCCCGCCGTAGCAGGTGGCAAACACGGCGTAGCTGCGCTGAAAGTCGGGCTTACAGAGCACGCGCACGCGCAGGCCGTTCGGCAGCGTCGCGGCCCAGACGTTCTCGGGTCGTTCATTCGTCATCGGCAGGTCCCTCCGTTCCCTTGAGCAGATACACACAGTCGCACACGACGCCGGCGGCGATGTCCGTCACGTCCGTGCGCGAGACCTCTTCCACGAGCGCGGCCATCTCGGCCGGGTCGATGTCCAGCCCCTGCACCGTGCGGTTGAGCCAGTACCACGCCAGCGCGTCGGGCGCGTCGGCCGTGGCGCGCAGGTCGCTGGCCACGCTGCGGATGGCGGCCTGGAGCTCACCGTCCGTAAAGTCGCCGGTGCGCACGGCGTCGAGCTGCGCCGTGATCTCGGCGAGCGCGCGCTCGTAGTTTTTCACGTCGATGCCGCTCGTCACGGTCAGCAGGCCCTTGTGCGTGCTCAGGCGCGAGCCGACGTAGTAGCACAGGCTGAGCTTCTCACGCACGTTCAAAAAGAGCTTCGACGTGACGCAGCCGCCGTAGAGCGCGTTGAAGACAAACAGCGCCGGGATGTCCGGCTCCTCCATACAGGCACCCAGCCGGTAGCCCACGGCGAGCTGCCCCTGCGCGACCGGGAGCGTCTCGGTCACATAGCGCGGCTCGTCCTCGAGCGTGTTCATGCGGATGTCGGTGCCGATGTCCTCGTCGATCTCGCCGCGCGGCATCGTCGCGAGCACGTCCGTGAGGATGCGCGCAGCGTGCCTGCCCTCGAGCGAGCCGCAGTAGAAGATCTCCACCGGGCTGGTGGCCAGCACGTCGTGGTAGCGCATCGTGAGCCTGCGGTAGTGGATGCGCTCGGCGTCCGCCTCCTCGCCGAGGCGGGGCACGGCGTAGTCCTCGCAGCAGCACATGTGGGCGTACAGGCGCTCGATGGCGTAGGCGCGCTTGTTGTTCATCCCGGCGCGGATGCGCTCGAGCAGCTTCTCGCGCTCGCTGTCGACAATGTCGGGCCGCAGCAGGCCGCCGCGCGTGTTCGGGTGCAGCAGGAGGTCGGCCACGTCGGCCGCGAGCCGGGGAAACACGTCCTCGCCCACCGCGCCGTCGTCGGCAAACTCGGCCTCAAAGCCCACGGCCTGAATCTCGCCGAGCTTGCGCACGCTCGGCGTGATGCTCGCGCCGTAGAGGCGCTCGAGCTCGGCCGCGATCGTCTCCAGATCGGGCAGGCGCGTGCTGCCGCGCCGCAGCACATACGGCAGCACGGCCGTGCACGCCGCCGTTTCACGCCGCAGCTGCGTCAGCAGGTTCACGCTCAGCCACGCGGTCTTGAACTTATCCGTGCGCAGGGCGGTCAGCCACACGCCGGGGAGAATTTCCGTGCGGATGCGTTCCATAAGATGCGCTCCTTTCGCCTGTGGTGTGTCCATATTTTTTGAATACATTATTATATCACGCCTTACCTATCTTGGGAATAGGGTTTCGGGCGTTTTTTGCCGATGCCGCCGCCGTCGTAGGCAGCTCCGTCCACGGTCACGCCGTCGGGCCGCAGGCGGATGGTGTGCAGCAGGCCCGCCCCGTCGCGCCAGCGCACGGTGCACTCCGGCCACCCGGCCGGCAGGTGCGGCTCGGGGTAGAGCACGCCGCCGCGCAGGTGCAGCCCCAGCAGGTCCTCCGCCGCGATGCGCAGGTACCACCCTGCCGCGCCCGTGTACCACGTCCAGCCGGCCGTGCCCGCGTTGTCCCCGCCCGCAATGTCGGCCGCGAGCACGTAGGGCTCGCCCTCGTAGCGCGCGGGGTCGTGCGCCGTGGGCAGCACGGCGTGCAGGATCTGCGCGCCCTCGGCCGTGCGGCCCGTGTGCAGCAGCGCCATGGCCAGCCACAGCGCGCCGTGGGTGTACTGCCCGCCGTTTTCGCGCAGGCCCGCGCCGTAGCTGCGCACGTAGCCCGTCTCGGGCGTGCGCCGCGTGATCGGCGGGTCAAACAGCCGCACCACGTTGTGCTCCCGGTCGAAGAGCTGCGCCACCGCGCTCGTGAGCGCGGTCTGCACGCGGCCGGGGTCGGCGTGCGTGTCGAGCGCGGCGAAGGCCTGCGCGATCGCGTCGATGCGGCACGCGTCATTCCCGGCCGAGCCGAGCGGCCGCCCGTCGTCATAGTATCCGCGCCGGTACCACGCGCCGTCCCACGCGTCCTCGGCCGCGCGCGTGCAGTGGTCGGCGGCGAGGCAGAGCTGCTCGGCCGCGTGCCCGCCCACGAGGGCGGCAAATTTCCGCGCCGTGATGGCGAAAAACCACGTCAGCCACACGCTCTCGCCCCGGCCCTGCGCGCCCACGCGGTCAAAGGCGTCGTTCCAGTCGCCGGTGCCGATCAGCAGCAGCCCGTGCGCGCCCACGCCGCGCGCGAGCACGCGCATGAGCGCCCGGCGGCAGTGCTCGAGCACCGTGCCGCGCTCCGTGCCCGGCTCGAGCGGCTGGTACCGGTCGTGCTCATTTTCCTCCAGCTCCTCGCCCGCGAGGAAGGGGTACTCGGCATTCAGAATCTCCGCGTCACCGGTCTTTTCCACGTACTCGCACACCGCCCACGGCAGCCACAGCAGGTCGTCCGAGATGCGCGTGCGCACGCCGTGCTCATGCCCGGCGCCCGCGTGCCACCAGTGACACACGTCCCCGGCGGCGAACTGGTGCGCGCACGCGCGGCCGATCTGCTCGCGCGCAGGCGCGCTGTCGAGCAGCAGAAGGTTGACTGCGTCCTGCAGCTGGTCGCGGAAGCCGAACGCGCCGCCGTTCTGGTACAGGCTCGTGCGCGCGAGCAGCCGGCAGCACAGCGTCTGATATGCCGCCCAGCCGCCGAGATAGCGGTTCATGTCCGCGTCCGGCGTCGTCATCCACAGGCGCGACACCGCACCCAGCCACCGCTCGCGCGTCGCGCGCAGCGCGTGCGCGGCCTCGTCCGGCTGCGTCAGGCGCAGGAGGTTGGCGCGCGTGTCGCACCCGCAGACGATCACGCCTTGCCGGTCAATGACCCCCTCGAGCGCAAAGCAGGGGCTCAGCCCCGCGCCCGCGCGCGCGTCCATCTGCCCGCGCAGAAATGAAAACCGGTCGCACGTCCAGCCCGTGAGCGGCATGCTCGCCGCCGCGCAGAAGAGTTCGGGCGCGTCCGCGCGCACGTTCTCGGCCGTGAGCAGACCGTCTGCGTACGCCGTCACCACGGCGGGCGCGTCCGCGTCGCGCCCGGCGCAGACGAGGTCGGTGTGCCACATGATGCGCGCGCGCCCCGCGCACTCGATGAGCAGCACGCGCGCGTCGGCGTTCTCAGGCACGAACGCCGTCACGCGCACGGACATGCCGTCCACGCTGCGCTCCCACGCCGCCCAGCCGAAGCCGTATTCCACCCGCGCCTGGCCGTCGTCGTCAAAGAGCGACACCGCACCCGCGCGCGATGCCATGCGCAGTGTCTCCGTGCCGCGCAGCACCCACGGGTCGCACAGCCAGCGGTTGATGCGCCCGGTGTGCGCGTTGCGGTGCCACATGTGGCCCGTGCCCGCGTCGGTGGCGAGAAAGCCGAAGCGCCCGTTGGTCAGCACCTGGCTCCACGCGCGCGGCGGCAGCCCGATGAAAGCTACCGTGCCGTCGTCGTCCCAGCGCACATCGCTGCCCGTGGGCAGATACCGCCGGTCGCCCGGCGGGGGCAGCAGCGGCAGCGTGCAGCGCGTGCGCGCCATGCCGGGGCGGATGGCCGCAGCCGCCGCCACACCGGGGAAAGCCCCCTCCGGCACGAGGTGCACGCCGCCGGGCGCATCGAGCGTGTGCGCGAGGTCGAGCGCCGCGAGCCAGCCGCGCACCTTTCCGGCCGTCGGCTGCTGGTAGTCCCCGCCGTCGGCGCTGCGCAGCGTGAGGTCGCACGCCACGCCCAGCGCGCGCAGCAGCGCCCACTGCCGCAGCACGCCGCGCTCCGCCTCTGCGCACCACACCGGCAGGTCGCCCGAGATGCCCTGCGCCCAGAGCGCGGGGCGCTTAAGCTGCTCCGGCACGGTGTCCGCCGCCACGGCCGGGAACAGCAGGGGAGAGACCGCCGCCATCGCGTCATCGAGTTCCGCACCCGTCATGACGTACTGCGCCGCGAGCTCGCCCGGCAGCGCCGCCGCCATCGCGGGCGGCAGCACGAGCGCGCGCTGCGCCGCCGTGAACGCATCGTCCTCGCGCGCACCCACGCCGAGCGCAAAGCGCACGCGCCACGGCGTGTCCGGCGCCGCCTGCACCGGCACCGTCAGCTCCACGCGCCCCGCGCGCAGCCACCCCGGCACCGGCCCTTCGGCCCGCCACGTGCCCGGCCGGTCGCACGCGGCGCACAGCCACGCTTCCGGCTTCTCGCCGCGGCCGAGGTGGCGCAGCAGCAGCGCGTCGCGCCGCAGCACGCTCTGAAAGCCCAGCCGCGCGAACGCCGGGTGGTTGACATAATCCTCCCAGGACGCGAGCACGGCCTCGAACACGAACCGCACCGTGCCCTGAATCCCGTTCGGGGACGAGAGCGTCAGCGCGCGCACCTCGCCGTTGGCGCGGCCGGGCACGGTCAGCGTCTGCACGGCGGTCACGTCCCCGTGCCGGGTGGTGAACTGCGCTGCGCGCACCGTGAAGCGCCACTGCGCGCCCTCGGCCGTGCCCGGCAGCAGCGGGGCGGAAAAGTGCTCCGTCTCCAGCCGCACGACCGGCCCGGCGGCGGGGTCTGCGCGTGTGCCGCGGCGGCAGACGCTCAGCGCGTGCCAGCGCGCAAAGCTCTGTCCGGCCTCGGTCACGGCGAGGCAGTACGTGCCGTTCGAGAGCAGCGCGCAGCGCGGGGCCTCCGCGTCGATGCCCGTGCCCTCGGCCGCATAGTCCGGCAGGGCGCGGCGGCGCGCCTTTTCGGCCGGCTCCTCCGCGCGCCGCCGCAGCGCCGGTGCGCCCAGCGGCAGCCGCTCGGACAGCAGGGTCGCGTGCGCGCGCATGGCGGGGTCGGCGAAGAACCACCGCCGCACCTGATCATTGCACAGCGCGTTGCACGCCGCCAGCAGGCTCATGCCCTGGTGGTGCGCCATCACGCAGCGCACGATCTGCCCGCCGCTGCCCGTGCGCGCGCGGGTGCAGTCGAGCGCGTCGAAAAATCCGTGCTGCCCCAGCAGCCCGAGCGCCGCGAGCCTGCGCAGGTTGCGCATCGCCGCGCGCGGCTCCACCGCCAGCGCGAGAAAGCTGCTGTACGGTGAGAGCACCAGCTCTTTGTCCATGCCCGGCTGCAGGGCCAGCGCCGCGCAGCCGTGCGCCTTGTAGCGGTAGCTCAGCGCGCTGTCGAGCGCGAAGTACGCGCTCTCCGACACGCCCCACGCCTGCCCCAGGCGCACGCGCCGCCGCTGCACGTAGAGGCAGAACTTCGCGCTCTCCCACAGCAGGGAGTCGCGCACCGGCGGCAGAAACAGCTCCGGCATCAGGTACTCGAACATCGACCCCGACCACGACACGCAGCCGCGGTAGTGGTCCTTTTGCACCTGCGCGCGTGACAGGGCGCGCCAGTGCTCGCGCGGCACGTCGCCCCGCGCCACGGCAAAGTACGACGTCAGCCGCGCCTCGCTCGCCAGCAGGTCGTAGTAACTCTCCGACCACTTGCCGCTGCCGGTGTTGATGCCGATGTGCATCAGCCGCCGCTGCGGGTCGTAGAGCGGGCCGAAGTCCATGCCGTCGCAAAGCTGCTGCGCCCGCGCCGCGAGATCGTCCCGCCCCCAGCCGCGCAGGGCGTTTGCCGCCGTGAGCAGGGCGGCGGCGCAGTTGCCGCTGTCCACCGTGGACACATACAGCGGCGGCATCGGCCGCAGCGTGCACGTGTGATACCAGTTGTAAAAATGCCCGTTCCAGCGGGGTAATTGCTCCATGGTCGTGAGCATCCGCTCCGCCAGTTCCAGCCCGCGCCCGCCGTCGATGCCCAGCGCGTGTGCGCCGAGGGCGGACACGAGCGCGAGCCCCATGTTCGTCGGCGACGTGCGGTGCGCCGTACCGGTCGGCGGCTGGGACTGCACGTTGTCCGGCGGCAGGTAGTGATCCTCGGCCGTGCAGAACGTCTCAAAATACTGCCACGTCGCCTTTGCCCAGCCCAGCAGCTCGCGCTGCGCCGCGCGCTGCAGCGGCGCTGCCCCGGTCGTGTTCGGTGCGCCGAGCGCCGCCAGCACGAAGGGACTGAGCACCCACATGATGCCGGCGGCCAGCCCCGTCGGGCTCGGCGTCAGGATGGCCGTGAGCAGGCCCAGCGCGCTCGCCGGCCAGAGCGCGCGCAGATACGCGCCCAGCCCGTCGCGTTTGCCCGCCCGCTGCGCCGCCGTCTGCCACTGCAGGAGGTTTTGGTGCGACACGGCCATGCGCCACAGCGCCGTCACGATGGCGGAGGTATTGAGCACCGCCTCCCACGGCAGCAAAATCAGCCGCAGCACCGTCTGCGCCACGGCGCTGGCAAGCCCGTGCAGCACGTCGCTGTGGTAGCGCACACGCGTGTCCGCCGGGTGCACGATCGGCTGGCCGAGCGCGCGGATCAGCCCCTGTGCCAGCGCCAGCAGCGCCGCGTAGGCCGCCAGCCGCAGCCCCGGCCAGCGCAGCACGCAGCCGAGGAAAATGGCCAGCCACGTCGCCGGGGCGACGAGCGACCGCCGCAGATTGTCCGCCAGCCGGAACCGGTCGATCGGGTGCAGCGCCCGCCCGCGCCGCCCAAAGATCCACGGCGCGTTCTGCCAGTCGCCGCGGATCCAGCGGTGCGCCCGCGCGCCCCAGGCCAGGGGGGCTGCGGGGAAGGTGTCCGTCAGCTCCACGTCGCCGAGAAAGCCGCCGTGCAGGTACGCGCCCTCGAGCGCGTCGTGGCTCAGCACACGCCCTTCCGGGATGACCCCGCCGCCGCAGCAGTCGAGCAGCGCGCGCGCGTCGAGGATGCCCTTGCCCGGGAAGCCGCCGCGGTCAAAGCAGTCCATATATAATTCGCCGCACGCGCCTCCGTAGGGGTCGGCGCCGCCGGGCCCGGCGAACACGCGCGCCCAGTCGGTGGCGTTCGCGCTCTGCAGCTCGGTCGCCATGCGCGGGTGCAGCAGGCCGTAGCCGCGCGTGACCACGCCGCGCTGCGCGTCCACCACGGCGCGGTTGAGCGGGTGCAGCATCGCGCCCACGAGCGCGCGCGCCACGCCGGGCGTCAGGCGCGTGTCGGCGTCGAGCGTCAGCAGATACACCGTGCCGCTCAGGCCCGCCGCGTCCCCGGCCGTGCACTGCAGCGCGCCCGGCCGGTCGAGCACCAGCCGCGCCAGAGAGAGCAGCGCGCCGCGCTTGCGCTCCCACGCGCTCCATTTCCCGTCGGGCGTTTGCACCCGCGGGCGCGTGAAGAGGTAAAACCGGCTGCCCCAGCGTGCGTTGAGCGTTTCGATCTCCGCGCGCGCCGCGCGCAGGATGGCGGGGTCGATGGGCGCGTGCTCCATGTCCGCCTCCGGCAGGTCGGCCAGCAGGCCGAACGTGAGCTGCTCGCCCGCGTCGCGGTTGCAGAGGTAGTATTCCTCCAGCCGCGCGCCGAGCGCGTGCGCGTCGTCCGGAGAGGTGAGCAGCGCCGCGATCACGCACAGCGTCCGCCCCTCCGGCGGGATGCCCCGGCGCAGCGCCAGCCGCGGCACGAAGCGCGGCTTCGTCACGTGCAGCAGCACCGCGTCGAGCAGCCCCTTGACCACCTCCGACACCGGGATGAGCAGCAGCACCGCGCCCGACACGCTTTTGGTCGCAAAGCCCAGCAGCAGCGACAAAAACAGCGTCCCCACCACGACGGCCGCGATGTACCACGCGCCGTCGCGCCGCTTTTCCGGTGCGCCGAGCACCTCGCGCAGCAAAAACCAGCCCACGTGCCGCCGCGCGCCCTCGCTGCTCTGCGCGCGCGCGAGCACGTCCTCGGCAATGTCGATCTCCGTCCGGCCCGTCCGTCGCGCCAGCCGCGCAACGCTCTGCCGGTAGTGCGCGCGCGTGGCCGCGTCCATCGCGGGGTAGACGCCCACCGGGTCGTGCGCGAGGATGCGCCCCACGCGGTCGCACCGCTCGGCGAGCATACCCCACGCTGCCGTGCCGAGTGCGCGCAGCGAGGTGAAGAGCGCGGGCGCGGCCGCGCCGTCACCGGCATAGGTGTCCGCCAGCGCGCACACCACGGCCGCCTGCAGCCCCGGCACGAGCAGGCCCAGCTCCGCCGTCTCGAGCGGCAGCACGTCCTGAAACCCCTCCAGATATGCCTCCGCCGCCTTGACCGTCAGCGCTCCCTCGCACGCGCGCAGCAGCCCCGCGCAGCACGTGCCCAATGCCGTCTGCCCGCCCGCCGTCTGCCCGCCCGCCGTGCGCACGCGCGCGTGCCGCAGGGCCGCCGCGGCATCGCCCGCAGCAGCGGCGGTAAAGCTCCGGTTGTCGCGCAGCCACTGGCCGTTCGGCGTCTCGGGCGTGACGGTGCGCGCCATGCGCGCGAGCGCTTTTGCTGCGCGCCGGATGCGCCCGGTGTTCGCGCGGCCCCGGCCGGTCACGGTCAGGGCGCGGGCGTCGCACGCGCCCTGTGTGCGCAGGGCGGCAGTGTTGGTTTCGGCCATGAAGATCCCTCCAGAAACGGTTTGCAATACCGAAATTTTTCCCATCCGGCGGGAAATCTATGCGGTGACAAGAAAAAATACTTGACACCCGCGCAGCCTTGGCGTATACTACTCCTGCTGTAAAGGAAAAATGGTTTACAGCGAGGAGGGACCCCACCATGCCGGATGAGACCGTGTGGCGCACGATGCTGTTCGATTTTTACGGTGATCTGCTCACGGACAAGCAGCGGGAGTATTACGACCTCCATTATAATCAGGACCTCTCTCTGGCGGAGATCGCCGCCAGCAGCGGCATTTCGCGTCAGGGCGTGTGGGACAACATCCGCCGCGCGGACGCCGCGCTGCGCGATACGGAGGCCCGGCTCGGTCTGGTGCAGCGCTTCGCTGCGCAGCGCACGGCCGCGGCCGCGCTGGAGGATACGCTCACGAAGCTGCGCGATACCGTCGGCGGCGACGCCCAGCCCCTGGCCGAGCAGGCGCTGCGGCAGCTTCAGGATCTGAAAGGATAGATACCATGGCATTTGAATCCCTGTCGGACAAGCTGACCGAGGCGTTCAAACGCCTGCGCGGCAAGGGCCGGCTCACGGAGGCCGATGTAAAGGAGGCCATGCGTGAGGTCAAGCTCGCGCTGCTCGAGGCGGACGTGAACTTCAAGGTCGTCAAGGACTTTGTGCGCAAGGTGACCGAGCGCGCCACGGGCGCGGATGTGCTCGAGAGCCTTTCGCCCGCGCAGATGGTCATCAAGATCGTCAACGAGGAGCTCACCGCTCTCATGGGCAGCGAGAACCAGAAGCTGAACATCAGCTCCCACTCGCCGAGCGTTGTCATGCTCGTCGGTCTGCAGGGCGCGGGCAAGACGACCAACGGCGCCAAGCTCGCCGGCCTCATGCGCAAGCAGGGCAAGCGTCCGCTGCTCGTCGCGTGCGACGTGTACCGTCCTGCGGCCATCCAGCAGCTCGAGACCGTCGGCCGCCAGCTCGACATTCCCGTGTTCCAGATGGGGCAGGGTGACCCGGTCGAGATCGCGAAGGCCGGCATCGAGCACGCGAAAAAGCACGGCAACGACCTCGTGTTTCTCGACACGGCCGGCCGCCTGCACATCGACGAGGCGCTCATGACCGAGCTGCAGAACATCAAGGCCGCCGTTGATCCCGCGGAGATCCTGCTCGTCATCGACGCGATGATCGGCCAGGACGCGGTCGCGACCGCGCAGGCCTTTGACGAGGCGCTCGACATCACCGGCGTCATGCTCACGAAGCTCGACGGCGACGCCCGCGGCGGCGCCGCGCTGTCGATCAAGGCGCTGACCGGCAAGCCCATCAAGTTTGCCGGCATTGGCGAGAAGCTCGACCAGATCGAGCCCTTCCACCCCGACCGCATGGCCAGCCGCATCCTCGGCATGGGCGATGTGCTCACGCTCATCGAAAAGGCCGAGCAGAACCTCGACCAGAAAAAGGCCGAGGAAATGGCTGAGCGTCTGCGGCAAAACCGCTTCACGCTCACGGATTATTACGACCAGCTCCAGCAGCTCAAGGGCATGGGTTCCCTGCAGGACATTGCCGGCATGATCCCCGGCATGGATGCCAAGGCCCTCTCGGGCGCGAACGTCGACGAGAAGGCCATGGGCCGCATCGAGGCGATCATCCAGTCCATGACCCCCGGCGAGCGCGACAACCCCGCCATCCTGAATTCCAGCCGCAAAAAGCGCATCGCGGCGGGCGCCGGTACGAGCGTGGTCGAGATCAACAAGCTGCTCAAGCAGTTCGACCTCATGCAGCAGCTCGTGCGCCAGATGTCCGGCAACAGCAAGGCCATGCGCCGCATGAAGCGCGGCGGCAAAGGCGGTCTCGGCGCGCTGGGCAATCTGTTCGGCGGCGGCGGCCGGCCGTACGGATTCTAATCAGGTTCCAGGCTCCCGCCGGGAGCTGGAGATATAGAGAACATTGATGGAGGTGAAGATACATGGTCAAGATCAGACTTCGCAGAATGGGCGCCAAGAAGGCCCCCTACTACCGCATCGTGGTGGCGGACTCCCGTTTCGCACGCGACGGCAGATGCATTGAGGAGATCGGCACGTACGATCCGCTGAGCGCGGACAAGAAGATCGTCGTCGACGCCGAGCGCGCCAACTACTGGCTCGCCAACGGTGCACAGCCGACGGATACCGTTCGTGTGCTGCTCAAGAAAGCCCTCGCAGCGGAATAAGGAGAGACCCCAAAGATGAAAGAGCTTCTGACCTATATTGTGCAGAACCTCGTGGAAAAACCGGACGAGGTCTCTGTGACCGAGCGCGAGGCCAACGGCGAGACCGTGTTTGAAGTGCGCGTCGCCGACGGCGATATGGGCAAGGTCATCGGCCGTCAGGGCCGGATCGTCAAAGAGATCCGCATCCTGATGAAGGCCGTCGCCCAGAGAAAGGGCAAGAAAGTCTCCGTGGAGATCATGGATTGACGCAGGAAACGCGCTGCACCCGTGCAGTGCGTTTTTTGCACCTACACCCAAAAAGGGGGACGATAACTATGCAAAAACCGTATCTGGAGGCAGGAAAGATCGTCAACACGCACGGCGTGCGCGGCGAGGTGCGCATCCAGCCGTGGGCGGATGACGCGGCGTTCCTGCTCGGCTTCCGGACGTTTTATATCGACGGCGCGCCCGTGCACGTCGCGCACAGCCGCGTGCACAAGGGCATGCTCGTCGTGAAGTTTCAGGGCGTGGACGATGTCAACGCCGCCATGACGCTCAAAAACCGCGTCGTGTCCATTGCGCGCGCGGACGTCACGCTGCCGGAGGGGCAGTATTTCCAGCAGGACCTGCTCGGCATCGCCGTCGAGACCGACGCGGGCGAGATCGTCGGCACCCTGCGCGAGATCCTCGACCTGCCGCGCGGCAGCGTCTACGTCGTGCAGGGCGACCGCGAGGTGCTCATCCCCGACCGGCCGGAGTTCGTGCGCAGCATCGACCCCGCCGCCGGGCGCATGGTCGTGCACCTGATCGAAGGGATGTGAGCGCGTGCGCATCGACATTCTCACCCTCTTTCCCGACACGATGCGCGCCATGCTCGGCGAGAGCATCCTCGGCCGGGCACAGGCGCGCGGCCTGCTCGACATCCGCTGCCACCAGATCCGCGACTATACCGAAAACCGGCAGAAGCAGGTCGACGACTATCCCTACGGCGGCGGCTGGGGCCAGGTCATGATGGCGCAGCCGCTCAAAAGCTGCCTCGACGCCGCGCTCGCGGACAGCACCGTGCCCGTCGAGCGCCGCCGCGTCATCTACCTCTCCCCGCAGGGGCCGACGTTCACGCAGGCGAAGGCCCGCCAGCTCAAGGCCGACTATGACCAGCTCGTGCTCGTCTGCGGCCACTACGAGGGCGTGGATGAGCGCTTCATCGAGGCGTGCGTGGACGAGGAGCTCTCCATCGGCGACTTTGTGCTCACCGGCGGCGAGCTCGGCGCCATGGTCGTCACGGACTGCGTCTGCCGCATGGTGCCGGGCGTCCTGTCGGACACCGAGTGCTACACCGGCGAGAGCCATTGGGCCGGCCGGCTCGAGTACCCGCAGTATACCCGCCCGGAAACGTGGGAGGGCCGCACCGTGCCGGAGGTGCTGCGCGGCGGCAACCACGCGGAGATCGCCGCCTGGCGCACGCGTCAGAGTCTGGAGCGCACGCTCACAAAGCGGCCGGACCTCTTTCAGGAAACGCCGCCGACACCGGACGAGCAGCGCCTGATCGATAAGATCCGGCGCGACCGCAGCCGCCCGCAGCTCACAGAGTCGCCCGTCTGCCGCCCGGCGGCGGAGGACGACCTGCCCGCCATCCTCGCCATCGCGCAGCAGGCGCGCAGCTATCTGCGCCGCCACCGCGTCGACCAGTGGCAGGGCGTGTACCCGAACGAGGCCACGTTCCGCGCCGACATCGCGGCCGGCACGTGCCGCGTGCTCACGTATCAGGGCACGGTGGCTGCCATGTTCACGCTCACCTTCATGCCGGAGCCGGCCTACGACGCGCTCACGGACGGGCGCTGGCGCTCGGACCGCGACCACGCCGCCGTGCTGCACCGCAACGCCGTCAGCGCCGATTTTCGCGGCACCGGCATGGCTGACCTGCTTATGCAGGAGGTCGAGCGGCTCGCGCGCGAAGGCGGCGCACACGCCGTCCGCGTCGATACGCACCGGCACAACGGCGCGCAGAAAAAGCTCCTCGAGCGTCACGGCTACCGCTTCTGCGGCAACATCCTCTGCGACGAGCCGGGGCACGATCCACGCCGTCAGGCATTTGAAAAGCTGCTGAAGTGAGGGCCTGCGTATGAATCTGACGAATCTCGCGGACATCCGCGCGCTGCTCGCGCGGCATGATTTCCGATTTTCCAAGTCCCTGGGGCAGAACTTTCTCACCGCCGCGTGGGTCCCGGCCGACATTGCCGACGCCTCCGGCGCGGACGCGCGCACCGGCGTGCTCGAGGTCGGCCCCGGCATCGGCTGCCTGACCGAGCAGCTCGCGCAGCGCGCCGGGAAGGTCGTCTCCGTCGAGCTCGACGAGCGCCTGCGCCCCGTGCTGGCCGAAACGCTCGCCGGCTATGAAAACGTGGAGCTCGTCTTTGGCGACGTGCTCGCGCTCGACCTGCCGCAGCTGGTGGCCGAGCGCTTTCACGGCCTGCGCCCCGTCGTGTGCGCGAACCTGCCGTATAACGTCACGTCGCCGCTGCTCACGGCCTTTCTCACCGCCGGGTGCTTCGACACCGTCACCGTCATGATCCAGCGTGAGGTCGCGCGCCGCCTGTGCGCCCGGCCCGGCACGGCAGATTACGGCGCGCTGACCGTGTTCGTGCAGTGGCACGCGCAGCCGGAGCTCCTGTTCGACGTGCCGCCGCACTGCTTTGTCCCCGCGCCGAAGGTCACGAGCACCGTCGTGCGCCTGCGCGTGCGCGAAACAAAGCCTGTCGCGGTGCGGGATGAAAAATGGATGTTCACCGTCGTGCGCGCGGCGTTCAACCAGCGCCGCAAGACGCTCGTCAACGCGCTCTCGGCCGGTGTGCCCGGCTGCGACAAGGCGCGCGCCGCTGCGGCCGTCGCCGCCTGCGGGCTCGATGCGCGCGTGCGCGGCGAGACGCTCAGCCTCGCCCAGTTCGCTGTCCTGAGTGACGCGCTCGGTAGCGAAATCCGTTAACATAACGAAATGAAATCAGGCCGTTCCGCATCCGAAACGGCCTGATTTTTGTGTATCTATGCCGATGTAAAGTTTACATAATACAATAATCAACAATCAACCGAATGGTGCGTGATGGAGAGGCATCTGCGCCCAGGGGAGCCCGAGGGGGCAAGGCCCGCCTCGGATGAGATTATGCATTGCCGTAAGGCAATGCCTTCCCCTTGAGGGGAAGGTGGCGCGGCGGCACGCCGCGACGGATGAGGTGTTTCCTGACGTCACACACCATGGTAATTCCGTTTCTACATTCGCTCGACCAGTGCCGCGACGGATGTGGTGTTGTGGGATGCGCGGTGCATTGCCGGTTTCACTGGAGGAAACCGCAGCCGTTCCACCTCATCCGCCTCGCTGCGCTCAGCACCTTCTCCTCAAGGAGAAGGCTCGGGTGCGCGTCGAACCCGCAGCGCATGACCGGTGCTGCCTCAAAGCCCGCCCCTCCCCGCATATCGCCCGCCCGCCCTGCATACGCTGGTAGCAAACCAGAACCGGGAGGGGAGCCTATGCCATACGAGGACAAGAAGGCCGCGCCGCAGCGTCGGCCGCACGCGGTCACACTCGACGAGCGCAGCCATCTGATCGTCACGGGTGTGGACGAGGTCGTGCGCTTTGACGACACGGAGGTGTCCATGCGCACGTCGCGCGGGATGCTCACCGTGCACGGAGAGGGGCTGCGCATCGGCCGGCTCGCGATCGACACGGGGGAGCTGGCCATCGACGGCGCGTTTGACGCGCTCGATTACACGGAGGAGACGGCGTCCGGCGGCGGCTTCTGGTCGCGTCTGTTCGGCGGATGAGCCTGCCGCCGCTCGCCCAGCTCAGGCAGCTGGCGCTGGCACTGGGGCTCGGCGCGGCGCTCGGGCTGCTGTTCGATGTGCTGCGCGTGCTGCGCCGCCATGCGCGCCGGGCCTGCACCCGCGCGGTGCTCGACACCGTGTTTAGCCTGACGGTGGGGCTGGCCGTGTTCGCCTTCGGCATGGCGGCCGGCTCCGGGCAGGTGCGCCTGTTCATGTTTTTGGCCATTGCGGCCGGCTGGACGGCCTATTTCGCCTGGGGCAGCGGGCAGGTTTTTCCGCCGCTGGAGAAATTTTCACGCCGCTGCGCGCAAAAAACGCGCGAAATGACGGCCCCCGGACGAAAAATCGCAAAAAAAGTTTGGATTTTTTCAAAAAAACGCTTCCAAAATCGCCGCAGATGTTTTAGAATAAACTGTATTACTGAAAGCAGATACGATCCGGGGGGAGGTTCTGCAGGCTGTGAAATTCAAAAAGGCAAGCATCTTTACAACACTGGTCATCGCGGCACTGATGGTGTACGCGGTCATCAGTCTGTTCACGGTGCACCGGCAGACCCTGCAGCTTCAGGATCGCGCGGAGACGCTGCAGCAGCAGGTGTCCGAGATGACCCAGTCCAATGCCGAGCTGCAGTATCAGATCGACCACAGCGAGGACGACGACATGATCGAATCGGTCGCACGCGAGAAGCTCGGTCTGGTCGAGCCCGGTGAAAAGATTTTTTACGACACGAGTGATTGAGCAAGGAGAAACGAACCGTATGCAGGTGGAAGTCGGAGCAGTTGTGGAGGGTACCGTCACCGGTATCACGAAGTTTGGCGCGTTTGTGAGCCTGCCGGACAGCAGGAGCGGTCTGGTGCACATATCCGAGATCGCCAACACCTACGTCAGCGACGTTAACGAGTTTTTGAAGCTGGGCGACAAGGTGAAGGTGCGCGTGCTGGCCGTGACGCCGGATGGGAAGATCAATCTGTCCATCAAGAAGGCGGAACCAGCGCCCGAGCGCCCGAACAACCGCCCGACGAGCGGCGGGCGTTCCGGCGGCAACCGCCCGAATAACGGCGGCGCACCGCGCGCTGCGCGCCAGAACCGTCCGGCACAGTCGGCGGGGCAGGTCAGCGGCCCGAGCGGGGACGCTGCGTTTGAGGACCGGCTCAAGCAGTTCATGCAGGAGTCGGACAGCCGCATGGCCGGCAACCGCCTCTATAGCGACCGCACGCGCGGCCGCCGCCGCGGCAGCGGCCGCGGATAAAACCGAAGACGGCATCAGGCCCCACTGCATTTGCGGTGGGGCCTTTTTCCAAAGGGAGGAATCCATCATGCAGGTCTACTTAAGTGAACACATCGCGCCGTCGGCGTATGCAAGGCTTGCGCGTCATTTTGAGATCGTGGACAATTTCGACCACCCCGAGCAGCTCGCCGCCATGATCATCCGCCGCGCGGCCGTGCCGCGGTCGGTCATCGCGCGCGCGCCAAACCTGAAGGTCATCGCCATGCACGGCGTCAGCCGCGACACGATCGATACCGCCGCTGCCGCCGAATACGGCGTGCCGGTGCCGAATGTGCCGGGCCTCGGCGCGCCGGCCGTCGCGGAGCTGGCCGTGGCGGATCTGCTGGCGCTCAACCGGCAGCTGAAATTTGTCAACAACGGCCTGTGCGCCGGACGCTTCGACCACTTCGGCGCGGAGGAATTCGTCTGCCACGAGATGACCGGCCGCACGCTCGGCCTCGTCGGCACGGGCAACATTGCCCACCGCGTGGCGGACATTCTGCGCGCGGCGTTCGACGTGCGCGTCCTGTGCTGGAATCCGCGCCGCACGGCCGCCGAGTGCGCCGCCTGGGGCTATGAGCAGGTCGCAACGCTGCCGGAGCTCTTCCGCCGCTCGGACTTCGTGAACGTGAGCATCACGCTCTGCGACGATACGCGCGACCTCATCAGCGCGCCCGTGTTCGCCGCCGCGAATCCGGACCTGCTGCTCGTCAACACCTCGCGCGGCGGCATCGTCAACGAGCACGATCTCTACGTCGCGCTCACCACGGGGCAGATCCGCGCCGCAGCGAGTGACGTGTTTGTGCACGAGCCGCCGGCGGCCGATGACCCGCTCATCCATCTGGATAACTTCATCGCGACGTTTCACATCGGCGGCAGCACGTATGAGTCGCTCGAGCGCGTGAGCAACCGCGCCGTGGACTACGTGTTCCAATACACCGGCGTGGCGGAGCAGGCGGAAACATAGGAAAAGACACAGCGCCCGGAGCAAATGCTCCGGGCGCTGTTGACGGTTTTGTTTATTTGCCGATCGGCTTTGCCTGATAGAACCACTCCAGGAGGCTCTGGAACCAGTTGAGCAGTTCGGGCAGTCTGATGTAGCCCATGTTGTCCATCGTATATCGCTCCTTTCGCAGATCGTTTCTGCCGACTTGAAAGCCGGCCACTGAAACTGTGTTTCTATTGTACCCGCACATTCCAGAAAATGCAATACACAAACGGCGGCGGATGCAACATTTTCCGGTCCCGCGCATCGTCCATAGGCAAAAGCCCCGGAGCGTTTGCTCCGGGGCTTTTGCAAAAACAAATCAGTCGATGGGCATCACAAGAGATCCCTTGATGATGTCGACGATGGCCTGAGCCTTTTCCTGGCCGCAGAAGCCGAGGATCTTGGAAGCCAGATCAAGAGCAGAATACATAGTTGCTTTACCCCTTTCGTAGATTTCCAACGCCGCCCCACACAATAGACAGCATCGGATGGTTGTATTGCCGGTTACGAACTTATTTTACACAAAAACCGCAAAAACGCAACGGACAAATATCGTGATATGTAACACTTTGAAAGAAGTCGTTTCACGGGCAGTCACGAAATTGTTACGGCCTGTTGCCACGCCCGCGTCCCCAAAAAGAAAGCGCCCGGAGCTTCTGCTCCGGGCGCCGGTTCCGTTGGCTGCCTTACAGGGACAGGCCTTCCGGAAGCGCATTGTAGATCGCGTCAACGATCGCCTGTGCCGTTTCCTCATGGCAAACGCCGAGAATGTCGGAAGCGAGCTTGAGCGCGCTGTGGACGTAATTTTTGTTGAACATGGTTTCTTTACCCCTTTCGTGAGATTTCCAACGCCGTCCCACACAATAGACGACACCGGATGGTTGTAGTTACCGGTTACCGGTTACGAACACAGTGTAAGGAAAAAATATCAAAACCGCAACGGACAAGAGGCGGTGCGTGTAACGTTTTGTTTCGGTTTGTGGGAATTGGTAATCTCGTGCAAAGCAGAAAAATCCCGGAGCCGAAGCTCCGGGATTTTTTGAAATTGTGTCTTAGAGAGCGCCGAGGATCTGGTCGACGATCGCCTGAGCCTTCTCTTCGCCGCATTCGCCAAGAATGCCGGAAGCCAGGCCGAGACCCCATTTGATGAAAGCCATAGTTACTTTACCCCTTTCGTAAGATTTCCAACGCCGTCCCACACAATAGACGACATCGGATGGTTGGTATTGCCGGTTACAAATCGTATTATAACAAAAAACGGTCAAAATGCAAGGGACATATCCATGGGATGTGTAACATTTCGAATGAAATTGTAAAGAACATCCGCGCAGATTTGTTTTCAAATGCAACGATTGTTGCAGTACCTGACATTTCGACACCTGTATGGATAAAACTACGCTGGTTGTCGGTTTTCACAGACAAGATCGGCGTTATGGAAACCATTTTTCCACATTGCCAACAGAGTTTTCAACATAAATACGGCGCAATTAACGATGTTATGTAAACAAACGCACGTGTCTGCACCGATGCACGGGCGCGCCGGTGCGCCAAAAAGCCCCGGGAGCACGCGGCTCCCGGGGCGGGGGATGATGCGGTTTTTGGCTGCCCGGCTCACTGGCCGATGAGCTGGCAGTAGCGCATGATGATGGCCGAGGCCTGCGCGCGCGTGGCGCTGCCCTGCGGGGCAAGGTAGGTCACGCCGCCCGCTTCGATGCCGGAGATCAGCCCGTTGCCGACGGCCCAGTTCATAGCGGCGTAGGCCCAGTTGGCGACGCTGCCGGCGTCGGGGAACTGGCCCAGCGACGTGCCGCCGCCGGTGAACGCGGGCGCGTACTCGGCGGTGTAGCCATAGAGGATGACGGCCATCTGCTCACGGGTGATGTCTAGGTTCGGGTCAAACGTGGTCGCGCTCGTGCCGGCGACGATGTCGTTGGCGTAAGCCCAGGCGACGGCCTCGTAGAACCAGTCGCCGGGTGCGACGTCCGTGAACGGCAGGTAGTAATTGCCGTAGTCGGCCGTGTCGCCGGAGAGGTTATAGAGGATCTGCACGATCTGGGCGCGCGAGCAGGCCATGTCCGGGGAGAACGTGCCCACGCCGGTGCCGACCATGAGGCTGCGGCGCACGCAGTAGTCAATGCCCTCGTGCGACCAGTCGCTCGGGCCGGCCACATCGCGGAAGCCGTAGCTCGGGCAGCTCGTGCCGCCGGGGCAGACGGTGCTGCCGCCGGTGGGCGGGATGACCTCTTCCTTCGTCAGGCCGCAGGCGGTGCAGGTGTAGGTGCGCACGCCGGGCGTGGTGGCGGTCGGCTCGGTGGTCACCTTACCGTTGTCCCACTTGTGGCCGAGTGCGTCGGTGGGGTTGCGCTTTTCGGTCGCGCCGCAGCTGCTGCAGGTGTAGAGATCATAGCCGCCGGCCGTGCAC
This sequence comes from Bacteroidaceae bacterium, assembly GCA_963627135.1. Taxonomy (GTDB): domain Bacteria; phylum Bacillota; class Clostridia; order Oscillospirales; family Oscillospiraceae; genus CAG-103. Next base: position 88,291 of record CAVFZY010000010.1, on the reverse strand, counting down.
GTGGGGGCGACGGTCTTGGTGAACTGATAGTCATGCGTGCCCGTCGCGGGAATGGGGGCCGTCTTGGTCTGGCCGCAGACGGCGCAGGTGAACGTGCGCACGCCCGGCTCGTTCTCGGTCGGCTCCTTGGTCACGGTGCCGTTGTCCCAGGTGTGCTCGCCGGTGGCGGGGATCTCCTTGGTCGAAACGACCTCACCGCAGTTGGAGCAGACGGTGTCGACACGCCCGGCCTCCCCGCAGGTGGCGGGCACGGTTTTTTCCGTCGTGCCGTAGCCCGTGTGCAGGCACGCACCCGTGCCGCTGACGGTGTAGCCCTGCCACTTGCCGTCCGCGTCGAACGTCCAGCCGTAGACCGGGTCGGGGTTGTAGTGGATGGTGACGATGTCGGGCTCAAAGCTGTGCTCGGCCGCGCCGGCTGGCTCGACCGTCGGGGGCGCGCCGTAGCAGCGCACGTCCTTAAGCGCGGTGCAGCCGGTGAACGCGTTGTGGCCGACGCTCGTCACGGTGCCGGGCAGCTTCATGTCGGCCAGCGCGGTGCAGCCCTGGAAGCAGCCGTCGGGGATGGCGCTCACGCCCGCGGGGATGGTCACATCCGTCAGCGCGGTGCAGCCGGTGAAGGCGGACTCGCCGATCTCGGTCACCGTCTCGGGGATGGGCGCTGCGGTGAGCGCTTTGCAGCTTTCAAACGCGAGATCGCCGATGGCGGTCACGGTGCCGTCATATTTGACATTGAGCAGCTTCGTGCAGTCGGCAAAGCACTTGCCGGGCACGGCCGTGATGGCGGCGGGCAGGGTGGTGTTCGTGAGGCTGGCGCAGGAGTCAAACGCGCCGCGGCCGAGGCTCTGCAGCCCGTCGGGCAGCGTGACGGCGGTCAGGCCGTTGCCCGCAAGGCCAAAATCGCCGATCTCGGTCACGCTCTTGGGGATGGACATACCCGTGAGCGCGGAGCACATGGCGATGCCGTAGCGGCCGATGCTCGTCACGCTGTCCGGCAGCGTGACCTGCGTGGCGGCCGGCAGGAAGAACAGGGCGTAGTCGCCCACGTTCGTGACGCCGTCTTTGATGACGACCTTCTTCAGTTCGCCTTCGAGCTTGATGTTGCCGAAGCTCGTGAGCATACCCAGCGCCTCATAGTTCCACCACGGCGCGAGGTTGCCGTTGGGGAAGTCGAAGTCCGGCATGGCGCCGGTGCCGGAGATGGTCAGCGTCTTGCCGCCGAGCACGCCCGTGGAGACCTCCCAGTGCAGGCAGTTGTTCTCGCCGAAGTCGCCCGAGGTGGCCGCGGCCGCAAAGCTGCTGAGAATGGCATCCGTGTCCAGATCCGGGATCTCAAACTCTTCTTTGAGCTGCTCGATCTTCTCCTTGATGAGCTTCTCGGCGATCTCTTTTTTCAGATCGTCGATTTTGCTGGCCGATGCGTTCACGGTCAGGCCGGAGAACAGTCCCACGACCAGAACAAGACACAGCGCCAGCGAGAGCACGCGCTTTTTCATCGTTTCTTCCTCCTTTGTTGTGATACATGTGTACAACCGTAATACCTATCTGTCGAAAATATACCATAGGCCTGGGAAAATGTGCAATGGATTTGGTGAAAAAACGGTCGATTTGTAACAGAGCGTTTTATTTGTGTAAACGAAATGCGCGTTTTTTCGCCGCCGCGTGCGCGCGACCCGTTGCAAAAGCGGGGCGCGTCCTGTATACTGACTGTGTAGACATTGTTAACGGTGTGTCCATTCCAGGAGGGAGGAACCATATGAAAAAACGAGTGTTGTCGCTGCTGCTGTGCCTTGTGCTCACGGCCGGATTGCTGAGCGTGTGTGCTCCGTCGGCGCAGGCGGGCACGATCGCGGATGCGTTTGAGCAGTTCATTACGCAGCCGGATCAGATCAAAAAGCTCTTCGGCAACGAGGTCGCCAGCGGCGACTGCGGCCCCACAGGGGATGAGGCCAGCGTACATTATAAAATTTATGAAGTCACGAACCCCACCGTCGTGCAGGACAACCCCTACCTGCAGCAGATCTGGCAGATCCATGACTACCGCGAGGATGCGCAGTATTACGGCGTGTACATCTTCGGTGACGGCGAGATGGCGGACTATGCGGCCATCGGTCTGGACGCCCCCTGGATGGGCGACGTGGAGGTCAAGGAATATAACGACGCCGGGCAGTATCTCGGCCAGACGACGGTCGAGAACCTCGGTGAGGACTATCTCGTGCTGGCCTACATCGCCGGTGCGACCACCGAGGAGTGGGATGGGAAAAAACAGTCCTTTACCGGCGTCACGAACGTCGGCGACCGCGCCTTCAAGGACTGCCACTATCTCACCTGCGTGTACCTGAACGACGACATCACCACCATCGGCGACCACGCGTTTTATATTGACGAGTACCTCGCGGCCATCAACATGCCGCGCAACCTCGAGCTCATCGACAAATACGCCTTCTACGGCTGCAACACGCTCACCTTCGTGCGCGCGGGCAACTGCAGCCGCCTGCGCCGCATCGAGGACCATGCGTTTTTCAGCTGCACCATGCTCGCCGAGCTGCGTCTGCCGGACGGCGTGACGTATATCGGCCCGTGGGCCTTCGCGTGGGACCGCATCCTCGGTCAGGAGGACACGACGCTCGGCCTGCCGTCGAGCCTGCAGACGATCGGCACGGGCGCGTTCGCGTTCGTCAACCACCACAAGAAGCTCAACATTCCCTCGCAGGTCACGAGCATCGGCGACTATGCCTTCCTGTGTGATTATTATATGGAGGAGCTCACGTTCAGCCCCGGCGACAAGAACCTCACGATCGGCGTGGCTGCGTTTGCCGGCGATAACCACATGAAGTCCGTTGACCTCTCCAACCGCGTCGCGCAGATCGACAAGTGCGCCTTTGCCGGCTGCGAGCTGCTTGAGGAAGCGATCTTCGGCGAGAAGATCGATACGATCCAGGCTCGCGCCTTCACCAGCGTGGACGATTCGCTGCGCGTCGTCATCGAGGCGCTGCTCAAGAGCGTCATCGCCCCGGACGATCCGGACGGGAGCGAAGAGGTCGCGGACGACATCAGCTCCGGCCTGACCCAGATCGCGAAGGTCACGAAGCTCCAGCGCGCCATCTTCAAAAATGACCCCGCCAAGAGCATCCGCGCCGCGGCGGACACCAACCGTTCCTTCCCGGACGACTGCGTGGTCTATTACCCGCAGGGCAGCTACACCTGGGCCGCCGAGCTCAAGGACGACGGCACGTGGCAGGGCTACCAGACCGGCTACTGGCACGGCGACCACATTGCCCAGTTCACGGACACGGTCGTCACCCCCACCTGCACGGAGCAGGGCTATACGCACCATGTCTGCACGGTGAAGGACTGCACCTATGCCGCCGTGGACGACACGTATGTTGCCGCCACCGGCCACACCTGGGTCAAGACGCAGACGGATCCGCCCACCTGCACCAAGCAGGGCACGGTGTTTTACAAGTGCTCGGTCTGCGGCGTGGGCCGCACCGAGAAGATCGCCGCGCTCGGCCATGACCTGAGCCGCTGCAATCTCGAGCCGGACGCCACCTGCACGCAGCCCGGCCGCGCCGTCGGCACCTGCGCGCGCTGCGGCGTGCAGATCGACGAGGTCATCCCCGCCAAGGGGCATGACTATAGCTACGCCACCGTGCGCACCGAGCCGACCTGCGAGCAGCCCGGCTGCTATCAGGGCACCTGCCCGGTGTGCCATGAGGAGTATAACGACACCATCCCCGCCCTCGGCCATGACTGGGGCGAGTGGGTCGTCGCGCAGGAGCCGACGGCCACGACCACCGGCTACCGCTACCACATCTGCGCGCGCTGCAACACGCGCGAGGGCGAGGACATCGCGAAGCTGCACGAACACACATGGGATGCCGGCGTCGTCACGCAGAAGGCCACTGCGACGGAACCCGGCGTCAGGACCTTCACCTGCACCATCTGCGGTGTGACCAAGACGGAGTCCATCCCCGCCACCGGCGGCACCGTCTGCCCCGGCGGCCCGACCTGCCCGGGCTACGCCTTCCGCGATATGCCCGCGGCCACCGACTGGTCGCACGAGGGCCTGGATTACTGCATCTCCCGCGGCTACGTTGCCGGCACCTCGGCCAGCACCGTCTCGCCGACCGGCGTGTGCACGCGCGCCCAGCTCGTGAGCATCCTCTACCGCATGCAGGGCGAGCCGGCAACGGTCAACGGCTATAAGCTGTCCAAGCTCGCCGCCCCGTTTAACGACGTGCCGCTCGGCCAGTGGTATACCGATGCTATCTGGTGGGCAAAGCTCACGGGCGTCGTCTCCGGCACGAGCGCCACGACCTTTGACCCGGATGGGGAGATCACGCGCGAGCAGCTCGCCGTCATCCTCTATAACTATGCCAACAAGTTCGCGCCCGGCAGCATCCCGGCGGCGGGCTCGCTTGCCGGCTTCCCGGATGCGGGCAGCGTCTCGTCCTGGGCGCGCACGGAGATGGCCTGGGCCGTCGGCAACGGCCTTATCTCCGGCACCGGCAGCGGCGGCGTTGCCTACCTCAGCCCGCAGGGCAGCGCCACGCGCGCGCAGGTCGCGGCCATCCTCATGCGTTTCGAGCAGGCCATGGCCTGAGCGCAGACCCTATAAAGCACAAAGTCCCGGAAGCGTTTTCGCTTCCGGGACTTCTTCATCGGGCTTTGAGCCCGATGAAGAACAAGATTCCATTCGAGGCGGGCCTTGCCCCCTCGAGCGCCCCCGCTGCTCAGAGGCTTGTGCGTCCGCGCATTTTTCGACAGCCGCACAAAGCCCCGGAAGCGTTTTCGCTTCCGGGACTTCCTTTCTTTTTTCTTTTTCGGTTTACATAACAGTTAACAAAGCTGTGATATCAGTGCTTTTTTCGAAGATAATTGGCGCTTGAGTTTGCATAACGTTTATCCCTTGCGCCCGCGCAGCATTGCCGCGATCGTCGCGGCGCCATAGCCGCTCTGCTGCCAGAGGTCGTCGGGCACGGTGCCGCCGTTGCGCAGGATGAGCGTGATCTGCCGCCGCGCCTCGCTGCGCGCGGCTTTTTCCGCCTTTTCCTGCGCGGCCTTGGCCTTCTCGGCCGCGTCTTTTTCGTCCTCGGCCTTCTTGTCGGTGGCGGCCTTGGCGTCGGCCAGGTCCTTGGCCTGCTGCTGCAGCTTGCTGTCCGCGCGGGTGAAGTCCGCGTCATCCATGTCGAGCAGCGCGGCGATCTGCGCCTTCGTCACGCCATCGCGGCTGTCGGCCGCGTCGAGCAGACTGTCGATCGCGCTCAGGCGCGTCTTGCGCTCACCGCTGTAGCGCTCGTAGGCGAGCTGCGCCAGCTCCGGCAGCTTGCCCGCGAGCATCGCGCGGTAGTACCCGCCCGCCTGCTGCGATGCCGCCACGGCCGCCGTCGAGGCCTGCCCGCCCGTCAGCGCGGCCGCCGTGCCGAGGGCGTTGGCTGCCGCGAGATCGGCCTGCCGCTCGTACTGCTTCCGGTAGGCGTCGTAGAGCTTGTCCGATGCCGGGTCGTAGTCAAACTCCTCACCGAGCAGCGCATCGAGCATCTGGTCGATGCGGTCCCGCTGCCCGGTCGTGTCGCGCTCGGTCAGCAGCGTCTCGGCCTGGCGGCGGTGCGTGTCGTCATAGTCCGGCACGTCCTCGACCGGCAGGTACTGCAGGTAGTCGTTCGTCTGCTCCTGGTCGGCCATGCCCTCGCCGCTGATCTTCGCGTTGCGCTGCTGCTCGTAGATGGCGGCGGCCGCGTTGTCGCCGCGCTGGACCGCCCGCTCCATGAGCGCGGCGTAGTCGGTATTCTTGTCGTATTTGTATTTTGTCGCCATAGGTTCTCCTTTCCTCAGTGCTGCGGTCCGGCGGCGGTCTCCGTGCGCGTGAGCGACAGCAGCCGCCATGCCCCCGTGCCCGTCAGCCGCACGCGAAAGTGGTCGCACCGGCGCGGCAGCACCGGCAGCGTGACGGAGCGCTTCGCGCCCGCCGTCACGGCTGCGAGCGTGTGCCACACACCGTCGGAGTCATACTGCACCGCCGCCGTGATGCTTGCGCCCGCCTCCGCCTCCAGCCGCAGCTGCACGCGCAGCAGGCGCTTGCAGTCCGGGCTGCCGCTGACGAAGTCGCCCGTTTCGAGCAGGCTCGTCATCTGCGCCGTGCTGCCGGTGCCGAAGCGCCAGACGCCCTGCGCGTCCTGCGCGTAGAGCGCGCCGCCGCGCCGGGCAAAGGCGCGCGCGTGAAAATCGTCCTCGCGGCTCCACAGGCCGCTGCGCGTGTCGTATGTGAACAGGTGCCAGGCGTTTTGAGTGTCGCGCGCCGAGAGATACCAGCGCGTGCCGTCCGTGCCCGCCGCCCCGTCCGAGAGCGTGCGCCCGAGCGCATCGCCGATGCGCGTCGGCCGTCCGCCCGCCGTGCGCGCCGGCCCGGCGGGGGAGAGGTAGTAGAGCGTCTCCGCCGCCGTCACGAGTGTGCGGCCGGAGCCCTGCTCCGCGCCGAGCGCGGCCGAGGCCACGAGCTGGAAGTTCTCCGGCCGTGTGCCGTACAGCCGCCAGAGCCCCTCCGGCTTGAGGAACACCACGCCGCTGCCCGTCGCCGCGCAGCCGGAAAAATCGCCCGGCGCGCCGATGTCCACGCTCCACGCCGCCGTGGCGACGGCGCCGTTTTCGTCCGCCTCGTACCAGAACCAGCTCAGCGGGTCGCCCAGCTTTGTGCACCACACGGTGTCGTGCGCGCACGCCCAGAGTCGGTTGCCGTAGCTGCACGCGTGCTGCGCGTCGGGCAGCCGCCGCGTGATCGTCACGCCGCTGAGCGTGCCCGCGCGCACGAACGTGTCCGGGTCGAAGATCAGCTTCGCACTGTCGATGCCGCGCAGGATGTACGTGCCGTTGTTGCGTGCGTCGCCGAAGCCGCTGAGCGTCACGGCGTCGCCCACGCGAAAGCGCGTCCCCGCGCCGTCTGCCTGCAGCACGTTCGCGCGTTCGGCGTCGCCGGTGTCGTCGCTGCTGCCGAGCGTCACCGTGCCGGTCCAGCTCGGCTCGGCGCTGCCGAACATACCGTCCGCCGGCCGGAACCAGATCTTGTCCGGCCAGATGAGCACCGTGCCGCCGAGCTCTGCGAACACCTTCGGCGTGTCCGTGAGCGTGCAGCCCGGCACGGCCTCACCGTTATGATACAGCGCCGTGCCCGCGCACCAGAGCAGCCCGCCGCCGGCAGCAAACAGGCCGTTCGGCTGCCCGGTGCACGGGTAGCTGAGTGTGCGGCCCGGCCGCGTTGCGAACAGAGGGGTGTCGGCCGCCGAACCGTTGATCATTTCGTAAATGCCGCCCTCGGGGCAGGCCGGCCGGTGGTCGTAGCCGCCGAAGGCGGTCTGCACGTGCCGGACGGTGGCCATGCTCCGTGGGAATGTGGGTAGATGCATACCTTGCCTCCTTACAGATCGAGCGGCTGCCCGTTGTGATACAGCGCGCCGCACAGGTCGATCTTGCCGGCCGAGAGCTTCAGCTCCGGCACATCGCCGCGTGTCGCGGAGATCACCGCGCCGCTCTTGTGAAAGATGAGATATTTGCGCTCGAGGCTGTTCTCGCTGCCGATGTGCAGCGTGTCGGCCACGGTCGTGATGCCGTTGAGGTCAATCTTATCGGCCGAGAGCGTGACACTGCTGTCACCGTTGTTGATGGCGGCGACGATGGCCGCCGCGTTCACACCGTCGGCGTCGGCCACGAGCGCGATGCGCGCGCCCTGGTCGCTCACGGTCTGTTCGAGCGCGGCGACATTGCCCTCGGCCGACGTCAGGCGCACATCCAGGGCGTTGGCGTCAAGGCTCAGCTGCGCGATGTCGCCGTCGGCCCCGTCGATGCGCGCGTGGATCGGCGAGACGAGCCGCGAAAGCGCCACGGCGTTGAAGTTTTCCGCGCCGAGGTTTTCCAGCGTGTACTGCAGCGCCTCGAGCAGGCGCGGCACAGTCTCCTCGAGCGCTGCGAGCCGCTGCTCCACGGTCTCATGCCCGGTGCGCTCCGGCAGCGGAAAGTCCAGCGGGGAAAAGTCCGTCATGCGTCACCGTCCCCTCCGCCGCGCTGCGACACGTCCGCGCGCAGCACGGCAATGGCCCGCACGAGAAATTGCGGCAGCGGCGCGCCGAGCGTCCCGGCGTTTTCGATCACGCTGCCGAGCTCCGTCAGCAGGTACCACGCCGTCACGAGCGGGCACAGCAGCACGTCATACTGCACGCCCAGCCCCGGTACGCTGCCGAGCAGCGCCCGCAGCGCAAAGTCCAGCAGCGCCGCCACGAGCACGCCCGCCACGCTGCCGGCCTTGTGCCACAGCCCCTCGCGGGCGCGGCGGCTGTTCCACGTGCCCGCGTGCAGGGCCGCAGCGCTGCCGGTGGCGTAGTCGAGCACCATGGCCAGAAACCAGGCGGCCGCCAGCCAGCCTGTCCAGCCCCAGAATGCCGTCAGTGCTGCGGCGGCCGCAGAAGCGGCCGCCTTGATCGTTGTGAGTCTGTCCATTTATGTCTCCTTTGCTTCGTCGATCATCCGCTGGCAGACGATCATCGTGCGCAGCATATCCTCCGACAGGTCGAGCCTGCCGTCCGTGCCGCCTTTGAGCGCGCCGCGGTCGATGAGCCGCTGCGCGGCTTCCTGTGCCCATGCGGGCATTTCTGCCACGGTGTTGTAGCGTGTCATGTCTGCTTCCTCCTCTTCCCTGGCCCCGGCCATCGCCTCGGCGACGGCGCGGCGGAACCCGTCCATCGTGAAGCCCATGCCGTAGGTGTCCCACAGATATTCCGGATCTGCATGGTTGCTTGCCACGCCGCGGCGGTGCCCCTCCGCGTGGCCGATGATCACGCCGTCGGCGAGCGGCTCCAACCCGTAAGTCTCGCACAGGCGCGCGAACAGCTCCACGGTCGTGCGATACGTGCCCGTGATCTGCTCGGCCGCCGCGGCATAGGGCACGCCCGCCGCGGGCTCCGTCATCTCGATGCCGATGTGCGTGCTGTTCGCGCTTCCCCCGCAGTGCCAGCCGCGCATCTCCCACGGCAGCGTCTGGTACACCGTGCCGTCCGCCTGCACGAAGGCGTGCACGCACACGCTCTGCCCGCCCGGCTGGTACTGGTCAAAGTACCGCGCCAGCACGGCGGCGCTCGGCTGCGGCGTGCCGATGCTGTGCAGCATCAGCCCCTGCGGGTACAGCGGGATTGCCGCCTGATAGCACTTGTTGGCTGTCACAATCGCCTCCACAATGTCGATGCTCATGCCGTCACCTCCCAAGCTGCGGCATAGTCTATCGGGCTGTAAGCCGTGTCAGCCTTGCAGCGGTACGTCTTGCCGTCCGTCCAGATCATGTACTCGCCAGCCTTATACACGTCGTGTGCGCCGGTCGGCTGCACAAACGGCCGGGCGGTCGCCACCGTTGTGCCATGCAGAGGGCGGTTAAACGTGTACCACGCCGCATTGTCGGGTTTGATGTCAGGGTATGTCGCATTGTCATACGCAGCAAAGCACTCCCACGTCTGGCTATCAGCATTGTAAATCTTGCCGACGGCGTGTGCGCCTGCCACCCAATCGGGATACAGCGCACGGATAACCAGCCGCGCATTGTCCTCCGTCACCGCATCGCGCGCCGCTACGATCGCCGCGCGGTACGTCTTTGCTTCTCCTCGCGTCATGCCGTCACCCCCGTGATAACGTTCAATGCCTCCGTGTCCGAAACTTCGTCCTCGTCGCCCGGCTCGGGCTCCGGCGGCAGGTCGTATGCCTCCCACGTCAGGTCGGTTTTGAGCTTGTAGCCCTTGCCGTCTGTGTGCGGTCTGTTCCGGATCACGGCCAGGATCTCATTGTGCTCGGCCGCGGTGATCTCGGTGCCGCCCGCGCCGGTGCCGATGATCGTGATGTATCCGGCTTCGATCGTTTTGTAATATTTCACTGCGTTTCATCCTCCCAACGCGCCGTGATCGCGATGTATTCCCCCGCTTTAATGTCTGTACCGCTGTTCATGCTGACAGCAAAGTTCGCAGCGGTCATTGCTTGTTGCGTATTTCTTCTTGCGATTGAGGGGCTATAATCGCTCCAGCTGAGATTCCCATCGAATGCTGCTGACGAGTTCGCCATTAGCGACGTCATGGCAGGGCCAAACACCACCGCGGCAGGGAGGCTGTACGTATAACTGCCACTGCCAGCAGCCGGACCTGCACGAAACAGAATCGCGATCTTCGGTACTGCACCGAGCGAATGTCCAATGGTTGCAGTTTGTCTGTTGGATACAGCGGTGAATTTATCTATTGCAAAGTGCGTGATGTTTGACGGCAATTCAAAACTTGCGCCCCCGGCTTCGAGCGTACCGACCAGCCCAAACAGATCCACATCTTTCTTGATGTTCGCGGCCACAAAATCAGGATCCAGCTGTGCGAGCAGGTCCTTCGTGATCGCCGCGACTTTCTGCGCGCCGGTCGTGTAGACCCCGCTTGCGCAAACCGTCTGCTCGCTCGTGGACGGCGAAACGGTCGCCGCTGCTTTTTTGGTCACACCGCTGCCGACATACGTTTTTGGGATCGCGCCGACGGAAACTTTCGAGAGTACCTTCCCGTTGTCCGGCGTGATGTCCTGCGCCGTTTCCGTCGGTGTTGCGCTTTTGGTCTGCGTCGGCTTTTCCGGGTCGGTGTATTCCACGGTGATATCGCCCTCGCAGTATTTCCCGCTTGTCTGCAGCGTCTTGCTGCCGCTTGCGTCGATCGTTGCGATCGATGTGCCCTGATACTTGATATTGACATCGGCCATCAGCTGACACCCCCACTATATACCGGCAAACTCGCGGCAGCCCACGCGCCGCTGACAACACGCAGGATCTTGCCGTTATCGGCTGCCGTCACACTTGGCAGCGCCGCGCCGGAGCCGATCTCCGCGATCTTGGCCTTGACATAGGCCACGGTCGCTGCGTAGTTGGTCTGGCTGTCTGTAGGTGTTGCAACGCCGCCAACATATACCGGCCAATTTTCGGGGCCGCCATCGAGCGCAGCAGTATAATTATCACCACCAGCCTTGGTAACTGTCACGTGGACGGCATCATTGCTGTCTGTTGACCCGTCCGGGCAAATCGACATCCATCCGCGCGTGATGGTCGGTGCTTCGCTGGCCAGCGCGCCAGCGTTTTTCCGCGCCTGTAGTTTCTGCTGTTCCGTCAGCGTCTGCGCTTCGTCATATCGCACGGCGCCCGATTCTGCGGCCTTGCTGTCCACGTACTGCTTGATCGCCTTGTTCTGCACAGGGTTGACGGACGATGCGGACACGGCGCTGTCGACGGTGACTTTCGTCGCACCCGCGGCGATGCCATCGAGCTTGGCCTTGTCGGCCTTGGACATCAGACCGGGTGCGGCCGCCGTCGCGGCCGCTTTGTCCGCCTTCGCGTCCCATGCCGCCGTCCGTCCGGCCGTGATGCCGTCGAGTACGCCCTTGTTTTCGTGCGTGTGGCGCGCCTTCGTGTTGGCGGCGATCTCGCTGACCAGCCCCGGCGTCGAGCCCACGGAGCCGTTCGTGCGCTGGTACCACTTGGCGTATTCGTCGAGCGCCGCGTTAAAGAGCATCATGCTGTCGGCGTAGTGCGCCGTCTCATGCGCGGCATAGTCGCACATGGCGATGACGTAGTACACGTACAGCCGGTCAAACGGTGCGGGCACGAGCAGCTTGGTGCTGCGGTCGGTGTCCGCGTCGTAGGTGATGCACTGTTCGGGCGCCGTGCCGAGGATGCGCGTCTGGATCATGCTCTCGCACTCGTTGAGCCACAGGAGCTTTGCCGTCTCGTCCCACGCGTTCGGGCAGATGGCGTCGATGCGCGTGAGCGCCTGCTGCAGTGTCGCCATGGTCAGAGCCCCAGCGCGCCGCTCTCGGCGGCAAAGCGGGCGGTCTCGCGCTCGATGAGTGCGCCGGTGCGCGCATCCTGCGCCTCGCCCTGCGCGAGCACGAGCGCGAAGCGGCGCGGGACGGTCACGTCCTCGCCGCGCGGGATGCGCACGGTCTCGCCGTTGACGGTCACGATCTTGTCGTCCTTGTAGCTGCCGTTGTCGCGGAACAGACGCACGGTCACGGGTTCGCTCAGCCAGGCCTCAGCGGCGGCGCGGTCGGTCTTTTTTCTGGTTGCCATAGTATATTCCTCCTTGTGTGCATGGGTGCCTCCCGCCGCGCGGGCGGGAGGCACGGGGTGGATTTCTTACTCGGTGTAGGTGCTGCAGGTCTCGATGCGGCGGATGGCGCTGTCGTCGAGACGCACGGCGACCTTCGTGGCCTTCCAGCCGACGCTCGCGCGCTGGTTGAGCGGGTCGCCCGTACCGGCGGAGCCGAGCTGCTTGACGATGTGCTCCAGACCGCCGCCGGTGATCTCGGTCGTGCCGTAGCCGTCGGCGCCGAGCACGAGCGTGACGTACACGTCGCGGCCCTGCGCGCCGGCTTCGCCGGGATAGATGATGGCGTTGTCCTCAGCCGTGACGGCGGCGTCCACGGTCATGGAGCTCGCGGTGTTGGCCGTGACGGTCACGCACGCATTGCCGATGAGCACCTGACGGCCGACGAGCGCGCCGGCCTTGACGGTGCCGCCGTCGAACGAGAAGGTGGTCTTGCCGTCCACCGTGCCGTTCGTGAGCAGGGTGCGGCTGTCGCTGGCAAGATCTTCTGCGTGGAAGATCTTTGCCTCCGTGCTCTCGACGAAGCGGCAGCCCTCGATCTTGCCGATCTCGCCCTCGTACATGTGCTCGGTGTCCACGTACTGGTGCGGCGCCAGCCACTTCGGGTCGTTCATGAGGTCATAGGCCACGTCGGGGTGGATGATGACCGGGAACGCGCCGTCGATGCGGCGGCAGTTGGCGTTTTTGAGTGCGCGCACGGCGCGGCGGATGCAGTCGACGGTCAGGTAGTTGTTGTCGGCCGCATTTGCATTGCCGCCCTGCAGCAGGTAGCGCGCGGACACGGACTCGTCGGCGTACTGCACGTTGTCGCCGCCGACGAGCACCTCGCGCGTGATGGTGTCGAGTGTGCGGCCGGCCTGCGCGCCGAGCAGCTTCGTGGCCATGGTGAGGTTGTTGTCGATGGCGGTCAGCAGCAGCAGGTCGCTCATCTGGATGTAGCCGCCGTACTGGCGCACGGCCGCCTCAACGGTGGTCATGCTCAGGCTCTGGCCGTCGGGGGTCACGCCCTCGGTCAGGGCGGTCAGCGCCTTGCCGAGCGGGGCGAAGCGGCGGAACTGGATCGTCTTGCCGCCGTTTGCGGGGATGGGGTGCTTCTGCGCGAACTGGTCGTGCACGAGCTCGGGCTCGGCCGCGTCGATGAGGTAGTCCGAGTAGAACGTCTTCATCTCCTCGGTCAGGCTCTGCTGGGTGGTCACCTGCGTGTTTGCGTCAAACAGGCGCAGGTTCATGCGGATGTTTTCCATACTCATGTCTCCTTTTTTCTCTGCTGTCCGCTTCCGGGGACAGCGCCGGGGCAGCGCCCGGCCGCTGCGCTGCCGTGGGTTTCGGCCTCCTGTGCGGGGACGCGGCCGATGTCCTCCGCAACGTGGCCGGGGTAGGCCGCGGCGAGCTGCCGCAGACCCGTCACGGCCACGGTAAACGCCGCGCGCACATCGGCCCGGTCGTCCGCTGCGATGGCTGCGTGCCCGGCGCGCAGCGTCCGCTGCACGCCCTGCGCGCCCAGCTGATCGAGCGCGCCCGCCAGCGCGCACACGAGCGCCGACGCTCCGGCGCACACGATGTCTCTGCCCGGGCAGAAGTCCGCGTGGCCGTCCGCGCGCAGCACGCACCGTCCGTCCCGGCGGATGTACGCGAAGCGGGTCACAGGCTCAGCTTCACGCGCTCGCCGCGCTCTGCGCGCGCAGCGAGCGCTGCGCGGTCGGCGCGGCTCATGCGCGACACGTCCGGCCGCACCACGATGCCGGCTCCGCCGCCGCCCAGGCCGTTTTCGGCCGGGCGCAGGCCGCGGGCGCGGATGTGCTCGGCCACGCGTTGCTCGGCGCTGCGGCCCGCGCGCACGCACGCCGCCTCCAGCAGCGCCTGCGCGTGCAGCGCAAACCACGCCGTGCGCACGTCCACGCCGGCGCGCAGCAGCGCGCAAAACTGCGTGTCCTTCAGCGCCGCGCCCAGATCAAAGTCCGGGCACTGCGCCGTCAGTTCGTCCGCCTCGCGCGACCAGCGCGCGGCGGCTTCTTCGGCCGCGCGGCGCGCCCGCTGCGCATTCCGGCGTTCGATGGCCCCGCGCAGCGCGCCGACGGTCACGGTTTCCTCAGTGGCCTCGTGCGGCGCGGCCGCTTCCGGTGCGGCAGCAGGAGCGCTCTGCTCCGGAGCGGCGGAAAGATTGGTTTCGTTCATACTCTGTGCTCCCTTCTGCCCTCAGCGGGCGCTTTCTGTGATGACGCGGTTTTTCTCCGCCTGCGCTTTCAGCAGCGGGTCGGCGTCTGTGTCCGTGCCAGTTCCCGGCGTCTCCGGCTGCGGCGGCGCGATGCTGCTGCGCACCGCCTCGAGCACCTTGTCGCGCCCCGGAAACTGCATCATCTCCAGCATCGGCACCGCCTGCTGCGCGAACGCGGGGTTGAACACCCCCAGCTGATACAGCTGCCGCGCCAGCTCATTTTGCGACGCGGTCGCATACGGGCTCTCCTTCTGCGCGTGCACCGACACGTCGAACGCCGGCGCGCGCTGCAGCGCCATGCCGTCGGCGTCCGTGCCCACGGTGCGGGCGCGCAGTCCGGCGTTGGAGTACGTGCAGAACGCGTAGCCCTGCGCGCCCGGCGCCGCCACGCGAAACGGCCGCGTCTCGGTGTAGTACGCGCGGATGAGCTCGATCACGAGCTCGACCACGCGCTCGAACGCGCGGTAGCTCGCGCGCAGCGTGTCGCGGCTGGACTTGCTGCCGGCCTCCTGCAGCGCCGCGATGGCGCTTGCCGCCGTCACGCCGCCGGACACGCTGCCCTGCGTCACATCGCGGCTGTTGCTCGTCTCCTTGAGCTCGTCGATCTTCAGCTGCAGCATGTTTACCCACTGCCCGTCGAGGTTATAGAGGCTGATCTGGCGCAGACGTTCGTCGTCGATGCTGCCCTCGACCTCGACGAGCGGCTTCGACCAGTCGAGAAATTCCTGCGCGTTCACGCCGCAGCCCTTTTTGACCCAGAAGCGCGGGGTGGAGGCCTTCATGCTCATCTCCAGCAGGTTGCCACTCAGGCGGTCGATGTACTGCTGCGGGTCCTTGCTCACGGCGATCATGCCGAAGCCGCACGGCGTGCCGGCCTCGGGGTAGAGCACGTCGAACACGACCGGGTACTGTCCGTGCGGGTAGAAGCCGCCGGCCATGGCGGGGTCGTTCTCGCTCGCGTAGAGCAGGTCGCGCCCGGTGAATTTGATCAGGTGCAGCGCCGTGCCGCCGCCGGGCAGCGGCTTTTTGTAGTACCAGTCCACAACGATGCTCTTGTTGGAGGTGTCCACCGCGTCGTCGTACAGATACTGCGCCAGCTCCACGCCGCAGCTGCCGGGCCGCGCGTCGGGCCAGGCGGCGGAAATGTCGTCGTTGTCCATGAGCGCGCACACGAAGAGGTTGCGGCTGGCCTGAATGTCGGTGATGCCCGGCTCCCAGAACAGGTTCAGCAGGTCGAGCTGACGCACGGCCACGTCGCCGAGGCCGTTGCTCCCGGCGCTGTCCCAGAACACGCCGTAGGCCGCGCACCCATGCTTGAGCTTGTACCACCACGCGTCGGACCACACCTGCTCAAAGTGCGTCTTTTCCAGCACGGCCGGCACAATGGCCGACAGCGCCTTTGCGTCCGGCTCATCGGCCTCGCTGCGCGGCAGGATCACCGCCTCCGGGAAGCTGTCCATCGCGTCGGCGTGCTTGGCCACGATGGCGTTAAACAGCCACGCGCTCGTCGGCTCCACCACATCGGCCCCCTGTTCGCGCCGGCGGTCGCGCAGATACTGCCAGTGCCGCAGGCGGTACCACTGCTCGTCGGCGATGATGCGCGCCTCGAGCGCGCGCTTGCCGTCCTTGTACCGGCGCAGAAGCTCCGTGCCGCGCGCCACATTGTCCGGCGTGATCGCGGGCGCGGCCATGTCCGGCATGGTCGGGGCAACCGCCGCCAGCAGCGCCGCCGCGTTCGCCGCGCGGTAGGGCATGGGGGTTGTTTTCTCGTTTGTCATAGGCTCTCCTTTGCTGTCGTTTTCGGCGAAATGGTTTACATAACTTTTTGCATTTTGCGAGAAAAAGAGACTGCCGTCGCAGTCTTTTTCTGTTTACATAACTAGTCGCTACTCAGCGGGTCAAACACTTTTGGCGTCCGCTGCACCACGGGCCGCGGCGCGATGGGGTCGGACTGGCACAGATACCGGATCTCGTCGGCGATGTGATCCTCCTGCCGCGTGTCCACGTCCTCGGGCGCGTGCGCGTCGTAGCGCAGCAGCGGCAGCGTGCGCCGCGTGTCCCGGCAGTTTCGAAATACGTATAGCATCGGCAGCCCAGCCTGGTCAAATGCCAGCCGGTAGTGCACCTGCATCCAGCCGGGCAGACGCTTGTGGTCGCCGGGTTCGAAGTACACGCCGTACCGGTCGGCGATGTCGGCGATGCTGTCGCCGCGCGACGCGTCCCAGATCGCGGGGTCGGCCACGCCGCGGATATCCCTGCCGCGCAGGTAGGGGTGCGTGGCCTCCGTGGTGCGGATCTGCTCGAAGATCTGTTCCGGTGTCCAGCGCACGCCGGTGTCCGGCTCGCCGGGCACGCAGCCGTAGAGCTCGAGTATGCGGTATAGCCGCCCGTCGAAGTCCACCGCCCACCAGCCCACGGAGAAGGGCTTGGCGTATCCAAAGTCGAAGCTGCGGTACACCCGCCACGTGTCCGGAATGTCGAACGGCTCGATCACGTGCGTCCACTTCCCGTCGGCGTAGTGCGCGGGGTCGTCGCGCCACTCGGCGAATACCTGCCCCTCGTACACGTTCCAGTCGCCCTCAAGGTGCGCGCGCCGCCGTGCTGGCGGCAGCGCCTCCAGCCGCTTGAGATAGCCGGGGTCGCGCTGCATGAGCACCTGGTTGTCGTAGACCTTCGCCGGGATGAACACGTAGTCCGCCGGGTCCTCGCCGTCGCGAAACGCGCGGTCGATGAACAGGCGCTTGATGTAGGCGTGGCCCGGCCCGCCGGGGTTGCAGGTGTAGTAGATGCGCGGTACGAAATCCGTGCGCGTCGTGCGCAGGCAGGTGGCGATGAACGTCAGCCAGTCGGGCTCGAAGTTCGTTGCCTCCTCGAAGCCGATCACCTCGTACTCCTGCCCCTGATACTGGGCGCAGTCGTTGTCGCTGTCGCAGTAGCCCATCACGAGCCGCGACCCGTTCGGGAACCGGAACGCGCGCTCCGCGCCGCTCCACGCGGCGTAGCCTGTGAGCTCCCGCTGCAGCGGCAGGATGTGGTTGGCGCGCAGCTCCGGCAGCGTCCGGCGCAGCAGCAATAGCTTCAGCCCCGGATAGCGCATCGCGAGCAGCACGAGCTTGCGCCGCATGGCCCAGCTCTTGCCGCCGCCGCGCGCCCCGCCGTAGGCGACGTTTGCCGCCTCTGCGCGGAAGAACGCCTGCTGCCGCGGGTTCGGCGTCTCGCGCCGCAGTACCTTATAAACATAGGGTTCGTTTTTGCGTGCCATCGTGCCTCCTCACGTTACCGGCTCCACTGCTCGAGCGCGCCTTCGAAGCGCAGCACCTCCGGCTCCGGCTCGCCGTCGTCTTTCGCGGGGACGGTCTTGCCCCGCTCGTGGCCGAGCACCATGCCCGCCGCCCTGAGCCGCAGCTCCGGCTTCACGGACGCATCGGCCACCATGGCCGCCAGCTGCTCGAGGATGCGCTCCTTCTCGTCCTCGAGATCGATCATGTCGCGCGCTCCCGGTATGAAAGCACGTAGTCCTCGCCGTCGGCCGCCGCCGCAAATTCGTAGGTTTCCAGCGCATCGTGTACGGCCTGCTTCGGCAGCCGCAGCGTCCCGCCGTTGCCGCAGCGCACGCACAGCGCAGCCAGGATCGCGCCCGACAGGCCCAGCAGCTCCTCATACGCTGTGCGCTGCTCGCGCAGCTTTTGCCGCAGGTCATTGTTCGTCTGCTTTTTCATGTACCATCCTCCTTACTTTCTTCCGTGGCCACGCGCAGCCGCGCGCGCCGCCGCCGCTGCCGCTCGCGGTTGGCTGCCCGCTGGTCGATCAGGCGGCCGGTGTAGTCGCTCCAGTCGTGCAGCCGTCCGTCGCAGTCCACGAACCCGGACGTGCGCAGCGCCGCCGCGAGGGCATCTGCCCGGCGCACGTTGAACTGGCAGATCTCCGCCAGCTGCTTTATCGGCAGGGCAGACAGGTCGCCGTCCGGCGCGTTGTCCAGCGCCCACAGCCACAGCAGGCACATGTGCCCGATCGCCGCCGGCGTGCGCACGCCCAGCGCGTCGCGCAGCGCCAGCAGTTTGCGGTGCTGCGGCAGCGACTGGTGCAGTTCAATCCATGCCATGCCTCGGGCCGCGCGTGGACACGGATCGTTTCTGTCTTTCCATCCCGGCGGTCCCTCACCTCCTTGCAGTTTACATAACGCCATGCTTCCGCCGTTTCGGCGGCGTTTTCGCCGTCAAAGCAGCAGATTTGGCCATCGAAGCTGCGCATTTGCCCGGCTTCGCATCGGAAATCGGCCGTCTGCGGCCGCACAGCGCCGGAAACGGCCCCTTCTATTTCCATCTTATTATGCATTTGCATATATGTCAAGTAAAATACTATGTTCGTCACAAAAAACATTCCGCACCGTCCGCGCACGTCCGCGTTTGCACGACCGGATTTTCCTTTGCATCGGTTTACATAACGCAGTCTGCAAATTCTGTCGAGATCTCTGCATCCCCACTTTCTGCGCCAAAACCGGCCCCCGTCCGGCCCTGTGCCCCACAAATGCTGGCAGAGACAGCAAAAAAGGTTGCAATTTCGTAACAGGAGGTGTAAAATATGCAAATGTGTGTGTACGTTATGTCAACACTCAGCAAAAATCCGGAACATAAGGAGTCATCTATGAAGAAACGAATCCTCAGCTTGGCGCTGACGCTGTGCCTGCTGGCGGGACTGCTGCCCTGCCTGACGATGGGCGCCGCAGCGGCCAGCCGGGTCGATGCCGCGCCGTATGCGGGCGTGGAGTATACGCAGAACTCCGGCGTGAAGGCGGGCACGGTCCGCTATATCTGTCAGGTGCCGGACTATACCGATCTGTTCTGCCCCGAGTATTGGGGCAGCTATGTGGGCTATGCCAACCACGAGTGCTTCACGGCGTGCATCTCCATGGCGCTGTCGTACCTCGGCATCGACGCCACACCCGGCGCACTCGGCGATTACTGGCGCAGCTGTGGCCACTACGGTGCGCCCTTTGCCACCACGCCGGATGACGTCGCCTTCAGCGGCGCGACGTACAGCAAAACCTCGCTTGTCGAGGCCATCGCGCGCTACGTCGGCGGTGAGGGCAGCTACAGTCCGCCGATCATCCACCTTAACGGCTACTCGGCCAACGGCCACTATGTCATGATCATCGGCCAGATCTCGGACACGGAGTATCGCGTGCTCGACCCGGCCGTCAAGACGATCTATACCATGACGCTCACCAACGGCAGCACCGTGAACTATTTCAAGGGCAGCGAGCGCGTCACGGAGGCGGTGCAGTATTACTATCCGGTGCATCACTGGAGCACCTGGACGGCCATCGAGACGGATGACGGCGCCGTGAACATGGAGCGCACCTGCGCTGACTGCGGCAAGACGGAGACGGCCAAGATCCCGGATTCCTGCATCGGCGACAAGTACTGTGCCGGCGGCGTGTTTGACGACATGCCGGCCGCAGACGACTGGATGCACGCGGGCATTGACTACTGCGTGCTCTTCGGGCTCATGAGCGGCGTCGGTGACGATCGGTTTGATCCGGTGGGGGAGACGACGCGCGCCATGCTCGTGTCGCTGCTCTACCGCATGGCCGGTGAGCCGGATGTGTCCGAGCTGCCGGAGCTCCCGTTTGAGGATGTCGTGCCCGACGCCTGGTATGCCGACGCCGTGCGCTGGGCCTACGCAAACGAGGTCGCCGTTGGCATAGACGACACGCACTTTGCGCCCGATGCCCGCCTCACGCGCGCGCAGCTCGTCACGATGCTCTACCGCGTCTTCGGCCCGGAAAAGGGCGTCCGCCCGCGGCCCATCGGCGGCTATGAGGACTGGGACAGTGTGCCCGACTGGGCATTTTCCGCCACGACGTGGGCCGTCTCCATGGGTCTGCTCTACGGCACGAGCAGCAGCGAGCTGAGCCCGAACGCCAGCGCCAGCCGCGCGCAGCTCGCCGCTATCGTCATGCGCACCTGCCAGCAGCAGGGCGAGCTGGATTCCTGAAGATCCGGACAAACGGGTGAAAAAGTATTGCCATGTGTGTAAAAACGTTACAAAAATGCTATAATGGCTAATGAATTATGGTAACAGGTGGGTTACTATAGGGCCA
The DNA here is from genome assembly GCA_963627135.1 of Bacteroidaceae bacterium. Lineage (GTDB taxonomy): Bacteria > Bacillota > Clostridia > Oscillospirales > Oscillospiraceae > CAG-103. The sequence continues at coordinate 67,821 of CAVFZY010000010.1, read as the reverse complement.
GAAAAAACAGCGCCGGCATTTGTCCGGCCGCAGGAACGGAGGCACACTTCATGAAGCAGAACCGGACGCGTACGGCGCTCGCGGACGCATATCTGCGTCTGCTCAACGACTACACGATCGACCGCATCACGGTCAAGATGATCACGGATGCCGTGGGCTGCAGCCGCAAGACGTTCTACTATTATTTCACGGATGTTTATGTGCTCACGCAGTATGTGTTTGAGCTGCGTGTGCAGCACTTTCTGGACACGAACGGCAATTTTGAGACGGTGCGCGAGGGCTTTCAGGCCCTGGCGGCGAACCTCTCGAGCGACCGGCAGGCCATCCTGAACATCTACCACGGCTATGGTAAGGAAGAGCTGGAACGTTTCGCGTGGGAGACGAGTGATTACTATGCCCGTCAGGTCATCACGCGCTACGCGCAGAACATGGACATCGCGCCCGAGGACCTCGAGGCGATCATCCGCATGTACACGGACATGATGTTCGGCATGCTCATCGACTGGATCAACAACGGCATGGACGGCGACTATTCCCGCAAGCTGGACATTGCGCTCACGGCGCTCATGCCGGTGTTGCGCGCCAACTGCCGCAGCGCGAAAGCGGCCGCGGCCAACGGCCTGTAAACCGCAAAAACAGCCCGCCTCCGGCAGCAGCCGGGGGCGGGCTTTGCTCGCAGGAAAAAGCGCCCGGACTTGCGTGAAGTCCGGGCGCTGCGATTCCATATCACTGCTCACAAAATTGCATCAGCACGGTCGCGACTTCGGCGCGCGTGCCGATTTTCTGCGGTGCGAGGGTGGTGGCGGACGTGCCGGTGATCACGCCGGTGCTCACGGCCCAGGCCATGGCCTCACACGCCCATGCCGACACACTCGCCTGATCCTGATAACCTGCGAGTGCGCCGTCGGAGCCGGAGCGCTGCTCGTCGCGGCCGGCGTAGCCGTAGAGCATGGTCACCATCTGCTCGCGGGTCAGCACTTCGTTCGGTGCAAACTGCGTCGCGGCTACGCCGGCGACTACGCCCACGTTGTACGCCCAGATGACGGCGTCGGTGTACCAGCTGCCGCCTACGTCGGTAAACAGGCAGCTCAGACCGTTCACGGACGGTGCCCCTTCGAGCGCATAGAGCACCTGCACGAACATGGCGCGGGTCATCTGCGCGTCGGGCTGGAACCGGTTGCTGCCCGTGCCGTACATGAGCCTGCCATACTTGACGTAGTCCACGCTCGGCGCATACCAGGCGTCGGCCGCCACGTCGTCAAACAGGCCCGCGTAGCTCACGGTCTGCTTTCCTGCCATGTAGTCGTCCGGCAGACTGCGCAGCCAGGCAAGCCCCGGCTCACCGCAGTGGGCCAGCCCGATCACGAGCAGATTCGCCAGCAGCGTCATCGTCGTGCCGGGGTATTTGAGTGCCATCTTGGACAGCCGCGGCGCGAGCATACCCATGGCGGCCTCGATGCCCGCAAGGTCATAGGTCAAAACACCGTTTTCCTGCAGCGCCTCGACCAGATACCCAGTCAGGAGCTTGGCGGCCGTCCCGTTTTCAATCATGCCGGGGATGGTCAGTGAGTAGAAAATCTTCTGCCAGTTGTCCTGCACCTTTTTGGCGAAGCTCTCGGCTACGCCGGAGGTGTTTTTGTCGCTCGTGCCGAAGATATCCGCCAGCAGGGCGACGAGGAAGTCTTGCATATTCTCCGCATAGTCTTCGCGCGAGGAGGCGAGGCACGTCGTGATCGCCTCGCAGAGGTCGGCGTAGAATTCCTTCTGCGTCATGTTGACCTTGAAGATCTTGCCGAGATCGCCGCTCGTGATGTCCTTCGGGTCGATGCCCCAGGCCTGGAAGTGGTCGGGCCAGTAGATGCCGCCGTTGTTCGGGATCTGCACGAATTCCTTGAGCATGGCGGCCTTGTAGCCGAGATAATTGTCATCGCCCTTGGTCGGCACGACGCGGTCAACGCCGTAGCGGGCGAAGTCCCAGTTGTCGAACGCGACGTAGGTCACGAGGTCATTTTCGTTAACAAGGTTCTGGATGTTGTCATACAGGCGTCCCTGCACCTGATCCTTCGTCGCGCCCATGGGCGGCTCATAGCAGTAGCAGTACAGGTCGTGTGGGCTGAGGCTGACGCCCTCGCCAAGGCTGTAGCCGTCATCGAGCGCGCCGCCGACCATGTTGGACACGGCCGCGCCGCGGCTGTAGCCCGCGATCCAGATCTTCAGCCGGCCGGAGATGCCGGTGTCGGCGATGTAGGCGCGCAGGTAGTCGAGCACCTGGTCGCGGCCGAGGGCAAAGCCCTTGTGCTCGCCCGTGGCGTCGAGCCGGGCGTTGCCGCCCCATTCGGCGTGGTAGTTGTTGCCGCGCACGCCGACGGCGATGAGCGTGTAGCTGCCGCCGTTGTCGCGGACGGTCTTGCTGGCGCAGCTGATGCCGATGGAGTCGGCCTCGGCGGGCTGGAACATCCATTTGTTCGACTGGATATTCTCAAAGCCGCACTGCTCGGCCATGGACACGAAGTTGCGGTTGCCGGTGGCGTAGTCGTCCGTCTTTTCGGAGTCCTTGCTCGTATAGGCCGCGAACGCGAGGCCCATGGACATCAGCGCGAGATCCTTGCGGTACGTGTAGCCGCTCTTGGTAAACAGATCGTCGCTGTAGGTGAAGTCCGTCTCGTAGTCATGGGTGTCGACTCCGTGACCGGAAGCGTAGCGTACCGTGACGGTCCTGGCGTCCCCCGTGTCCGCCGCGGCGGCGGCCGGCACGAGCGACACGATCAGCACCAGGCACAGCAGCAGGCTGATGATGCGCTTTTTCATGTTCTTTCTCCTCCCATTTGGCGTTGGTCTGCAAGTTCAGATACAACCAATTTCATTATACGTATAAAAATGTAAATAGCAAGCAACAACTGCCGGATGTCTGTTCGGGATCGGCAAAAAAGTACCCCGCAGCGCCCATGGGCGCTGCGGGGCAGAGGATATGCGGTTTTTATTGCCGGAACATCGTGTAGGCGCGGCCGTCGCCGACGGCATCGGCGATCATCATGCGGTCGCTGAGCACGGAAAAGCGGTAAAACGCCACGGCATCATTGCCCGTGCCGGCGCAGATGGCGTCGTCGCGCAGGGAACATTCCTTCCCGCTCAGGCCGGGTAGGGAGCACGTCACGGTACCGTCATCCGTTACGGTCAGCTCGCCCGCGTCGCTGCTCCAGCTGCCGGTCAGGAACGCCTGCGCGTAGCTGTCGTCGCGCATGATGACCTGATTGGTGTCGGAAAAGCCGATGAGCTCCTTGAGCTTCTGCGCGGTCTGCGCGTTGGTCATGCCGGACGCGAGCGCGAGCTGGCCCAGGCTGTCGCACAGGTGCGCGTTGGTGAGAAACAGGCGCTTGTCGCTGTCGGAATAATTGCGCGCGGCGAGCACGGTGTATTCGGCCAGCGCGGTCTGGTAGTCCTGTGCGCTGTAGGCGTTGGCGGCCGCGGTGTAGATCTGCGGCAGGCTCTTGGCCTCCATGGCGTCGAGCACGCCGCTGTAGGTCGCCAGATCGGCGTCGGTGTATTTTTCGTGCAGGTCGTCAATATACATGAGTGTCTGCGTGTACTGCCCGGCCTGATAGAGCCGGCCGGTGCGGATGATCTGCGTGCGCAGGTCGTTGTCCCCGGCGGTAAAGAGCTTGATGTCGCGCCGCAGGGTCTCGGCGGTGTCAAACTGGAAGTTGCAGATCGCGTCCTTGACGCTGTTGTTGACGGCGGCGTCCTGCGAGGCGACGACGGCGAACCCCGCGCCGACGGCGACGAGCACGATGGCGATGCCGATGAGCAGCGCGCGCAGGCGCTTGTTTCGCCAGATTTTTTCGTGCAGGACCGGCCGTCCGCACTGCGGGCAGCGGTGTGCGCCCTGCGGCAGCTCCGCGTGGCATTCGCGGCATTGCATGTGCTTTTCCCCCCTCGCGATGGTCACGCCTTTTTCAACAGAATCACGGCGCAACGATTATTATAGCCGATTCCGGCGCACAGTGCAAGCCGCCCGGCGGGAAAAGCAGCGAAAATCTGTCAGGAACGTGCTAAGAAAGCGACAGGAAAATTGCACACTTGGCGCTGCTTGTCCGCTTGACATCCCGCGCAAAACCGGTAAAATAAACCTGCAACCGGTATTGCCACCAACCATCCGGCGCCGAAGTGTGTGTGCGGCGGCGGAACATCAAGAAAGGGGTAAAGTAACATGAACGCAAATGCATTCGTCCACTGGGGCCTCGGCCTCGCATCCGATATTCTGGAGATCTGCAAGGAAGGCAAGGCTGCCGCGATCGTTGACGCGATCGACAAATGGTATCCCGAGCTCCTGTAAGCAGAAACGGGAAATACAGTCCCCGGAGCATCGCTCCGGGGAATTTTTCGTGTCGAACGGTGCCGATTGGCTGAATAACCGCACACGCAGAGGTTGAAATCCGGCGGAATGCGCGCTATACTATCGCCAGACCAGATCGCGCTGGTCATTGTTTTCGTAAGGAGAATATTCTCATGCAGAAGTTTGAAAAGCACAGCCCGGTCGTCGTGACCGAGGTCACGACCAAACACGAGCTGCGCCAGTTTATGCAGTATCCCAACCGGCTCTATGCCGATGACCCGAACTACATTCCCTCGTTCTACGGCGATGACCTCTCGGACTGGACGCCGGGCAAGAACCCCGCGTTTGACTACTGCGAGGCCCGCTGCTGGCTGGCTCGGCGCGACGGGGAGATCGTTGGCCGCATCGGCGCGATTCTCAGCCACAAGGCCAATGACAAGTTCGGCACGCACCGCATGCGCTTCAGCCAGGTGGACTTCGTGGACGATTCCGAGGTCTCGGCGGCGCTGTTCGGCACGGTCGAGTGCTGGGCGCGCGAGAAGGGGTGCGACCAGGTGCACGGTCCGCTCGGCTTCACGGACATGGACCGCGAGGGCATGCTCGTCGATGGCTTTGATCGCCGGAGCCTGTTTTTCACGAACTACAACGCGCCGTATTATCCCGAGCACCTCACCCGCCTCGGCTACCGCAAGGACGTGGACTGGATCGAGTACCGCATCGCGGTGCCCGCGCCGGGCAGCACGGAGGCCGAGCGTCTGCACAAGCTCTCGGAGTTTATCCTCAAGCGCAAGAACCTGCATGTGGCCACCGTGCACCATAAGAGCGAGTACGGCCCATTCGTGCGTCAGGTCTTTGAGCTGGTCAACGCGGCCTACGCGCCGCTCTACGGCGTCGTGGAGCTCTCGGACGAGCAGATCGAGCGCTATGCCAACAAGTTCATCCCGCTCGTGGATCCGGACTTTGTCTGCTTCGTGCTCGACGAGCAGGACGAGCTCGTCGCCTTCGGCGTCACGACGCTCGACCCTTCGCCGGCGCTCAAGCACTCCGACGGCCGCCTGTTTCCGTTCGGCTGGGCGGGGGTGCTCAACGACCTGCACCATGGCGACACGCTGATCATGCTGCTCACGGCCGTGCGGCCCGATCTGCAGACCGAGGGCATCAATGCTGTTATAATGGATCACGTCTGCCAGAGCTGCAACCGCCACGGCGTGCAGTTTGCCGAGACCGGCCCCATGCTCGAGCTCAATGACCATATCCTCGCGCAGTGGAAGCGGCTAGAGAAAGAGCAGCACAAGCGCCGCCGCTGCTTTATCAAGGACCTGAACCATGATGTGAACTCGGCCAACGCCGCTGCGGCGCAGGCCGAGGCCCAGGCCGCAGAAAGCGCCGAATAACGCAGACGCCCGCGAAAAGAAAGATGGCCGGCGTGCCGACTATTTTCAAGCCTTCTCCTTGAGGAAAAGACATTGCCTTATTCGTTTCTCAATGAGAAGGTTTGGGACATTGGCTGGACACACAGCGCCCTTGCAGACAAATGAAAAAGAATCTCCGCAGCATCGACTGCGGAGATTCTTTTATGCTGTTTCGCTCACACGTTCGTCTCGGCGACGGCGGCGCGCAGAGCGTCGGTGCGGTCGGTGTCCTCCCAGCGGACGCCGAGCTCCTCACGGCCCATGTGGCCGTAGGCGGCGAGCTGCCGGTAGATTGGGCGGCGCAGGTCTAGGTCGCGGATGATGGCCGTCGGCCGCAGGTCGAACACCTGCTGCACGGCAGCGGCGAGCTGCGCGTCCGGCACGGTGCCGGTGCCCTGCGTGTCGATGAGCACGCTCACGGGCTCGGCCACGCCGATGGCATACGCCAGCTGCACGAGGCAGCGGCGGGCAAGGCCGGCCGCCACGATGTTCTTGGCCACGTAGCGCGCGGCGTAGGCGGCGCTGCGGTCGACCTTCGTCGGGTCCTTGCCGGAGAACGCGCCGCCGCCGTGCGGGGCGCTGCCGCCGTAGGTGTCGACGATGATCTTGCGGCCGGTCAGGCCGGAGTCGGCCTGCGGGCCGCCGACGACGAAGCGGCCGGTGGGGTTGATAAGGTAGCGGGTCTCATCGTCGAGCAGCCCGGCCGGGATGGTCGGGCGGATGACGAGCTCGATCATGTCCTCGCGCAGCTTTGCCATGTCCACTTCCGGCGCGTGCTGCGTGCTGAGCACGACGGTGTGCACGCGCACGGGGCGGTTTTGCTCGTCGTACTCGACCGTGACCTGCGTTTTGCCGTCGGGCCGCAGATAGTCCACCAGCCCCTGCTTGCGCACGGCGGTCAGGCGCTTGGCCAGCTTGTGGGCAAGCGCGATGGGCAGCGGCATGAGCTCCGGCGTCTCGTCGCAGGCGAAGCCGAACATCATGCCCTGGTCGCCCGCACCGTTGTCGAGCGCGCTGTCGCCGGTCTCCTTGCTCTCGAGCGACTGGTCCACGCCGAGGGCAATGTCCGCGCTCTGCTCGTCGATGTTCGTGATGACGGCGCAGGTCTCGCAGTCAAAGCCGTACTTCGCGCGGTCGTAGCCGATCTCGCGCACGGTCTGGCGCACGACCTTCGGGATGTCCACGTAGCAGTCGGTCGTGATCTCGCCCATGACGTTCACGACGCCGGTCGTGACCGTGCACTCGCAGGCGACGCGGCCGTTCGGGTCCTGCGCCAGAATGGCGTCGAGGATCGCGTCGGACACCTGGTCGCAGATCTTGTCGGGATGCCCTTCTGTCACGGATTCGGATGTAAAAAGATGATGAGCCATTGCTATTCCTCGCTTTCTGATGTGCCGGGGCAAAGAAACAAGCGCCCCGACAGCCGACGGAGCGCTTGGAAAAGGCGAAGATCCTCATCTCTCGATTTGCACCGCCGGATTTGGCACCTTGCAGATTCCTGCAGGTTGTCGGGCTTCACAGGGCCGGTCCCTCCGCCACTCTTGATAAGGTTGTTAAATTGTAAAGCACATTATACGCGTTTTTGCGCGCTTGTCAAGACCAAATTTCGGCTTTTTCGTCAGTTGTTCCACAGCCAGATCCACAGCCGCCGCCACCACGGCAGCTTTTTTCGCGGCTGGGGCGGGGCAGGGCGCGCGGATTTTGCGACGGTGCGCCCGGCGAAGTACGTGTGCAGGTACGTCTGGCTCACGAACGGCTCTCCTGCGGGCTCGGGGCGGAGATAGCTGCCGTCCGGCTGCATGATCCATGCCTGCCGGTTGTCGCGCCGCATGGCGCTGAACACCTCGAGCACCTCGGCGCGCGCATTCGGGTCGGTCACGGCGGTGAAGGCCTCGATCCGGCGCATGGTGTTGCGCTCGAGCAGGTCGCCCGAGCCGATGAACACCTCCTGCGCATCGGCGCGGCCAAAGACGAAAATGCGCTCGTGTTCGAGATACCGCCCGATGATGCTGCGCACCGAGATGTGCTCCGTCCGCCCGGGCACGCCCGGCCGCAGGCAGCAGATGCCGCGCACGAACAGCTCCACCTCCACGCCCGCCTCGCTCGCGCGCACGAGCCGCGCCATGACATCCGCGTCGTTCATGGAGTTGACCTTGATACCGATGTAGCCCTTGGGGCCGAGGCGCGTCTGCGCCTCGATGTGCGCCAGCAGCTGCGGCTTGTAGCCTTCCGGCGCGAGCCAGAGCGCCTCCGTCTCGCCGACGGTCTCGCCGCGCGCGAGACGGTCGAACGTTTTCGCCGCGTCGCGCCCGATGGCCGGGTTGCTCGTCAGGAGCATGAGGTCGGTGTACTGTTCGGCGGTCTTTTCGTTGTAGTTGCCGGTGCCGACCTGCGTGTAGTAGCAGATGCCACCGGGGCACCGCCGTGTGATGAGGCACAGCTTCGTGTGCACCTTGTATTTTGTCAGGCCGTAGAGGATGTCGCACCCCGCGTCTTCAAGCATGCGCGAGTAGTCGATGTTGCTCTGCTCGTCAAAGCGGGCGCGCAGCTCGAGCAGGCACTGCACCTGCTTGCCGTGCTCGGCCGCGTAGGCCAGCGCTGCCGCGATGCGGCTGCTGCCGGCGAGCCGGTAGAGCGTGATCTTGATCGACACAACGTCCGGGTCGTCCGCCGCCTCGTACAGCAGGTCCACAAACGGATTGATGCTCTGGTACGGCAGCGCAAGCAGCAGGTCGTGCTGCGCGAGATAGGCAAAGTAGTCGCCCTTTTGCAGCGCCACGTTTTTGGCCGGCAGCACATCCTTGCACGTCAGCCCCGCGAGGTCGAATTCCCCAGGCATCGCCAGCACGAACGACAGGTCCGTCGGCGCGTTCGTCACGAACAGCTGCCGCTTCGGCAGCCCGAGCAGGTCGCGCACAAGCGCGCGCATCTCGTCCGAGACGCGGCCCTGCACCTGCACGCGCACCGGCTCGAGCCGGCGGCGCCGCCGTAGCAGCCGCTCCATCACGGCGCGCAGGTCCGCGTCGCACCCGTCCATGATGTCGCGCACGGAGATGTCAGCGTTGCGCGTCACGCGCACGATAGCCGTCTCGCGCACGCGCCGCTCGCCGAAGAGCAGGGGCGCAAAGTGCGCCACCAGCGGCGCCGTGAGCGCGAGCTTCTGCACGCCGTCGACTGTGAGCCGGAAAAACTTCGGCAGCTGCGTCATCGGCACCAGTCCTGCGCCGCCGCGCCTGCCCGCAAAGCGCACGAGCACGTACTGCTCGCGGTTGCGCAGAAACGGCAGTGGGTGCTCGGCGTCGAGCACCTGCGGGCTCAGCAGCGGGCGCAGCGCGTCAAACCGCCGCCGCAGCAGCACCTCGTCCGCCTCGTCGAGCCGGCCAAAGTCCAGAATCTCCACGTGCTGCTTTGCCAGCGCCGCCGTCACCTTGCGCCAGAGCGTTTCAAACTCTTTTTGCTGCCGCGCCGTCTCGTCATAGATCGCGCGCAGCTGCTCGCGCGGCATCAGGCCCGTGATGGCCTCAGCGTGCCATGGCTGCAGCAGCGCCCGGTCGAGCAGACCGCCGACGCGCACCATATAAAATTCATCGAGATTCGAGCAGTAGATGGACAGAAACTTCAGCCGCTCATAGCCAGGCAGCGTCTCGTCGGCCGCCTCGGCCAGCACGCGGCGGTTGAAGGCGAGCCAGCTCAGCTCGCGGTTAAAAAACAGTCCGGCATAGGCCGGGTCGGGCGCCCGGTCGGAAAACAGGCCGCGGCTGTCGCTCTGCGCGGCCATCTGGCGCAGCGCCTGCGCGCCCGGCAGCTCGGCGCCGGAATGGTGGGGCATATCCTCGCCTCCTTGGGTGGTTCCACACAATGTTAAACTATTATACCCGAAGCGTCCCATATTGGCAATCCCCGCGCGGCCGTCGGGCAAAAAAGGCTGGCAATGCCGTTCCAGATATGGTAAACTGTGCTTGTAACAAGATTGGGGAGGTTTCTGCATGAAACGACAGATCACATGTTTGCTGGCGGTCTGCATGCTCTCTGCGCTCCTGTGCGGCTGCGGCCGGAGCGAGAAGCAGACGGCCGGCACCAGGCCCACCGCGCCGGTCCAGACCGCGGCGGCCACCGAGGCCCCGGAGCCGCAGACCCTCGGCGACATTCCGGATGTGGACGACATCGTCCGCTGCTACAAGGAGCTCGTCAACGGCAATTACGGGGTGGAGTATGACAGCTCCGCACCGCTGCCGGGCAGCTTCGACGGCGTCGGCGAATGGTATCCGGTGGCGAACTACGGTTCTCTGAGCGAGCTGCGCCGCCATGTGCAGCAGTACCTGAGCGACACGCTCATGGAGCAGCGCCACTTCGGCGACACCCTGAAGGAGGTCGACGGCAAGCTCTACTGGCAGAAGGGCGGCGTGGGCTATGTCCGCTACCGGGTCGACCGGCAGGAGGCGCTCACGCGCGATGAAGCGCTCGATGCGCAGTACGGCGGCAAGTGCTACCGGACGGCTCTGGAGCTTTACGGCAGCGCGGACAATTACTGCGGAGACGAGGCGGTCGTTTTCGCGCTGTGCGCCGACGGGCACTGGCGCCTCGTGGCGGCCGCGCTCTGAGCGGCAGCACAGTTTTTCGGCTCTGCGGCAAAAAGGTTGCAAATCCGCGGCGGGACTGCTATAATTTTGGCATGGAAAACACGCTGAAATTCTGGAGGTAATATCATGGATGCATTCCGCGTGCTCGAAATCAAAAAGAGCGTTTTTGAAAACAACGACCGGCAGGCAGATCTGCTGCGCGAAGAGCTCAAGCGCAACCATACCTTCCTGCTCAACCTCATGTCCTCGCCCGGCAGCGGCAAGACCACGACCCTCATGGCGACCATCAACGCCCTGAAAGACGATCTGCGCATCGGCGTCATGGAGGCCGACATCGACTCCGACGTCGACGCCGCGACCATCTCCACCAGCGGCGCAAAGGTCATCCAGCTGCACACCGGCGGCATGTGCCACCTCGACGCGGGCATGACGCGTCAGGGCCTCGAGGGCCTCGGCACCGAGAATATCGACCTCGCCATCCTCGAGAACGTCGGCAACCTTGTCTGCCCGGCGGAGTTTGACACCGGTGCCGTGAAAAACGCTATGATCCTCTCCGTGCCGGAGGGCGACGACAAGCCACTGAAGTACCCGCTCATGTTCTCGATTTGCGATGTGCTGCTCGTCAACAAGATCGACGTCGCACCGTACTTCAACTTTGACCTCGACAAGTGCGTCGAGCGCGTCAAAAAGCTCAACCCGAACATTCAGGTGTTCCCGATCTCCGCGCTCAAGGGCGAGGGCATCGAGCCGTGGGCCGGCTGGCTGCGTGCGCAGGCAAAGGCCTGGAACGCATAAGCGCCGGAAATATGCTGCCGGGGCGCTCCCATCGGAGCGCCCCGGTTTTTCATGTGTGCTGTTTTGTGCGCCTGCGCCCTGGCCGTACCGTTTTCATTCACGGGTTGGCCTGCGCCCATGCGCGCACAAAGGCGGCGAACGTGCGCACGAGCGGCTTGCCCTCACTCTCCGGCGGGATGGCCATGGCGATCGTGCGGTGTGCCGGGGGGGCGAGCGGACGCACGACGACGTTGTGGTGGTCCGAGCGCAGCACAAGCTCGTGCGCGATGCAGATGCCCAGCCCGCTCTCGACCATGGAGATCATGGCGTAGTCGTCCGCCGTCTGGAAGCGGATATCGGGGTGCACGTGCGCGGCATCGAGCACGCGCAGCGCGTCGCGGTTCGTGCTGTCTATGAGGCTCACGACCGGCTCCGTGCCGAAGGCCGCGATCGGCACGGCCTCCCGATCCGCCAGCGGGTGCTCCGCCGGCAGCACGGCCAGCAGCCGGTCGCTGCACACGGGCACAATCTCGCCCGGCAGCTCGCTCGGCAGCGAGACAAAGCCCATATCCACCGTGCCGCTGCACACGTAAGCGTCCACCTCGGCGTACGCCCCGTCGAACAGGCGGAAGCGCGCCTCCGGGTGCTGCGCCTGAAACTGCTTGATCATCGGCGGCAGCCAGTTGACCGCCACGCTCTTGAACGTCGCGATGCGGATCGTGCCGCCGGCGCGCTCGCGCACCTCCTGGATGCGGCCGCGCAGGTGCGCATCCGCCGCGCACACCTGCTGCACGGCCGGCAGCAGTGCCTTGCCCGCCGGCGTCAGATGCACGCCGCCACGGTTGCGCACCAGCAGCGGAAAACCGCAGTCGTGCTCGAGCCCCGCCAGCAGCTGCGTCAGCGCCGACTGGGACACGCCCAGTGCCTGCGCCGCGGCCGACACGCTCGCACACTCCACCGTTTTTGAAAACGCCTCATATTGCCGCAGCGTCACACATGACCCCTCCTTGTGCAAATAACATAAGATTATCTTATATTATATGCTTGCCTGTCGAAAAGTCAAGTGCAAAGAAAAGCGCGGAAGCTGCAAAGAAAATACGGGTTTTTGCAAAGATATCGGAAATAACTTGTTGACAAAGTGGGCAAAAGGGCGTATCTTACATTCATCTTGTGCTTTTGGAAATAATATAAGGTTTCCTAATGAAAGGGGTCAAACATCATGGGCACTGCTTCGAGCGGTGAATGGATCGCCATTCTGCTTTACTTTGCGCTGGTCATTGGCGTCGGTGTGTATTTCTTCATCCGTGACCGCCATGTGGAGGGCGAGAAGGAGTATTTCCTCGGCGGCCGCAGTATGGGCGGCTGGGTCGCGGCGCTGTCTGCCGGCGCGTCGGACATGAGCGCGTGGGTGCTCATGGGCCTGCCCGGCTCGATCTATCTGTACGGCATTGGCAAGGTGTGGATCTCCGTCGGCCTGCTCATCGGCACGATCTGCGCGTGGGTGTTCGTCGCGCCGCGTCTGCGCCGGTATTCCATCCACGCGAACGACTCGATCACGATCCCGCAGTTTCTCACCAATCGCTTTCTGTCCAAGAACAAGGGCCTGCAGATCATCTCGGCCGTCGTGTTCGTCGTGGTCTACTGTGTTTACAGCGCCTCGAGCATCTCGGCCTGCGGCACGCTGTTCAACACCGTCACGGGCATGAACCCCAAGACGGCCATGATCATCGCCACGGCCATCATCCTCGTGTACGTATTCCTCGGCGGTTTCAACGCCGTGTGCTGGACGGACTTCTTCCAGGGCATGCTCATGCTCCTCGCGCTCATGCTCGCGCCAATCCTTGCGATCTTTGCCATGAAGGCGCCGGACTTCGTCGCACCCGCCATGGCCATGCCGGATAACTATTTCAACATCCTCTCCGGCGGCGGCTTTAACTGGCAAAGCATGTCGGACATTCTCTCCGGCCTCGGTTGGGGCCTCGGCTACTTCGGTATGCCGCACATCCTCGTGCGCTACCTGTCCATCAAGTCCGAGCATGAGATGCGCAAAAGCCAGATCATCGGTTGCAGCTGGATCCTGCTGATTCTGGTCATGTCCGCTGTTGTCGGCCTGATCGGCCGCGAGTTCCTCGGCCAGATCGACAATGAAAACCTCGTGTTCGTGCACATGGTGCGCCGCCTGTTCCCGGCGTTCATCTCCGGCGTGCTGCTCTCGGCCATTCTGGCCGCGGCCATGAGCACGGCCGATTCCCAGCTGCTGGCGAGCAGCAGCGCCTTCGCGTCCGATATCTATAAGCCGGTCATCCGCAAGAGCGCCTCCGACCACGAGATGCAGTGGGCCGGCCGCATCATCGTCATCCTCATCTCCGTTGTCGCGTACTTCATTGCGGCCGACCCGAACTGCGGCGGCATCATGGCGCTCGTCGAGTGTGCCTGGGCGGGCTTCGGCGCGTCGTTCGGCCCCGTGATCCTGCTGTCGCTCTACTGGCGCCGCCTGACGTATTCCGGTGCGGTCGCGGGCGTGTGCGTGGGCTTCGCGGTCGATGCCCTGTGGTATGCGTTCCTGTCCACGCCGACCGGCCTGTATGAGATCATCCCCGGCTTCCTGTGCGGCCTGATCGCGGCAGTCGTCGTGTCGCTGTGCAGCAAGGCCCCGTCGAAAGAGGTCACCGACCTGTTCGACCGCGCCTTCGAGCCCACCGACTGAAATGCGATTGTTCCCGAAAAGCCGTCCCTCTCCGGAGGGACGGCTTTTTTCGTATTTTCGCCAAAATGTCCCGCGTGATACTTGACAGAAGCACGCGAGGCCTGTATTATCTAATGGTAAAAGGAAACGGTATTAGTGAAATGTCCATTTCCCACCCGGCCCCGGCCGGAGAAACGGAGCGAACCTGCCATGGATTTTTTTGAACAGGTCGCGCGCGAACAGGTGCGCGCGATGATCCTCAACCACGCGCGCCGCGAGGACCTCAGCCAGGTCTTTTCGCAGGGCGAGATGCGCTTGCTCGGCTGCCTCAACGCCGGGGCCGACGGCCGCACGGCCGGCGAGCTGAGCACGCTGCTCGACCTGAGCACGGCGCGCATCGCAGCCATGCTCAACAATCTCGAGCGTAAGGGCGCGATCACCCGCGCGCGCGACACGACCGACCGCCGGCGCGTCGTCGTGCGCCTGACCGAGCAGGGCAGAAATGAGGTGCAGACATCGTATGACGAGGCGGTCGCGTGCCTGTCGGAGGTCTACCGCCGCATGGGCGAGGCGGACACGCGCGAGCTGCTGCGCCTGAGCGACCGGGCGGGGACCATCGCGCAGCAGATCTATGAAGAGCAGAAGGAGGGCACGCCATGCGGGTGCTGAAATACCTGCGCGGGCACATCCCGGCCGTGGCGCTGATCGTGCTGCTGCTCGTGGCGCAGTCGTTTTGCGAGCTGTCGCTGCCGGCGTATACGAGCAGCATCGTGGACACCGGCATCCAGAGCGGCGGCATCGAATACGCAGCGCCGCTCGCGCTCACGGACAAGACCATGGACGGCGTGCGCCTGTTTTTGTCGGACGATGACGCCGCGACGGTCAGCGCCGCCTACACGGATAATAACGGCGTCTGGACGCTTAATGACACGGCGCAGCTGCCGGAACTGGAGGGCATCTTCATCCGGCCGCTGGTCATGTATGCGCGCCTGTCGGAGCAGGGGACGAACACCGTGCTCGCCTTGCGGCAGCAGATGCAGGGCGGCCTCATCACGCACGAGGAGATCCTCGCGCGCGGCGAAGAGGCACTCAGCGGTATGGGCACGCTCACCGACAGCGTCCTGCGCAGCGCGGCCGTGCAGTTTCTTAAGACGGAGTACGCCGTCGCGGGGCTGAACGTGGACCACATCCGCAACAGCTATCTGCTGCGTACCGGCGGGAAAATGCTCCTGCTCACGCTCGGCATGATCGCGGCGGCCGTGCTCTGCAACTTTGTCGGCGCGCGGATGTCCGCCGCCATCGGGCGCGACCTGCGCGCGCAGGTGTTCCGCAAGGTGCTGTCGTTCTCGTCCGCCGAGATGGACAAGTTCTCGACGGCCTCGCTCATCACACGCAGCACGAACGACGTCACGCAGATCCAGGCGGTGTGCGTGCTGATCGTGCGCGTCGTGCTCTACGCGCCGATCATCGGCCTCGGCGGCATCATTATGGTCGCGCGCACAAAGACCGGCCTCGGCTGGATCATCGCGCTGGCCGTCGCGGCGATGCTGCTGCTCGTCGGCGTGCTCATGAAGATCGCCATGCCGCAGTTTCGCACTATGCAGCAGCGCGTGGACGATGTCAACCTCGTCAGCCGCGAGGTGCTGACCGGTCTGCCGGTCATCCGCGCCTTCCACCGCGAGCAGCACGAGCGCGAGCGCTTCGACACCGCAAGCGCGGCGCTCAGGGACACGCAGCTGTTCGTCAACCGGACCATGGCGTTTATGGGCCCGATCATGACGCTCATCATGTACGGCGTCACGGTCATGATCGAGTGGTTCGGCGCGAAAAGCATCAACGCCGGCAATATGCAGATCGGCGACATGATCGCCTTTTCGACCTACGCCTCGCTCATCATCATGGCATTCATGATGATCACGATCGTGGCGGTGCTCCTGCCGCGCGCCGAGGTCTCGGCCACGCGCGTGGACGAGATCCTGCGCACACGCGCGAGCGTGCGCGACCCGCGCAGCCCCGAGCCCGTGCCCGCGGACGCGACCGTCACGTTCGACCACGTGTCGTTCCGCTATCCCGGCGCGGAGGACGATGTGCTGCACGACATCAGCTTTACGGCGCGGCCAGGCGAGGTCACGGCCATCGTCGGCTCGACCGGCTGCGGCAAATCGACGCTGCTGAACCTCATCCCGCGCTTTTATGACGCGACCGGCGGCACGGTCAGCATCGGCGGCGTGAACGTGCGCCGCATGCACCAGGCCGACCTGCGCGCCATGCTCGGCTACGTGCCGCAAAAGGGCGTGCTCTTCACGGGCGACATTCTCTCGAACCTCGAGTTTGCCGGTGACGTCTCGGAGGCCGACGCCATCCGCGCCGCCGCCACGGCGCAGGCCGAGGACTTCATCTGGTCGCGGCCGCACCACTTCCTCACGCCGGTGGCGCAGGGCGGGGCGAACGTGTCCGGCGGGCAGCGGCAGCGCCTGTCCATCGCGCGCGCCATCGCCAGGCACCCGCAGGTGTATCTGTTTGACGACAGCTTCTCCGCGCTCGACTATCAGACGGACGCCGCGCTGCGTCAGGCGCTGGCCAAGCAGACGCACGACGCCACGGTCATCATCGTGGCGCAGCGCCTGAGCACGATCCTGCACGCGGATCAGATCCTTGTGCTCGACGGCGGGCGCATCGTTGGCTGCGGCACGCACAGTGCGCTGCTGCGCAGCTGTAAAACTTACCGCGAGATCGCGCTCAGCCAGCTCAGCGCCGCGGAACTCGGAGAGGAGGGCTGACCATGGCGGGCCACAGACGCGGACCGGGCCGCATCCCGGAAAAACCGAAAAACTTCAAGGACACGATCGGGCAGCTCTTCCGCTACCTCGGCCGCTACCGGCTGCCGCTCGCGCTCGTGCTCGTGCTCGCGCTGGCGAGCACGGCCTTCGGCATCGTCGGGCCGAAGATCCTCTCGACGGCCACAACGGAGCTGGCCACCGGCCTCGGGCGCAAGCTCTCGGGCCTTGGCGGCATCGACTTCGGCAAGATCGGAAAAATTCTGCTGACTGTGCTCGCGCTCTACGGCGTCAGCGCGGCGTGCAGCTTTTTCCAGACGTGGATCCTCGCCGGCATCACGCAGAAGCTCGCCTACCGCCTGCGCGGCGAGATCAGCAGCAAGATCCACCGCATGCCCATGCGCTACTTTGAGCGCAACACCGTCGGCGACGTGCTCTCGCGCATCACCAACGACGTCGACACCATGTCCTCCGGCATGGCGCAGTCGGTCACGCAGCTCGTCACGAATGTCACCATGCTCATCGGCGTGCTGGTCATGATGCTGCGCATCAGCTGGCTCATGACGCTCATCGCGCTCATCGTGCTGCCGGTCACGGGCGTGCTCACGAGCCGGATCGTCAAGCGCAGTCAGCGCTACTTCGTCGCCCAGCAGAAAAACCTCGGCGACATCAACGGCAAGGTCGAGGAGACCTACGCCGGGCACAACGTCGTCTGCGTCTTCAACCGCGAGGGCGCGACGCAAAAGGAGTTTGACGCCATCAACGACCGCCTCTACCGTTCGGCGTGGAAGAGCCAGTTTTTGTCCGGCCTCATGTCGCCCGTGACGACGTTTGTCAGCAAGCTCGGCTACGTGTGCGTGGTCGTGCTCGGCGGCTCGCTCGCCGCGCACGGCACCATCACGATCGGCGACATTCAGGCATTCATCAGCTACATGTCGAGCTTCACGCAGCCGATCACGCAGCTGGCGCAGATCAGCACCCAGCTGCAGACTATGGCGGCTGCGGCCGAGCGCGTGTTCGCCTTCCTCGCCGAGGCGGAAGAACCGGCCGATCCGGCGCTGCCCGCCCCGGCGGACCGCATCCGCGGCGACGTGTCGTTCCGGCACGTGCGCTTTGGCTACGATCCCGAGCAGCCGGTCATCCACGACTGGAGCTGCGACGTCCCGGCGGGCAGAACCGTCGCCATCGTCGGCCCGACCGGCGCCGGCAAGACCACCATGGTCAAACTGCTCATGCGCTTTTACGATGTGGACGCCGGCGCCATCTTCGTCGACGGGCGCGACGTGCGCGACTATGCGCGCGGCGACCTGCGGCGCGCCTTTGGCATGGTACTGCAGGACACGTGGCTCTTTAAGGGCACGATCATGGAGAACATCCGCTACGGCCGCCCCGAGGCGACGGACGCCGAGGTCATCGCGGCCGCGAAGGCCGCGCGCGCCGACGCCTTCATCCGCACGCTGCCCGGCGGCTATCAGATGGAGCTCAACGAGGAGGCAACGAACGTCTCCCAGGGGCAGAAGCAGCTGCTGACCATCGCGCGCGCCGTGCTGGCCAACGCGCCCATCCTCATCCTCGACGAGGCGACCAGCTCGGTCGACACCCGCACCGAGCAGCTCATTCAGGAGGCGATGGATCACCTTATGCGCGGCCGCACGAGCTTTGTCATCGCGCACCGCCTGAGCACCATCCGCAATGCCGACTGCATCCTCGTCATGCGAGACGGCAACATCGTCGAGCAGGGCACGCACGCGGAGCTGCTCGCGCGCGGCGGGTTCTACGCCGCGCTCTATAGCAGCCAGTTTGAGGATGTGGTCGCGTAAAGCATCGACGGCGTTATGACAACCAAAACCGCGCGGGAATCTGCATTCCCACGCGGTTTTTCTATGAATTAGATTATGTTATGTAAACTGAAACGGCGCAAATACAGTTATGGTAACTATATTATGAAAACCGTATTTTACAAAAATAGCTGAAATACCAGCAATTTTTTAGCCTAAACTGCACATTTATGTAAACCGAATTATGTAAATGGATAGTTCGCGGCGCTCTCCGTCATGATTGCAGTTATGGTAATCTGATTATGACAACCGAAAATGCGAAATAATGCTTGCTGTTTCTTGATATTTTTATTTTAGGATTTCGTTATGTAAATACACTTATGTAAACAAAATGCGCAAAACTCAGCCCCGCGCGGAAACATCCGCGCGGGGCTGAGTTGCTGTATGGGGTTTTGGGTTTTCCAAGGGCGCTTGACCATGGCGCGCCGGATGCTGTCCGTGTACCGCCGTGCGCTGCCCGCAGCCTTACGCGTACTCGACCTTGATGGTGTTCGTGTTGCCGCTGCGGCCGTTGATGATGCCGCCGGTGATGATGACCTTGTCGCCCTTTTCGAGCTGCATCACCTTCCGGCTGACCTGCAGCGCGTGGTAAAACAGCACGTCGGTGCTCTCGTACACCTCGCTCATGACGGGCGTGATGCCCCACGAGAGGGCGAGCTTGCGGTAGGCGCGCTCGTTCGTGGTCAGGCCGATGATGTCCGTCGGGCCGCGGAAGCGCGAGATCAGCCGCGCGGTGCGCCCCGTGATGGAGCAGACGGTGATGACCTTCGCACCGATGTCGATGGCCATGCCGCACGTGGCGTGGCTGATGGCGTCGAGCGTGTCGTGGATCTCAAACTGCGTCTTGGGGAAGCGTTTGGCGTAGTTGATGTGCGCCTCGGTGTATTCGGCGATGCGGGCCATGGCGCTCAGCGCCTCGACGGGGTGCTCGCCGGCGGCCGTCTCGCCGGAGAGCATGATGGCGCTCGTGCCGTCATAGACGGCGTTGGCGACATCGGCGATCTCGGCGCGGGTGGGGCGGATGTTGTGCGTCATGCTCTCGAGCATTTCAGTCGCGGTGATGACGCGCTTGCCGAGCAGGCGGCACTTGCCGATGAGCTCCTTCTGGATGCTCGGCAGCTCCTCATACGGCACCTCGACGCCCATGTCGCCGCGGGCAATCATGATGCCGGTGCACTCGGTGAAGATGTCCTCGATGTTGTCGATGCCGGGCTGATTCTCGATCTTGGCGATGACGGCAATGTCCCCACCGCCGTTGGCGCGCAGAAAGCTGTTGAGGTCGACCAGGTCCTGCCTGCGCGACACGAAGGACGCGGCCACGAAGTCCACGTCGTTTTCAATGCCGAAGAGCAAGTCGCTCTTGTCCTGCTCGCTCAAAAACGTCTGCTTGAGCACCTTGTTCGGGAAGCTCATGCTCTTGCGGTCGGACAGCACGCCGCCGGCGGTGACGCGGCAGACGACATCCGTGCCGGTCGTGGCAGTGACAGTCAGGGCGATGAGCCCGTCGTTAACGAGCACAGTGTCGCCCGGCTCGAGATCCTGCGCGAGCCCGGCGTAGCTCACGGACACGCGCTCGGCATTGCCGGTGACGGGCTCGGTCGTGAACGTGAACGTGTCGCCGCTGTGCAGTTCGATCTTCCCGCCTTCGAACGTGCCGATGCGGTACTCGGGGCCCTTCGTGTCGAGCATGATGGCGATGGGCAGGCCGAGTTCGCTGCGCAGTTTCTTGATGCGGTCGATGCGCACCTGGTGCTCGGCGTGCGTGCCGTGGGAAAAGTTCAGGCGCGCGACGTTCATGCCCGCGCACATCATGGCACGCAGCGTCTCCTCGCTGTCGCAGGCGGGGCCGATGGTGCAGACGATCTTCGTTTTTCTCATATCCGACTCCCTTTCCAAATCTTGCGGCTTACTTTTTCTTCTTGCCGAACCGGCGGCGTTCCCTGCGGTTTCGGCCCTCGGGCTCGTCGTCGGCGGTGATGTTCCTGGCGGCCTCGGCCACGGCGTCGGCGTCAAAGTCGATGCCCATCTCGGCTGCGGTATTGCGCATCTGCTCAAAGAACTCGAGCTGGGCCTTGAGCGTCTGGAGCATCTCGCGCGTGAGCGCAAGGCCGCTGCCGACGCCGGGGTCGATGATGATGCCGGTGTCGTTCGAGGAGAGCACGAGCGGGGCGTAGTCCTTCACGCCGAGCTCGACGCTGCCCATGTTGCGCCACTGCAGCAGGCGCGCGCGGTCGGTGAAGGCGCAGAAGAACGTGCGCCCGTCGTCGGTGCGCACCTTGCCGAACTGCAGGTGCTGCTGGCCGTCGTCCGGGGCGGCTTCACCCTCGGGCCGCTGGGCGGGGAAGAACAGCGGCGCCGCGATCATGGTCGCGGCCAGGCGCTGGAAGTTGTCCTGCGAGGCGTTGATCTTGCACGCGTCGAGCGCGCTGCGCAGCTCCTCTGCCAGCGCGGCGCGCATGGCCTGCTCGGGCGTGCGCTCGCTGAGCTCGATGTGGAAATCGGGATAGGCCACGCGCAGCATGTCCAGCGCGGTGCTCAGGCCCTGCACGTCCTCGTCGGGGCGGTCGTTGGCGGCCACGACGAACAGGCGCGGGCGGTGGTTGGCGCTGCGGCCGACGATGCCGGAGGAGTAGAGCTCCTCGAGCTTCGTCTGGATGCACAGGACGATGCAGTTGGGCGTCTCGCTCGTGGCGGTCACGGCGATGGCGTAGGTCTCGTCGCCGTCCTGCGCGGGCATTTTCGCCGCCTCGAGAATGTGCGGGCGGCCGAGGGCGTAGGCGGCCTCGGCCTTGTGCTGCTCGCGCTCGGCATCGGTCATGTCCTCGATGTTGTCCGGCTCCGTGTAGGCGCCGGCGGACAGCAGCTCGCTGATGGCCTTGCGGCGGATGTCCTGAATGCCGAGCAGCTGCATGGCGCGCGAGCGGTCGGCGGCGACGTGGTCGTACAGATCGTTAAAATTACTCATATGTTTCCCTTCCCGGGGCCCGGGGTGCCCCTTGGTTATCTTTGCCGCCATTATAACACACCCCGCGCCAAATGCAAAGCGCCGATTCGCCGCGGCAGATTGCACAAACAATGCCGCGGGGCGCAGAAAAAATTCTTGCCGCAGATCGCCGGTTTTTCTTTGCAAGCGGCAAAAATGTTGTTATAATGATTTTGTATGAAAACTTGGGTTTCTGCGCCTGTGCGCAGGACGCGGAAATTTTCAAAAAGAGAGGAAGTTACGATATGATTCCACATGGAAAAGAGATCAAGGTGTTCACCGGCTCGTCCAACCCTGAGCTGGCGGACATGATCTGCAAGAACCTCGGCATCTCCCTGGGTAAGAGCACGGCTACGGCGTTTGCCGACGGCGAGTGCTCCATCTCCATCAACGAGCCCGTCCGCGGTGTGGACGTGTTCATCGTGCAGAGTACCTGCAAGCCGGTCAACGACAGCCTCATGGAGCTGCTGGTTATGATCGACGCGATGAAGCGTGCCTCCGCCGGCCGCATCACCGCCGTCATCCCGTACTTCGGCTACGCCCGGCAGGACCGCAAGGCCAAGGCCCGCGACCCGATCTCGGCCAAGCTCGTGGCGAACCTGCTGACCATTGCCGGGGCCGACCGTGTGCTGACCATGGACCTGCACGCCGCGCAGATCCAGGGCTTCTTTGACATCCCAGTGGACAACCTCTATGGTGCGCCGCTGTTTGCCACGCACTACCTGCGCCGCTTCGGCTACGGCCGCGAGGATCTGGTCGTCGTCTCGCCGGACGTCGGCAGCGTGGCGCGCGCGCGCTCCTTCGCCATGAAGATGGGCCTCGGTCTCGCCATCGTGGATAAGCGCCGCGAGAAGGCCAACTGCTCCGAGGTCATGAATATTATCGGCAATGTCGAGGGCAAGACCTGCCTGCTGCTCGACGACATGGTCGACACGGCCGGCAGCCTGTGCGGCGCGGCCAAGGCCATCGTTGAGGTCGGCGGTGCGAAGGAAGTGTACGCCTGCGCGTCCCATGGCGTGCTCTCCGGCCCGGCCATCGACCGCATCAACGACAGCGTCATCGACGAGCTGCTCCTGCTCGATACCATTCCGTATCCGAAGGACAAGCCGGCCTGCGACAAGATCAAGTATCTGCCCGTCGCGCCGATGTTCGCCGAGGCCATCAACCGCATCTATGAGGAGATGAGCATCTCCTCGCTGTTCGAGTGATGTTTTTTTCCAATCACGGCGGTGTGCAGTGGCTGGTGGTGTTTCTCGGCAACCCGGGGCTGAAGTACCAGAACACGCGGCACAACGCGGGCTTTCTCACGGCGGACGTCGTGGAAAAGGACTGCGGCGTGCACATCGACCGGCTGCGCTTTCACGCGCTCACGGCGCAGGCGGAGCTCGGCGGGCAGAAGGTTCTGCTCATGAAGCCGCAGACGTATATGAATAACTCCGGCGAGGCCGTGGCGCCGGCGGCAAAGTTTTATAAGGTGCCGCCGGAGCATATCCTGGTCGTGTCGGACGAGATCCATCTGCAGCCGGGCCGCCTGCGCATCCGCACGAAAGGCTCAGCCGGCGGGCACAACGGGCTTAAGAGCATCATCGCCTGCCTCGGCACGGACGCCTTTCCCCGCATCCGCATCGGCGTCGGCGCGCCCCCGCACCCGGACTACGACATGCCCGACTGGGTGCTCGGCATGTTCTGCGGTGAGGACAAGACCACCATGGACGACGCGGCCGTGCGCGCGGCCGAGGCCTGCGCGGTCTATATCCGCGACGGGGCGGACCGCGCCATGAGCCGCTTTAACTGAACACTTGTCAGGGGTTTCCCACGTCCACCGGAACCGCCGCAGCCGACCGTGGGGCCATCGCCGCCGGGTCGTGCGCGAAACCGGTCGAGCCGTGGGAGACCCCTGATCTATTCGCAACTGGAGAAAAGGAGGAGCGCATCCCTTGAAAAAACACTGTATCGCCATGCTGCTCGCGGGTGGGCAGGGCTCGCGGCTGTACGCCCTCACGGCGAAGGTCGCCAAGCCCAGCATCCCGTTCGGCGGCAAGTACCGCATCATCGATTTTCCGCTGTCCAACTGCGCCAACTCCGGCATCGACACCGTCGGTGTGCTCACGCAGTACCAGCCCCTGCTGCTCAACCGCTACATCGGCACCGGTCAGGCCTGGGATCTGGACAGTATCGACGGCGGCGTGTACATCCTGCCCCCGTATCAGAGCGCGGGGGAGCGCGGGTCGTGGTTTTCCGGCACGGCCAACGCCATCTATCAGAACATGGACTTCATCGAGATGTATGACCCCGACTGCGTGCTCATCCTCTCGGGCGACCATGTGTACAAAATGGACTATGACAAGATGCTCCGCGCGCACGAGCGGGCCGGCGCGGCCTGCACGATCTCGGTCATCCAGGTGTCGATGGACGAGGCTAAGCGCTTCGGCATCATGAACGTCGGGCCCGACGGTTTTGTTGAGGAGTTTGAGGAAAAGCCCGTCCACCCGAAGAGCGACCTTGCGAGCATGGGCATCTACATCTTCGACTGGAAGGTGCTGCGCCGCTATCTCATCGAGGACGAGGCGGACCCGGACTCCGACAAGGACTTCGGCAAGAACATCATCCCCAAGATGCTCGCCGCCGGGGAAAAGCTCCTGCCGTACCGGTTCGAGGGCTACTGGCGCGACGTCGGCACGATCGTCAGCCTCTGGGACGCGAACATGGACATGCTCTCGCCCACGCTCATCAATCTCTATGACCCGAAGTGGCCCATCCGCGCCAAGAGCCCCATCCGCCCGCCGCACAGCATCGGCCGGCAGGCGGAGGTCGTGCACTCGATCATCACTGAGGGCTGTACGATCGAGGGCCATGTGGAAAACTCCGTGCTCTCGAGCTCCGTCACCGTGGGCGCGGGTGCGCGCGTGCTCTACAGCATCCTGCACCCCGGCGTCATCGTGGAGCCGGGCGCCGTGGTGGAGTATGCCATCGTCGGCGAGGGAACGGTCGTCGGCGCGGGCGCACACATCGGCGCGCAGCCCGACGGGACGGACGACTGGGGCAACGCCACGGTCGGTCCGGATGTGGCGGTGCCCGCCGGGGGCACGGTCCCGGCCGGGGCCATGATCTATGACGGAGCGGAGGTGCACGCATGAGCGAAGTACATGGCATTGTTTACGCATATCACAGCTCCCCGCGGCTCGGGGACCTGACGCGCTACCGCACGAACGCATCGCTGCCGTTCTGCGGGCGCTACCGGCTGATCGACTTTGCGCTCTCGTCGCTCTCGAACGCGGGCGTGCACAGCGTCGGCGTCATCATGCAGCGGGACTATCAGTCCCTGCTCGACCACCTCGGCAGCGGCAAGGCGTGGGACCTGTCGCGCCGCAGCGGCGGGCTGCACCTGCTGCCGCCGTTCGGCGTGAACACGCGCGGCGACTATACCGGCACGGCCGAGGCGCTCAACGCGGTCATCTCCTACGTGCGCAATATCCCGGAGCCGGAGGTCGTGCTCATGCCGGCGGACATCGTTTGCAATCTCGACCTCGCCGCCGCCATCGCGCAGCACAACGCCTCCGGCTGCGGCATCACGGCCGTCTGCCGGGACGGTGCCGTCACCGGGGAGCACCACCGCTACCTCACGGACGCGCACGGACGCGTCACGAAGCTCATCACGAGCGCGGCGGCCGGCACGGGCATCGCCTCAATGGAGATCTACATCGTCAACAAGGATGTCCTGCTCCATATTCTCGATTTCTGCGCGCAGGAAAACCGCTTTCACTTCCACCGCGACGGGCTGTTCCGGTATCTCGGCCGCGGCGGCACGATGGACGTGTTCCTGCACCGGGGCTACGCCGTGCGCGTGGACACGGTCGCGGACTATTTTGCCGCCAGTATGGATATGCTCGAACCGTTGTCGCGTGCCTCGCTCTTCCCGGCCGACCGCCCGGTGCGCACGAAGGAGCGTGCGGACGTGAGCACGTACTACGGCGAGCACGCGCACGTGGAAAACTGCCTCGTGGCCGACGGCTGCTTTATTGAGGGCACGGTCACGGACTGCATCCTGTTTCGCGGCGTGCGCGTCGCGCGCGGGGCGCACCTGAGCCGCTGCATCGTCATGCAGGACACCTGCATCGCGGCGGACGCCATTTTGCAGTACGTTATCGCGGACAAAAACGTCCGCATCGGCCCGGCCGTTACGCTCACCGGCTGCGAGGCCCTGCCGATCGTGATCCCCAAGGGCAGCGAGCTCTGACCCCCGACAGACCCAGTAAAGGAAGATTCGATTTTATGCCAATGACCAATCAGATTTCCCGCGATGAGCTGCGCAGTGCCATTGCCGACAAGCTCTGTGCGCACTTCGGCGTCACGGCCGGGGACGCGACCGACGAGCAGGTCTTTCAGGCCGCAGCCATCGTCATCCGCGAGATCCTCTCGCGCCTGCACACGTTCGACAGCCGCACCGCGCCCGAGCGCGAGGTGCACTACCTGTCGATGGAGTTTCTCATGGGGCGCTCCCTGATGAAGGACGCGTTCAACCTCGGCATCGGCGACGCGCTCACCGGCGCGCTCGAGGATCTCGGCCGCAGCGCGGCCGACATCTTTGAGACAGAGCCGGACGCCGGCCTCGGCAACGGCGGTCTCGGCCGCCTCGCCGCGTGCTATATGGACAGCCTCGCCACCGAGGGCATCCCCGCCACGGGCTATTCGCTGTGCTACGAGCTGGGCATCTTCCGGCAGCGCATCGTGGACGGCCGCCAGACCGAGGTCGCGGACAACTGGCGCACGGCCGCATCGAGCTGGCTCGTGCCGTGCCACGAGGACACGGTCGAGGTGCGCTTCGGCGGCCGCGTCGAGCCGCATTGGGACGCCTACGGCCACTACCACGGCGAGCTGCGCGGCTATGAGAGCGTGCTGGCCGTGCCGCGCGACATGCTCATCGCCCCGTATGGCGACGGGCGCGTCAACACCCTCCGTCTCTGGGAGGCGCACAGCCCGAACGACCTCGACATGTATCTCTTTGCCGCCGGCAGCTATGTCCAGAGCCTCGAGCAGCGCACGATGGCCGAGGTCATCACGAAGGTGCTCTACCCGGCGGACGACCACATTGAGGGCAAGACCCTGCGCATCCGCCAGCAGTATTTCTTCGTCTCCGCGACGGCGCAGAGCATCCTGCGCGCCCACCGCGCGCGCTACGGCACGGTGCGCAACTTTGCCGAGCACCACGTCATTCAGATCAACGACACGCACCCGACGCTCATCATCCCCGAGCTCATGCGCCTGCTGCTCGATGACGACGGCCTCGGCTGGGACGAGGCGTGGGCCATCGTCACCGCCTGCGTCAACTATACAAACCACACTGTCATGTCCGAGGCGCTCGAGACCTGGCCGCAGGGGCTTATCCAGAGCCAGCTGCCGCGCGTGTGGGAAATCATCTGCGAGATCAACCGCCGCTGGTGCGACGCGCTGCGTGCCCGCTTCGGCGACGATGCGCGCGTGGGCCGCAACCTCATCATCGCGGACGGCTGTGTGCACATGGCAAACCTCTGCCTCGCTGCGTGCAGGACCATCAACGGCGTCTCCGCCCTGCACGGGGAGATCCTGTGCCGCGACCTCTTCCGCGACGTCTGCGCGCTCGACCCCGGCCGCTTCACCTATGTCACCAACGGCATCGACCACCGCCGCTGGCTCGCCCAGTGCAACCCCGGCCTGCACGCACTTGTGTGCGACGTACTCGGCAGCGACGATTATCTTCTGCACCCCGAGGAACTCGCAGGTCTGGAGCGCGCGGCGGACGACCCCGCCGTGCTCGCCCGGCTCGAGGAGATCAAGGCGCTCAATAAGCAGCGGCTGGCCGCGTGGGTGTTCCGTACCGACGGCTTCTCGCTCAACAGCGACGCGATCCTCGACGTGCAGGTCAAGCGCCTGCACGAATATAAGCGCCAGCTTCTGTGCGCCATGCGCATCACGCAGCTGCAGCTCATGTTGCACGACGACCCGGACCAGCCCTTCCAGCCGCGCACGTTCCTGTTTGCGGCCAAGGCCGCGCCCGGCTACGCCACGGCCAAGCGCATCATCCAGCTGCTGTGCTCGCTCGCGGCCGATGTGAATGCCGACCCCGTCTGCCGCGGCCGGCTGCAGGTGTACTTCCTGCCGAACTACCGCGTCTCGGCTGCCGAGATGCTCATGCCTGCCGCGCAGGTGTCCGAGCAGATCTCGACCGCCGGCAAGGAGGCCAGCGGCACCGGCAACATGAAGCTCATGATGAACGGCGCCGTCACGATCGGCACGCTCGACGGCGCAAACGTCGAGATGTTCGAGCAGCTCGGCCCGGACAACATGTTCCTCTTCGGCCTGCACGCTGACGAGGCCGAGGCTCTGCGCGCCGCGGGCTACGACCCGCAGGCATACGTCCGCCGCAGCCCGTGGCTGGGCCGCGTGCTCGAGCGCATGAGCTGCGGCTATGCCGACGGCGAGAGCTATGCCGACCTCGTCAGCAGCCTGCTCTACGGCGGCGACCCGTATCTGCTCCTTGCCGACTTTGACGACTATGCCGCCACGCACGAGCGGCTGTACACCACGATCGCCGACCCCGCCGAGCGCGCGCGCCTGTCGCTCGTCAATATTGCCCGCAGCGGCATCTTTGCCGCCGACCGCGCCGTGCGCGAATACGCCGAGCGCATCTGGGAGGTGCACGTATGAGCCCCTATGTCTGCATCGTCGGCGCCGTGAATCTCGACATTTGCGGCCGCCCGGAAAAGAAGCTCATCTTCCGCGACTCCAACCCCGGAACCGTCACGCTCACGCCCGGCGGCGTCGGGCGCAACATCGCGCATGACCTGCGCCTGCTCGGTGTGGAGGTCAAGTTCCTCACCGCCTTCGGCGGCGATTCGCACGCCCAGCTCCTGCGCAACGACTGCGTGGAGCTCGGCATGGACCTTGGCTGCGCGCTCGACGTGCCCGGCGGCCGCACGTCCACGTATCTGTACATCACGGACGAGCGCGGCGAGATGCAGCTCGGCCTGTCGGATACGGACATCTCCGCCGCCATCACGCCGGACTATCTCCGCCGCCACCTCGACGTGCTCAACGGCGCGGCCGCCGTCGTGCTCGACGGCAACCTGACGGCCGAGACCATCACCTGGCTCGGTGCGCACTGCAGCGCCCCGCTCTTTGCCGACCCCGTCTCCGTCACGAAGGCGGAGCGGATGCGCACATCGCTCGGTACGCTGCACACATTCAAGCCCAACCTTACCGAGGGGCAGAACCTCACGGGCGAGTCCACGCCCGAGGGCGTGGTCGCGGCGCTGCTGGCGCAGGGCGTGCAGCGCGTGTTTCTCAGCATGGGGGCCGAGGGTATCCTCGCCGGCACGTGCGGCGAGCTGGTGCACCTGCCGTGCCTGCCCACCTGCATGGTCAACACGACCGGCGGGGGCGATGCGGTCATGGCGGCGCTCGTCTGGGCGTATCTGCAGGGGCTCAGCCTGCGCGAGAGCGCGGCGGCCGCCCTGCGCGCCGGCAAGGCCACGGTCGAATACCCTGGCACGAACAATCCCAACCTCGGTGTGCTCGTCCATGGCTGAGACGGGTCAAAAACAACAAAAACAGCAGGCTTCCGGTGTTGGAAGCCTGCTGTTTTCTTATATCAGGATCGCGATGCGGTAGACGACCACCGCCGCGCACCACGCGGCTGCGCACGAGCCGATGGCCGCGGCCAGCGTGCCGAGCCGGCTGCCGAGCTCCTGCCGCATGGCCGCTTGTGCCGCCACGCACGGTGCGTACAGCGCAGTGAACACGAGAAAACTCGCGGCAGCGGCGGGGGAGAACACGCCCGGCAGCGCCGCCGTCAGGTCGCTGCCGAGCAGCACGCCGAGCGTGGACAGCACCGTCTCTTTGGCCAGCAGCCCGGTCACGAGCGCAGTCGCGGCGCGCCAGTCGCCGAAGCCCAGCGGCGCGAATACCGGCGCGAGCGCCTGTCCCACCACGGCCAGCAGGCTCTCCCCGGCACTGCCCGCCACGCGCCACGTGGGCGTGAACGTCCGCAGCACCCACACGCCCACGCTCGCCGCGAGAATGACCGTGAACGCCCGCGTGAGAAATTCGCGCGTGCGCCCCCACATCCGCCGCAGCACGCTGCGCGCGTCCGGCCAGCGGTAGTCCGGCAGCTCCAGCACAAAGGACGCCGCCTCCCCACGCAGGACCGTCCGGCCGAGGAGCCTGGCCGCCCCGGCGGCCGTCATGATGCCGAGCGCATACAGCGCCAGAAACACCGCCGCGCTCCGCCCCGGGAAGAACGCGGCCGCAAAGGCGGCGTACACCGGCGCCTTCGCGCTGCAGCTCATGCACGGCGTGAGCACGATCGTCAGCGCCCGGTCGCGCCGCGTGGGCAGCGTGCGCGCGGCCAGCACCCCCGGCACGCTGCACCCAAAGCCCAGCAGCAGCGGCACGGCACTCTGCCCGCTCAGCCTCAGCCGCCGCAGCGGCCGGTCCATCACGAAGGCCACACGCGCGAGATAGCCCGTGTCCTCGAGCAAAGAGAGGAAGAAAAACAGCGACAGGATCACCGGCAGAAACGCCGCCACGCTCCCCACGCCCGCAAACACGCCCTCGCGCACCAGGCCGTGCAGCAGCGGCCCCGCGTCCAGCGCCGTGAGCGCGCCGTCGGCCGCGTCCGCGAGCCAGGCGATGCCGCGCGCGAGCAGGCGGCTCAGGCACGGACCGACAACGTGAAACGTCAGGAAAAACACGCCGCCGAGCAGCCCCGCCATCGCGGGGTAGGCCGTGTACCGCCCCGTGAGCACGCGGTCGATGCGCGCGCTGCGGCGGCTGCCCGGCAGCGCCTGCGGCAGGGTGAAAAACCGCGTCAGCCTGTCCACCTGCGCAAAGCGCGCCGTGGGCAGCGCCTCATCGCGGGGGATGCCGCTCTCGCGCACCATGCGCGCCGCCGCCTGTTCGGCCGCCGCCGGTGCGCGCAGGGTGCTGCCGTCGTCGAGCCACTGCGTCGCCGCAAATACCGGCGGCAGCCCCGCCGCGCGCGCCGCCGGGACGAGCAACCGTGCCAGTGTCCGCACACAGGTCTGTACCGGCCCCGGCGCCAGCGCGCGCCACGGGTCGGGCGGCAGGTCGTGCGCCGCCTGCGCGGCCGCATCCAGCAGTGTGTCGAGCCCCTTGCCCAGCGCCGCGCTCACCGGCACGACCGGGATGCCCAGCGCCTGCGCCAGCCCCGCCGTGTCCACCGACCCACCGCCTGCGCGCAGCGCGTCCATCACGTTCAGCGCCAGCACGACCGGCACGCCCAGCTCCAGCAGCTGCAGCGTCAGGTACAGGCTGCGCGCAGGGCACGTCGCATCTGCGATGCTGATGATCGCGTCCGCCGTTCCGCCGAGCAGATAGCTGCGCGTGACGCGCTCCTCGTCCGAGTACGGCCGCAGCGCGTACACGCCCGGCAGGTCGATGAGCGTGATCTCCGGCCGCGCGCGGCACACGCTCTCGCTGCGCGTGACGGTCACGCCCGGGAAGTTGCCCGTGCGTGCGTTCGCCCCCGTGAGGGCGTTGAAAAGCGTCGTTTTGCCGCAGTTGGGGTTACCCGCGAGCGCGAGGATCATGGTTATGCCTCCTTTGCATACTCCAGCTTATGCGTGGGCAGACCCAAAAAGCACGGGACAAAGAAACGCGCCGTCCTCGCTGAACGGCGCGTTTTTCTGATCGACGGATCGTATTTCGATATTTCGCATGTCAGCACGCCGTGCCGGATGCGGCAGCGTGCTCACGTACCCACGTGGCGGTAAAGTCCGCGAACGCGCGCACGGCGGGCACCGGCTCGGTCCCCGGAATCGCCAGTGCGATCGTGCGGCTGGCCGGCGGGCCGATCGGGCGGATGGCGATGCCTGCGCTATTGCCGCGCAGCAGTAGTGATGGCATGATGCTCACGCCCAGCCCCTGCCGTACCATGGCGATGACGGCGTAATCATCCTTTGTCGTAAAGCGCACGTTCGGCTTTGTGCCCACGGCCTCGAGCGCGCGCCGCGCGTCATGGTCCGAGGATTCGAGCAGCGAGATGAAGTCCTCGCGCGCGACATCCTCCGCGCGGCAGACAGGCTCCTGTGCCAGCGGATGCCCCTCCGGCAGCACGGCCATGAGCGGGTCCTCACAGAGCGGGATGCACGTCCACTTCTGCTTTGCCGGCAGGGCGATGAAGCCCAGATCTACGCTCCCGTCTGCCAGCCATTGATCCACGTCGTGATAGTCGCCGCTCAGGAGTTGGAACGTCACTTGCGGGTGCGCCTGCTGAAACTGCATCATCATTGCGGGCAGCCAGTGCGTGGCCACACTTGTGAACGTGCCGATGCGCAGCCTGCCCGCCACGTCCGTGCGCAGTCCGGCGCACGTCTGGCGCAGCAGCGCCTCCTGTGCCACGATGGTGCGGATGTACGGCATTGCCCGCTCGCCCGCTGGCGTCAGGTGTGCGCCGGTGCGCGTGCGCCTGAGCAGCGTCACGCCTAGCTCCGCCTCAATGGCGGCGATGATGTGGCTCACGCCCGATTGCGTCAGCCCCAGCGCTCCGGCCGCCTTCGTCAGCGAACCGAGCGCGATGGTTTTTTCCAGTACCTCGTATTTCTTAACATCCATTAGCGCCCGTTCCCCTTGTTTTGCCGCCGGATCGGTGGTATGATGATACGCACGAAACATTTGGCAAATTGATGTTAAACATTATAATTCTTCATGTGTCGTTTGTCAATAGAGAGAGGAGCCCCCCACAATGACATCTGCAAATCTGCAGCATCTGCTGGCCATGGTGCTCTACATGGCGGCAGTTATCGGCATTGGCATCGTGTTTGCCAAGCGCGCAAACAAGGACGCCGAGTCCTATTTTCTCGGCGGCCGCAGTCTGGGTCCCTGGGTCACGGCGTTCAGCGCAGAGGCGTCGGATATGTCGGGCTACCTGCTCATGGGCCTGCCGGGCCTGGCATACTGGACGGGCCTTGCCGATGCCGGCTGGACGTGCATCGGCCTCGCACTGGGCACCTACCTGAATTTCCTAATCGTGTCGCGCCGCCTCCGGCGCTACAGCATTGCGGTCGATGCCTTTACGATCCCGGACTTTTTCTCCAATCGCTTTCATGAAAAGAAAAAGATTCTCATGATGCTCTCGTCGCTCATCATCATCGTTTTCTTCTCGGTCTATGCTGCGCAGTGTCTGAGTACCTGCGGCAAGCTCTTCAGCAATCTCTTCGGACTGTCCTATGGCGGCATGATGATCGTTGCAGCCGTGTTCGTTTTGGTGTATACTTTCCTTGGCGGCTTTTTGGCGGAGAGCGCATCGGACTTCATGCAGGCCGTGGTCATGATCACGGTGCTGATACTGATCCTCGCGCTGTCGGTCGGCGCTGCGGGTGGCTTGTCCGCTGTGATTGCCAACGCCAAAAGCTATGACGGCTATTTCTCGTTGTTCCATTCGGCGGTGCCCTCGACCACGGAGGTCAACGCCTTCGGCACTGGCAAGACTTATGGCGCGCTGTCGATTGCCTCGTGCCTGGCGTGGGGCCTCGGCTATTTCGGCATGCCGCAGGTGCTGCTGCGCTTCATGGGTATTCGCTCGGAGCAGGAGCTTGGCCGTTCGCGCCGCGTGGCCATCATCTGGGTCACGATCTCCATGGTCGCGGCTGTCATGATCGGCATCGTTGGCCGCAGCGTTGCGGGCCTGGACTACCTGTCCAACAGCGACGCGGAAAACATCTTCATCGACGCGGCGACGCACTTCCTGCCGCCGGTGCTCGCGGGCTTTGCCTGCGCGGGCGTGCTGGCAGCGGCGATCTCGTCGTCGGACTCCTATCTGCTCATCTCGGCGAGCGCTGTCAGCCAGAACATCTACCGCAGCATTGCCAAGAAGGACGCGACCGAAAAGCAGGTCATGTGGTGCTCGCGTATTACGCTGGTCGTCATTACGCTCATCGCCATGGCCATCGCGTGGAACTCCAACTCCACCATCTTCGGCATCACGTCCTTTGCCTGGGCGGGCTTTGGGGCGGCGTTCGGCCCTCTGATGCTGTTGTCGCTGTTCTGGCGCCGCACGACGTATCCCGCAGCCATTGCCGGTATGGTCTCCGGCGGCGTGATGGTTTTCTTCTGGAAGGGCGTCATGAAGCCGCTCGGCGGTATCTTCGGTATCTATGAGCTGCTGCCGGCGTTCGTGTTCAGCGCACTCGTGATCGTGGTCGTGTCTCTGTGCACGGGTGAGCCGGATGCGTGCATACAAGCGGAGTTCGACCGCGTCAGAGACGGCGCAGCGGTCTGACTGCGCGCCGCCGTGCGCGGGTGACAAAGGCAGAAAAAGCACCCCCGCCGGGCGGGGGTGCTTTTGTATCTTTCGGGTGTCTCAGCGGAAGGTGGCGGCGCAGTCGCAGATGTGCACATCGACACCTTTGCCGGCGGCGTAGTCATTGAGCTTGCGCATGAGCTTCTCACGGTTAGCATTGACGATCTTCGTGGCCAGGCGCTGCTTCTGATCCTGCGACATGGTGCGCAGGATGCCCTTGACGATGCGCGACGAGGCCTCTGGCGTGCTGCAGGCGAGCTTGAGAACAGGGTTGATATTGCCGCTCTGGCTCAGTGCCTCGAGCACGAGCGGGAGCTGGGAATCCAGCTTGTCGGTATAATCCAGACTTTCGATCCGGAACGTCACTTCGATCATGATGAAAAACTCCTTTGCTAGTACATAACGTGAATGGGCAGCATTATAGCAGAAACTTTTTTCGATTTCCACCGTTCGCGGCAGAAAAAGCTGACAATCTTTCGACGATCCACGCGGGAGGAGACTTTATGTCCGATAACGATCACATCGACGCACAATGGCTGCGTGCAGCACAGCCTCCGCCGCGCCGCCGCGGCCACGGCTGTGCCCTGAGCCTGCTGGTGCTCATCTGCGTTCTGGCTGGCGTGCTGTTTTATCCGCGCGTACAGGCACTGCTCACACCGGTGCCTACCGTGCAGATCCAGATAGAGTCGTCTGTCCTGCCGGACACGGCACCGAACTGTGCCGCCAACCCGCGCACGGCCGCCGTGCTGCGCGCGGCGATGCGCGACCAGACGGATGCCGCAGTCTACGGCTGCGACGCTGCCACGCTCGAGGCCTGCATGGCCGAGCTGCTCGACGACCCGGAGCTCTGGGTGCGCTCCTACCGGTACACGGTCCACGGCGGGCTGAATGCGCACATCACCGTCACGTTCGACTGGGTCTATCCCGACGACGGCCCGGCGCGCCGCGCGCAGCTTTCCCAGACGGCGGACGGCCTGCTCGCCGCCGCACCGGCGGAGGACTATCCGCGCGCGCTGTATCTCTATGACTGGCTGCTGGAGCACGTGCGCTATGTCGCGCGCGAGACGTATGACCAGACGGCCTACTCCGCCGTCTGCGAGGGGGAGGCCGTCTGTGGCGGCATCGCCGACGCCTACGTCTACCTGCTCGAGCGCGGCGGCATTCCGGCGCGCGTCATCACGGGGACGTCCCTGTCATCCGACGGCATTGCTGACAGCCACGCTTGGGTCGCGGCGGAGCTCGACGGCGCGGTCTATTACTTCGACCCCACTTGGGACCTGCAGGACGACGAGAGCGAGGCGGCGCTGCCGGGCTATCTCAGCCACACGTGGTTCGCGCTCACGGCAGAGCGCATGGCCGTGCGCCACACGGCCGATGACCCCGCCCTCTGGCCGGACAGCCGCGCCAACGCCGATAACTACTACGTCCGCAATGGCTATACCGCGGCGGCGGCCTCCGTCGCCGCGGCGGCGGCCGCCGTGCGCAGCCAGTGGGACGACGGGCGCGCTGTGCTGGAGTTTCGCTGTGAGACACCGGAGGTCTACGCCGGGATGCAGTCCCTGCTTTTCGACCGCGACCGGCTCTGGGACGTCTACCGCGCGCTCGGCAGCTACGTGCCCTCGTCGGGCTACCAGTGCGTGGATGACCAGCAGATCATCCGCCTCATCCCCGAGCGATAAGGTGAAAAAACAGCGCCGCAGCCTTTTGAAGTGACCCCCAAAAGTTAGACAAATATTATAACGTAACTTGTCTAACAAATGGGGTGCTGTTCATTTTGACTGTGGCGCTTTGCGCTGCGGCGTTATTTATTTTCCTTGTCAGCGTTCATGCTCAGGTAGGCGTTGATGAAGCCGTCGATGTCGCCGTCCATGACAGCCTGAATGTTGCCGTTTTCATAGCCGGTGCGGTGGTCCTTGGCCAGCGTGTACGGCATGAACACGTACGAACGGATCTGGCTGCCCCACTCGATCTTGAGCTGCACGCCCTTGATGTCGGAGATCTTCTCGAGGTGCTCGCGCTCCTTGATCTCGGCCAGGCGCGCGCGGAGCATGTTCTTGCAATTTTCTAGGTTCTGGAAGTGGCTGCGCTCGACCTGGCTGGACACGACGATGCCGGTCGGGATGTGCGTCAGACGCACGGCGGACGAGGTCTTGTTGACCTTCTGGCCGCCCGCGCCGGAGGAGCGGTACACGTCCATCTTGATGTCCTCGTCGCGCAGCTCGATCTCGCTGTCCTCGGTGATCTCGGGCATGACCTCCACGGCGGCGAACGACGTGTGGCGGCGGCCGGAGGCGTCAAACGGGCTGATGCGCACGAGCCGGTGGATGCCGTTTTCGCTCTTGAGGAAGCCGTAGGCATTCTCGCCCTCGATCATGATCGTCGCGCTCTTGATGCCGGCCTCGTCGCCGTCGAGATAGTCCATGAGCTTGACGGTGTAGCCGTGGCGCTCGGCCCACATGTTGTACATGCGGTAGAGCATGCTCGTCCAGTCCTGCGCCTCGGTGCCGCCGGCGCCGGCGTGGAAGGTGAGGATGGCGTTGTTCGCGTCATACTCGCCGGTCAGCAGCGTCTCGAGCCGCATGGACTCGAGCGTCTCCTCGAAGGTGTGAAATTCGCTCTCCAGGTCGGACAGCATCGAGTCGTCGTCCTCCTCGATGGCCATCTCGCACATGGTCAGCATGTCCTCCCACGCGCCGGAGAGCTTGGCGTAGCGATCGAGCTTGTGCTGGAGTGTTTTGATGCGCTTTTGCACGCGCTGGCTGTTTTCGGTGTCGTTCCAGAAACCGTCCTGTGCGCTTTCCTCCTCGAGCTTTTCGACCTCGTTGTGCGCCTCGTCGAGATGCAGCGCGCCGCCCAGATCGTCCAGCGCCGGGCGGAGGTTGTTGAGTTTGTTTTTATATTCCTCGAATGCAATGGATGCCATACGTTGAATCCTGCCTTTTTTCAGTCTAACTTACTTATTATAATCAAAAGTACCGCGCTTGTAAAGCAAAACCGCGTTCATTCGGCCTCCACCTTCGGCTGGATGGACTCGTCGTTGACGATCCAGTTTTGTACATCGATGATCTCGATGCCGTCGTCGCCGATGCGGTTGACGACGCGCGTGATGCCGGAGTTGATGATCATGCGCCGGCACATGGCGCACGAGGTCGTGTCGTGCAGCAGATCGCCGGTGGCGGCGTCGCGCCCGACGAGGTAGAGCGTGCCGCCGATCATGTCGCGCCGGGCGGCGGAGATGATGGCGTTGGCCTCGGCGTGCACGCTGCGGCACAGCTCATACCGCTGGCCGCTGGGGATGTTGAGCTGCTCGCGGTTGCAGTAGCCGAGCTCGGAGCAGTTGACGCGCCCGCGCGGCGCGCCGTTGTAGCCCGTGGAGAGGATCTCGTCGTTCTTGACGATGATCGCGCCATATTTACGCCGCAGGCAGGTTGAGCGGTCAAGCACTGCGTCGGCGATGTTGAGATAATATTTGTCCTTGCTCATGCGCTGGTCCATAACGGACGCGCCTCCTTCGCATAATTTCCTATTTTCTATCATATCGGAAAAGCCCCGCCGCGTCAAGGCCCGCACTGGTATTCTGCGCGCGGGTGTGCTATACTGTCCGGCAGGTGACGCTTATGAAAGAAAACTATCAAAAACAGCTCGATGCGCTGCTTGCCGCCCTCCCGCCGGAGGGCAAGCCGCGCCTGCTGCTGCAGAGCTGCTGCGGCCCGTGCAGCAGCTACGTGCTCGAGTACCTCACGCGGTATTTTCGCGTGACCGTGCTGTATTATAACCCGAACATCCAGCCGCGAGACGAATATGACCGCCGCCTCTACTGGCAGCAGGAGCTCATCCGCCGGCTCCCGACGCCGGAGCCGGTCGAGCTGCTCGCGTGCGAATATGACGGGCAGCGCTATCTCGACGCCGTCTGCGGGCTCGAGCGCGAGCCGGAGGGCGGCGCGCGCTGCACGGTGTGCTTCCGCCTGCGCCTGGAGGAGACGGCGCGGCAGGCGCGCGCGCACGGGTTCGACTTTTTCGGCACGACGCTCACCGTCTCGCCGCACAAGGATGCGCAGCGGCTCAACGCCATCGGCGCGGAGCTGGCGCAGCAATACGGCGTGCGCTGGCTGCCGTCGGACTTCAAAAAGCGCGAGGGCTATAAGCGCAGCATTGAGCTCTCCCGGCAGTACGGCCTCTACCGGCAGGAATACTGCGGCTGCCTGTACAGCAAACCGGTTGACAATGCGGCGGCGGGGGAGTAAAATAACCGCCGTCGCAAATCCATCATGCGCAGGTGCCATACCCCTGCGCGCACAACGTGTGCAACGAAAAAAATGGGAGGAATTGAATCATGCACATCACCACGAGAAAGCTGACCGCCGCGGCGGTCACGGGCGCGGCCTATGCCGCATTGACGATGCTTCTGGCGCCGATCAGTTACGGAGCGATCCAGTGCCGGGTCTCGGAGGTGCTGTGCATTTTGCCGTTTTTCATCCCCTGTACGGCGTGGGGCCTGTTCGCCGGCTGCGCGATCGCGAATCTGCTGAGCGCGGCGGGCATTTTTGACGTGGTCTTCGGCTCGCTCGCAACGCTGCTGGCGGCGCTGTGCACGGCGTGGCTCGGCCGCGGCCGCGGCGCGCAGTCGTGGGTGCGGTGCATCTTGGCCGCGCTCATGCCGGTCGTGTTCAATTTCGTGTTGGTCGGCGCGGTGCTCACATGGTCGCTCACGGACGCCGTGTTCCCGCACCTGAATGCATCGTTCTGGATCTTCGGCGGTCAGGTCGCGCTCGGCGAGGTCATTGTGCTCGGCGTGCTGGGCCTGCCGCTCATGCGCCTGCTGCCGCGCAACCCGAAGTTCTGCGAGATCATCCGCAGCTATCAAAAGGAGTGACGGAGCATGGACCGTTCCAGCGGTATCCTGCTGCCGGTGTCGGCCCTGCCGGGGCCGTGCGGCATCGGCGACCTGGGCAAAGACGCCCGGGATTTCATTGACTTTCTCGCTGCCGCCGGGCAGCGCTATTGGCAGATCCTGCCCCTCAACCCGCCGGACGGCGCACACTCGCCGTATCTGTCGGCCTCGACGTTTGCCGGCAGTACCGACCTGCTCTCGCCCGAGCCGTTCGTTGCGCGCGGCGCGCTCACGGCCGCCGAGGTGCGTGCCGTCGACTGGGGCGATGACCCCATGCGCGTGGACTATGCCCGCGTGCACGCGGGCAAGACCGCGCTCTGGGACGCGGCGTTCGCGCGCGAACGGGACACCGTTGTACCTGCGCTGCGCGCCGCGCTCGCAGCCGAACCGTGGCTGCGCGACTACTGCCTGTACATGGCTATCAAGGAGGCGCAGGGCGGCGCACCGTGGTATGCCTGGCTGCAGCCCCTGCGCGATCGGGACGCTGCCGCGCTTGCGGCCGCTTCCCGGCAGCTCGATGACCGCGTGCTCCTGCACGCCTACCTGCAGACGGAGTTCACCCGCCAGTGGGACGCGGTGCGCGCCTACGCCCACGCGCGCGGCGTGCGCATCATCGGCGACCTGCCCATGTACGTCGCGCCCGACAGCGCGGACGTCTGGGCTCAGCCGGAGCAGTTCTGCCTCGACCCCGACGGGCAGCCGAGCGCTGCCGCCGGTGTCCCGCCGGACTATTTCAGCACCGACGGCCAGCTCTGGGGCAACCCGCTCTACGCTTGGGACGTCATGCGCGCGGACGACTTCCGGTGGTGGAAGGACCGCATCCGCGGCGCTGTAAAACGCTACGATGTGGTGCGAATCGACCATTTTCGTGCTATTTCGAGCTACTGGGTGGTGCCACGTGGCGAGCTGACCGCCCGCAGCGGCCACTGGGCGCCCGGTCCCGGTCTGGCGCTACTGCAGGCGCTGCACACGGCGGTACCGGCACTCCAGCTCATCGCCGAGGATCTCGGCACGATCGACGACGATGTGCGCCGACTCGTCGCGCGCTCCGGCTGTCCGGGCATGCGCGTGCTGCTGTTTGGCTTCGACCCCAGCGGTACGTCCGAGCACCGGCCCGACCGTGTGCGCGCGCACAGCGTCTGCTATGTCGGCACGCACGACAACGCGCCCGCTGCCGCCTGGGCGGCGCTCGGCGGCGCGGACGCCGACTATGCCATGCGCTGCCTCGGCGTGTATGACGTGGCGCGCCTGCCGGAGGCGCTGCTGCGCGCTGGCATGGGCTCGCGCGCGGAGCTGTTCATCGCGCAGATGCAGGACGTGCTCGGCCTCGGCGCCGAGAGCCGCATGAACACGCCCGGCACAGCCTCCGGCAACTGGGCCTGGCGGCTGCTGCCCGGCCAGGCGGACGCGCAGACGGCCGCGCGCCTGCTCGCGCGCACGCAGGCTGCCTGCCGCGTATAAGCAAAAAAAGGAGCGGACACCGTGCCTGGTGTCCGCTCCTTTTGCATGTATTTCAGATGATTGCGCGCACCTGCTCGATGAGTGCGCCGTAAAACAGCCGGTACCCTTCCTCCGACAGGTGGATGCCGTCATCCGCGTTGAGCGCGCGGGGGTCGCCTCTGTCGAGAAAGCGCTCGCGCGGGTCCACGCACGGCACGTCCAGCTCGGCGGCGATGGTGCGCACGAGCCCGGAGTAGCGCTCCTGCGTGCGGTAGATGCGCCGCACATCGCCCAGCCACTGCATGACGCCCGCGGCGCTTGCACCGTTGTGGTCGATGCAGGCGAGGTATTTCACCTCATCGATGGGCGGCAGGGTCGTGAAGATGGGGCAGATGCCGGCATCACGCAGCATCTGCACGATGGCCGTCATGTTCGCGCGGAATTCGTCTGCCAGCACCACGGGGTCGTGGTCCTGTTCCGGGTGCGCGGCCACATCGGCCCAGTCATAGTTGCAGTCGTTGCCGCCGTATTCCACGAGCGCCCAGTCATAGCGGTGGCCGCGGGCCAGGTCACGCTGCACGAGCGTGACGCCCTTGCGCGAGGTCGCGCCGAAGACGGACTTGTTCGTCACCTCGGCGTGCAGCCCGGCGAGCGGGGCCTCGAACAGGTCGGTGTGAAAATGATACCGCAGCTGCTCGTCCGGCAGCGTGCCTTTCATCAGGGAATCGCCGAACACGGCGATGCGCAGTGTCTCTTCCATCGCGGGTGCCTCCTGAAACTTTGGTTACTTTATCATACCGGGAGACACTTAAAAAAGCATTAGAAACATTAGAATTTTGCAGAGAAATCGCGGCGATCTGTCCGATCGCCGCGATTGGCGGTTTGCGTGTCACTTCCACAGCGCCGGGGGATACGTCCCGTCGGCGTGCAGGGCACGGAGCGCCGCGACGACGCCGGGCTTGTCGTCCTGATACGTCAGGCCGAACCAGTGCTCATCCGTCTGCAGCACGCGCGTGCGCACACGGCCCTGTGCCGTGAGTGCGTCCATCATCACGGGCAGCAGGCACTCGCGCTTCTCGTCGCCGGGGGCAAGATTGCGCACAAAGTCGTCAAAATACTGCGCCATCACGTCCAGCATCGCGGGGTGATAGCCCCACAGGTTCATGCTCACGAGCG
Organism: Bacteroidaceae bacterium; assembly: GCA_963627135.1. Lineage (GTDB taxonomy): Bacteria > Bacillota > Clostridia > Oscillospirales > Oscillospiraceae > CAG-103. The sequence goes on along the minus strand of CAVFZY010000010.1, from coordinate 26,633 downwards.
CCTCGGGGTCGAGCATAACGCCCTCGCCCGCGCCGGACGTGTCGCGGATCGTGCCGTCGGGGCAGAGCTGGATCTGATACGTTTCCTGCACCTTGCGCAGCAGGCCGTTTTCGGTCGCGCACACGCCACGCGTGACGGTGCCGAAGGGACTCACGGTGTTTTTCAGGCGGTAGCCGACCATGGCGGCATCCTGCGCGCCGCCAAGCTCCGGCAGCGCGGCGGCGATGGCGTCAATGGCGCCGCAGCCGTAAAAATCATCGGCGTTGATGACGGCAAACGGCGTCCGGATCATATCATGCGCGCACAGTACGGCATGCACGGTGCCGAGCGGCTTTTGCCGCTGCGCCAGCTCCGGCCGCGCCGCGGTGAAGCGGTCAGGCGTCTGGAATGCGTAGTCGATGCGCTTGCCGGTGCGCTGCTCGATGCGGTCGCCGAACAGGTCACGCACGTCCTGCAGCATCGACGGCTTGATGATGAGCACGATGCGGTCAAACCCGGCGCGCAGCGCGTCGTAGATCGCGTACTCCATCAGGATCTCGCCGTCGGGGCCGAGCCGCTCGATCTGCTTGACGCCGCCATAGCGCGAGCCGAGGCCGGCCGCCATTATTACCAGAGTCATATCCATGTAGATAACCTCATTTTGTCATAGGGTATCACACAGCATAGCACAACCCGGCTGTAAATGTCAAATCCGGTGCGGTTCCTGAAATTTCCGTCGTTGGCAGACCATGCCCTTGCAAAAGCGGTGCGGGTGGGGTACAATCGGCTTCGACAAAAGTTGTCATCATTCCCAGGAAGGAGGACGGGCGCGCACTCTGGCGCACCCGGATGAACGATGAAGCGGATCTTATCTTTCTTTCTCACGCTGGCGCTGACGGCGGCGCTGCTGTGCCCAGCGGCCGCGGCGGTGAACGAGACTGCCGCCAAAGATGGCGACTGGCTCTATATCACGCTCGACCCCGGCCACGGCGGCGACGGTGCGGGCGGCAACGACTCCGGCGCCGTCAGCGGCACTTATGGCTATCAGGAGGCGGACCTTGTGCTCAAGATCGGCCTGTACTTAAAGGAGGAGCTCGAGACTTATCGCAATGTCCACGTGGACATGACGCGCTCGGACAGCTACGGTACGTATTATACGGCTCCCTTGAGCAAGGTGGAGCGGCGTGTGGACTTTGCTGCCGAAAAATACTCCGACCTGCTCGTGAGCCTGCACCTGAACTCTGCCGGCAGCAATCAGTCCGTGCACGGTGGGCTGATTCTCGCCAGCAACGGCAACTATGACGCCGACTGCGCGAAAGTCATCGACGCTGTCGGCACAAATATCCTTACGCAGCTCAACCTGCTGGGCATCGACACGACCCGCGGTCTCGTCAAAGAGGGCTCGCACGACGGCACGACCTATCCCAATGGCAAGCTCGCCGACTATTACGGCATCGTCCGCTATGGCCAGCTCCGGCACATTCCGGCCATGATCGTCGAGCACTGCTTTATCAGCAGCAACAGCGACTGCGAGCAGTTCCTCTCGAGCGATGCCAAGCTCCGGGCCATCGCGCAGGCGGACGCGCGCGGCATCGCGGCCTATTACGGCCTTGTGAAGAAGGACCCCGGCGAGGTCGATGTCGAGCCGCTGTTTCGCGACTGCCGCAGCCACTGGGCGAAGGACTACATCAACCGCGCCGCGGATGCGGGCTGGGTCAACGGCACAGGCAACGGACTGTTCCAGCCGGATGGTACGCTCACGCGCGCCATGTTCGTGACCATGCTCGCGGGCCTCTCTGGTGTGGATGAGGCAGACTATCCCGGAAGCCGGTTCCCGGATGTGTCGGCGACGCAGTGGTATGCCCCAAGCGTGGCCTGGGCCGCGTCGGAGGGTATCGTCTCTGGCACGGACGACGGGCGGTTTCTGCCTGACCGGAACATCACGCGCCAGGAGATGGCACAGATCATGGCGGGCTACCTCGCCTGGAAGGGTGTGGACACGACGCCGAGCGCCGACTCCTCGGCCTACAGCATTCCCGACCGCGCCGACATCGCCCCGTGGGCGCTCGACAGTGTCTGCTTCTGCTATGAGAAGGGGCTGTTGTCCGGGCGTGACACGGGCTTTGCCCCGCTGGCCAATGCCTCGCGCGCCGAGGCGTGCGTCGTGCTGTGCGAGCTCAATGACTTCCTGCGCAAGTCCGGCGGTTGACTTCCTGCGCTTTCGGGGTATAATAAGGTCAACATACTGTTGAAATGGAGGAATCCACCACAATGAGTGACAATCACAACGAAACACCCGAAAACTGCACGCACGACTGTTCGACCTGCGGCGAGGCTTGTGCCCATGAGCACGAGGCAGAGTCCATGCAGCAGCCGCTGCGCCCCGGCTCCCGCGTCGATAAGGTCATCGCGGTCGTGTCCGGCAAGGGCGGCGTCGGCAAGAGCCTCGTGACGAGCCTGCTCGCCTGCGAGATGCAGCGCCGCGGCCATCAGGCAGCCGTGCTCGATGCCGACATCACCGGCCCGTCCATCCCGCAGGCCTTCGGCGTCCACGGCGGCGCCATGGGCGGCGAGGACTTCCTGTATGCCAACCGCACCCGCACCGGCATCGAGATCATGTCCATCAACCTCTTGCTCCCGAACGAGACCGACCCCGTCGTCTGGCGCGGCCCGGTCATCGCCGGCGCCGTGACCCAGTTCTGGACCGACGTCCAGTGGGACAACGTGAACTATATGTTCGTCGACATGCCTCCCGGAACGGGCGATGTGCCGCTGACGGTGTTCCAGTCCCTGCCCGTGGCGGGCGTGGTCGTCGTCACGTCCCCGCAGGAGCTCGTCGGCATGATCGTGGATAAGGCCGTCAACATGGCCGACATGATGCACGTGCCCGTGCTCGGCATCGTCGAGAACATGGCCTACTACACCTGCCCGGACTGCGGCAAGCAGCACGCTATCTTCGGCGAGAGCCACATTGAGGAGATCGCTGCCAAGCACGGCATCCCCAACACGGCCAAGCTGCCCATCGACCCCGCCATCGCGGCGGCGTGCGACGCGGGCCGGATCGAGGACGTGCAGGGCGACTGGCTCAGCAGCCTCGCCGACGCCATCGAGGGCAAGTAATTTCCCGTACAGAATCGAAAAAACCCGCTCTGCATTTTGCAGAGCGGGTTTTTCATGCTTCCTTTCGCTCAATCTTCACGAGCACTTCCTCCGGCAGTTCCGTTCGGTCTGTGCCCCAGCGGTCGGCTGCGATCTCAAGCACCTGCGTGAATTTTTCGACCTCCTGTTTTGGAACGGTGTCGAGAATGGCGAAGATGTCCTTGAAGCTGTATTCATTCACGCAGTCGACGTATTCCTGATAGGCCTTGCGCCCGAAATCGGTCACCTTGACGATCACATCTTTCCGGTTGACGGAGGTGTGGTATTTTTCGATCATGCCCTTGCTCTCGAGTTTGGCGACGGTCTTGGAAAATGTACTGGGTGTGATGGCGAGCCGCTGCGCGATCTGCGCCATTTTGTCGTTGCGCTCTTCGTTCTCCAGCAGATACTCCATGACCTGCAGCTGAATGGAGTTGAAGGCAATGTCCTTGGCGTAGTATTTCTCCTGCTTGTACATGCCGGCATAAGCGTTGGCAAATTTGATGAGTTTTTCGGTAAAGTCGCGGTATTCGCGCAGCCATTCCAGTTTCATAACGATGCCCCTTTGCGTATTCCCGTTTATTATATCGGAGCGGCCCTCGTTTTTCAAGCGAAACCATGCACATGGAAAAGCGGGCAGGGCCCGGAGCGTTTTTCCGGACCCTGCGGGAAAGCGTATTGTGTTATGCGAAGGTGAGTGTGTTGGTGCAGTTGATGATCGTGATGAGGACAGCCATGAGAATGCCGCCGAGGTAGGGGTTGTTCGTCCAGCGGTAGATGCGCCGGCACACGAGCGCGGCGACAGGCAGATACACCACGAGCGGGACGAGCCAGATGCCGACGATCGAGCCGCAGATATGGAACTGCTCCGTGAACATATAGCCGGTGGAGCGGAACCAGAGATACTGCAGTGCGATGAGCAGCAGCGGCCCGAGGCCGACGGAGATGCACTGGATGAGCGTGTTGACCCAGGACTTTTTGCCCTGACGATAGTCGTTGAAGCCGTTGACCGACAGGGACATGGCGATAAAATAAATCAGGAAAAACGGCAGATATTTCAGGCAGACGAGCAGCTTGTCGGCCCGGAAAGCCCGGATCGTGATGACCCAGATCCGGCAGTCGGACAAAAACAGCCAGTCGCCGAGGAACACGAGCGCATATGCGGCAAACACGACCAGCAGCGCCAGACCAATGGTCTGCACCAGCGCTTTGCCGCTGAGCACGAAGCCGCGTTTGCGCAGATCAAGGCCGGCCTTTTTCCCGTAGGCAAAATAGTTCAGCAGCATCCACAGCAGCAAAAATGCGCCGCAGACGGCAGACCACACACCGATGAACAGCGTCGGGAACTGGCTGAACCAGTGCGAGGTGCCGTGCAGTGTGCTGTTGTAAAGATTCGGATACAGTGCCTGAATGGGATCGTGGAGCTTGAGGTAGGTGATCATGCCGAAGAGCATGGCCAGCACCATGCCGCCCCAGTACCAGACACGTCCGCCGCGGGTGCGCGGCATATCCATCGGCATGCCCTGTTCAGCCGTGCATACGGCGGAGAAGGTGCGTGTACGAGAGAGCAGCTGCGTGAGCGTGACGAGGACCACAAAGAAGCAGATCAGCGACAGGGTGTTGAAAGCGACCTTGATCTGCCAGATCTGATTGCTGTTGGCAAGCTGCGTCCGGCTGACGAGCGCCTCGTTGAAGAAGCCGACGGAGTCGCGCACGACGCGCGCCGAGAAGTGCGACCACGGGTGCGTGATCGCCGGCGTGAAGATCACGTGCATGGCGTCCTCGCCGTTCACATCCTGATGGTAGACGGTGCCCGCTTCGCGCTCGGAGAGACCGGCGGGGTCGACGCCGAAGTAGAGGAACGACTGCGCCGTCGGCTGATGGATGTAGTCGCGCGGCGCGGTGGAGCCGGCCGCCGTGTCGGCGGGGTAGCCGTGGTAGAATTCGTCATACTGCGCGGCGACGATGCCCACGTCGCGGCCTTCCCAGAAGTTGAAGAAGCCCTCCGGGTCGCTGTAGGGGTCGTATACGCAGCGCGGCGTATTGGTCATGGGGTTGCTGGGCGTGTACTGCGAGTCCGCGCAGACGAGCAGCACGGCGGAAATCAGCTGCGTGTCGGCGGCGTTGTCACAGCGGACGGCGGATTTGCAGGCTTCGGCGCCATAGGAATGCCCGGTGATGCCGATGCGGCTGCTGTCGACATAGTGGATGCGCGCGAGCATTTTCACGGCCTCGTAGGCGCCGTTGCCGTCTTCGGCCTCGAAGCCGACGTCTGCGCTGTCCGAGTCGCCGTGGCTGTACTGGTCAATGGCCAGCACGACAAAGCCGCGCCGCGCGTACTCAATATAGTTGAGATCCTGCATTTCCTTGTTGTTGTACCATCCGTGGACGGTCACGATCGCCGGGGCGGGTGTCTCCGCCGTCGCCGTGTCCGGCACGGCCAGTATGGCGCTCATGGTCATGCCGGTCTCCGTCTCGAATGAGATCTCCCGGACGCTGATTCTGCCGCCTGCGGTCTGAACCAGCCATGAGCCGATAAACCCGACGAACAGCAGAACCAGAGCCACAAGAAAAGTGACTTTCGTTTTTCGCTCTTTCATATTTTTCCTCCTTTTATTATTTCTAAACGAAATAATATTATTTATATAATAAACGATTTCATTTCCGATCGCAATTAACAATGCTGCACAAAGAAGGATACAGCTTTTTGGAACATGTTACAACGGCAAAAAAATCCCCGCTGTCTGCGCCTGGCAGACAGCGGGGGTCTATCCTGCTTTTTACCATTTGTTGATGACCTTCTCGGCGAAGCCGGGGAGGTCTTTCACGTTCAGCACCGTGCCGTCGTCGAGCACGGCGCGGCCGTTGAAGACGCCGAACACCTGATGCTGGTCGGACTTGATGAGTCCCACGTCCGAGCAGCTCGCGCGGTCGAGCACGGGGGTGTAGTCCATCTCGAAGCGGCCGTCGTCGCTCGTGAAGGTCCAGGGCCGCATGTAGTCCGGCGTGGCCTTGCCGCCGTCGCCGGGGACGTGGAAGGTGACCTGGCTGAGCTTGTGCGCCCGGCCCTTGTAAAAGAGCATGTTCTCGCTCGCGGCGCTCGTATTGCCGAAGCCGTAGCCGATGTTGAAGCCGAACTTCTCCCCATCCACGAGGCCGGAGGCGCTGCCCCAGTACCACGTGTTTTTGTACGTCCACACGCCGCGACCCCAGTCGAGCACGGCGAAGCTGTCCGCCGGGTCGAAGGTATATGTGCGGTTGTGGTAGCCGTAGGTCACGGTGCCCTCGGCGCGCATGCAGTTGATCTTCTGGTTGTAGTAGAAGTGCTTGTCCTTGTCAAACGGCGTTGCGATGACCATGGACTCGGCTGGGATGTCCGTGAGCGTCACCTTCGCGTACAGCGAGCCCTCGGGGCCGAAGTTTTTCATCTGCGCGATGAGCACGCGCTTTTCGCCCTCGTTTTTGAACAGGATGCTGTAGTTCCGCCCGGCGCTGCTCACATCGCCCCGCTCGCTGCTCTCGGGCAGGCCGACCCTGCCGTTGGTGAAGGCCTTCATCGGGCTTTTTGTGATCTCCCACCCCTCGTCGAGGTTGAGCAGGGAGATGGAGTCGAGCCCCATGTAGCTGTTGTCCGCGATGGTCAGGGCCAGGGCGAAGTGGCCGTTGTTGATGCAGTAGTAGTCCCATTCCTTGATGCGCAGTTTGTTGGCTTTTATATCGCTGCGGCGGTAGACGGGCAGCAGGGTCTTCGCGTAGCCGGGCTCGGCCAGATTGCCGCTCGCGTCGAGCAGGGGGCGGCGCTCGGTGATCTCATGCTGATTCATGCTTCGCGCTCCTTTTTGATCTGCCGGATGTCCCGCCCCACGAACGGGAGCGTCTGGTATTCGCCCTCGATGCGCGACAGGATCTGCGGCGTGTATTTTTTCTGCAGCTCCTCGTTGGAGCAGTTCGTGCTGATGATGGTGGCCTTTTTGCGCGTCAGGCGCGTGTTGATGAGCGTGTAGAGCGCGCTCGTGGAGTAGGCCGTGATCATCTCAGTGCCGAGATCGTCGAGTATCATCAGATCGCAGCCGAGATACTGCTCCACGCGCTGCGCGGCGGCCTCGCCGTCGGCGCTGCTGCGCTGGAACTTTGCGCACTCGAACGCATCGAGCGCGCTCGCGGCCGTCTCGTAGGCGACGGCGTAGCCCGCGCCCGCGACGACGCGCGCGATGCACGCCGACAAATACGTTTTGCCCAGCCCCGTGCCGCCCTGCAGCAGCAGGTTCATCGTCCCGGGGCGGAACGTCTGTGCAAACGTGCGGCAGACCTGAAACACGCGCTCCATCTTCGGCCGCGCGCTCTCGTCGTAGAGCGTCAGGTCGAAGTGCTCAAACGACTCGTCACCGTGCTGCAGCAGGCGGCTGAGGTCGCGCGTGAGCTCGGCGTTGTAGCGCCGCAGCAGGCAGTCGCACGGCTGCCCCTGCACGTAGCCCGTGTCGCGGCAGCGGGGGCAGTCGTAAATATCATCGGTATAATCCACCGGCAGGTGGTACGCCGTCAGCAGCTCGGCGCGCTGCGCCTGCGTGTCGAGATTCGCGCGCTTGAGCGCGCGCAGCTCGTCCGTTGGGTCGCTGCCGTGGCGCATCGTCAGGCCGACGAGCGTGATCATCTGCTGCTGCAGCGTCTGGTCGAGCGCGCGCAGCCCGGGCACGCGGCGGTAGGCGTCGTCCACGCGGCGGCGGTGTTCGCGCTCATTTTCCGCGCGCTGCTGCGCGATCTGCTCGCGGGCGCGCGCCAGATAGATCCCATTGCGGGCCATGTCGGTCCCTCCTTAGGTGTTGGTCTGCTCCATTTTGCGGAGCAGCTGTTCCACGCGGTCGAGATCGTCGCGCTCGGCCGCCGGTGAGGCGGTGGGGGCTGCGCGGCGCTTGCCCGCTGCGCGCGGGTCGCCGGTCTCGATCTCCTCGGGCGTGTGCAGCCCTTTTTCGTGCCAGCTCATGAGGATGCGGTTGAGGTACGCCCATTTGCGCGCCCCGGTCGCCACGACCGTGCGGTCGTATGCCTCGGCGATCGCCTCCGTGCCGAAGCCCATGTCCAGCCAGCTCGTGATGTAGCTGCGCTCGGTGCGGCTCGGCGCGCGGTCATGGATCTCCAGCACCTGCAGCACCTGCTGCGACAGTTCCTGCCGCGCCTGCTTGCGCTGCAGATATTCCTCCGCCTGCGCCGTCGTGTGGATCTCCTGATCGGCCCACGCGTAGGCCTCCTTTTCAATCCGGCGCATCGTCGGCGTGCCGGCGTGGCCGCGCTCGGCGCGGTATTCCTGAAACACGTAGTGGATCAGCTCCATGAGCACGTCGGCCGGGAGACCCAGATAGTCGCGCAGGCCCAGGAGCATGTTCATCTCGGGCGTCGTGAGCTTGCGGCCGTAGAGCTGCTCGGCTTCGCGGCGCACAGTCTGCATTGGCGCGTCGCTGAGCATCCGGCTGGTGATGTCCTCGGCCGTGTACTGCGGCAGTTCGGCCGCAGGCACGAGCTTCGGCTCGGCCGTTCCCAGCTTTTCCGCAGCGGCATTGCTCATCGTGCGCCCGGCCGGGGCGGGGGCCGCCCGCCCTGCGGTGGAGACGAGCCCGAGCGCGCACAGCCGCTCCATCGTCTGGCGCAGTTCGCGCTCGGTCAGGCCGATGCTTTCGGCGGGAAACGGCTTTCCGCCGGCGCGCAGCAGCGCCAGATATACCAGGGCGCAGCGCCCGTCTTTTTCCCGCAGCAGCTTGTCCACTTCCTCGACCGGCAGCGACAGACACACCGGCCGCGACAGCGTAAATTCGGCTCGATCCATGCAATTACCCCTCGGGTCACTAGAAATTCATGATAGATTCACATTATAGCATGAAAATTGACTTGTAGCAAGAGCGCCTGCTGTGCTATAATACTATTTGTATGACTATAACTGGGAGTGGGTCTATGCTGGAATTGCTGGCGCCTGCGGGCAACCTCGATGCCGTCATCGCGGCGGTGCAAAACGGGGCGGACGCGGTGTATATGGGCTTTGGCGACGGGTTCAACGCGCGCCGGAGCGCCGATAATTTCACACAGGAGTCGTTTTCCAAGGCCGTGCGCTACTGTCACATCCGCGGCTGCAAGGTCTACGTCACGCTCAACACCCTCGTGGGCGACCGCGAGATGGACGCTGCCGCCGCGCTCGCGCAGCAGGCGTCGGATGCCGGGGCGGACGCGATTCTCGTGCAGGATCTGGGCCTCGCGCGCGTGCTGCGCGCCGCCCTGCCGGACATTGCGCTGCACGCCAGCACGCAGATGAGCATCCACAATCTCGCCGGGGTCGAGGCCGCGGCCGAGATGGGCATCACCCGCGCCGTGCTCGCGCGCGAGCTCTCGCTCGAGCAGATCCGTTTCATCTCGCAGCACGCGAGCATCGAGACGGAGGTGTTCGTGCACGGGGCGCTGTGCTTCTGCTATTCCGGCCAGTGCTATATGAGCGCGCTCATCGGCCGCCGCAGCGGCAACCGCGGTGCCTGCGCGCAGCCGTGCCGTATGCAGTACAGCATGGGCGGCCGCATGGACGAGTACCCGCTGAGCCTGCGCGACAACTGCCTGGCTGACTATCTGCAGCAGCTCGAGGACGCGGGCGTCGCCTGCGTGAAGATCGAGGGCCGCATGAAGCGGCCGGAGTACGTCGCCGTGGTTACGGACGTGTACGCCCGCTGCATCCGTGAGCACTGCGTGCCCACGCCGGAGGAAAACGACCGGCTCGCGCTGGCGTTCTCGCGCCAGGGCTTCACGCAGGGCTACCTGCTCGGCAAAAAGGGGTCGGACATGCTCGGCACCCGCGTGGCCGAGCCCGACCGCGAGGCGGAGAAGATGTTCACTGCCGCGCGCAAGGCGTATGCCGACGGCGAGCGCCGCCGCGTGCCCGTGAAGTTTTATGCCAAGGTACAGACGGGCGAGCCGGTCATGGCCGCCGTCATGGACGCCGAGGGCCACCGCGCCGTGCTCACCGGCCCCGTGCCGGAACCGGCCCAGCGCGCGCCGCTGACAGAGCAGAGCCTCGCCGACCAGTTTGCCAAAACGGGCGGCACGCCCTATTATTCCACCGGCACCGAGAGCCGCATCGACCCGGATCTCTATCTTCCGGCGGCCGCCGTCAACGACCTGCGCCGCCGGCTTATCACCGGCCTGAAGGAGGAGCGCGCGGCCCTGCCCGAGCGGCGGAGCCTGCCGCTGCCGCAACGTCCGGAGGGCAAGCGCTATTTTGCCGACCCCGCGTTCGTCGTGCAGGTGCATCAGGCCGAGCAGCTCACGCAGGAGCTTGCCGCGCTGCGCCCGGCGTATGTGTACGTGCCGGTCGAGATCCTGGACAGTGATTTTCCGCGCCTCGCCCCGTTTCTGGAGCAGGGGGTGCAGGTCGTGGCGGTGCTGCCGCGCGTCATCACGGATGATCAGGCCGAGGACATGCACGCCATGCTCTCCCGTGCCGCCGAAAACGGCGTGCAGGAAGCGCTCGTCGGCAACATGGGGCACATTTTCTTCGCCCGCCGGGCCGGTATGCGCGTGCGCGGCGACTTCGGGCTCAATGTCTTCAACTCCTTCACGGAGGAAGTGCTGCAGCAGGCCGGTCTCGTGAGCGCGACGGCGTCGTTCGAGCTGCGCGTGGCGCAGATCCGCGACCTCGCCAAGAGCATCGACACGGAGATGATCGTCTACGGCCGCCTGCCGTGCATGATCACCGAGCAGTGCATCATCCGCAACAGCGCGGGCCGCTGCAACTGCAAGGTGCCCAACAATCTGGCCGACCGGCGCGGGGCGCTGTTCCCGGTGCTGCCGGCGTTCGGCCACCGCAACCAGATTTTCAACGCGCACAAGCTCTACCTCGCCGACAAGCATGAGGACTATGAAACGGCGGGCCTCTGGGGCGTGCGCCTCATGTTCACGACCGAGACGCCGCATGAGTGCGTCGCGGTCACGCAGAGCTATCTGGGCCTGACGGATTACCGCCCGAACGGGCTGACCCGCGGGCTGTATTATCGGGGCGTGGAATGATCCGCCCGGGAGGAACGACCATGAACTGGATCCTTGCCTCCGGCTCCCCGCGTCGGCGGGAGCTGCTGGAGATGCTCGGCGTGCCGGACCTGACGATCCGGCCGGCCGCCGGCCCCGAGCGCGCGACGCCGGGCGCCGGCCCGGAGCAGACCGTGCGCGAGCTGTCCCTGCACAAGGTGCAGGAGGTCGCGCAGACCTGCGCACCGGAGGACATCCTCATCGCGGCGGACACGATCGTCTATCTCGACGGCGCCATCCTCGGCAAGCCGCGGGATCATGACGACGCCGTGCGCATGCTCACGGCCCTGTCCGGGCGCGAGCACATCGTCTACACCGGCGTCGCCGTATTGCGCGGCGGCGAGCTGCGGCAGGCGGCCGAGCGCACGGCCGTGCGCTTTCGCGCGCTTACACCGGAGGAGATTGAGCGCTACATCGCCACCGGCGAGCCGATGGACAAGGCCGGGGCCTACGGCATTCAGGGCCGCGGCGCGCTGTTCGTTGCGCATCTGGATGGCGATTATTTCAATGTGATGGGCCTGCCGCTGTGCAGGCTGGGGCAACTGCTGAACGAACTGGGAGTCGAGCTGCTTTGAACTGGAAAACGTATCTGAAAAAGAAAGGCACGCGCGTCGGCGCGATCGTGGTCGCGGTCGTGCTCGTGCTTGCGCTTATTGCCGGGGCGCTCGGCGGCAGGGCGGGATTCCTGACGAATCTCGACGGCATCGTGCGCGCGCCACTGCAGAAGGCTGCGACCGTCACGGCGCAGTGGCTCGAGAGCATCTACGGCTACATTTATAAATATGACCAGCTCAAGGCCGAAAACGAGCAGCTGCGCACGCAGCTGGCTGAGGCGCAGGCGCAGGCGCGCGAGGGTCAGGAGGCAATCGCGGAAAATGAGCGCTACCGGGACCTGTTGGGCTTCACGCAGCGACACACGGACTTCGAGCTCGAGCCTGCGAACGTCGTGTCCTACGGCGCGTCGAACTGGTCGAGCACGCTCACGCTCAGCAAGGGCAGCGACGGCGGCATCGAGGTCGGCGACTGCGTCATGAACGAGTCCGGCGCGCTCGTCGGTCAGGTCATCGAGACCGGCAGCACCTGGGCGACCGTGCGCACTGTCATCGACGTGGATATGAGCGTCGGCGGCTATGTCAGCGGCAGCGGCGCGACGGCCATGGTCCTCGGCGACTTCACGCTCATGCAGGACGGCTGTGTGCGTTTTGGCTATCTTGCGGAGAACATGAGCATCTTCACGGGCGACACCGTGCTTACATCCGGCAAGGGCGGCGCGTTCCCGGCGGGTCTCGTTGTCGGCACGATCACGGACGTGCGTACCGAGGCCGGCGGCCAGCAGACCTACGGCGTCATCACGCCCGCGTGTGACCTCGGCGAGCTGCTGCAGGTGTTCGTCATCAAAGACTTTGACGTGGTGAGCTGACATGTGGGCGGATCTCATCAACAAGGATAAGGTGTACCGCGCGCTCTGGTGCGCACTGTATATGGCCGTGACGCTCCTGTTGCAAAATACGGTCTTTGCGCACATTGCGCTCTTCGGCGTGCACGCCATGTTCGTGCCGGCGGTCGTCGTGGCGGTCGGCGTGTTCGAGGGCGGCACGTGGGGCGCGGTGTTTGGCCTCATCGCGGGCTACTTCTGCGCCATGGGCTACCCCGGCACGGGCATGCTCTTTGCCGTGCTCTTCGCGGTCATCGGCTTCGGCGCCGGTATGCTCGCGGAGTATCTGATCAATAACAGCTTGCTGCCGTTTCTCGTGACGTGTCTGGCGGCGTTTCTGCTCACGGCCTTCTGCCAGATGTTCCGGCTGTGGATCTTCCACGGCGCGTCGTTCTGGCGGCTGCTGGCCGTGGCGCTGGGGCAGAGCGTGTTTTCGCTGCCGCTCGCCGTCCCGTATTACTATATCAGCCGTGCGTTTCACCGCCGGCGTGCCCTGCGCTGAGTTTTCTCGGCGCGCCCGACCCCCGAAAGGATCTTCGCTATGGAAAAACCCATCAAGCCCGGCCGCGTCGCCGCGCTCGCGTGCATCCTTGCGCTGCTCGTGATCGTGTTCGTTGTTGCACTGTATAAATTGCAGATCGTCGACGGCAAGGCGTACTATGAGGAAAACCGCAACAGCGTCGCCAGCTCCCAGACCGTGGAGGCTGCGCGCGGCAGCATCCTCGACCGCTACGGCCGCGTGCTCGTGTCGAACACGAGCTGCAATAACCTCATCTTCAACTCCGACGACCTCTTCGAGCAGGACGACCCGAACGGCATCCTCCTGCAGATGGCGCGCACCGTCGCTTCCTGCGGCGACACGTATGTCGACGAGCTGCCGGTCACGTCCGCGCCCCCGTTTGAGTACACGGACATGAACGACACGCAGCGCACGCAGCTTAAGGGCTTTCTCAAATACGCCGGCCTCGACGAGGAGGCCACGGCCGTGGAGCTCATGAGTTACTGCCGCGAAAAGTTTGAGATCGATAACAACTATTCCGCGACCGACATGCGCATCATTGCCGGCCTGCGCTACTCGATCAAGACGCGCTATATCGACAAGCTCTACCTGCCGGATTATGTGTTCGTCAAGGACGCGAGCATGGAGCTCATCACGTCCCTGAAGGAGAACAACGTCCCCGGCTTCGAGGTCACGGTGTCCTATACGCGCCAGTATCACACGAATCTGGCCGCGCACCTGCTCGGTTACACGGGTCAGATGACCGCCGAGGAATACACGACCTACAAGACGCAGGGCTACCCCATGAACGCGACTGTCGGCAAGGACGGGGCCGAGCTCGCCTTTGAAAAATATCTCCACGGCACGAACGGCACGGCCATTGTGACGAAAAACGCTTCCGGCACTGTCACCGGCACGACCTATACCAAGGAGCCGGAGCCGGGCAACCAGGTCAGCCTCACGATCGATCTCGACCTGCAGTCGGCGGCCGAGCAGGCGCTGACCAAGGGCATCGAGAACATGAAGGCGAAATCCACGGCTACCAGCGACGCAGTCGGCGGCGGGGCACTCGTCGCGGTTGACGTTGCCACCGGCCAGCCGCTGGCCATCGCCAACTACCCGACGTTCGACCTGCAGACGATCTTCCAGAGCGAGGAGAATTATAAGGCCGTCTCCGAGGCGGACAACCAGCCGCTGTTTAACCGTGCGCTGCTGGGTCAATATTCGCCTGGCTCGACGTTCAAGCCCTGCACGGCTATCGCCGGCCTGACCGAGGGCGTCATTACCACCGGCACGACCATCCAGTGCACCGGCACGTTCACCAAGTATGAGGACACCGGCTACGCCCCCAAGTGCTGGATCACCTCTTCCGGTACGACGCACGGCAGCGACAACGTGACCGAGGCTATCCGCGACTCGTGCAACATCTTCTTCTACACCGTCGGCGACAGCCTGCCGATCGACACGCTCGCGCGCTATGCCGCGGCCTTCGGCCTCGGCGAGCACACCGGTATCGAGCTGCCGGAGAGCACCGGCCAGATGGCCACGGAGGCCGTGAAGAAAAAGCTCGAGAACACGAACTGGTACGTCGGCGACTCGCTGCAGGCGGCCATCGGCCAGTCGTACAGCCTGTTCACGCCGCTGCAGCTGGCGGAGTACTGCGCTACGATCGCAAACGGCGGCACGCGCCACAGCGCATCCATTCTCAAGAGCGTGCGCAGCTACGACGGCAGCGAGCTCATCTATGAAAACGAGGCCGAGGTGCTCAGCACCGTCGAGACCAGCGACTATAACTGGGCCGCCGTGCAAAAGGGCATGTACCTTGTCGCCAATGACCGCGCCGGCAGCGCATATGAGACCTTCGGCGACTACGGCGTGAAGGTCGCCGCCAAGACCGGCACCGCCCAGCTCGGCGATAACCAGGTCAACAACGCCATTTTCATCTGCTACGCACCGTATGACAATCCCAAGGTTGCCGTGGCGGTCGTCGTGGAGCACGGCAGCGCCGGCGCCTCCATCGCCTCCATCGCGCGCGATTTTCTCGACGCATATTTTACCGTCAAGACCGTCAACACCGCCCCCGAGAGTGAGCTCTCGCTGCTGCAGTGACGGCCGCTGACCAGAAAGAGAGGAATTATCCACATGAACATTGCACTGATCGCTGATGACGGCAAAAAAGAACTCATGGTCCAGTTCTGCATCGCATACTGCGGCATTCTGGCCAAGCACGATCTGAGCTCGACGTTTACGACCGGGCGGCTCATCTCCGAGGCCACCGGCCTGAAGATCCGCACCTACCTGCACTCTTCGCAGGGCTGCCAGCAGCTCGATGCGCGCATCGCGTATAACGAGATCGACCTCGTGCTGTTTTTTTGCGATGCCGAGAGCGGCAATTTTGACGAGGTCAACCGCATGGCACGCCTGTGCGACCAGCGGCAGATCCCGTTTGCCAGCAACGTGGCCACGGCCGAAGTGCTCATCCTGGGCCTGAACCGCGGCGACCTCGACTGGCGCGACATCGTCAATCCCAAGAAGAAATCGTAAGCCCGAAAGGAATCATCATCACCATGGACAAGATCAAACCCCGCACCCTGTCCGGCTTCATGGAGCTGCTGCCGGACAAGCAGGTACAGATGGACAAAATGCGCGCCGTTCTGGCCGAGACCTACGCCCACTACGGCTTCACACCGCTCGACACGCCCGCCATCGAGGCGGCCGAGGTGCTGCTGGCCAAGGGCGGCGGCGAGACGGAAAAGCAGATCTACCGCTTCACGAAGGGTGACAGTGACCTCGCCCTGCGCTTTGACCTTACGGTGCCGCTGGCGAAGTACGTCGCGGCCAACTACGGCCAGCTCACGTTCCCGTTCCGCCGCTATCAGATCGGCAAGGTCTGGCGCGGCGAACGCGCGCAGCGCGGCCGCTTCCGCGAGTTTTATCAGGCGGATATCGACATCATCGGCGACGGTGCGCTCGATATTTTGAACGAGGCCGAGATTCCGGCCATCATCTACGACACGTTCACGCGCCTGGGGCTGCACCGCTTTCGCATCCGCGTGAATAACCGCAAGGTGCTCAACGGCTTTTTTGCCATCCTCGGCTTGAGCGAGCAGGCGGGCGACGTGCTGCGCACCATTGACAAGCTCGACAAGATCGGCGCGGACAAGGTGCGCGAGCTGCTCACCGACACCTGCGGCGTCTCCGGTGAGAACGCGGACGAGATCCTGCGCTTCATCGCCTGCCCGGGCACGAGTGCGGACAAGCTCGCTTTTCTGGAGCAGTACCGCGGCCGGAACGAGACGTTTGACCTCGGCCTCGACGAGCTGCGTACCGTCGTGGGCTACCTGCCCGCGTTCGGCGTCCCGGAGGAGAACTTCGAGCTCGACCTCACGATCGCGCGCGGCCTCGATTACTACACCGGCACGGTGTACGAGACCGTCCTGCTCGACCATCCCGAGGTCGGCAGCATCTGCTCCGGCGGCCGCTACGATGACCTCGCGGGGTATTATACGAACAAGTCCCTGCCCGGCGTCGGCATCTCCATCGGCCTGACGCGTCTGTTTTACATCCTGCAGGAGCAGAACATGATCTCCGACGCGGTGCTCACCGCACCGGCGGATGTGCTCATCCTGCCGATGACGGACGATCTGTCTGCGGCCGTGGCGCTGGCGTCTATGCTGCGCGCCGGCGGCCTGCGTGTGCAGCTTTACAGCGAGCGCAAAAAGTTCAAGGCCAAGATCGGCTATGCCGATAAGCTCGGCATCCCGTTTGTGATCTTCCTCGGCGAGGATGAGATTGCGCAGCACGTCTGCGCGCTCAAGAATATGGCCACCGGCGTGCAGGAGGCCGTGACGCAGGATGCCGCGCTCGAGACCGTCCGCGCGGAGATCGCGCGCCGCAGCGCCGGTGCAATTTTGCGCGAGTCGTAACCCGGTCAACCCACCGCCGCCGCATCGCCGGAGGCGATATTCGATAGAAAGAAAGGGAATCAGGAGTATGTTTCAGTCCCGCACACACACTTGCAGCGAGCTGCGGCTCGAAAACGTCGGCGAGCAGGTCCGTATCGTCGGCTGGATGGAAAATGTCCGCGAGGTCGGGCAGAATTTTGCCTTCGTCGTCGTCCGCGATTTTTACGGCACGACCCAGGTCGTTATCGAGACCGAGGACATGATGAAGGTCGTCAAGTCGCTCAACAAGGAGTCCACCATCGCCGTGGAGGGCACCGTGCGCGAGCGCGCGAGCAAAAACCCCAAGCAGCCCACCGGCGACATTGAGGTCGTGCCCACGAAGATCGAGGTGCTCGGCCGCTGCCGCTACAACGAGCTGCCGTTCGAGATCAACCGCAGCCGTGACGCCGACGAGGCGCTGCGCCTGAAGTACCGCTATCTCGACCTGCGCAACCCCGCCGTTAAGAAAAATATCATCCTCCGCTGCCAGGTGGTGGCCGCGCTGCGCGCCGCCATGACCGAGCACGGCTTTCTTGAGATCACCACACCCATCCTCACGGCCTCCAGCCCTGAGGGCGCGCGCGACTATCTCGTGCCCGCGCGCAAGCACCCCGGCAAGTTCTATGCGCTGCCGCAGGCGCCGCAGCAGTTCAAGCAGCTGCTCATGACGGCGGGCTTCGACCGCTATTTCCAGATCGCCCCGTGCTTCCGCGACGAGGATGCCCGCGGCGACCGCAGCCCGGGCGAATTCTACCAGCTCGACATGGAGATGGCCTTCGCCACGCAGGACGATGTCTTTGCCGTGCTCGAGGATGTGCTCCCGCCGATCTTCGCCAAGTACGGCAAGTACAATATTGCGTCCGAGGCGCCCTTCCGCCGCATCTCCTATCATGATGCGATGGAGACCTACGGCTCCGACAAGCCCGACCTGCGCATCGACCTCACCGTGCAGGACATGACGGCGCTCGTTGCCGGCAGCGACTTTGCGCCCTTTGCTGCGGGCAACACGGTCAAGGCCGTCGTCGTGCCCGACTGCGCCATGGCGCGCAAGGCCGTCGACAAGCTCTGCGCCGACGTGGAGGTGCGCTCCGGCAGCAAGCCCTACTGGTTCAAGGTCGACGAGCAGGGCAATTTCGCCGGCGGTATCGCAAAGTTCCTCACGGAGAAAACGGCCGAGATCACCGCGGCCCTCGGCCTGAAGCCGGGCTGCTTCGTCGGCGTGACGGCCGGCAAAAAGACCGCCGCGCAGAAGGCGGCGGGCGTGCTGCGCACGAAGCTCGGCATGGCCGTTCCGGGCCACATGGACAAGGAGCGGTATGAATTTTGCTGGATCGTCGACTTCCCGATGTATGAGATCGGCGAGGAGTCCGGCGAGCTGGAGTTCTGCCACAACCCGTTCTCGATGCCGAACGGCGGCCTCGAAATTCTCGAAAAGGCCGAGCGCGGCGAGGTCGATCCGCTCGATATCTACGCCTACCAGTACGACCTCGTGTGCAACGGCGTCGAGCTTAGCTCCGGCGCGGTGCGTAACCACGACCCCGAGATCATGGTCAAGGCGTTCGAGCTCGTGCGCCTCGGCGAGGATGATGTCAAGGCCAAGTTCCCGGCCATGTACAACGCCTTCTGCTACGGCGCGCCCCCGCACGCCGGCATCGCCCCGGGCGTGGACCGCATGGTCATGCTCCTCGCGGGCGAGGACTGCATCCGCGAGATCATTCCGTTCCCGATGAACAAGAACGCGCAGGACGTCATGATGGGCGCGCCCGGCACCGTCGAGCCGCACCAGCTCGAGGAGCTGCACATCGCCGTTGTCGGCGGCACGGAGCCTGATACCGAAGCGTAAGAAAACGATGCGACGGCGCCCCGGCGTTCGGTCGGGGCCTCGTCCGTGAAAGAAGGCGAGCGGCTTGCTGTCCAAAATCCAATCCCTCGGCTGCCGGGGCGTGACCGGCTACGCGGTCAGCGTGGAGTGCCACGTGTCCAACGGCCTGCCGGGGTTTGACATCGTCGGCCTGCCGGATGCGGCCGTCAAGGAGGCGCGCGAGCGTGTACGCAGCGCCATCAAGACCAACGGCATGAAGTTCCCGGTCAGCCGCCTGACGGTGAACCTCGCCCCGGCGGACACGCGCAAGGCCGGCACGCTCTATGACCTGCCGGTGCTGCTGGGCATCCTGTGCGCCACGGGGGAGATCCGCCAGCCGCCGGCTACGGCGGCGTTTTTCGGCGAGGTCAGCCTCGCGGGGGACATCCGCCCCGTTACCGGTGCACTCACGATGGCGCTCGCGGCCGAGCAGATCGGGTTAAAGGAGCTCTATGTCCCGGCGGGCAACGCGGCTGAGGCCGCCTTTGCCGACCGCGTGACGGTCTACCCGGTCGAGAACATCGCCCAGCTCGTGCACCATCTGCGCGGGGACAAGCGCATCGCGCCCATGACGCCGCCGCAGCTCGAGACGGAGCCGTGCTTCCCGGTCGATTTTGCCGAGGTCAAGGCGCAGGAGAACGTCAAGCGCGCGCTCGAGGTAGCCGCCGCCGGCGGGCACAACATCCTGCTCATCGGTCCGCCGGGCGCGGGCAAGTCCATGCTCGCCAAGCGCCTGCCGACCATTCTGCCCGCGATGAACCGCGCCGAAATGATCGAGACCACGCAGGTCTATTCCGTCCTCGGCCTCACGACGCCGGACGACCCCGTCGTACGCATCCGGCCGTTTCGCGCGCCGCACCACACGGTGTCGAACGTCGCCATGTCCGGCGGCGGCAGCGCGCTGCAGCCGGGCGAGATGAGCCTGGCGGATAACGGAGTGCTCTTTCTCGACGAACTGCCGGAGTTTTCGCCCGCCGTGCTCGAGACGATGCGCCAGCCGCTCGAGGACGGCAGCATCACCATCTCGCGTGCGACCGGCTCCGTGACGTACCCGAGCCGCTTCATGCTCGTGTGCGCCATGAACCCCTGCAAGTGCGGCTGGTATGGGCACCCCTCCGGGCGCTGCCGCTGCTCGCCGCGCGACGTGCGCCGCTACCATGCGCGCGTGTCCGGCCCGCTGCTCGACCGCATCGACATCATCGTCGAGGTCCCGGCGCTGGAGTTTGATGAGCTTACGGAACCGTCGGCCGGGGAGCCGTCGCGCGCCATCCGCGCGCGCGTCAACGCCGCCCGCGCCGTGCAGCGCGCCCGCTACGGGGACGACACCACCACGACGAACGCCCACATGGGCCCGCGCGCGCTCGCGGAGTTCTGCGCGCTCTCGCCCGAGTGCGAGCAGCTCATGCACCAGGCGTTTGACAGCATGGCCCTCACCGCCCGCAGCTATGACCGCATCCTGCGCGTCGCGCGCACGATCGCCGATCTCGACGGGGCGGAGACCATCGGCCTTGCGCACCTGGCCGAGGCCATCCAGTACCGCACGTATGACTTTTCCGTCGCCGAGCCGTGAACCCGGCGGCTGCACCGGACAGAAGGGAGCTTCGACATGTACAACAATAACTACAATTACAACCCCAACTGGTACCAGCCGCCCGGACCGCAGCCCGGCAGGCATGAGGCCACCGTCGCCATGGTGCTCGGCATCGTCTCGTGCGCACTGCTCATCTTCGGCTACACGGCGCTCGGCTCGGTCGTCACGGGCATCATCGGCCTGATCTACGCCTCCCGCGCCAAGAGCCTCGGCTTCAACGGCACGCCGCGCACTGTCGGCTATGTCTGCTCGCTCATCGGGCTCATCCTCGGCGTGCTCGTGTGCCTGGCCATCGTGTGGCTCGGCGCGTGGTCGATCGGCATGTTCATTGCGCTGCTCGAGCAGGCTATGTGATTACTTGTGAGAGAAAAGGAACGAAACCGCTATGAATGATCTGCTGCTGTGTAAGCCCGGAGAGATCTTCCTCAAGGGCCTCAACAAGCACTATTTTGAAGAGAGGCTGGTCGCGAATGTCAAGCGCCGGCTCAAACCCATCGGCCACTTCCGCGTGACGTATCTGCAGTCGGCGCTGTACATCGAGGCTGCCGACGATGCGGCCGACCTCGACGTGGCGTATGACGCCGTGCGCAAGGTGTTCGGCATCGCGACGATCACGCGCGCGGCCGCCTGCGAGAAGGACAAGGACGCCATCACGCAGCTTGCCAAGACGTACCTGCACGACGCGATGACGGCGGCGCACAGCTTCAAGGTGGAGACCAAGCGCTCGGACAAGCGCTTTCCCATGACGAGCATTGAGCTCTCGCAGTACGTCGGCGGCGAGCTCGCCGAGGCGTTTCCCAATACGGTCGTCGATGTGCACGACCCGGAGCTGACCGTGCGCCTTGAGGTGCGCGAGCAGGCGGCGTATGTCCACGCGCAGGCCGTCGAGGCGGCGGGCGGCATGCCCGTCGGCTGCAACGGCGCGGCCGTGACGCTGCTGTCCGGCGGCATTGACAGCCCTGTGTCCTCGTACATGATCGCAAAGCGCGGCGTGCGCCTCGTCCCGGTGCACTTTTTCTCCTACCCATACACGTCGGAGCTCGCCAAGGAGAAGGTCCTCTCGCTGGCCAAAGAGCTCACGGCCTATACCGGCCGCATGACGATGCAGATCGTGCCCTTCACGCACATCCAGGAGGAGATCCGCCGCGCCTGCCCGGAGGAATACTTCACGCTCATCATGCGCAGATTTATGATGCGCATCGCCGAGGACATCGCCGCACACAACGAGTGCAAGGCCATCGTCACCGGCGAAAATCTCGGTCAGGTCGCCAGCCAGACCATGGAGGCCATGGCCTGCACGCAGGCCGTGACGAACCTGCCCGTGCTCCAGCCGCTCATCGGCATGGATAAGCGCGATATTGTGAAGATCGCGCGCGAGATCGGCACATTTGACACTTCCATCCTCCCGTATGAGGATTGCTGCACGGTCTTTACTCCGCGCCACCCCAAGACCCGCCCGACCGTGGCGGAGGTCGCGGAGGCGGAGGCCGCGCTCGACATTGACGCGCTCGTGCGCGAGGCAGTGGACGGAATTGAAAGGATCCGGATCGATTTATGAATGCAGAACTCATTGCCGTTGGCACCGAACTGCTCCTCGGCGACACCATCAATACCGATGCGGCGGCGGCCGCGCGCCTGCTCTCGGAGCTGGGCATCAATGTCTACTGGCAGACCGTCGTCGGCGATAACCGCGCGCGGCTCGAGCAGGCGGTGCAGCTTGCCCGCACGCGCGCCGACCTCATCATCACGACCGGCGGCCTCGGCCCCACGTGCGACGACCTGACCAAGGAGGTCGTGGCCGGTGCGTTCGGCATCCCGCTCGAGCTCAACCAGGCCGAGGAGGCGCGTCTGCGCGGCCTTTACCGTGAGCGGCACACCTACATGACGGAAAACCATCTGCAGCAGGTCATGCTGCCGCGCGGCTGCACCGTGCTGCAAAACGACTGGGGCACGGCTCCAGCCTGCGCCTTCGAGGCCGATGGCTGCCTCGTCATCATGCTGCCCGGCCCGCCGCTGGAGTGTGAGCCGCTGCTGCGCTACCGTGTGCGCCCGCTGCTCGCCGCGCGCGGAGACGGGATCATCGTCTCGCACAATGTCAAGATCTTCGGCATCGGCGAGGGCACGATGGAGTACCAGCTGCGCGATCTCATGAACGAGATGCGCAACCCCACCCTTGCGCCCTATGCCAAGGAGGGCGAGTGCCTCGTGCGCGTCACGGCCAAGGCCCCCACGGAGGCCGAGGCCGAGGCCATGATCGCCCCGTGCGTGGCGCGTGTGCAGCGCGAGCTCGGCGCCTTCGCCTACGGCATCGACACGCCGAATATCGAGACGTGCGCGGCCGAGCTCCTGCTCACGCAGCACAAGACCATCGCGGTCGCCGACAGCTGCACCGGCGGCATGCTCGGCGATATGCTCACGAACGTGCCGGGTGCGTCGGCCGTGTTCTCCGGCGGCATCATCGCCTATAATGACGAAACCAAGACCCGCCTGCTGGATGTCGATCCCGCGCTCATCGCGCGCTGCGGCGCCGTCAGCCCCGAGGTCGCGGCTGCGATGGCCGAGCACGTGCGCGCTACCTTCGGCACCGACCTCGCACTGAGCATCACGGGCCTTGCCGGCCCGGGCGGCGACGGGGTGCACACCGTCGGCACGCTCTTCGTGGCCCTCGCCACGCCGGAGGGGACCTTCCACCGCACGCTGCACAAGGACAAGTGGGGCCGCGTGCGCGTCAAGCACGCGGCGGCCAACCACGCCTTCGACATGGTGCGGCGCTACCTCACCGGCCTGCCGGTGGAGATGGAGGAAAACCGCTGACGCCATTACCTGTTTTTTTGCGGCCGGGGCAGCTGTCCCGGCCGCGTTGTGACCCATGCATGATTTGAGAAACCGGAGAATGCCTATGAACATCACCGTAGCCGGTGTGGGTTATGTCGGCCTGGCGCAGGCGGTGCTGCTCGCGCAGCACAACGCTGTCACCGCCGTGACCACGACCCCCGCCAAAGCCGAACAGATCAACCGCGGCGTCTCGCCGATCGCCGACGCTGAGATCGCGGACTTCCTGCGCACGAAGCCGCTGACGCTCACGGCGACCGTGGACGCCGAGCGGGCCTACCGCACGGCCGACGTGGTCGTCATCGCCACGCCGACGGACTATGACCCCGAGCGCCACCTGTTCAACACTGCGACCGTCGAGGCGGTGCTCTCGCTCGTCGGCCGGGTCAACCCCGGCGCGCTCGTGGTCATCAAGTCCACGGTGCCGGTCGGCTATACGGAGCGCATCGTGGGCAGGTTTTGCTGCACGCGGCTGCTGTTCTCGCCGGAGTTTCTGCGCGAGGGCAGGGCGCTGTATGATAACCTGCACCCGAGCCGCATCGTGGTCGGCCGTCCGCATGGCGGCACGGCGACGGAGGCGGATGCGCGCCTGTTCGCGTCCCTGCTGCAGCAGGGCGCGGCGGAGACGGACATCCCCACGCTCTATCCGAACGCGGCGGAGGCCGAGGCCATCAAGCTCTTTGCCAACACGTACCTCGCCGTGCGCGTGAGCTATTTTAACGAGCTCGATACCTACTGCGAGCTCCGGGGACTCGACACGCGGCAGGTCATCGACGGTGTGTGCCTCGACCCGCGCATCGGCGCGCACTATAATAATCCCTCGTTCGGCTACGGCGGCTACTGCCTGCCGAAGGACACGCGCCAGCTGGTGGCAAACTTCGGCGACATCCCCAACCGCATCATCAGCGCCGCCGTCACGGCCAATGATGAGCGCAAGGACCACATTGCCCGCCAGATCCTGAAGAAAGCGGCGGGCGGCGTCGTCGGCGTGTACCGCCTGACGATGAAGGCCGACTCGGATAATTTCCGCGAGTCGAGCATCCGCGGCGTCATCGAGCGGCTGCGCCGCGCGGGCGCGAGCGTCGTTATCTATGAGCCGGCGCTCACGGACGCCTCCTTTGCCGGCCTGCCGGTGATCGCATCGCTCGCGGAGTTCAAGCGCATGTCGGCCGTCATCGTGGCCAACCGCGCCGAGCCCGCGCTCGACGATGTTTGGCCGCGGGTCTACACCCGCGACCTCTACCGCAGAGACTGAAGGGAGGCACCGTGATGAAAGGCATCATCCTCGCCGGGGGCTCCGGTACGCGGCTGTATCCGCTCACGCGGGTCACGTCCAAACAGCTGTTGCCCGTGTACGACAAGCCCATGATCTATTACCCGCTCTCGACGCTCATGCTCGCAGGTATCCGCGATATTCTCATCATCTCCACGCCGGAGGATACGCCGCGCTTTGAGCGCCTGCTCGGCGACGGGAGCCAGTTCGGCATCCGCCTGTCCTATGCGGTGCAGCCGCACCCGGACGGGCTTGCGCAGGCGTTTCTGATTGGGGCGGACTTCATCGGCGGCGACACCTGCGCCATGATTCTCGGCGACAATATTTTCTACGGCAACCGCTTCCGCAGCAACCTGCGCGAGGCGGTCGAAAACGCCGGCGCGGGCTATGCCACGATCTTCGGCTACCACGTCAAGGACCCGGAGCGCTTCGGCGTTGTGGAATTTGACCAGGACAAGCGTGTGCTCTCCGTCGAGGAAAAGCCGGCGCACCCGCGCTCGAACTACTGTGTCACGGGCCTGTATTTTTACGACAATCGCGTCGTGGACATGGCGCGGCGGGTGCGCCCGTCCGCGCGCGGCGAGCTGGAGATCACGGACCTCAACCGGCTCTATCTCGACGGCGACCGGCTGAAGGTACAGCTGCTCGGCCGCGGCTTTGCCTGGCTCGACACCGGCACGGTCGAGAGCCTCA
This sequence comes from Bacteroidaceae bacterium, assembly GCA_963627135.1. GTDB lineage: Bacteria > Bacillota > Clostridia > Oscillospirales > Oscillospiraceae > CAG-103. Next base: position 1,333 of record CAVFZY010000010.1, on the reverse strand, counting down.
TGGACGCGGCGGTCTTTGTCCAGACGGTGCAAAACCGCCAGGACGTGATCATTTCCGCGCCGGAAGAGGTGGCCTATCACATGGGCTGGCTCACGAAGGCGCAGCTGCTGGCCGCTGCCGTGCGCTATGACCACTCGCCCTACGGGGCGCATCTGCGCGCGGTCGCGGAGGACAAACTTGTGTTTGAGAGGATCCTGCATGACTAGATTCGTCACCGGCGGCGCCGGCTTCATCGGCGCAAACTATCTGTTTTATCTGCGTGAGCACTACCCGGACGACCGGCTCGTGTGCATCGACAAGCTCACCTATGCCGGCAACCTCTCCACGCTCGCGCCGCTGCTCGGGCAGCCGAACTTCCGTTTTGCCCGGGTGGACATTTGCGACCGCGAGGCGGTCTACAGCCTGTTTGAAGCCGAGCGGCCAGATGTGGTCGTGAACTTCGCGGCCGAGAGCCATGTCGACCGCTCGATCGCCGACCCGTCGCTGTTTCTGCAGACGAATATCATCGGCACGTCCGTGCTCATGGACGCCTGCCGCAAATACGGCAATGTGCGCTTTCACCAGGTCTCGACCGACGAGGTCTACGGCGACCTGCCGCTCGACCGGCCGGACCTGCTGTTCACCGAGCAGACGCCGCTGCGCACCAGCTCACCCTACAGCAGCTCCAAGGCCGCGGCCGATCTGCTGGCGGGGGCGTACGGGCGCACGTACGGCCTGCCGGTCACGATCTCGCGCTGTTCGAACAATTACGGGCCGTATCAGTTCCCGGAAAAGCTCATCCCGCTCATGATCACGAACGCCCTTGCAGGCCGCTCGCTGCCGGTGTACGGCCGGGGGCTGAACGTGCGCGACTGGCTGTATGTCGGCGACCACTGCCGGGCCATCGACCTTGTGGTCAACCACGGCCGCATCGGCGAGGTGTACAACATCGGCGGCCATAACGAGATGCGCAACATCGACATCGTGCGCCTGATCTGCCGCAAGCTCGGCAAGCCCGAGCGCCTCATCACCTACGTTGCCGACCGGCAGGGGCATGACCTGCGCTACGCCATCGACCCCGCGAAGATCCACGCGGAGCTCGGCTGGCTGCCGGAGACGCGCTTTGCCGACGGCATCGGCCGGACGATCGACTGGTATCTCGCCAACCGCCCCTGGTGGGAGGAAATCCTCTCCGGCGAGTACCGCACCGGCTATGAAAGGCTGTGCGGCGGCCGCCCCATGGCGTGAGCGCCATAATAGAAAACCGCAGGTCCCTGAACTGCACCCCATTTGTTAGATAATGTGATATAATGTCTAACAAGTGGGGTGAATTTTATGCCAAAGGGAATACCAA
>CAVFZY010000009.1:0-5862 GCA_963627135.1 Bacteroidaceae bacterium | reverse complement strand
CGTTCGTGAGGATGCTTTTGACTGTAGATGCTGACCAGGTCTTTTTCTTTCCGGGCGTAGGGATGCCTTCGGAAGTCAGCACCTTCGCAATCGCTACGGTGAGCGTCCTTGCAGGAACAGTCTGTAAATCTTGCGAATAATCTGCGGCTCGGCCGGGCTGGCGCTCGGTGTGGTCGCGTGGGCGATGGGTGTGCCGGACTTCCCGGCGCATGACTGGCTTAACGCTGCGGCGGTCGGCATCGTGTCCGGCTGGGCGGCAACAGGACTTAACCAGAGTGTCAAGCAGCTGACGGATAAGTGATTCCCGTGGCGGTTGACAAACGCGGGGGATGACCTTATAATAGAGCCAGCCTCGGGGTGTGAAGGGCAGAAAACCCTCCTTACATGCTGAACATAGCGTCTACACACCGCGACGGCTATGTGCTGATATATCGACGTTTTTAAAGGCTTCAAATCCCTCCTTCTCCGCCAAAAACAAGACGCCGATGACCGGCGTCTTGTTTCTCTTTCTGTATCTTTGGAGAGTTACCGAAGTGGTCATAACGGGGCGGTCTTGAAAACCGTTAGGCGGCAACGCCACAGGGGTTCGAATCCCTTACTCTCCGCCATAATGCCACCGTAATTTTGATAGAATTACGGTGGACTTTTTCTATGCCCGAAAACCGCTCGAAATAAGGCTTTTCAGCTATTTCGGCACATAAACGAACCCCGCTGCGGAGTAATTCTGCGGCGGGGTCCTATGTATTTTACAGCTTTCTGGGTTTCCAGCATCGTTGTAATCGTTAAACCGCCGAGTAATCGTTGAACTACTGGGGGTATTCGTTAAACAGCCGAGTTCTGATAATACCCCTTATGAGAAAATCGGCGATGAAGTACGGTCGCTGGCGGATGAAGTACCGTTTGACATCCCCGATTCGTGGGAATGGGTGCGGCTGGGTACGGTCATTGAGCTTCAATCTGGGCAAGATATGACCCCGGATAAATACAATGATTGCGGAAAAGGCATGCAGGACAGCTTCCCTCATGCGCTGGAGCTTTCCAAGAAAGGTTACAACGCCTTCGCCCTCATTTATCGCCCCGGCGCACAGACCGCCTGTGAGGATCTGGCAAGAGCCATCCGCTTCATCTTCGACCGCGCGGACGAGTTGGAAGTGGACACCGACTGCTACTCCCTCTGGGGCGGCTCGGCAGGCGCACGGATGGCGGCGTGGTTGGGGACTTATGGTGCAGAAGCCTTTGGCGGCGGTGATCTTCCCCGTCCCGGTGCGGTCATCATGCAGTATACGGGATTGAGCGAGTATTCCGAAAATGACCCGCCCACCTATGCCTGCGTCGGTGACAGGGACGGCATCGCCAACTGGCGCGTCATGCAGGCGCGGCTGGATGCCATGCAGGAGGCCGGTATCGACACGGAATTTCATGTCTATCCCGGTCTGGGCCACGGCTTCGGTCTTGGCGTCGGCACAAGCGCCGAGGGATGGCTGGATGACGCTGTGGCGTTCTGGGAAAAGCAGATGAAAGCTTAGTTCGATTTTTCGTTGGAAATCAGATTGCTCTCATACGGGCGCTGACCGGAGAGAATCTCGTCATAGAAGTGCTGCTTCCAGTCGATATAGGCGATGCTCTCCTGCAATTCCCGCATCGTCTCGCGCAGCGCCTCCTGCTTCTGCGCCAGCATTTTCTTGCGCTGGGGAATCGTACTTTCTCCTTGCAGGCACAGGGCGAGGTACTCCTTCATCTCCTGAATGCTCATGCCGCACTTTTTCAGGCATGTCAGGCTGTTGATCCACGCAACGTCCCGCTCGTCGAACACACGGCGGTTGTTCTTGTCTCGCTTCACATTGGGGACCAAACCTTCGTTGCAGTAAAATTTCAGCGCCTGATAGGTCATTCCCGTTTCCCGGCAGGCTTGCAGCATCGTATAAAGCATCATATTCCTCACTGTTTACAAAAAATTCGCAAATTTAAGTTCAAAACCTCTTGACCGATTGTAACTACCGGTTATTACAATCGACACTATCAACCGGATGTATCCACCGTATGATAACACAGAATCTTAATTTACGCAAGATGTCAGAAAGGACGCGTTTTTATGAACAACTTTATTTTTGAGAACAAGACCAAGGTGTATTTTGGCAAGGGCGGCGTGAAGGAGTACCTCGGCAGTCTGCTGGGGAACTATGGTGAAACCGTCATGCTGGCCTATGGCAGTGGCTCCATCAAGCGCAACGGTGTGTATGACGAGGCCATGGGCATCCTGAACGCCGCGGGCAAGCGCATCGTGGAGTTCTCCGGCATCATGTCCAACCCCACCTATGCCAAGGTGCAGGAGGGCGCGAAGCTGGCACGGGAAAACCATGTTGACCTGATCCTCGCCGTGGGCGGCGGAAGCGTATCCGACTGCTGCAAGGTCATCTCCGCACAGGCAAATCTCGATGAGGACATCTGGGAGATGCAGTACAGGAAGCACACGCTGCCCACGAATTTCATTCCCCTCGGAACCATCGTTACCGTGTTCGGCACCGGCTCGGAAATGAACAACGGCGCGGTCATCACCCACGAAGAAAAGAAGATCAAGGGCGCACTGTGGGGCGCGCAGGCGGATTTTGCTTTCCTTGACCCCGACTACACAATGTCCGTTCCCATGAAGCAGGTCATCTCCGGCGCGTTCGACATCCTGAGCCACGCGATGGAGGCCTATTTCGGCAAGCCCGATGAAAACAACCTCTCCGATGACTTGGGTGAAGCCGTTATGCGCAGCGTCATCCGCAACATCCGTGTGCTGCTGACCGACCCGAAAAATTACGAAGCCAGAAGCGAACTGGGCTGGGCGTCTGCCATGGCGGAGAACGGCGTGCTGAAGATCGGCAAGGTCACGGATTTTCAGGGCCATATGATTGAACACCAGCTGGGGGCTTACACCAACTGCAACCACGGTGCAGGGCTGGCGGTGATTCACCCTGTTTTGTACCGTCACATCTACAAGTCCGGCGCGGCGCGGTTTGCCCGCTGGGCGCAGAATGTCTGGGGCATTGTGCCTAAGAGCAGCGATGAGGAGACCGCGCTTTCCGGCATCAACGCGCTGAGCAGCTTCATCAAGGAAATTGGTCTGCCTACCACCTTTGCCGAACTGGGTATTCCTTCCGACACGGACTTCCGCGCCGTTGCCGATTCTACCGTGCTCACCCCCGGCTGCTGCAAGAAGCTGACCCACGATGAAATTTACGAAATTCTTTGCGAATGCAAATAAGATTGGAAGGATGATTTTACCATAAAAAACTAACTGCACTACTGCTGAGCGTCGTGCTCGTACTTAGCCTTGCCGCCTGCAGCAGCATAACCATTGGCAATATTCAGCAGGACAACACTTCCGAGACTGACCATACTGGCATCGCCGACAGCAAGGTGCTGTCCATCGCGGAGCAGGGCATTTTCTCCGCAGGCGGTATTACCGTGACCTCTGACGGAACTTTTGACCCGGAGAACCAGTGGGAGGAAACCGGAGCCGGACAGACTGCCCATGTGGATCACGCCAATGTACTCTATCAGATTCCTGAGAACGAAACAGGTCTGCCCATGGTGTTCCTCCACGGCTACGGTCAGTCCCGCATGGGCTGGATGACCACGCCGGACGGCCGGGAGGGCTGGTCGAATATGTTCCTCCGCAAAGGCCACGGTGTGTTCCTCATTGACGAGCCCCGGCGCGGTGAAGCAGGCGCACCTCCGTCAGCGGCGATATCAGCACCAAGACGCTGGATCAGCGCTGGTACACCCAGTTCCGCATTGGCCGCTGGGAGAATGGCGAGTCCGTTGCCAATGACGGCTCTCAGTTTCCCAATGATGCCGCGTCTGTGGATCAGTTCTTCCGTCAAATGACGCCGGATACCGGCATGACCTCTGACATGGGCGGCGATTTTGACAACGAGACCATGGCAAAGGCCGTGGCTACCACCATTGACGAGGTGTATGAGCGCACCGGAAAGAACTCTATTCTGGTGACCCATTCGCAGGGAGGCGGCCCCGGCTGGACGGCGGCACGCTACACCGACCACATTGCCGCCATTGTTGCCATTGAGCCCGGCGGAGCGCCCGGCGCAGACAGTGAGGATTTCAAGGCAGTGCTGGAGAAGAACATTCCCGTTACCATGTACTTTGGCGATTACATCGACAACGGTGATCCGGCGATTCAGGCGACTATGATGTGGCAGGCCATGCGTCAGGCGTGCTACGATTTCCGCGATGCCTACAATGAGCAGGGCGGCAACTGCACCGTGGTGGATCTCCCCCAGGAGGGCATCACCGGCAATGACCACTCTATGTTCCAAGACCTGAACAATGATGTGATTGCGGATCACATTGAAAACTGGATTCAGGAAAATGTGAAATAAAAACGATAGGAGGATAATCTTATGAAAAATGTTCAGAAACTCGGCAGTCTGCTTTTGGCAGTCATGATGATCCTGTCCCTCGCCGCCTGCGGCAGCAAAACAAATAATACCCCTACACAGACACCGTCCAATGACACTCCCGCTGAAAGCATCCCTGCGGAAACGCCGGATGACACCTCAGCGGCGGATCCGGACAACACCACCTCCGGCGGCAAGGTGTTGGTGGTCTACTACTCCGCCAGCGGCAACACCAAGCGCGTAGCCGAGGACATTGCCGAAGCCGCAGGCGGCGACCTGTTTGAAATTGTTCCCACCGAAGTTTACACCAGCGATGACCTGAACTGGACGAACAGCGACAGCCGGGTCAGCCGGGAGCATGATGACGAATCCCTGCGGGATGTCCCTCTGACTACCACGGATGTGGAGAACTGGGACGAGTACGACACCGTGTTTATCGGCTATCCCATCTGGTGGGGTATCGCGGCATGGCCTGTTGACAATTTTGTAAAAAATAACGATTTCTCCGGAAAGATGGTCATTCCCTTCGCGACCTCTTCCTCCTCCGGCATGGGTCAGAGCGGTAGCCTGCTGGCCGAGATGGCCGGTACCGGCGATTGGCAGGAGGGTCAGCGGTTCTCCTCCGGCGCTTCCAGCGCTGATGTACAGTCCTGGGTCAACGGAATGGGCCTGTAATGCGTAGAAATCAAGTTTTCGCCGCAATGCTTGCGCTTCTCATGGGCGTGTCACTGACTGCCTGTGGCCGGGAGTCCGTGGAGACTCCCGGCGGTGAGCTGGAAAATGGCGTTGCGGCCATTGAGGATGCCATGACGACAAAACCAAGTGAAAACAGTTCCTCCCTCACCGAGCCAATCGACGATCTGCGTGACGGATCTTCGGCGGACACCGTGGCGACACCCGACGATTTTCCGGCGGCCTACAACTACGGCAGCGGTAAAATTTCCGGTTATTCCCGCACGGCAATGCTGCAAAAGATGCCGGAACCGGCAGGAAATGATACGGTGCTGAATACAGCGGCAGACCCCACGAATATTCAGGTTCTGTATTTGTGGGAGGAGGGCAATGTCCCCGCCAAGACGAAATTTACGCAGGACATGACCGGATATTTCGACAACTATGACTTCCGCCCATATGTCACCGCCATTCCCGTCCGGGAGGGCGTGGAGCCGAAAGGCGCTGTTGTGCTGATGGCTGGCGGCGCTTATCAGTTCCGGGGCAATTACACCGATTCGCTGCCCACCGCCGCAGCACTGCGGGAGCTGGGCTTCCAGACCTTTATCGTGGACTATCGCCTGTCTCCCTATATGCAGGAGGAAGGCGCACTGGATGTGGCAAGAGCCGTTCGATTTGTCCGTAAAAATGCAGAGGTCTACGGCATTGACCCAGATGATATTGCCGTCATGGGCTTTTCCGCAGGCGGTATTCAGGCCGGTGAATTTCTGATGCACTACGACGA
>CAVFZY010000008.1:0-138645 GCA_963627135.1 Bacteroidaceae bacterium | reverse complement strand
TTGGTATTCCCTTTGGCATAAAATTCACCCCACTTGTTAGACATTATATCACATTGTCTAACAAATGGGGTGCAGTTCAGTCGTACCGGGTATGGCGTGTAAAATACAGTGGCGCGGGTCACTCGACCTCGTCGTCCAGCCAGTCGGCCAGCTTGCTTTCATCCAGCTTCAGGCCCTTGGTCAGGAACGCGACCATTTCGTTGAAGTTGAGCTTTTTCATGCGCTCAAAGTTCGTCTCGCCCTTCTTCTCGGGGTCGATCAGGCGGCCTTCGATATAGCCGCACTCATAGCACATATTCAGCGCATACTTCCGATGGGTATCGAGCGTCATTTCATGACCGCAGCGGGGACATTTCATCACACATTCTCCTCTCCATAAACAGCAGTTTTTGATGCTTTATGTACAATTCCCTGCGCAATATCTGACAATATGCTACATGATTGTGTGCAAATATGCAAGCATAGTTTACGAATTAACACGACGCGGCCGCCGCATCCGTCAGCGTGACGGTCAGCGTTTGCGCCAGACGCACCGGGCCGCCGATGGACAGCCCCGTTACCGCGCCACAGGTGCGCTGCACACCAACCTCCAGCGTGCCGCCCGGCTGGCCGATGCCGATCTCCGTGATGCCGTCGGCAAAGTCTGCCGTGAGCACCACGGCCGCCGCAACGCTGCCGGAGGCGCAGCTCGTCTCCGCGACGCAGGAGCCGGTCTCGGCCACGAACACGACCGGCCGGATGCTACCGGCCGCCCGGTCGAAAAACACGGCGCCGACGGCGCTCGCCGACGGCGCGGCAGCGATGGCACGCTGCACGAGCGCATCGTCCGGCTGCGCGCGGTCGATGATAAAGTGCGTGATGCCGTCGAACGTCACGCGCACGGCCGGCACATCCGGCCAATCGGCCGGCTGCACTGCGCGCGGCAGTGGCATCATCGTGGACGCCTCCCCCGCTGCCGTGTCCGCCATGACCGGCTGGACACCTTCCGCCCCGCTGATCTCGGCAAAGACGCAGGTCTTGCCCTGCGCGCCGGTGCGCAGGGCGTGATAAAAGCCCGCGCAGCGCAGGGCGTTTCCGCAAAATTCGCCGCCCATCATCTCCAGCCGGATCTCCCCGCCGCAGCGCGGCGCGGTCAGAAAAGCGGCCTGCTCAATGTGCAGCTCCGGCAGGCGCAGCAGACGCGCCGCGACCTGCGCGCGCTCCGCCGCGGGCACGTCCGAGAGCACGAGCGCCGTGACGTTGCCCGCCGGGTCGAGCACTGCGACGGCATAGTCTTTTTTCATATCCGCAGTCTGCATGGCCGATCACTCCGTGAAATGGACATGGTTGTTGATGTGATCCTGGCAGAAGCAGTGATAGCCCACGCAGCGCGAACAGTAGCGAAACTCCAGCTCCGGATGATCGACATCCGTGCGGCCGCAGACGGCGCATTTATAATGGTAGGGCTTGTTTGCCTGCTCACGCCGGATGCGCCGGGCCTCATGCTTGAAGTTCACCGTTTTCTGCCGCTGGCGCACGTGCGCTGGGCGGAAAAAGTCAAACAGCCAGTCGCCGCAGTAGACCAGGTAGTTGAGCACCGCAACCACCGGCAACAGGTTCAGCGGGAATGCCGTCGTGACGATGCCGAGCACGAACAGCGCTGCGTCCACATATGCCAGATACTTCACCTTGATCGGGATGATGAAAAACAGCAGCACCTGCATATCCGGATAGAGCGTGGCAAAGGCGAAAAACATGGACAGGTTCAGATACGTGGTCGAGACGATCACGTCGCGCCCGAGGATGGCCGAGAGCACCACGCCGTAGATCGCCGTGAGCAGCATGCCGCTCACGTAATAGATCGTGAATTTGCCGTTGCCCCACTCGCGCTCGAGGCACGAGCCGATCCAATAGTAAAAATACAGCATCACCAGCAGCCAGATGGGGCTGGCCTCCGTCGGCACAAACACATACGTCACCAGGCGCCAGACCTGCCCGTGCAGGATACCCTGCGCAGAGCCGCTCAGGAGCGAGGCGATCTGCCCGGTCGTGTCCATTTTCGTCAGCAGCCAGACGGCCGCATTGCCGATGACGATGATCAGCATCAGGTTCGGGATGCCAAAACGCGGGTGCGTATAGCAAAACCGGTCGATTTTGTTCATCAGTTTTCTCATGGGGTTCCTCCGTAAATACAACGTATGTCCATGATACCTTCTTAAAACTGCAAAGTCCATAAAAAAATATCCGGAATCGCAGATTTGTGCTTTCTAAATGGGTGATCGTGTGGTATGATAATATTTGTATTATTATGTCGCAAGGTATGGGTATATCATGGAACAAATACAGGAATTTGAAAACGAAGCGCGCAACGATCTGATCGAGGGCCGCAACGCGGTCATGGAGGCCCTGCGCGCGGGCCGCACGATCGACAAAATTTTCATTGCCAAGGGCGACGTGGACAAGACGCTCGGGCACATCGCCTCGAAGGCGCGCAGCGCCGGCATCGTCGTCACGGAAGCTGACCGCCGCAAGCTCGACGCCATGAGCCAGACGCACGCGCATCAGGGCGTGATCGCGCTGTGCGCCGTCAAGGAATACAGCACGATCGAGGACATGCTCGCCATCGCAGCCGAGCGCGGCGAGGCGCCGTTTCTCGTACTGTGTGACGAGATCTCCGACCCGCACAATCTCGGCGCCATCATCCGCACGGCCGAATGCGTCGGCGCGCACGGTGTCATCATCCCGAAGCGCCGCAGCGCGGGGCTGACCGCCGTCGTGGACAAGACGTCCGCCGGTGCGCTTGAGCATATGGCCGTCGCGCGCGTGCCGAATCTCGTCGCCGCGATCGAGGCGCTCAAGAAAAACGGTCTCTGGATCTACGGCACCGCCGCCGAGGGCTCGAACGAGCTGTGGAAAACGGACTTGACCGGCCCGGCCTGCATCGTCATCGGGTCGGAAGGCACCGGCATCAGCCGGCTGGTGCGGGAAAAGTGCGATTTTCTCGTCAGCATCCCGCTGCGTGGGCAAATCTCCTCGCTCAATGCATCTGCGGCCGCGGCCGTGCTGCTCTATGAGGCGCTGCGCCAGCGGAGTTGAATGCCCGCACACCTACGCTATAAAAAGGAGTTGACCATATGGACCAATTTGATCGCTCGCCAGAGGACGTTTCTTTCGACCTGGACGCCGAAGAATTCTCCCTGGAATCCATTCTGGACGAATATAAGGATTTTCAGACGGACGCACCCGCGCCCCGTCCGCAGCCGGCCTATCGCAGCCGGCCCGTCACGGCGGAAATGATCGAAGAGGAAGAGGCCGAGGACGCCGAGGCCGAAGACATTCTCATGTCTGCCGAACTCGACAGCGCACCGGAAGACGTAGCTCCGAAGGCCGACACAGCCGCACCGGATGCCCCGCCGCACGAGGACCACGACGTCAAGCGCTATCAGCCGAAGCGCCAGCGCGACCACGCGACCGAGGAAGAGATCGAAAAGTGGAACGAGACAAAGGCCAATGCCAAGCGCCTGGCCCAAAAGGGTATCTCAGGGTTGAAGCACTTTGCCTCGAAGCTCTCGGAGGTCGTGCCGGACGAGCCGGTGGAGCCGGAGGAGGAGCCCCCGGCAGAGGATGCCGCCATCCCCGTCTCCGCCCCGCCGGAGGTGCCGGAGGGCCTATACGACCCGGAGCCGGAGCCGGAAGAGCCGACGCGCGTGTTTCAGGCCGTCACGGAAGAGGGCATGGACGACAGCGCGGCCGGGCACGCATCCTACGCCCACGCCGGTGACTACGCCGCCGCAGACGACGGCACGGATGGCCCTGCGCGCCGCAGCTTTCAGGACGCTGTACTCAATCCGCTCATGGCCCGGCTCGCCGCCGTGGCCTACCGCATCCGCGAACACAACAGCGCCGTGCACACCTCGGCCAATACCGAGGAGAATCTCGGCCCGGAGCCGGACGCCGAGGACGCAGCGCGGTATTACGGCGGCCAGGTCAAATCCCTGCGCTTCCGCTGCCGTGCGGCCATGATCGTGTGCATTCCGCTGATCTACCTCTCGCTCGGTCTGCCGGTGTTCGGCGTGCTCAAGAGCAGCCCGACCATCGCGGCGCTCGTGTGCCTGATGATGCAGCTGACCGTGATGCTCATCGGTCTGGACGTGATCACCAACGGCTTTTTCAACCTCGTGCGCCGCACGCCGGGGCTGGAATCGCTCGTGTTTCTCAACTGCGTCTTTTCCGCGCTCGATGCGGTCGTGCTGGCCGTCACGGGATCGGACGCCGTCGGCCTGCCGTTTTGCGCCGTGTCCGCGTTTGCCGTAGCCTGCTGCCTGTGGAGCGCGCTGAACACCTGCCGCGGCTTCAAGTCCACGTTCCGCACGCTCGCGGTCGATAAAGATCCCTACACCGTCAGCGCGGACAGCGAAGTCGTCAAGGACAGCATCACCGTGCTCAAGTCCAAGCGCGACACCGCAGGCTTCATCCACCGCAGCGAGGAGGCCGGCCCGGCCGACACGATCTACGCCTCGCTGGCGCCGTATCTGATCGCCGCGTCCGTGATCCTCGGCCTGCTGGCCACGATCCTCAGCGGCAATTATGCCAACATCCTGCACGTGTTTGCCGCCGTCACCGCGCCGTGCGCACCATTTGCGGCGCTCGTGGCGTTCGCCGTCCCGTTCCGGACCGCCGCGCGCAAGCTCGCCCGCACCGGCAGCGCCATCGCGGGCTGGAGCGGCGCGAGCGACATCGGCCGCAGCAAGCACCTGATCGTCACGGATAAGGATCTGTTCACCGCACGCAACATCTCGATCGAGGACATCCGCATCCTCGACGGTGCGTTCCCGGACAAGGTCATCTCCTATACCGGCAGCGTGATCGTTGCCTCCGGCAGCTGCCTTGCCACCGTGTTTACCGATCTCATGCAGCGCAACAACTGCACGCTTATGCCGGTCGAATCCTTCACCTGCAATGAAAGCGGCGGCCTGACCGCCCTTGTCAACGGCGAGGAAGTACTCGTCGGCAGCAGCGCCTTCATGAACCTCAAGGGCGTGCACCTGCCGCAGCAGCTCAATGCCAAAAACGCCGTGTTCACATCCATCAACGGTCTGTTCGTCGCAAGCTTCAAGATCAAGTATGTGCCGGTGCAGTCGGTGCAGAACGCGCTCTTCGGCCTGCTGCGCACGAAGATCGCGCCGATCTTTGCCGTGCGTGACTTCAACATCACGCCGCTGATGCTCAGCCAGAAGTTCAAGATGTCCGCCGACGGCTTTGACTTCCCGGCCTACTCCAAGCGCTATGCCATGTCGGCAGCGGAACCGTCCGACTACACGCAGACCGCCGGCATCGTGGCGCGCGACGGGCTCGGCCCGCTTGTGAGCGTCGCCGGTCTCGGCCGCCAGCTGTACTCGACGGTGCGCATCTGCGTCATCCTTGCCCTGCTGTGCACGGTCATCGGCCTCGTGCTGATGTTCGCTCTGTGTGCCATCGGCGCGTTCGATTCCGCCACCGTCGGCAACCTCCTGGTGTACATGGTCCTGTGGCTCGTTCCGGTCATTTTGCTGAATTTCAGCCTAAAACGTTGAGTTTTCATATTTATGATTGCCAAGAGTTTTGAAATCGTGTATACTTTTATAGTCGTGTGTGTCACGCGCGGTGCGATTTCCGGAGTTTGGAATTTTTTGATAGTCTATATATAAGGAGAGTACACTACATGAGCTACGAAACCAAGAATATCCGCAATGTGTGCCTGCTCGGCCATGGTGGCAGCGGCAAGACCACGCTCGCCGAGAGCATGCTGTACCTGACGGGTGCGATCGACCGTCAGGGCAAGGTCGCCGACGGCAACACCGTCTGTGACTACGACCCCGAAGAGATCAAGCGCCAGATCACGATCTCGACCAGCATTGCGCCGGTCAACTTCGGCAGCTGCAAGATCAACGTGCTCGACTGCCCGGGCTTTTTCGACTTCGCGGGCGACGTGATGTGCGCCCTGCGCGCCGTCGAGGCCGGCATGATCTTCTGCACCGCAAAAGACGGCATCGCCGTCGGCGCCGAGCGCAGCTGGAAATACCTCAAAAATGCCAACATGCCCTGCATGTTCTACGTTTCCAAGACCGATGAGGATCACGGTGATTTCGCCGGCGTCCTCTCCGCACTGCAGGAGAAATACGGCAGCGCCGTCTGCGCCGTGACCGCGCCGATGAGCGACGGCACCGGCGTCATCGACCTGGTGCACAACGTGGCTTACCAGACAAAGGGCAACAAGACCGCGAAGGTCGCCGTTCCCGCCGCCGACGCCGACATGGTCGAGTCGCTGCGCGAAACGCTCTTTGAGACGGCCGCCGGTGCGGACGAGGCGCTCATGGAGAAGTATTTTGAGGACATGATGCTCTCTGAAGAGGACACCGTCAAGGGCCTGCGTCAGGGCCTGAAGGACCGCACCGTGTTCCCCGTGCTCTGCGGCGCTGCCGGCAGCGGCATCGGCACCGAGGCCGTGCTGCAGGCGATCGTGGATTACGTGCCTGATCCGGCCGAGGCCGGCGAGGTCGCCACGGCTGACGGCAGCAAGCTCGCCATCGACCCGAACGGCCCGGTGTGTGCGTTCGTGTTCAAGACCATTTCCGACCAGTTCGGCAAGTACTCCTTCATCAAAGTGCTCTCCGGCAAGGTCACGTCCGATCTGTCTCTGCGCGATGTGCGCATGAGCAGCACCGATAAGCTCGGCCGCATGTACACCATGTGCGGCAAGAAGAACACTGAGGTCAAGGAAGCCTGCTGCGGCGACATCGTGGCCATCGGCAAGATGGAGTGGAAGACCGGCGACACCGTCTGCGACCCGAAGCACGAGGTTGAGTTGCCCGCCATCGAGCTGGCAGAGCCCTGCTACTCCATGGCCATCAGCCCCAAGACCAAGGGGCAGGACGACAAGGTCGCTTCCGGCCTCGCCCGCCTGAACGAGGAGGACATCTCCTTCACGCTCGTCAACAACGCCGAGACCCACCAGATGGTCATTTCCGGTGCCGGTGATATCCAGGTCGACGTCCTGTGTGCCAAGCTCAAGAGCCGCTTCGGCGTCGAGACCGAGCTCAAGCCTGCCCGCGTTGCTTACCGCGAGAAAATCAAGGGCAAGGTCGAGGCCCACGGCCGCCACAAGAAGCAGTCCGGCGGCAGCGGCCAGTTCGGCGACGTCTGGATCCGCTTCGAGCCCCAGGACGAGTCCGACGATATGATCTTTGCCGAGGAAGTCTTCGGCGGCAGCGTGCCGAAAAACTTCTTCCCGTCCGTCGAAAAGGGCCTGCGCAACGCCGTACAGAAGGGCGTGCTCGCCGGCTATCCGCTCGTCGGCCTGAAGGCCGTGCTGTATGATGGCTCCTACCATCCGGTCGACTCCAACGATATGGCGTTCCAGACGGCCGCCCGCCTCGCCTATCAGGACGGCATTCCGAAGGCGAAGCCGACCATCTTGGAGCCGATTGGCCTGCTGAAGGTCACCATCCCGGACGCCAATCTGGGCGACATCATGTCCGACATTTCCTCCAAGCGCCGCGGCACCGTGCTCGGCATGACGGCAGAGGACGGAATGCAGACCGTCGAGGCGGAAGTCCCGATGGCGGAGATGGGCTCCTACACGATCGACCTGCGCTCCATGACGCAGGGCCGCGGCTCCTTCTCGTGCAAGTTCGTGCGCTACGAGGAAGCCCCCGGCAACGTCCAGCAGAAGGTCATCGAGGAAGCCAAGAAAGAGCAGGAAGCGTAACTGTAACTGCAAAAGAAGCCCTTCATCGGGCTTCTTTTGTCTATCCGGAAGCGAGGGATCCTGATGAAAAACACGAACAAAAACATGATGTATACCTTCTGGTCGGGCGCCATTTTGCTGTGTCTGGCACTGGTGGCCGTCGTGCTGGTGTTTACCAACGCCGTCGGAAATACCGACTCGCCGAAGGCAGAAGCCACGCCGACCGTCACCGAAACGCCGACCCCGCAGGCAAATCCGATCGCGCCCATCCAGTCGTCCGCCGCACTCGCGCAGACGGAGGACAAAGGCAGTACCTATGTCGATCAGATTTATTTCCTGGGCGACAAGTCGCTGAAGGTCCTGCAGTCGGAGTCGATGCTCACAGGCAAGGACGCCGCTAAGCAGGTCTGGGTGCCGGACACCGGTTCCCTGCCCGCTTCCTCGCTCGACACGGCAAAATATAAATCCCCCGTGACCGGCAACAACGTGCCCGCAGATGAGATCTGCGAGGTCAACAAGCCCGCCTATCTCGTCATCTGCCCGAGCGCGGACAACATCTCCATGACAAATGAGGAGCAGATCAAATCCGTCTACACCACGCTCATCAATGCCGTCAAGGCCAAGAGTCCGGACACAAAGATCATCTGCTGCTCGCTGACGCCGATCGCGTCGAACTACCAGTACGAGGACATCACGAACGAGCTCATTCAGAAAGTCAACGGCTGGATCGCCGCAGCGGCGGAGAGCAACAGCGTGAAGTATCTCGACATGGCCAGCGGTCTCGTCGGGGACGACGGATTCCTGCCACAGACCTATCAGGACGGTGACGGTATGCACCTGAGCGCCGAGGGCATGAAGGCATGGCTGACCTATCTGTGCACGCACGCCTACCCGTAACCTATGCATAGAAAAATCCCGGAGCTGCAGCTCCGGGATTTTTTGTCTTCAGCGGATGATCGCCTTGATGAATGGCTCCGTCGGGGGCACATCCGGGGTGATCGTGTAGCAGGCGGTGAGCTCCGCGCCCGCTCTGCGGGCGCTGGCCTCGTCAGCCGCATGGATCGTCGCCAGCGACTCCCCTGCCGTGACCGGTTCGTCCACCTTCTTGCGCAGGACAATGCCGACGCTGTGGTCGATCGCGCTGTCCTTCGTCGCGCGGCCGCCGCCGAGGCGCATGGACACAAGGCCTACGTCCGTCGCCGCGATGTGGCGCACATAGCCGCTCGTCGGGGAAGGCACCTCCATCTGCACCGGCGCCATGGGCAGAAGCGACGGGTCATAGATCGCGGCCGGGTCGCCGTCCTGCGCCGCGACAAATTCCGCCAGCTTTTTCAGCGCCGAACCGTCCGTGATCGTTCGCTCCAGCATGGCACGTGCCGCCGCATCGTCGGCCGCCATACCCGCCTGCGTGAGGATGCAGGTGCCAAGCGTCAGGCACAGCTCGAGCAGCTCGCTTTTGTACTCCCCACGCAGCGCCGCAATGGCCTCCTTGACCTCAAGCGCGTTGCCGACGGCGTGGCCGAGCGGCTCGTCCATGTCCGTGATGACGGCGACCGTCTTGCGGCCGGCCATTTTGCCGATCTCGACCATCTCGGTCGCGAGCTCGCGCGCATCGTCCAGCGTCTTCATAAACGAGCCGCTGCCGCACTTAACGTCCAGCACGAGGATGTCCGCACCAGCAGCCAGCTTCTTGGACATGATGCTGCTGACGATGAGCGGGATGCTCGCCACGGTGCCGGTCACGTCGCGCAGAGCGTAAAGCTTTTTGTCCGCGGGGTCGAGTTTCGCCGTCTGTCCGGCGATGACCATGCCGACACGGTCCACATTCTCCAGAAGCCGCTCCATGGGCAGATTGATGTTGAATCCCGGAATACTCTCGAGCTTGTCGAGCGTGCCGCCCGTGTGGCCGAGGCCGCGGCCGGACATCTTCGCCATCTTCACGCCGAGGCTCGCCACCATCGGCACGAGCACGAGCGAGGTCTTATCACCCACGCCGCCGGTCGAGTGTTTGTCCGCCTTGACGCCGGATACACCCGACAGATCCAGCGTCTCGCCGCTGTGCACCATGGCCATGGTCAGGTCCAGCGTCTCGCACCGATCCATGCTGCGGAAATAAATGGCCATCATCATGGCGGCCATCTGATAATCCGGGATCTCATCGCGGCTGTAGCCGTCGATCATATAGCGGATCTCCTCCGTCGTGAGGGCCTGCCCGTCGCGCTTTTTCACGATCAGATCGCTCATTCTCATCGCGATGTGCTCCTTTGTCTTTTTCTTGCCATGAGTATACCACGCCGGAGTCGGAATTGCAATTCAGCGCGGAAAAATGAGGTACGGCCGGCCGTCGATCTCGCGCAGCACGGTCTCGGCTCCGCGTGGCAGATTCGGCGTGTCCGCCGGGATGGCGATAAGCATCCGCTTGCCGTCAAACGTGGTGAGCACACCGTCCGGCGCAGAATACCAGAGCACGTCAAGCCCGTCATCCGGCGCGGACGGTTGCGTCTGTGCCGGAGCCGATGCCGGCGCGTCCGGAATGTCCCATGCCTCATCGGCCGCAAACAGGATCGGCTCCGGCAGGCGCGCGCGCTCAAGCCGCGTGAGCCGCTTGCGCAGCGTGAGCCAGCCGCTCCCGTCCGGCAGCATCAGACCGAGATACACGCGTGACCGCTCGCCGCACACGACGAGCCGCAGACGGTCGGCATCCGTCCTTGCCCGCGCGGAAAACGCCGTGAACAGCCCTTCCTGCGTCACGGTCAGCGTGCCGATGGGCTTGTTTTGCTGCAGAATCGGATAATCAGGCATAAAAAATCACTCCCGCACCAGACTATGCGCGGGAGTGATGGATTTAGAACCGGGTCAGCCGATGCTGTAGCTGCCGCGCACCATGACGGTGGCATCACTGGACGCCTGAACACCGGCGTCGTCCGCCTGCACGAGGTACAGGTGGTTTTCCGTGAGTTTTGCCCCAACGGCGGCGGTCTCACCGGTCGTAAGGTCAATGGCGGCACTCTGCAGCACGGCGGTAGTGCCCGTGCGCATGAGGATCTCCGTGCCGGCACGGCCGGTGAGTGTCTGGCCGTTTTCCAGCGTCACGAGCACATACGACCCGCCCGCGGCAGCGACCTGGTCGGCAAACTGCTCCTCCATCTCGCGAACTTCGCCGTCGAGCGTGGAACGGTAGGCATCCTCCATGCGCGGCTGCACCACATCCTGCAGGTAGCTGGATGTGACAAGCGGGTCATCCTTCGTGCCGTAGTTTGCGACGGCGTACACGGTCACGGCGGCGACCATGGCGAGCGCGACGATGAGGATGATGGTGGTCAGTGTCTTTTTCTTCATAACCGTCCCTCCGTTTGGTAGCATGGGTGTTTACTGCGGCAGGCCAAAGCTCACGGCGATCGCGTTGTCCACCTGATGCATCGCAGGCTCGTCCAGGCGGCCCATGCGCTCGCGCAGGCGCGATTTATCGAGCGTGCGCACCTGCTCGAGCAGGATCACGCTG
Organism: Bacteroidaceae bacterium; assembly: GCA_963627135.1. Taxonomy (GTDB): domain Bacteria; phylum Bacillota; class Clostridia; order Oscillospirales; family Oscillospiraceae; genus CAG-103. Next base: position 127,438 of record CAVFZY010000008.1, on the reverse strand, counting down.
TCGCGCGTCAGGCCGCAGCTGCGCGCCGCAAGCGAAATGTGTGTGGGCAGGTTGGCCTTGCCGGTCTGCGACGTGATCGCAGCGGCGATCACCGTCGGGCTGTGGCGGTTGCCGGTATCGTTTTGAATGATGAGCACGGGGCGCATACCGCCCTGCTCACTGCCGATCACCGGACTGAGGTCGGCATAATAGATGTCTCCGCGTCGAACTGGATTCATAGATTTCATCTCCGATGGAATATTTGCCCCAGTCGATATGTAGGGGCACAGTTATTTTCGCCATCGGAGCGGAATTTATACTTCAGTCGATGTAAACGCGCTGCACGCGCTGACTCATGGCACACAGCAGCTCATACGGGATGGTGCCGGCCTTGTCTGCCTGCTCGGCCACCGAGAGATCGCGGCCGAAGATCGTGGCCACGTCGCCGGGCTGCACCTCGGGGATGTCCGTGACATCGACCATGCACATATCCATGCAGATGCGGCCGACCTGGGGCGCGCGCTTGCCGTGCAGCAGCACATCGCCCTTGCCGGAGAGGCTGCGCAGCAGCCCGTCGGCGTAACCGACCGGCAGCACGGCCAGGCGCATATCGCGCGGGCAGGTGAACGTGCGGCCGTAACTGATCGTGTCGCCCGTATGGTGGTGCGTCACCTCGGACACGCGGCTGTAGAGCGACATGGCCGGGCGCAGGTCGAGCCCGCCGGTCTCCTTGGCCGGAAACACACCGTAGAGCAGCAGACCAGGGCGCACCATGTCGAGGTGCATCTCGGGATCGTTGATCACAGCGCCGCTGTTGGCGCAATGGCGGATGGCGAAGTGGTGGCCGGTCGCCTGCTCCATGCGCTCGATCGCGTGCATAAAGCGCGAAAACTGCAGCTGCGTGTACGGGTCGCCGTTGGCGTCCGAGACGGCAAAGTGCGTAAACACGCCCGTGAAGTTCAGATGCGGCAGCGAGAGCGCCTCGATCATCTCGTCAAGGTGGCTGTCGTCGTGCACATCAAAGCCGGTGCGGCCCATGCCGGTCTCGAGCTTCATGTGCGCGTCCAGCCGCAGACCGGTGCCGGCGAGAAAGCGGTTGAGCTCGCGCGCATATTCGATGCTGCCGACCGTCTGCGTCACGCCGAGCGTGGCCAGGTCGACTGCAATGTGCGCCGACTGCGGACCGAGCAGCAGGATATTCATCGTCACACCGGCGGCGCGCAGCTCCTCGGCCTCGTCATAGCAGTTGACGGCCACCCACTGGCAGCCCGCCCGCTGCAGCCGCTGCGCCACGCGCACCGCACCGTGGCCATAGGCATTGGCCTTGCAGACGCCGAGCATCTGGCAGCCATCCGGCAGGCGGCTGCTGATCTCGCGATAATTATGTTCCAGATCATTGAGACTGATCTCTACCCAGGTTCTGATCTTGCGATTCATCGTTCGTACTTCCTTGTTCCAGATTCCAGTTTTCTATAGTGCAGCGCAGACAGAGCGTGTCATCGACCGACAGCTCCGCGCACTGCGGCACCGTGCCGTCCAGATACAGGCGCACGGCGGTGCAATCGTCCGTGATGAGCTGCACGACCTGCAGCCCGTCCTCCGTCCACGTCAGGTCGACATAGCCGCTGCGGATGGCCTCCACCACATAGGGCAGCGCCGTCAGCGGCGTCAGGCCCGCGCCGTTGAGGTCGCCCGCCGGCAGGATGATGTCGTCAAAGGCGAGCGTGCTCGCCCCGCCGCGCAAATGCGCCGTGACACCGGCCGCCTGTTCCGGCGCCGTGACCGTGATGTCATAGCCGTCCGGCAGCTCCTGACAGGTGAGCGTATAGTCCGTGACTGTGTCGCCGCGCTGGACGCGCACCTGTGCCGTCACGGTGACAAGCTGATCCGTGAGCGTGTCACGAAAGGCTTCAAATGTCTGCTCTCCCGCGCCGTGTCCGCACGCGGACAACAGCAGCAGGCTTATCATCAGTGCAGCGATCGCTTTGCGCTGCATACTGCCTCCTATCGGATGATGGGTTTTGTGACCTCCGGCAGGGCCGCGATCACATCGGTCGGGTTCATCGCATATTCGCCCATACGCCCGGCGCAGAGGTCGCCCGCCCGGCCGTGCAGCCAGACAGCGGTCTGCACCGCGTCGCGCACGGGCATTTGGCACAATAGCGCGCCGAGCATCCCCGCCAGCACATCGCCGCTGCCGCCCTTGGCCATACCGGGATTGCCGACGCGCAGCACCGCCGCGTCCCCGTCCGGGAACGCGCAGACCGTCTCCGGCCCCTTGCGCACGACCGTACAGCCGTGCCGGACGGTAAAATCAGACACCGCCTCTGCCCTGTCGGTTCCATCCGGCCCGGCCAGACGGGAAAATTCCCCGTCGTGCGGCGTGAGCACGATGGGCGCGCGGGCGCGCTTGAGCACCGTCACGTCCTGCGCGACGGCAAAGAGCGCGTCGGCATCGAGCACGAGCGGCGTGCCGGACAGTACAACGACCGCCTGCACCAGCGCCGTGAGTGCATCACTGCGCCCCAGACCGGGACCGAGCACGCACACGTCGCTCTTTTGCAGCCGCGCGAGCAGCTCCGGCAAGGCATCACGCGCCAGCTTTCCCTCTGCCGACGGCAGCGGGAACGGCATCGCCTCGTCGTTTTTCACGGCGGTGACGGCATAGATCGCCTCCGGCACGCCGACGGACACCAGTCCGGCGCCGCAGCGCAGGGCCGCTCGGGCGCACAGCGTCGGCGCGCCGGTATAGCCGACGCAGCCGCCGACGATGAGCACGCGGCCGTAGTCGTATTTGTTGGTATCGGACACGCGCCGCGGCAAATACGGCGCGCAGGGTGCAATGCGATGCATGATCTGCCTCCCGGACGGAAAAGGGGTAATTTTTCTCCGATCATTATAACGTTTTTGGCGCGACGCGTCAAATTTTCTTCCCCTTTCACATTGATTTGTGGCGCAAAGTGTGGTATAAATAGCTTTGTTATTGAGTTTATTGCTTGGATCGGGAAAATAGTACCAAGGTTCCGCACCAGAGAGGGATGCCGTCGGCTGAGAGCGTCCTGCGAGAAACGTGCTTTGTTCGCCCGTGAGCTCCGGCCAATCCCCGGCGGGTCCGCCCGTTACCGCGCACAGAGTGCGGCGCGCGCGCCGAATTCGGGTGGTACCGCGGAAGTTTCCTTTCGTCCCTGTATGCGGGACGGGAGGATCTTTTTTTTGTCCGCGATCCGGCAAGAAACGCAACGAACCATGAAAATCTTGCAACGGAGGAGTTGTTTGCATGAAAGAAATGCTGCAGAAGCTGCGCGAGGCTTCCGTCGCCGCCATTTTGCAGGCGGACGACATCACCGCGCTGGAAAACCTGCGCGTGAAGTACCTCGGCAAAAAAGGTGAGCTGACCGCCATCCTCAAGCAGATGGGCCGCCTGTCGGCGGAGGAGCGCCCAGCCATGGGCCAACTGGCAAACCAGGTGCGCAGCGAACTCGAGGACGCGCTCGACCAGCGCCGCGAGGCGCTCAACGCGCGTATGCTTGAGATGCGCCTCAAGGCGGAGACGCTCGATGTGACCATGCCCGGCAAGGCGCCGGAGCTCGGCCACCAGCACCCGATGTATATCGTGCTCGATGAGATCAAGGACATCTTCGTCGGTATGGGCTTTGAGATCCTCGAGGGCCCCGAGATCGAAGAGGCCGAATATAACTTCACAAAGCTCAACACCAGCGAGGGCCACCCCGCCCGCGAGTGGTCGGACACGTTCTATCTGACCGAGGACAGCAGCATCCTCCTGCGCACACAGACCTCCCCGATGCAGGTGCGCGCCATGGAGAGCAAGCCGCTGCCGATCCGCATGGTCGCCCCCGGCCGTGTCTACCGCAAGGACGAGGTAGACGCCACGCACTCGCCCATGTTCCACCAGATCGAGGGCATGGTCATCGACAAGGGCGTCACGATGGCGGACCTGAAGGGCACGCTCAACACACTCGTCAAAAAGCTCTACGGTGAGAACACCGTCACCCGCTTCCGCCCGCACCACTTCCCGTTCACCGAGCCGAGCTGCGAGATGGACGTGCAGTGCCACAAGTGCGGCGGCAAGGGCTGCCCCACCTGCAAGGGTGAGGGCTGGATTGAGATCCTCGGAGCCGGCATGATCCACCCGAAGGTGCTTGATGGCTGCGGCATCGACACGGACGTCTACTCCGGCTGGGCCTTCGGCATGGGTCTGGAGCGTCTGGCGATGCGCCGGTTCAAGATCAGCGACCTGCGCCTGATCTTCGAAAACGACGTGCGCTTCCTGCAGCAGTTCTGAGAAAGGAGAGGCTACCATGATTTTAAGCAGAAAATGGCTCAATGAATTCGTAGACTGCTCGGCCTGGGCCGACCACGACTTTTCCGAGGCAATGACCCTCTCCGGCTCCAAGGTGGAGACGTTCACGGACCTGCACAAGAACATTCAGAATGTTGTCGCGGGCCGCATCGTGGAGATGGTGCGCCACACGAACTCCGACCACATGTGGGTCTGCCAGGTCGACGTGGGCGGCGATGCGCCGCTGCAGATCGTCACTGGCGCGCAGAACCAGAAGGTCGGCGATATGGTGCCCGTCGCGCTCGACGGCTCCCTCCTGCCCGACGGCAAGGAGATCCACGCTGGCATGCTGCGCGGAGAGCTCTCCAACGGCATGATGTGCTCGCTCAAGGAGCTCGGCCTGACGCTGCATGACTATCCCTATGCCATTGAGGACGGCCTGTGGGTCATGCAGGAGAACGGCGTGAAGCCCGGCGACGACATTGCGGACGTCATCGGCATGGACGACCACGTGGTCGAGTTTGAGATCACGCCGAACCGCCCGGACTGCCTGTCCGTGATCGGGCTGGCGCGCGAGGCTGCCGTGACATTTGACAAGCCCCTCCGGCTGCACACACCCGATGTTCCCGGCAGCGGCGAGGACATTCATGATCATGTCAGCATCCGCATCGACGATCCGGCGCTCTGCCCGCGCTACACCGCGCGCATGGTGCGCAACGTCAAGATCGCGCCGTCCCCGGCGTGGATGCGCGAGCGCCTGCGCAACAGTGGCGTTCGCCCGATCAACAACATCGTCGACATTACCAACTACGTCATGCTCGAATACGGCCAGCCCATGCACGCGTTCGACTTCTCGTGCATCGGCGGCAAGCAGATCATCGTGCGCACCGCGCGCGAGGGCGAGACCATCCAGACGCTCGACGGCAATGCGCGTAAGCTCACGCCGAACATGCTGTGCATCTGCGACGAGGAAAAGCCCGTCGCGGTGGCCGGCGTCATGGGCGGTGCCAACTCCGAGATCGTCGGCGACACGGCCATGGTCGTCTTTGAGGGCGCAAACTTCAACGGCACGAGCATCCGCCGCACGGCCGCCGCGCTCGGCATGCGCACGGAGGCCTCCGGCCGCTTCGAGAAGGGTCTGGATCCGATGAACACCGTTGCGGCGGTCGATCGCGCGTGCGAGCTCGTGGAGCTGCTCGGCTGCGGCGAGGTGATGCGCGGCACCATCGACGTGCTGCCCGAGCCCATCGTGCCCAAGACCGTGAAGCTCGAGCCGGACAAAGTCAACAGCCTGCTCGGCACAGATGTGTCCGAGGCGGAAATGCGCCGTATCCTGCTCGCGCTCGGCTTCGAGCTCGACGGCGACACGATCATCGTCCCGTCCTGGCGCGGCGACGTGGAGCACTATTCCGACATCGCCGAAGAGATCGCCCGCTTCTACGGCTACAACAACATCCCCTGCACGCTCATGCGCGGCCAGACCACCAGCGGCGGCTATACCGACGCGCAGAAGGCGGAGCGCAGCATCGGCACCATGGCCCGTGCGCTCGGCTACAGCGAGATCATTACCTACTCGTTCATCAGCCCGTCGTACTATGACAAGATCCGTCTGCCGGCGGACTCCCCGCTGCGTGATTCCATGAAGATCCTCAACCCCCTCGGCGAGGACACCTCCATCATGCGCACAACCATCCTGCCGTCCATGCTTGAGATCCTCACGCGCAACTATAATTACCGCAACAAGGCCGTGCGCCTCTACGAGATCGGCAAGGTCTACTTCGCCCGCCCGGACGGCATAGCCGATGAGCCGAAGCTGCTGTGTCTCGGCGGCTACGGTGGCGGGATGGACTTCTTCCAGCTCAAGGGCGCGGTCGAGCGCATCCTCGCCGGTCTGCGCATCGCGGACGTGACGTTCGAGGCAGAGAGCGAGAACCCGTCCTATCACCCCGGCCGCTGCGCGCAGGTCTATGCCGGCGGCAAACTGCTGGGCGTGCTCGGCCAGATCCACCCGCTCGCCGCGACAAACTATGGCGTGGACGCGGAGCTCTACACGGCTGAACTCCGGCTCGACGGCATGCTCGCCGCCCGCGGCGTGACCCCGGTCTACACGCCACTGCCGCGCTTCCCGGCCGTGACGCGCGACGTCGCCATCGTCTGCAGCGCGGACATCCCGGTCGCCAAGCTCTCAGCATGCATCCTCGCCGCCGGCGGGCAGTATCTCAAGGGCTGCGAGCTGTTCGACGTATACACCGGCGCGCCGATCCCGGCCGGCTACAAGAGCGTTGCCTTCTCGCTGACGCTGCGCGCCGACGACCAGACGCTCACCGACGACCACGCCGAGGAGACGATGCAGAGCGTCCTGAAGGCGCTCAAGGAGGCCTTTAACGCGACCATTCGCTGAGCCACGTCGAGATTTGGAATATTTTAAGAAATATTTCAGAACTTTTTTTGAAAACAGTTGGGAAATTGACTTTACAGTCTTGTGTTTTTTGGTATAATGAGCACAAGAACTTGTATAAGGGAGGGCTTCGCATGGAAGACGCGACCAGACGGTTTAATGCGATCGACAACAAAACAGAAATGAAGGAGATCCTCACTTCCGTGTATCATTCCCTTGTTGTCAAAGGGTACAACCCCATCAACCAGCTCGTCGGCTACATCCTCTCGGAGGATCCGACGTATATCACCAACTACAACAACGCCCGCAGCCTCATCTGCCGCCTTGACCGCGACGAGCTGCTGCAGGAGCTGCTGACCAGCTATCTGGACAAATAAGCAGCGTACGAAACGAAAAAAGCCTCTGCCGGCCGACAGAGGCTTTTTTCATGCATATCAGGAATATGCAATAAAAAAGCACCCTTGTCAACGACGAGGGTGCTTTTCGTTGGCAGCGGAAGAAGGATTCGAACCCTCACAAACGGAGTCAGAGTCCGGTGTGCTACCATTACACAATTCCGCTACGAACAAATGACATTATACAGATATTTTCGGATTTGTCAACCCTCTTGCCACATATTTTTCATGTGATTCATCTAAATTCCGTTTTGCGCAGTGAAAACATATCTCTATGTATGAACAAGAACGATATTTACAATTACAATTACGTAACTATGTAAAAAGGAATCGTGTCCAGCATGTTTGAAAAACCTACAGTTTTGCGCAGCAATTGTGTTTGCCTACTTGCCAAGCGGCGGCGGCTGTGGTAAGATAAATGCACCGTCTGTGACGGCATGCGGATACAGCGTTTTGCTCCACACCGGCTCCCATCTGCCGGTTGAAAATAGGATGGCATCTGCGGATCAAGCGATCAGTTCCGCCTCGGGGACCTCCCCGTGTCAAAAAAAGAGGCATATGAGCGGCGGCCAACACCGCCGCTTTCTGTTTGCGCCTGTGATGGAATTGGTAGACATGCGAGATTTAGGTTCTCGTGCTTTCAGCGTGTGGGTTCGAGTCCCTTCAGGCGCACCAAACCTGAATGATCCGAACCGGATCTTCCTCGTGGGAGATAGGTTCGGATCATTTGTTTTCTTCGAAAAATTGAGGATATGCACTTTAGAAGCAGCGCGGTCAAGCGTCCTGGATCCGATCCCCAGAGGACCGAGAAAACCGAAACCGAAAAGGACGGCGACCGTGAAGAAAATCAAAAGCCGTGAGTGCAGCATGGGTACAGACTGCGTGGAGCTTTGCGCGTGTTGTGCCTTTCTGTTTTCTTCTCAGTTTTCACGTCCTAAGGGAGCCTTGGACAGCATTTATTTAGAGGTGCTGACACCGGTCCTTTCATTGATTCTCTGGTGCTCGCCTTTTGGTACCCTTTTGCACGAAATCACATTTTATCGAAATCAAAAAGAGGGCCTTGACATTCTGCCAGTTGCCTTTTATAATGCTACAAGCATCGAAAAGGAGGAAGTAACAGTGGCAATGCAGTACCGGCTGAAGAATGCACAACTCCTGGCACACGGCGTGTTTCATTTAACGGATGTGTTTCTTGCGGATGGGAGAATTGTTTCCATTGGGGATCGTATTCCCTGCCCCGCAGACACTGTTTCCGTTGATCTTCATAATGCGATCTTATTTCCCGGTTTCGTGGATGTACATGTACATCTTCGTGAACCGGGATTTTCTTATAAAGAAACCATCCGCTCCGGCACGCTGGCTGCCGCGCACGGCGGTTTTGCCCACGTCGCTGCCATGCCGAACCTGAACCCCGTGCCGGACTGCAGTGCTTCGCTGAATATTCAACGCGCGATCATCGAAAAAGATGCCCTCGTCCATGTCCACCCCTACGGAGCCATTACAGTCGGTGAAAAAGGCGAACAGCTCGCAGATCTTGCCGACCTGGCGCCGAATGTCATCGCCTTTTCCGACGATGGGCGCGGCGTGCAGTCTGAGAGCATGATGCGGCAGGCTATGGAAGAATGCCACCGTCTTGGCAAGATACTCGCCGCACACTGCGAGGACAATACCCTCCTGCACGGCGGTTACATCCACGACGGTGCATACGCCCGTGCGCACGGTCATTGCGGCATCTGCGCGGAGAGCGAATGGGGTCAGATCGCGCGCGATGTGAAACTCGCCGAACAAACAGGCTGCGCCTACCACGTCTGCCATGTTTCAACGAAAGAGAGCGTCGATATCATTCGCGCAGCCAAGCGCCGCGGCGTGGATGTGACGTGCGAGACCGCACCGCACTACCTTGCCTTCACGCAGGACGATCTTCAAGAGGACGGGCGCTTCAAAATGAATCCGCCGCTGCGCGGCAAGGCCGATCAGGACGCACTGATCGAAGGTCTGATCGACGGCACGATCGACATGCTCGTCACCGACCACGCGCCGCACAGCGCCGAAGAAAAATCGAAGGGACTTGCAGGCAGCGCCATGGGCGTCGTCGGGCTGGAGACATCGTTCGCCGCAAGCTATACGCACTTGGTCAAAGCCGGTATCCTGCCTCTGGAAAAGCTCGTCGATCTGATGCACGGTGCGCCGATGCGCCGCTTCAGCTGCGGCACGGAGCTTGCCGTCGGTCAGCCAGCCGATCTGACGGCTTTTGACCTGAACAAGACCTATACCGTCGATCCCGAACAGTTTCTGACCATGGGGCGTGCGACGCCGTTCGCGGGCACGCAGCTCACCGGCGTCTGCAAACTGACGATAATCGGCGGAGAGATTGTCTGGAAGGAGGACACGCTTTGAAAGAAGTCACTTACACCATCGCAGAGAACGCCCCCATCGCTCCCGGCATCTTCCGCCTGATCCTGGTCGGTGACACCTCGGCCATCACCGCACCGGGTCAGTTTCTCGATCTGCGCCTCCCCAGCTTCTACCTCCGCCGCCCCATCTCCGTCTGTGACTGGGACGGAGCACACGCAACGCTTCTGTATAAAGTCGTCGGCGGCGGCACAGACTGGCTCTCCCGCTGCGTGGAAGGGCAGACGCTCGATGCCCTGAGTGGACTTGGGAACGGCTTTGAGACTGCCGCATGCGGAACAACAACGCTTCTGATCGGCGGCGGTATCGGCGTGTCTCCGATGTATGGTCTGGCAAAACATCTGCTCGCTGGCGGGAAAACGCCAGTCGCGGTCCTGGGGTTCAATACTGCGTCTGAACGGTTCTATGAAGAAAACTTCCGTGCACTTGGCATCCAGACCATCGTCGCAACAGCGGACGGGAGCTATGGTGTGCGTGGCCTTGTGACCGATGCGCTGCTGGAGGATTTCGACACGCTCTGCGCCTGCGGTCCGCTGCCGATGCTGCGGGCGCTCTGCGTCAAAACAGACAGACCCGGTCAGCTCAGCCTGGAAGCCCGCATGGGCTGCGGCTTCGGCGCGTGCATGGGCTGCACGATCGACACGGTAAACGGTCCCAGACGTGTCTGCCGTGAAGGTCCCGTCTTCCGGAGGGAGGAGCTCAAATGGTAAAAACGAACGTTTCGCTCTGCGGTCTCCCGCTCGCAAATCCCATCATTCCCGCCAGCGGCACATTCGGCTACGGATATGAGTTTGCAGAATTATATGATATCAACTGCCTCGGTACGTTTTCCTTCAAGGGAACGACGGGGAAGCCCCGCCTCGGCAATCCTCAGCCGCGCATCGCGGAGACGGCGAGCGGGATGCTCAACGCCGTGGGACTCCAAAACCCCGGTGTGGATGCGGTCATCGCAGAGGAGCTGCCAAAGCTCGCGCGCGTTTTCCACAAACCCGTCATGGCAAACATCAGCGGTTTTTCACTGGAGGAATACGTCGAGGTCTGCCAAAAGCTCGCCGCGTGCGAGCAGGTCGGCTGGCTTGAGGTGAACATTTCGTGTCCGAATGTCCACGGCGGCGGCATGAGCTTCGGTACCGATCCGAAGGCCGCCGCAGCGGTCACGCGCACGGTAAAGGAGGCCGTCGGCAAACCTGTTATCGTCAAGCTCTCACCGAATGTGACAAGCATTGCCGACATTGCCAAAGCCTGTGAGGATGCGGGCGCAGACGGCATCAGTCTTATTAACACCGTGATGGGAATGCGCCTTGATCTGAAAACCAGAAAGCCGCTGCTCGCCAACGGCACAGGCGGTATGTCCGGTCCTGCAGTCTTCCCGCTTGCAGTGCGCATGGTCTGGCAGGTATACGAAGCAGTCAATATTCCCATCATCGGTATCGGCGGAGTTTCCAGCGCGGAGGACGTGCTCGAAATGATGCTCGCGGGTGCGACGGCGGTGGAGGTGGGCGCGGCAAATCTCGTTGATCCTTACGCCTGCCGCCGCATTATCGAAGACCTGCCACGCGCCATGCGGAGCAACAACATCAACGACTTGAATGAGATCATAGGAGGTGCCCACCATGGGTAAGGACGTTATCATCGCACTGGATTTTGACAGCAAGGAAAAAACACTCGCGTTTCTCGACCGCTTCACCGGAGAGAAACCATTTGTGAAGATTGGCATGGAGCTCTTCTATGCGGAAGGTCCCGCCATCGTGCGCGAAGTGAAAGCACGCAGTCACAAAATTTTCCTCGACCTCAAGCTGCATGACATCCCCAACACCGTGAAGCGGTCGATGGCTGTGCTCTCATCTCTCGATGTGGACATGGTGAACCTCCACGCCGCAGGAACGCGCGCGATGATGTCTGCCGCGCTAGAAGGTCTGACCCGCGCGGACGGCACGCGTCCGCTTCTCATTGCTGTCACGCAGCTCACTTCCACGAGCCAGCAGAGCATGGAGGAGGAGATCGAAATCCACAAGCCGCTCGCGGACGTCGTCATCGACTACGCGAAAAATGCGATGCTCGCGGGGCTCGACGGTGTGGTCTGTTCTCCGCTCGAGGCAGGCCGTATCCATGAAGCCTGCACGGAGAACTTTGTCACTGTCACGCCCGGTATCCGCTATGCCAGCGCAGAGGCAGACGATCAGGTGCGCATCACCACGCCCGCGAAGGCGCGTGAGATCGGTTCAGACTACATCGTTGTCGGTCGACCCATCACGCAGGCGGAGGACCCCGTCGCGGCCTATCGCCGCTGCGTGGACGAATTTGTCGGGTAAGGCATGCGCGCCGTGAAGAGCCGGAAAACGCCGGCGCGGAGGCGATCGCTGCCGCACCGGAGGGACTGGAAACGATTTTGACGTCAGATTGAAAGGAGCAGATATGGAAACTTTGGAACGAAACATCGCGGAGGGCTTGCTCTCCATCCGTGCGGTCTTTTTCCGTCCGGATGAACCGTTCATCTGGGCCAGCGGCATCAAGAGCCCCGTCTACTGTGATAACCGCCTGATCCTGACCGCACCCGAGGTGCGCACACAGGTGGAATCCGCGCTGTGCGAGGTCATCCGCGCCGACTATCCCGATGCAGAGATCCTGATGGGCACAAGCACGGCTGGGATCGCGCACGCGGCGATCGTCGGTCATATGATGGGCCTTCCGATGGGCTATGTACGCGCATCCGGCAAAGATCACGGCCGCAAGAACCAGATCGAAGGCCGTCTTGAGCCGGGGCAGAAAGCCGTCGTCATCGAAGACCTCATCTCTACGGGCGGCAGCGTGCTCGACGTGGTGAACGTCCTGCGTGCGGCGGGGGCGGATGTGCTCGGCATTGCGAGTATCTTCACCTACGGGATGCAGCAGGGACTCGATCGCCTTGCAGCCGCGAACGTGAAAAACCACAGCCTGACGAATTTTGACGTTATCGCCGCCGTTGCGGCAGAGCAGGGCTACATCCGCCCGGACAAAGTCGCGCGGCTCATTCAGTTCCGCAATGACCCCACAGATGAATCCTGGATCGGAGAAAAGGAGTAATATGAATCACCTGATCGACATTCTGCAGCTCAACACCCAAGAGATCGATGAACTGGTCGCCACGGCAAACGACATCATCGCCCACCCGGAAGTCTACGCCCACAAGTGCGACGGAAAAATCCTCGCAACGCTCTTCTTCGAGCCATCGACCCGCACACGCCTGAGCTTCGAATCCGCTATGCTGAGCCTCGGCGGCAAGACACTCGGTTTCTCCTCGGCTGACAGCTCCTCAGCCTCCAAGGGCGAGAGCGTCGCGGACACGGTTCGCGCCGTCAGCTGCTATTGTGACATCATCGCCATGCGTCACCCGAAGGAGGGCGCGCCGCTGGTCGCTTCGATGCACTCCGAGGTACCCGTTATCAATGCGGGCGACGGCGGCCACAACCACCCCACCCAGACGCTGACTGACCTGCTCACCATTCAGCGTGAAAAGGGCCGCTTCAACGACCTGACCTTCGGCTTCTGCGGCGACCTCAAATTTGGCCGCACCGTTCATTCGCTCATCAGCGCACTGAGCCGCTACACGGGCATCAAGGTCGTCCTGATCTCTCCGGAAGAGCTGAAGCTGCCGAGCTACGTTAAAAATGAGGCTCTGAAAAAGAACAATATTCCCTATAAGCAGACAACTGATCTTGAGGCGGTCATGCCGCAGCTGGACATCCTGTACATGACCCGCGTGCAGCGCGAGCGGTTTTTTAACGAGGAGGATTATCTCCGTCTGAAGGACAGCTATATCCTGACGCCCGAAAAGCTGAAGACGGCAAAGCCGGATCTGTGCATCCTGCACCCGCTGCCGCGTGTCAACGAAATTTCCGTTGCCGTGGACAGCGATCCGCGCGCCTGCTACTTCAAGCAGGTGAGAAATGGCCGCTATATCCGTATGGCGCTGATCCTGAAGCTGCTTGGGATTCAATAAGGGAGGGTTACGCAGATGATTATTGATGCAATTTCCAACGGTATCGTCATTGACCATATCACTGCTGATAAGACGATGGAGCTCTATAACATTCTCGGCCTTGACAAGCTTGACTGCTCGGTCGCATTGCTGAAAAACGTGACAAGCGGCAAGCTTGGCCGCAAGGGCATCATCAAGATCGACCGCTTTCTCGATCTGGACTGGGACGTGATCGGCTACATTGACCCCGGCATCACCGTCAACTTCATCAAGGACGGCAAGCGCGTAGAAAAGCGGCAACTGAAGCTGCCGGAGCGCATCACAAATGTGATCCGCTGCAAGAATCCGCGCTGTATTACCTCTGTAGAGCAGGAACTGCCGCAGATATTCACGCTGACTGACCGGGAAAAGCGCACCTATCGCTGCCTGTACTGCGAGACCAAGGCAGAGCGCTGATCGTATTTCGGCCCGGCGCAGCAAACCGGCGCAGGCCCGCGAGAACGGAACGAACGCACAAAGGGGATGGCGGGCTGCCATCCCCTGCTGTGTTATTTCAGGAGTATATTCCCTTTGGCATAAAAATCACCCCACTTGTTAGACATTATATCACATTGTCTAACAAATGGGGTGCAGTTCATTCCGCAGCGGCTTTTTTCGAAAACGATCCAGTTCGTGGATTAAGCGGATTGTGTGTCGCAGTTCCAGAGACTTGGCTAGCATAACAGAGCCAACAAAACGTCAGGCGCATTGCGAAAACAGGGCCATCCATTCGGATGGCCCTGTGTGATATTATCCCTCGTCGTCCTGATTCGTGCTGAACTCCGCCAGCGTAAGGCCGGGATTTTTCTGCTCCGCCCAGCGGATGCTCCACTCATTGTTGAAGATGAGCAGGTTGTGGCCGCGGAAATCCTGCACCCACTTCGTGTCCGAGGCAAGGTTGAGCGCCGTGGGATCGGCGCCCCCGCTCGTGATCCAGCGGATGTAGGAATACGACAGGTCGCGGCGGCGGATGTCGATGTTGTACTCATTCTTGAGCCGGTACTCCAGCACCTCGAACTGCAGCACGCCGACCGCGCCGACGATGACCTCCTCCATGCCGCTGTTCGGCTCATGGAAGATCTGGATAGCGCCCTCCTGCGCGATCATCCTGTTTCTATGCTGTTCTGCTGGCCGCGTCCTGCGCCGCCTGTATGTCCGCTTCCGTCACATCCAGCGCGCCGCAATAGCAGCAAATACCATAAACGCTGTAGACTTCGCCGTTCTGTTCCACCTTGATGCGCGGGCGGATCAGCCGCACCGGCGCGTCACCTGAGAGCGCCAGCTTCCCTTCCGCAACGCCGTCGTATACCGTGATGCCGCCCGCCACATCGGCGATTTGATCCGGTCCATATTGGATAGACCGGATGGATGCGGCCCGATCCAGCAGCTCATAATGGTACGGGAACATATTTCCAACCCGATTCGATGCTGGGGACGACAAGACATTCAGCAGTTCTGAGTGATCCGGTGCGTCCTGCACGTCGAACGTCCACGTTCCAATTGGGTACGTCTGCTCGCTCCCATCCTGAAATTGCACACACAGCGCCGTTGCATTCGTCACGCCCGCCGTTTCAAACGCCAGCGTTGCACTCACCACACACGCGCCGTAAGCTCCAATGGACTCATGCGGCTCTATGGAAAACTCCTGGATCCGCACCGCATCATTTCCCTCAAAGGACATGGACGCTGCATTCTGAAACACCGCGGCGCATGCTTTCTTCGTGCTGAATCCGGTGATCGCCACGGTCAGCGTAGACGATACCGGCGCCGCAAAGTAGCCTTCGTATTGGAAAAAGAACGTATCCGACTCCGGCTGCGCCTTGCAGCCACACAAGCCCAACGACAGCAGGAGCACCAGCGTAATGCAGAAACTTCTAAATAGACTTGGCCATCTGTGTTCCATGATGGACACCCCTTACTGATAATATACGATAAGATAGGAATCAACAGTTGGGCACGTTACGGTATCGATGGTAGACATCGTACAGACCCCAGCTGCGTTATATACTTTGTACCGATACGAAAGTCTGTTCATATCGCTCGCAAAGCCCAGTTTGCTAAATCGGGATGCATCTGCCGGGATGTGAACAGCCAAAGCATAGCTTGTTGATCGCGATACACTTAAGCCCGCCTGAACTGCAACTTTTTTTGCAAAGTTGAGAGAAGCGCTACCGCTAAAGCCCATATTGACCGTATTTGTTTGACTCCATGTATATCCATCAGTTTTTGCCCAAGAATTGGATAAGTATCTGACGAATTGTCGTGCGAGAAACCCTCCACTTTCAAAATATGCGTAGTAATCAAAAAGTCCTTGTCCTCACGACATCTCATGATATATCAGTTGCCCAGCAACATAATTTATTTCAGCTGGTGTCTGATGGATTGATCCGCCAGAAACGGCCTCGTGCACATCATCTTCTGATTGAAAAGTCATGTAGTCATCATAATAAACATACTCTTCTCCATCATAAACAATATCGGTCGCAACTGCTTGAGCGGAGAGAGAGCAACACATTAGTGCCACTAAAATCAAACATAAAGTTCTTTTCATATTTATTCCTCCTCAAGTGTTTTTGGATAACACGTTGTTCCACGATCTTCATGGATTGGGGTTGAGCATTATTTTAAAATCACAATCACACCAAATTGCACTCAGCACATCGGAATCGTCTCCTAACTGTATGGAATCAATTCTGGTTTTAGACGCGAGTCAAAACTCCAAAATTTGCATCAACCTCCCATTTTTAGATATAAAATCCTTTTTTTATGTTAAATTTACTATATCATTCTTTCTGTGTCAACCTTTTATTGTTTATTTTTATAAATATTATTTTTATTGCAAATTGTTGTATCTTATTTTTGGTATATTCGCCCAATCACTCAATTCGCTGACTCCACAAGAGATTTCATTTCCTGTCCATACGCAAAACGCACGAAGCGCCCTTCTCTCGAAAGGCCTTCGTGCGTTTTGCATACATATTTGCAATCTTTTTTACCAGTTCCGGCTGAACTCCGCCAGCTCCAGGCCGGGATTTTTCTGCTCCGCCCAGCGGATGCTCCACTCATTGTTGAAGATGAGCAGGTTGTGGCCGCGGAAATCCTGCACCCACTTCGTGTCCGAGGCAAGGTTGAGCGCCGTGGGATCGGCGCCCCCGCTCGTGATCCAGCGGATGTAGGAATACGACAGGTCGCGGCGGCGGATGTCGATGTTGTACTCATTCTTGAGCCGGTACTCCAGCACCTCGAACTGCAGCACGCCGACCGCGCCGACGATGACCTCCTCCATGCCGCTGTTCGGCTCGTGGAAGATCTGGATGGCGCCCTCCTGCGCGATCTGGGTGACGCCCTTGACAAACTGCTTGCGCTTCATGGTGTCCACCTGCGAGATGACGGAGAAATGCTCCGGCGCAAACGTCGGGATGCCCTCAAAGCGCACGCGCATTTTGGGATCGCAGATCGTGTCGCCGATGGAGAAGATGCCAGGGTCGAACACGCCGATAATATCACCGGCGTAAGCCTCATTGATGATCGCGCGCTCCTGCGCCATGAGCTGCTGCGGCTGCGCGAGCTTGAGCGTTTTGCCGCCCTGCACGTGCAGGTACTCATGGTCGCGCTCGAACTTGCCCGAGCAGATGCGCATGAAGGCGATGCGATCGCGGTGGGCCTTGTTCATGTTCGCCTGAATTTTGAACACGAATGCGGAAAACGCCGGCTGCATCGGATCGACCACACCGTCGGCCGTCGTGCGCGGCAGCGGCGGCATCGTCATGTGCAGAAAGTTTTCCAGAAACGGTTCGACGCCGAAATTCGTTAGCGCGGAGCCAAAGAACACCGGACTGAGTCGGCCGGCGCGCACCTCGTCGAGATCAAAAGCATAGCCGGCGCCGTCGAGCAGTTCAATATCCTCGGTCAGCTTTTCACGCTGGCGCGGCCCGATCAGCTCGTCGAGCCGGTCAACGTCCGTGAGCTCGCACTCGATGGGGCGGATCTTGTTCTGCCCGCGGTGAAACTCCTGAAACGCCAGGATCTCGCGGCGGTCGCGGTCGAACACGCCCTTGAAATCGTGCCCGCAGCCGATGGGCCAGTTGACCGGGTATGTGCCGATGCCGAACTCGTTTTCCAGCTGCTCCATGAGTTCGAACGGATTGCGGGCCTCGCGGTCGAGCTTGTTGATGAACGTGAAGATCGGAATGTGACGCATGGCGCAGATCTTGAAGAGCTTGCGCGTCTGCGGCTCGATGCCCTTGGCCGCGTCGATGACCATGACGGCGCTGTCCGCCGCCATGAGCGTGCGGTAGGTATCCTCCGAAAAGTCCTGGTGGCCCGGCGTGTCGAGGATGTTGATGCAATAGCCCTCGTATTCAAACTGCATGACCGACGACGTGATGGAGATGCCGCGCTGCTTTTCGAGCTCCATCCAGTCCGAGACCGCATGGCGCGCGGTCGCCTTGCCCTTGACAGAGCCGGCGAGCTGAATGGCCCCGCCGTACAGCAGTAGCTTTTCCGTGAGCGTCGTCTTGCCGGCGTCCGGGTGCGAGATGATCGCGAACGTCCGGCGGCGCTCGATTTCCTGTTTCAGATCCATAGTCCGCTCCTCTGTTGTTCTTTTGAATATCAAACTTAGATAGTATACCCGATTTTTCCCGCAAGTGCAACAAAAACCTGACGTCAGGCCGTCTACTCGCTGTAGGACCACAATATATCATTGACAAACCTGCTGATCCTCCGCCGCGAAAAATCAGCGCAAAACCGGCAAGAGGTCCGTATATCAGTGTTCCTGGATCATCATGCGGATGATCGTGCGGTCGGTCTCGCGCATACCTTCGCTCGCGAGCGTGCCGATATTGCGGATCGTATTCTCTACGCCCTTGACGACAATGCCGTCGCCGCCGTAGAACTGGCTCTCATGCATCTGCATCTGCATGCCAAGCAATCCCGCCTCGACTGCCGAGGCGATCTTGGCCGCACAGCTCGCCTTCGCGCCGTCGCAGATCATGCCGGAGTCAATGGCGATGGCGTTGACGATGGTGTGCGCGATCTCACGGAACTGCCCGCCGTACAGATACGTCACGCCTGCGGCCGCGCCGCAGCCGGCCGCCGTGGCACCGCAGTAGGCGGACAGGCTGCCGATGCCGGTTTTCAGATGGATGGTGACGAGGTTCGACACCACGAGCGCGCGGTAGAGCATCTGCTGCGTGACATCCAATTCCTTGGCATAGACGATGACCGGCAGCGACGCCGTCAGCCCCTGATTGCCGCTGCCGGAGTTGATGACCACCGGCAGGTCGCAGCCGTTCATGCGCGCATCCGACCCGGCCGCGGCGTAGGCCTTGGCGCGGTTGTGGATGCTCATGCCATAAGACTGCAGCAGGATGCGGCCGATGTTCGCGCCGTAATCCCCGCGCAAGCCCTCCTCGGCGATGGCCCAGTTATAGTCAATCTGCCGCTGGAGCGTCTCCTGCACGTCGGCAATATTCACCTCGCTTGCAAAGGCGATGATCTGCTCGACCGTCAGCAGGCTGCGGTCGGTGGCGTGCTGGCTGCCGGACTCCTGATAGTCCTTGTGAAACTGCACGACGCCGTTTTTCTCGATATGGATCACGTTCGTGTGGTAGCCCGCGATCTCGACGGACGCGCTGTCCGCCCCCGCCGTGACACGCACCTGAATGTCAAACACATAGTCCTTGTCCGCGCGGCGGACGGTGAAGGCCGCCTGCTGCAGATATGCTCCAACCACATCCACCTGCTCCGGTGTGAGGCTTGCGAGCACCTGCAGCTGCGCGTCGGCATTGCCAGAAACGATGCCAGCCGCCGCAGCAGCCGCAATGCCGCGCTGGCCGTTCGTATTCGGCACGATGACACTCTTGACATTTTTTATAATGTTCGCGCTCGCGCGCACCTCGACCGTTTCCGGCAGCGCGCCGAGCGTCTTGCGGGCCAGCGCCGCGCAGTAGGCCACAGCGATCGGCTCGGTACAGCCCATGGCGGGCTGCAGCTCCTCTTTCAGGATCGCGACATATTCGCGATAGATCTGCTCATCCATATTTTTCTCCTCCGATTTTTGTTTTTCCGTTTTTTCGGACGCAAAATTCCGCTTTTTGTAATAGTATAACGGAACGCCCGCGTGTTTTCAACAAAAAAAGATACCGGCGAATGCACCGGCATCTCAAGACTGGTTAATCTTCATGTTTTTTCCGGCAGGCGTGCACGATCGCCCAGAGCACATAGCCCAGCACGCCGCCGGTCGTGTTCGTGATCACGTCCGTAATATCCGAACTGCGAAACGCGTGCAGCAGCGGCTGCACGAGCTCGATGCCGACGCTGAGCGCCAGCGTCAACAGCAGGCAGCGCCAGAAGCTGCACCGCCTGCCGCAGCAGGTGCGGCACAGCGGCAGCAAAACACCGAACGGGACAAACAGGGCGATATTCAGCACGATCTGCCGGACATAGTCGCCATGGCGGAGGATGACGTCCTCAAACGGTGCCATGTGCATGGGGACATACGGATGGTCAAAGCAAAACGGGAGCGCCGCCAGCACCGGCATGAGCGTGAAGAGCGCGATGCCGGCAAGACAGCCGTACATGAGCGTATAGACCGTGAGCATTCTGCGCCCCAGGGGCCACCACTTCGGCAGCAGCCAGATGCCGTAAACGGCCGCGAGCATGGCTAGGTCGATGAGAATTTTTGCGTTTCGGCTCATGCGCAGCCTCCTCCCTCTCTGCCTGTCAGAACACGTGCGTTATCCGCGCAGCCACTGCTCCAGTTTCGGTTTCGCGCCCTCGACCGCGCTGCCGCGCAGGGACAGGCCGCGCGCGACCCGCGCGCCCTTCGCCGCGCACCGGATGTCCTGCTCCGTGTTCGACAGGCCGCTGCCCTCGTTCGTGCAGAACGGATGGATGGTCTTGCCCTGCCAGTCATAGTGCTCGAGGAAGGTGTAGACCGCCATCGGCATGGTGCCGCAGTAATTCGGATAGCCGAGGTAAATTTCATCATAGTCGTCCAGACGCTCCGGCAACGCCGTCAGCTCCGGGCGGGCATTCGTGCGCAGATCGCGCCGCG
This sequence comes from Bacteroidaceae bacterium, assembly GCA_963627135.1. Classification (GTDB taxonomy): domain Bacteria; phylum Bacillota; class Clostridia; order Oscillospirales; family Oscillospiraceae; genus CAG-103. The sequence goes on along the minus strand of CAVFZY010000008.1, from coordinate 106,897 downwards.
CCTCGGCGACGCAGGTGTCATAGTTGTCCGAATACGGCATCTTCTGCTCAATACGAAACAGTTCCGCACCAATGAGTTCGGCGAGCAACCGCGCCGCCTTCTCCGTGTTGCCGACGGCGATGGTGCGGTGCGCCCCGGAAAAATAGTTCTCTCCCGCACGGGAGTAATAAGCAATGAGTTTTTTCATAGATCATTCACCTGAGTGCAGGCGCTCCTTTCTACGAACGATGCCAAAAGCATACCGCAGTTTTCCGCATCCGTCAACTGTCCGGCGTGGACGGGAAGCCACTGCGCAGGCCGCTAAGATGCCGCTAACATTTTCACCGTCTGATTGACGCACTGCACAAAGTGCGATACGCTTTATGCAAAGAAATGACAATTTTCACGAGATGGGGATGCACATGAACATTCGCAAAACCGCAGCGCCTGCGCTCATACTGGCGCTGCTGGTCAGTCTGGGCTCCGCGTGCACCGTTGCATCGGACACCACGCCCGACAATCCGCAGTGCGCAAAATACGGCCACACCAAAGGCACACGCATCGGTGAACGGCGCACGCCGGAGCCGAATGCCTCCGACGCCGCGTACTGCTACTGCGATGTGGTTTATCCGGAATATCAGTGTGGGCGCTGCGGCGAGGCCTGGGTCACCAGCGCCGGGAGCGTTGAGCGGCAGACGCATGACAAGCTCTATTACCACTTTGAAGACGGTATGTGCAATGGCTGGTACTGCAAAAGATGCCACACTTACAGCTGGAAATAAGCGCATAAAAAGCTCCCCCGGCGGGGAGCTTTTTTACTTGCTTTCGCGCATACGCAGGCGCTCCACGAGCGCCTCATCGCTCTCGACCATGCAGGTCTGGTAGTCCGTGTAGAGCACCATGCCTGGCAGCGCACCGGACGGCTTGCGCACAAAGCGCGCCATGGTATAGTCCACCGGCGTCTTCCCGCCGCCGCGCGCCTGCGAATAGTACACGGCGAGGCTCGCCGCCTCGGCAACCGTCTGATCGTCCGGCGTCGTGTCGTGCGCGCGGATGATGACATGCGAGCCGTGCACCTTCTGCACATGCAGCCAGATGTCCGTGCGGCGGGCGGTACAGTGTGTCAGCTCGTCGTTTTGCGTGTTGGAGCGGCCGACCAGGATCTCATACCCGGTGCTCGAGACGAAGGCGAGCGGCGAGCGGCGCGCCGTTTTTTCCTTTTTCGCATTGCGCGGCTGGCGCAGATACCCGGTCGCGCGCAGCTCGGCACGGATGTCCGCAAGGTCGCGTTCGCTCTCGGCACGCGCAAGCTCATCGAGCACGCTATTGAGGTAATCGAGGTTCCGGCTCGTCTCGGCGATCAGGCCGGTCAGGTGCTGCTCGGCCGTCTTGGCCTTGCGGTAGGACTTATAGAGCGCGGCGGCGTTCTCCTGCGGGCTCTTGCGCGGGTCAAGCTCGATCGTCACGTCCGGGCAGCCCTCGGCATAGTAGTCCTGCACCGTCACGGTACAGTCGCCCTTATGGATGCGGTAGAGATTGGCCTTGATGAGGTCGGCCTTCTGCCGCAGGGCCTCGCGGTCGGCGCAGCGCAGCAGGTCCGACTGCTGGATGGCCAGCTTTTTGGCCGTGCGGTCACGCAGGGTGCGCACCTGATGCGTCAGCTCCTGCGAGCGGCGGCGCATGGCCTCCGCCTTGTCGCGCCGGAGATAAAACTCGTCCAGCAGCTCGGAAAACGAGCCGCAGCCGCGGCCTTGAAGCGCGCCCTGATACTGCAGGATCGGCACGGCGGAAAAGTCCTTCGGCCGTTCCCCGTCGAACAGCATGGTGGGTGCAAGGTTGTTCGTCTCGACCGAGAACACCAGCGCATCCAGCGCGCGCCCCAGGCGCGCGCGCTGCGCATCGTCCAGCCGCTCCAGCCGGGGGCTGGCATCGCCGAGCGCGCGGAAGCACACCTCCCGGCACAGCAGGGGCGACACACCGGAAAACAGGCCCAGCAGCCACTTATCGAGCGTTGCCGCCGTGACTGGGCAGGAGAGCAGCTCCGTGCGCTGCTCCGACGTCGTGTCAAACAGGACCGGCTTGTCCTGCCGCAGCGGCAGGCGGTAAAACAGGCCCGGCTGCACCTGGCGCGTCTCGCTCATAGAGGAATCCACGCGGCGCATGCAGTCGATGATATGCCCGTCGGCACTGACGAGAATGACGTTCGACTGACGGCCAAGCATCTCGACAATGATCTGCTTTTTGACCGGCGTGCCGAGCTCATCGCGGCCGTCAAGGTCGAGCACGAGCATACGCTCAAAGTCCGGCTGGGCAACACCCGTGATGCGCGCGCCGACGAGGTGCTTGCGCAGGAGCATGCAGAACATCGGCGGTTCGGCCGGATTTTCAAAAGTGCCGGCCGTGAAATGCACCCGCGCGCTGCCCACGCCGCCGTGCACGAGCAGCTTTGCGTTGCCGCTCTGCGTGCGCACGGACAGCAGCAGCAGGTCGCGCTCCGGCTGCTGCACCTTGTCGATGCGCGCGCCGGTCAGGCTCTGCGTCAATTCCTGCGTCAGGCCGTACAGAAAAACTGCGTCCATTGGCATGTTACAGCACCTCCGTGATCTTTGCAAACAGCTCGCGCAGCCGCTGCGTGCGGCCAAGCAGATACAGCCAGCCAAAGAGCGTCTCGAGCCCCGTGGCCGCGTGATACTGCGCGACGTCCGCATGCTGCGGCACCGAGTTCACCTTCGCATTGCGGCCGCGCTTATAGACCGCGCGCTCCTCGTCCGTGAGCGCGGGCTGAATGGCCTCCGCCGCGCGCGCCTGCGCGGGCGCGTTGACGCGGCGCACCGTCTCACGGTGCAGGTCGGTCACGGCCGTGAGCCCGGCGGCGCACAGGGCTGTGCGCATCATGAGCTCGTACACCCCGTCGCCGATGTGCGCAAGGGCGAGCGTGCTGCAGGCGCCGACCTGCGCCGGCGCCATTTCCGGGGCAAAGTCCGGACCATCCGGAAAGGCAATCGTGCCGACGGGGCGGCGCTCCGGCCGCCCCGTGTGGAGATCATGATTCATCGTCTTCAGGTTCCTCTTCGTTAACGTCTGCAAAGTCCGCCTGCGCCTGCAGCACCTCGCTCGGCGCGGTGCCCTGCACATACTGCATCTCCTGCCACTGCTGCTTTGTGATGAGGATCTTGCGCGGCTTCGAGCCCTCAAACGGGCCGACGATGCCCATCTCCTCCATCTGATCGACCATGCGCGCGGCGCGCGAATAGCCGAGCTTCAGCCGGCGCTGCAGCATGGACACCGACGCCTGCTTCGTCTCGAGAATGACATCCACGCCCTGCGGCAGCAGCTCGTCATAGTCGCTCTTGGCGGGCTTGTCCGCCTCGGGCGCGGGGCCGGACTTCTTATCGGTCTCGGCGGCGGATTTCTCGATCTGGGCGATGATGTCATCGCTGTACTGCGCCTCGGAATTTTGCTTAATGAAGCGCACGACCTCTTCGCGCTCCTCGTCCGACACGTACGAGCCCTGCACACGCAGGGGCTTGCCGGTGCCGATGGGGGCATAGAGCATATCGCCCATGCCGATGAGCTTTTCCGCGCCGGAGGTGTCGAGGATGATGCGGCTCTCAAGCGAGGACGAGACCGCAAAGGCAATGCGGCTCGGGATATTTGCTTTCATAAGGCCGGTGATCACGTCCGCGGACGGACGCTGCGTCGCAATGATGAGGTGCATGCCCGCGGCGCGGCCCATCTGCGCCACGCGGCAGATGCTCTCCTCCACCTCTTTGGCAGCGCAGAGCATAAGATCGGCCAGCTCGTCGATGACGATGACGACCTGCGGCATGGTCTGACCGTCGGGCTCGTTTTTCTGCAGGGCGTTATAGCTGGCGAGGTCGCGCACCTGCGCCTCAGAGAAGAGACGGTAGCGCTTTAGCATCTCCACGACCGCCCACTGCAGCGCGCCGGCCGCCTTCTTCGGGTCGGTCACGACGGGGATGAACAGGTGCGGGATGCCGTTATAGATGCCGAGCTCGACCATTTTCGGGTCGATCATGATCAGGCGCACCTCGTCCGGCGTCGCCTTGTAGAGCAGACTCAGGATGAGCGAATTCATGCACACGGACTTGCCGGAACCGGTCGTGCCGGCGATGAGCATATGCGGCAGCTTGGCGATGTTGCCGATAATGCAGTTGCCGCCGATGTCCTTGCCGACGGCGAACGAGAGCTTGGACTTCGCATTGCGGAACGCAGGCGAGTCAACGATATCGCGCAGGCACACGGCGCTGACGATCTTGTTCGGCACCTCGATGCCGACGGTCGAGATCTTGTCCGGAATCGGCGCGATGCGCACGTTTTCCACGCCGAGCGCGAGCGCAAGATCGCCGGAGAGATTCGTGATCTTGTTGAGCTTCACGCCCGCCTCGAGCTCGAGGTCGTAACGCGTGACCGTGGGGCCGCGGGTCACGTCGCGAATGGTGGCATTGACGCCGAAGCTGCTCAGGGCGGTGTTGAGCCGGTCGCGGTTGAAGCGGATCTCCTCCGTTGCGTCCGTCTGGTCCTTCTTCCCCGCACGCAGGAACGACACCGGTGGGAGCTGATAGGCCGAATGGTCGGCATTCTCGCTCTCGATGGCGGAGGTGATGGCGGCCGTCTCCGCTGCGACGGCGGCGCTGGCCGCCTTCTTGGACGGCTTCGGCGGGTCCTGGATCTCCTGCGTGGCCGGCACGGTGATGCCGCAGATGTCGGCCGCCTCCTCCACGGACAGCGGCTGGACGTTCTGCGTGGCCTCGGCCGGCGCGGCCTTTTTCGCGCCGCGGGCAGATTTTTTGACCGGGATCGGGTCGATCGGGTCATCGTCCAGCTCTACCGGTGCGTCCTCGACCGGGATGTCAATGAATTTTTTCTTCGCGACCGGCTTGTCCGGCGCAGCGCGGCGGTTACGGCGCGGCGACTCGGGCAGCGGCTGCGGTGCCGGTTCGTCCTGCTCATCATCCGCAAGCGGCACGTCCTCGTCCGGAATGTACTGCGCCTCGCGCCGTGTGCGCGACCAGGCTGCGATTTTGCCGACCGTCAGGTCCACGCTGCCCAGCACGCAGAACACGAAGGCGACCATCGTCAACGGCAGCGCCGCATACACGCTGATGCCGGCCTTGAGCAGATAACCCAAGCCGCCGGAGATCACGCCGCCGGACGTGAGCGCCTTACCTCCATCATAGAGCTGGCCGACGATCGCGCCGAACGTCTGCGCCGTGAACGCCACGCGGCAGAGCATCAGGTGCACGATCATGCCGAACAGCGGCGCAATCAGCAGCGCCGCCGTCACCCGCAGGCCGAAATGTCTGCTCGGATTGCGCACAAAGATCCACGCCAGCAGCAGCATCGCAAATGGAAACGCCCAAAAGCCCCAGCCCATGACGCCGCACAGGAAGCCTGCAAAGCCGTCGATGATGACGCCCTCGGCATGAAACAAGCCCAGAAATGCCAGCAGCGACAGCACGATGCACACAAGCGCATACGGCCACGTCGGCGCCGTCGGCGCAGCGGCCGGAGCCGCCTTGGCAGCCGGCTGCTTTTCCGGTGCGGAGGCCGACTTTTTCGCTGCCGGAGCGGACTTTTTCGCCGTGCCGGTTTTCTTTTTGGATGATGAAGTTGCCATTTTATAACGTCCTCTCAGAAAATCAGAGACAGAATCATCGTCAGTGCGCCCGCGCCCCAGCAGTAGTAGGAAAACGCGCCGAAGCGGCCCTTCGACGTCAGGCGTTTGACAAGGCCGATGGCCGCAACACCCGAAACCATCGCCACGAACATGCCGATCAGGTACGCCGGCAGGAGCGACACATCGATGCCCGTCTTGGCCGCCTTTGCCAGCGACAGGATGTTTGCACCCAGCACCGCAGGCAGCGACATCAGAAACGAGAAGCGCACCGCAAAGCTGCGGTCCAATCCCGTGGCCATGCCGGCCGCGATCGTGGTACCCGACCGGGACAGGCCCGGGATCGTCGCCACAGCCTGGCACACGCCGATGATGAGCGCGTCGCGCACGCGCATGTTTTTCTCCGTGCGCGTGCCCTTGGGCATTTTATCGGCCACAAACAGCAGAAAACCCGTGAGGATGAGCATGAGGCCGATGAAGAAGGTGTGGTAGTACAGCTGCTCGACCTGATCGTTGATCGGCAGGATCAGAAACAGCGGCAGCGTCGCCAGAATGATCATGAGCACCAGGCGCGCGGCGGGAAGCCGCTGCCGCTGCTCAGCCGGCAGACGCGTGCTGCGGAAAAACGCGAACGTCTCGCGCACCATGGCCACGATGTCCCGCCAGTAGACGATGCAGATGGAAATAAGTGTGCCCAGATGCAGCAGAACATCGAAAAACAGATGGCCGTTTTCCGTCGTAGACATGTGAAACAGGTTTTGCAGGATGGACAAATGGCCGGAGCTGGAGATCGGCAGAAACTCTGCGACGCCCTGCACCAGACCGAGTAGGATCGCATTCCAGATGCTCACGGATGTACCTCCCAATGTGCAGATATGAACATTTGATTATAACACTATTTCTTTCTCACCACAAGGGAAAACGGGCACAGCGCCCGTCCTCCCCTTGTAGGGTCCTCCCCTGCCCGATCCGGTCACGCCTGCGTGTCGCAGTAGGCCGCCAGCACGCCGCGGTAGGTCATCCAGCAATCGAACTTTGCCACAAGCTCGAACGGCGAATGCATGCTCAGCACCGGCACACCGGCGTCAATGGTGTCGATGTTGCGGTCGGCCATAAACTTGGCGATCGTGCCGCCGCCGCCCTGATCGACCTTGCCCATCTCGGACAGCTGCCAGACGACGCCGTTATCGGCAAACAGGCGGCGCAGATAGGCCACAAGCTCGGCTGAGGCATCGCTCGTGCCAGACTTGCCGCGCGCACCCGTGAACTTGCAGATGCCCATGCCGTAATTGAGCTTGGCCTCCGTGCGCTTGGCGCTCACCTCGGGGAAGCTGGGGTCAAAGGCCGCGCAGACGTCCGCCGAGAGGCAAAAACTCTTGGCAAAGCAGTGGCGCAGCGCGACGTCCTGCTGCTCGCAGAGGTCGGCCATGAAGGCCTCAAACGCCTGTGACTGCATGCCGGACACGCCGTCGGAGCCGATCTCCTCCTTATCGGCGAGGATGCACACGGCCGTGCGCTCCGGTGCGCCGTCGAGGTCGAGGATGGCGCGCAGCTCGGCGTAGGCACACACGCGATCGTCCTGACCATAGGCGCCGATCATGCTGCGGTCAAAGCCAATGTCGCGCGCCGGGAACGCTGGCACGGCGGCAAGCTCTGCCGACAGAAAGTCCTCTTCCGTGATACCGTATTCATCATAGAGCAGGGACAGCACGGCGAGCTTCACGCGGTCACGCCCCTCACCGGCATACGGCATGCTGCCGATGACGACGTTGAGTGCCTCACCCGTGATACCCTCTTCCATGGTCTTGCGCATCTGATCCTTGCCGAGGTGCGGCAGCAGATCGGTGATGACGAACTGCGGCTCATCCGGCTCGCGGCCGATGGCAATATCGACCGTGCTGCCGTCCTTGAGCGCGACGGTGCCGTGCAGCTCCAGCGGGATCGTGACCCACTGGTACTTCTTGATGCCGCCGTAATAGTGCGTCTTGAAATATGCCAGCTCCGAATCCTCATACATCGGTGTCTGCTTGAGGTCGAGGCGCGGCGAGTCGATGTGCGCGCCCGCAATCACGCAGCCGTGGTCGAGCGGCTGCTGACCGAGCACGGCCAGCATGAGCGCCTTGCCGCGGTTGTTGACATACACCTTCGAGCCCGGCTGCAGCTCCATGCCGAACGTATACGGCACAAAGCCCGCGGCCTCCGCCATGCGGATCGCTTCCTTAACGGCCTCGCGCTCGGTGCGCGCGGCGTCGAGAAAGCGCTTATATCCCTCGGCGTAGGCAAAGATCTCCCCGGTCTGCTCGGCGTCGATCTGATCATAACCGTTCTTCGGCTGGTAGAACAGCTTTTCCTTCCACTGCTTGAGTTCCTTATCTTCGCTCATGAGAGCACCTCCTGTATCAGTTGATGGCAGCGGCGCTGAAAATCGGTGAGCGTGCCGCCGTTATCCAGCACGTAGCTGCAATGTTTGGCAAACCATTCGTTGGGCTTCTGTGCATCAATGCGCGCCTCGGCATAATCGCGCGTCACGCCCTCGCGCGCGATGAGCCGCTCAATACGCGCCTCGCGCGGCGCCGTCACGCCGAGCGTAATGGTGCACAGCTCCGCCAGCCCGCTCTCAATGAGCGCGATGGCGTCGATTGCCGCGGCCGTGCCGCCCTGACGCGCCCAAGCGCGCAGGCGAGCACGCACCTCAGCGCGGACATACCGGTGTGTGATGGCGTTGAGATCGTCGAGCGCCGCCGCGTCTGCGAACACGACCGCGCCGAGTTTTTTGCGCTGCAGCACCCCATTTTCTATTGTACCCGGAAAACGGGCGTTGATCGCCGCGAGCATGGCGGTATTGGACGCCAGCAGCTCATGATACACCGCGTCGCAGTCGATCACAAGCGCGCCCTGGCGCTCAAGCTCCATGAGCGCGGTCGTTTTGCCGCAGCCGGTGCCGCCCGTGATGCCGACGATGTGCATTTTTTGCACAAGTGCGTCCCAGACGGCGTCGTCCGGCACGGCGGCGGCGCGCAGAATGCGGTACGGCGTGTGCGAGAGATCGACGAGCGTGGACTCCCGGCCGATGCCACAGGGGCCGCCGTCGATGACGGCCGCGATCTGCCCATCGAAATACGCGAGCACGTCGTCCGCCGTTTTCGGGCTCGGCGCGCCGGAGGGATTGGCCGACGGCGCGGCCAACGGCAGCTGCGCGGCCTCGATGAGCGCCAGCGTGACCGGGTGGTCCGGGCAGCGCAGGCCGACAGTCTCACCGCCTGCGCGCACGATCTCGGGCACGCAGGCTTTCGCCTGCAGCACGATCGTGAGCGGCCCGGGCCAGAACGCCTCGGCCAGTGTGTACGCCGCCGGCGGCACATCGGCACAGTAGTGCGCCATGGCAGACGCGTCATGCACCATCAATGACAGCGGCTTGACGGCCGACCGGCCCTTGACCTCATAGATCTGCGCAACGGCATCGGGATCCAGCCCGTTGCCGGCAAGGCCATAGACCGTCTCCGTCGGGACGGCGACGAGCTGCCCGGCGCGGATGATGTCCGCCGCCTGTGCAATCTCGGTGGTGATTCGTTCTGTATTCATGCTTCCTCCACGGATTCGCGCAGCTTTTCGGCCTGATCAGCCAGCGTGAGCGCATCGATGATCTCATCCAGATCACCGTCGAGCACCTGATCGAGCTTGTAGAGCGTCAGCCGGATGCGGTGATCCGTCACCCGCCCCTGCGGGAAGTTGTAGGTGCGGATGCGCTCGTTGCGCATCCCGGTGCCGATCTGACTGCGCCGCTCGGCCGAACGCACGGCGTTTTGCCGGGCGCTTTCCGCAGCATACAGGCGCGAGGCCAGGATCTTCATCGCGCGGTCCTTGTTTTTATACTGGCTGCGCTCATCCTGACACTCGACAACCGTGCCGGTCGGCAGGTGCGTGATGCGGATGGCGCTTTCGGTCTTATTGACGTGCTGGCCGCCGGCACCGGAACTGCGGTAGGTGTCGATCTGCAGGTCCTTCGGGTCAATGCGCACCTCCACGGCGTCCATCTCCGGCAGCACGGCCACGGTGGCGGTGCTGGTGTGGATGCGGCCGCCGGTCTCCGTCTCCGGCACGCGCTGGACGCGGTGCACCCCGCTTTCAAACTTCAGGCGGGAGTATGCCCCCCGCCCGCTGATGAGCAGACTCGCCTCGCGCACGCCGCCGAGCTCCGTCTCATCGAGGTTCGCGATCTCGGTCTTCCACCCATGCGCGTCGGCAAACATATTGTACATCCGGTAAAGACTATGCGCAAAGAGCGCCGATTCTTCTCCGCCGACGCCGGCGCGGATCTCCAGAATGACGTTGCGCTCATCATTCGGGTCGCGCGGCAGCAGTAGGACGCGCAGCTGCTGCTCGAGCTCCGCGCAGCGGGCCGTGCCGTGCTCGATCTCCTCGCGCGCGATCTCGTGCAGCTCGGGGTCGCCCAGCAGAGCCTCCGCCTGCGCGATCTGCGTCTGACAGGCGCTATAGGCCCGGTAAGCCTCCACGACCGGCTGCAGCTCACGCTGCTCGCGGCAAAGCTTTGTGAACACCGCAGGGTCGGAATAGTGCGCGGGGTCGGCCAGCTTGCTCTCGAGCTCGGCATACCAGTTTTCAATTTGTCGCAGCTTTTCGAGCACAGCGCCGCCTCCCTTGTTGCGATATTCGCTCAACGTATCGATTTACCGCAGCGGTACAAAAATGTAAACAGGCCGCAGCACGCAAAAAAGCGCACGAGCGCGCAAATGCACGCTCTGCACTTCGGGTCATCCAATGGCACAAAAAATCTCGCCAAGCAGCGCCTCTCGGCCGGTACCCTTTTCCGCCGAAAATGGCAGGAGCACCGCATCGTCCGGCAGCAAAAGCGTGGCGCGGATGCGCGCAAGGTTCGGCTCGATCTCCGACTTTTTGAGCTTATCGCACTTGTTGGCCACGACGACCATCGGGCAGCCGGTGGAATGAAACCACGCCGCCATCGTCTCATCGTCGGCCGTGGGCTTGTGGCGGGCATCAACGATCATAACACCGAGCGTGATGCGCGCGGGGTCGGAGAAGAAGTCCTCCATGAGTTTGCCCCAGCGTGCGCGCTCCGTCTTGGCGACGCTGGCGTAGCCGTAGCCCGGCAGGTCAACAAAGTATGCCCGGCCGTCAATGCAGAAATAGTTCACATGGACGGTCTTGCCGGGCTGGGAGCCGACGCGGGCAAAGTTCTTGCGGTTGAGCAGCCGGTTGATGACCGAGGACTTACCGACATTCGACTTGCCGGCAAAAACGATGCACGGCAGGTCGGCCGCGAGGAAGCCGGACGGGCTGACGGCGGACTTGAGAAACTCCGCCTTATTCAGGTTCAGTGTCGCCATGGCTGTCTCCTCACTGGCGCAGATTCACATTTGCCGCGTCGCCGTGCGCGTCCTTGTGCGCCGCCTTGACGGCCGCAGCAAAACGGCGGCCGAACGCGACGTCCAGGATTTTATCCACGTGGTCGGTCGTGACGAACTTGAGCGCACTGCGCACGGTCGGGTCGATCTCCTCGAGATCCTTTTCGTTCTCGCGCGGGATGATGACCGTCGTGATGCCGATGCGCATGGCGGCCATGGTCTTTTCCTTCAGGCCGCCGATTGGCAGGATGCGGCCGCGCAGCGTGATCTCGCCCGTCATGGCGAGGTCGCGGCGAACTGGCGTGTTCGTGAGCGCGGAGATGACCGCGATGCAGATCGTGATGCCGGCCGACGGGCCGTCCTTCGGAATGGCGCCCTCCGGGAAATGGATATGAATGTCCTTTTTCTTATAAAACTCCGGGTCGATGCCGAGCATCTGCGCACGGCTGCGAATATAGGTGACGGCAGCCTGCGCCGACTCCTTCATGACGTTGCCTAGGTTGCCGGTCAACTCCAGCTTGCCGGCGCCGTCGAGCACGGCGACCTCGACATCGAGCACTTCCCCGCCGACGGACGTCCAGGCAAGGCCGCGCACGAGGCCGACCTCGTCCTGCGCATAGACATGCTCCGGCTCAAAGCGCGCGGGGCCGAGATAATTGGCCACGCTGCCCGCGCGCAGCTGCACGCTCTTGCACTCGCCGAGCGCGATGCGCTTGGCCGTCTTGCGGCAGACGGCGGCAAGGCTGCGCTCGAGCACGCGCACGCCGGATTCGCGCGTATAGAGCGTGATGATCTCGCGGATGGCATCGTCGCTCACGCGCAACTGCGACGGCTTGAGGCCGTGCTTCTTGCGCTGTTTGGGCAGCAGATGCTGCTTTGCGATCTGCAGCTTTTCCTCATCCGTATAGCTCGAGAGCTGGATGACCTCCATGCGGTCGAGCAGCGGGCGCGGGATGGTATCGAGCGTGTTGGCCGTCAGGATGAAAAACACATCCGACAGGTCGACCGGGATCTCCATGAAGTTATCCCGGAAATGGTCGTTCTGCTCCGCGTCGAGCACCTCCAGCAGCGCCGACGACGGGTCGCCGCGGTAATCGCTGCCGAGCTTATCGATCTCGTCGAGCACCATGACGGGATTCATGCTGCCGGCGATGGTCAGGCCGTTGATGATGCGGCCGGGCATGGCGCCGACATACGTCTTGCGGTGGCCGCGGATCTCCGCCTCGTCGTGCACGCCGCCGAGGGAGATTCGCGCGAGCTTGCGGTTCGTGGCATGGGCGATGCTCATGGCGATGCTTGTCTTGCCGGTTCCCGGAGGGCCGACGAGGCACAGCACGCCGCCCTTGACATCGGGCGCGAGCTGGCGCACGGCCAAATACTCCGTGATGCGGTCCTTGACCTTCTCGAGCCCAAAGTGTTCTTTGTCAAGCACCTCGCGCGCAGCGCACACGTCAAGCGTTTCCTGCGTGCGTGTGTTCCACGGCAGCTCGAGGCAGATGTCCAGATAGTTGCGGATGACGGACGCCTCCGACGAGCCGAACGGCTGCTTTTTGAGCCGGTCGACCTCTTTGAGCAGGCGCTGCTCGGAGTCCTCCGGCAGGTGCAGGGCAAGGATCTTTTCTCGGTAGTCCGCGCTCTCGGAGTCCGGATCGTCGGACTCACCGAGCTCCGCCTGGATGATCTTCATCTGCTCGCGCAGCAGATACTCCTGCTGCGTCTGGTTCAGGCGGTCCTGCGCCGCCTCCTCGAGCTGATGCTGCAGGCCGAGCACGCTCGTCTCGTGCAGCACCATTTTCGAGAGCTTGGACAGTCTCCGGCTCGGGCGCGTCTCCTCCAGCAGCTCCTGCTTCTCTTCCGGGCGAAGGAACACGTGCTGGGAGATGAAATTCGACACGAACGCCGCGTTCGTACTGCTGAGCACACTGATGACCGACTCCGGCGCCATATTGCCGGACGCGGTGACGTAGGCGTCAAACAGGTTGCAGCAGTGGCGGATGAGCGCCTCGGTGCGGGCCGTTTTGCGCTCGGCCACGTCCGGCATCGGCTCGACCTCGGCCACGAAGCAGGGCGTGTCCGTGCGCACGGCCAGCGTCCGGCCGCGCTCGATGCCCTCGGCCATGACACGGACAGTCTTGGTGCCGGGCTGCTTCATCATCTGCTTGATGCGGCAGACCGTGCCCACGCCGTACACATCGTCCGGCGTGGGGATATCGGTCGCGATGTCTTTCTGCGGGACCAGATAGATGATCTGATCGTCGCTCATGGCCATGTTCAGCGCCGCGATGGACATGCTGCGCTCGACCTCAAAGGTCAGCATCATGCCCGGAAACACGGTCAGGCCGCGCAGCGCCATCATGGGCAGGCTGCGCCGGGCGGTAAATTCCGCATGGTCTATAGAAGTTGTGTTATCCATTCAGATTCCTCTTTCGCTCAGGGGTCCCGGGGGCAGGGTGCAATGGGTCACTGCTCCCGATGCTCGATGCGCGGCGGCTCGGTGCCGTCCACGCTCGCCGCGGTGATGGTGATCTTGGCGATCGTCGGGTCCGACGGGACGGAGTACATCAGGTCCGTCATGACGCCCTCCATAACGCTGCGCAGGCCGCGGGCGCCGATCTCCATCGCGATCGCCTTATCCGCAATTTTGCCCAGTGCTTCGTCTTCAAATTCCAAATCAACATTATCAAACTGCATCAGCGCCTGATACTGCTTGGTCAGGGCGTTTTTGGGTTCCTTGAGGATGCGCACCATGTCCTCGCGACTCAGACTGGCCAGTGCCGTAATGACCGGCATGCGGCCGATCAGCTCGGGGATGATGCCGAACTTCAGCAGGTCGTGCTGCTGCACGTTTTTCATAATCTCGGTCAGGTCGCGCTCCTTGGCGCTCTGGATCTCGGCGCCGAAGCCCATGGACTTCTTGTCCATGCGGCGCTCGATGATCTTGTCCACACCGTCGAACGCGCCGCCGCAGATGAAGAGGATGTTCGTCGTATCCACCTGGATGAACTCCTGCTGCGGGTGCTTGCGTCCGCCCTGGGGCGGGACGTTCGCGACCGTGCCCTCGAGGAGCTTGAGCAGCGCCTGTTGCACGCCCTCGCCGGAGACGTCGCGCGTGATGGACGTGTTCTCGCTCTTGCGGGCGATCTTATCGATCTCGTCGATGTAAATGATGCCGCGCTGCGCGCGCTCCACGTCAAAATCCGCCGCCTGCAGCAGCTTGAGCAGGATGTTCTCCACATCCTCGCCGACATAGCCGGCCTCGGTGAGCGTGGTCGCATCCGCGATGGCAAACGGTACGTCGAGCATCTTGGCCAGCGTCTGGGCAAAAAGCGTCTTGCCACTGCCGGTCGGGCCGATGAGCAGGACGTTGCTCTTTTGCAGCTCAACATCATTGTCCTGATCGCCGCGCAGGATGCGCTTATAGTGGTTGTACACCGCCACGGACAGCACCACCTTGGCACGGTCCTGGCCGATGATATAGTCGTCGAGCGTGGCGCGCATCTCGGCCGGCTTCGGCAGCTGGTCGCGCCGGAGGGTGACCTCCGCCGTGGAGACGCTCTCGGGCTGATAGCCCTCGTCGATGATGCTCATGCACAGGCGCACGCACTCATCGCAGATATAGACGCCGTTACCGGCAACGAGCCGGTTCACCAGCGACTGCGGCTTGCCGCAAAAAGAGCAGCGCACGCTCTTTTTCTCGTCATTTCTGGCCATAAAAACCTCACATTTTCTACATTTGAAACAGGGAGGGAACGGCGGTTCCCTCCCCTGACAGATTATCGCTTATAAATGACTTTGTCCACCAGACCGTAGGCCTGTGCTTCCTCCGCGGTCATGAAGTTATCGCGCTCGCAATCCTCGGCGATGGTCTCGACCGGCTTGCCGGTGTTTTCCGCGAGGATGTGATTGAGACGATCCTTGATGCGCAGGATCTGCCGTGCCTGGATCTGAATGTCCGTGCACTGGCCTTGGCTGCCGCCGGAGGGCTGATGGATCATGATCTCCGAATTCGGCAGGGCCAGACGCTTGCCCTTGGCGCCGGACGAGAGCAGGAACGCGCCCATCGATGCGGCCAGGCCGACACAAATGGTGGAAACATCCGCCTTAATGTACTGCATGGTGTCATAGATGGCGAGGCCTGCGGTCACGCTGCCGCCGGGGCTGTTGATATAAAACTGGATGTCCTTATCGGGATCCTGTGCTTCGAGATACAGCAGCTGCGCCACGATCAGGCTGGCTGTCGTATCATTGACCTCCTCGGACAGCATGACGATGCGGTCGTTGAGCAGGCGGGAAAAAATGTCGTACGAGCGCTCCCCGCGGGAGGTCTGCTCGACAACGTACGGTACTAAACTCATGGTACGCTCCTTTCGATGTTTCGCTTATCCAAGAGAGCATAACCGTTCTGCCCGGAATCCAAACAGCTTTCGGGGAATTACTCGGCTGCCTCTTCCTTGGCCTCAGCGGCTTCTTCCTTCGTCTCGGGCTCCTTGTCCACTGCGGTGTCGCGGATGAGCTGGGCGGCCTTGCGGCGCTTCATATCCAGAACGATGATCTTCTCGTCGACGTACTGCTTGATCTTGTCGACGTCCATCTTATACTCTTCGGCCATCTTGTTGTAGGTTTCGTCGAGTTCGCCGTCGTCGAGCTCGATGTTCTCGGCCTTGACGATCGCGTCGAGCAGCAGATCGGTCTGCAGCTCAAACACGGCCTGCGGACGCATGATCTCCTGGAAGGTCTTCTCGTCCAGGCCCATGGAGGCGAGCACCTGCTCACGGGTGAGCTCAGGGCTGATGCCCATGGTGGAGATGTAGTTGCGCAGCTGCTCGTCGAGCTTGGCCAGGATCATGGGCTCGGGGATCTCGACGGTCATGTTGTCGACAGCGGCCTTCATAAGGCGGGTCGCGTAGTCAGACTCCTGCTGCTCGGTGAATTCCTTTTCCAGATCTTCACGGACATGGTCGCGGTACTCCGCGATGGTCTCGTAGTCGGAGATGTCCTTGGCCAGCTCATCGTCCAGCGCCGGAAGCTCGGGCTCCTTGACGCTCTTGACGGTGACTTTAAAGGTGGCCTCTTTGCCGGCCAGCGCCTCGACGTAGTTCTCGGGGAATGTGACGACGACATCGCGCTCGTCGCCGGCCTTCATGCCGACGATCTGCTCCTCAAAGCCGGGCACGAACGTGTTGGAGCCGAGCTCGAGGTCATAGTCCTCAGCCGTGCCGCCGTCAAACTGCTCGCCGTCGATGAAGCCGGCGAAGTCGATCGTCACGTGGTCGCCCATCTTCGCCTCACGCTCGACATCGAGCAGGCGGGCGTTGCGCTTCTGGACGTTATGCATCTCTTCGTCGACCTTGCTCTCGTCAAACGCTTCGTGGTTCTGCGGAACCTCGAGGCCCTTGTACTGGCCGAGCTCCGCCTCCGGATACACACCGACCTCGAAGGTGTAGATCAGTTCCTTGTCCTCGGTGACCTTCTGGTCGATCAGGCTCGGAGCGCCGACGCACTCAAAGCCGCAGTCGGCACGGCCAGCCTCGAACGCGTCCTGTGCCAGCGCCTCGATGGCGTCAGGATAGAACACTTCCTTGCCGTACATGCCCTCGATGACGGCACGCGGGGCCTTGCCCTTGCGGAAACCGGCCACGTAGAGATGGTTCTTGTTCTTTTTATATACTTCGTTGACCGCGTTGTCAAAGACATCGGCCGGGACCTTCACTTCAAAGGTCGCCATATTTTTCTCTTTCTTTTCGATGTTCTGGATGTTCATTGGGTTTCCTCCTCTAATCATTTATCGCCGGGTGCAGTGTTTACGTGAAATTTGTCATGAAAAGAACATGCCTAAATACTATAACAGATTCATGCCCTAAAATCAACACCTGTTTCACGGGAGAATCCTGCGCTACATTCTGAGCCAGCGCGCGACCGAAAGCGCCGCGCAGTTGCCCTCGCCGACCGCCGCCGGGATCTGATAGGGCGCGCCGGTGCAGTCCCCGGCCGCGAAAACGCCGGAGATGCTCGCGGCATAGGCTTCATCCACAACGATGTGGCCCTTTTCCGTGGCAAGGCCGGGCAGGAGCGTATCGGCCGCAAAGCCCGCGCGCAAAACGAAGATGACGTCCGCCGGCTCCGCCACGCCATCGACCACGAGCGTGTCCGCCCGCTCGGCACCGCGAATCTCAAAGCGGTGCTTTTTCCCGTCATAATAGTGCACGTCGCAGCCGATCTCCCGCAGGAAATCCGCCTCCGCCGGGGCGTCGGCCGCCAGACCGATGACCGCCGCGCGCTTACCGCGGTAGAGCATACCGTCGCAGGTGGCGCAGTAGCTCACACCGCGGCCAAGAAACGCCGTTTCCCCGGGAAACGTGCCGCGCTGGGCAATGCCGGTCGCAAGCAGGAGCGCCCTGCCCTCCGCAAATTCCCTGCCCGCCGAGACGCCGAACGTCCCTCCCGTCGGCATGACCGAGAGCGCCCGCTCACGCAGTATGTCCGCGCCGAGGCCGCGCGCCTGCTGCGTCATGGCCTCGAGCAGCGCAGGGCCGGAGACATCCGGCACACCGGGGTAATTTGTGACATGGCCGGCCTTATACAGCGCACTGTCGGCCGCGCCGCCGCAGATCACGCACACAGACAGGTTCCGGTTGCGCGCCGTCATAGCCGCCGACAGCCCCGCCGGGCCTCCGCCGATGATGAGCAGGTCATACATGTGCCCGCACCTCCATTCTCTTACGATTCTGTCTGAATTATATATTTCTTTTTCGATATTGTAAACAGAAAATGAATCGTGTATAATACCTTTACAAATTCCTAACCCTCGCAAATTTATGTGGAGTTGACATGACACTATGGAAGATACAAAAAACTTTATCGAAGCCTTTGTCGAAGAGGATCTCGCGCCGGGCGGCCGTTTCGCCGGCCAGACCGTCCACACCCGTTTCCCGCCGGAGCCGAACGGCTACCTGCATATCGGCCACTGCAAGGCCCTGTGCATCGACTTCGGCACGGCCGAGAAATTCGGCGGTATCTGCAACCTGCGCATGGACGACACGAACCCCTCCAAGGAAGACAACGAGTTCGTCGAGGCCATTCAGGAGGACATCCACTGGCTCGGCTTTGACTGGGGCGATCGGTTTTTCTTCGGCTCGGACTACTTCGAGAAGGATTACGAATACGCTGTGGAGCTTATCAAGAAAGGGCTTGCCTATGTGTGCGAGCTGACGCCGGAGCAGTTCCGCGAATACCGCGGCGATGTGAACACCCCTGCCGTCAGTCCCTGGCGTGACCGCCCGATCGAGGAAAGCCTTGATCTGTTCGCGCGCATGCGCACCGGCGAGTTCCCGGAGGGCAAGTACACCCTGCGCGCAAAGATCGACCTCGCATCCGGCAACTTCAACATGCGCGACCCCGTGCTCTACCGCATCCGCTATATCGAGCACCACCGTCAGGGCACGAAATGGTGCATCTTCCCGATGTACGACTTCGCGCACCCGATCCAGGACGCGCTTGAGGGCATCACGCACTCGCTGTGCTCGCTGGAATACGAGGATCACCGCCCGCTGTACGACTGGGTCGTGAACAACGTGTCCGTGCCATGCAAGCCGCGCCAGATCGAATTTTCGCGCCTCGGCATCAACTACACCGT
This sequence comes from Bacteroidaceae bacterium, assembly GCA_963627135.1. Taxonomy (GTDB): domain Bacteria; phylum Bacillota; class Clostridia; order Oscillospirales; family Oscillospiraceae; genus CAG-103. Next base: position 88,263 of record CAVFZY010000008.1, on the reverse strand, counting down.
CATGTCCAAGCGCAAGCTGCGCCGCCTCGTCGAGGAGGGCTACGTCTCCGGCTGGGACGATCCGCGCATGCCGACGCTGTGCGGCCTGCGCCGCCGCGGCTACACGCCCGCGTCCATCCGCAATTTCTGCGAGCGCATCGGCGTGTCCAAGGTCGCGTCCACGGTCGATTACAGTTTTCTGGAGCACTGCCTGCGCGAGGATCTCAACCTCCACGCCCAGCGCGCCATGGCCGTGCTGCACCCGGTGAAGCTGCGCATCACGAACTATCCCGAGGGCCAGAGCGAGACGTTCGCCATCGAGAACAACCCCGAGGACGAAAACGCCGGTACGCGCGACGTGACGTTCTCCGACGAGCTGTGGATCGAGGCCGACGACTTCATGGAGGAGCCGCCGAAGAAGTATAACCGCCTCTACCCCGGCAACGAGGTGCGCATCAAGGGCGCGTACATCGTCCGCTGCACCGGCTGCGTCAAGGACGCGGACGGCAACGTGACGGAGGTCCTGTGCGAATACGACCCCGAGACCCGCGGCGGCAACACCCCCGACGGCCGCAAGGTGCGCGGCACGATTCACTGGGTCGATGCACACAACTGCGCCGACGCCGAGGTGCGCCTGTATGATAATCTCTTCGCCGACGCCGACCCCGAGGGCGACGGCAAGGACTATCTGGAGTGCCTGAACCCGGACTCGCTGTCCGTGCTCACCGGCTGTAAGGTCGAGCGGATGCTCGCCGGCGCTGAGGCTCCGGCCGCGTTCCAGTTTTTGCGCCTCGGCTACTTCGCCGTGGACAACAAGGACTCGGCCCCGGAGCACCTGGTCTTTAACCGCGCCGTCGCGCTCAAGGACAGCTTCAAGAAAGCCTGACCGCAAGATCCTGTACCCTGTCCCTCCCGTCCCTCCCGCCGAAAACGGGAGGGACAAGTTTTTGTGACGAAAATGTGAATTTGCTGTTGACAAGCACGAGATACAGTGGTATGCTGTGCAAGCTGATATTTTTAAGTCGGTACGAGATGCCGACAAGGTGTCACTGTCAATGAAATCTCTGCAGCGTCTCTCTGCGCGTTGCCGCCTTGTCTGTATCCGGACAGGGTGTTTTTTTATGCCCGGAGGAGGGACCGCTGTGGAGCTGAAATTCAAGGCAAAGATCATGGACGAGGCCGCCATCGACCGCACGCTCGTGCGCATCGCGCATGAGATCCTCGAGAAAAACGACGGCACGGATGACCTGTGCCTGATCGGCATCCACACACGCGGTGTGCCGCTGGCCCGCCGCCTCGCGAAAAACATCGAGAAGATCGACGGCGTGCAGCTGCCGGTCGGCGAGATGGACATCACGCTCTACCGTGACGATCTGTCCACAGTCGCGGACGCGCCGGTGCTCAACCGGACCGACATCCCCTTCCCCATCGCGGGCAAGACCGTCGTGCTGGTCGATGACGTCATCTACACCTGTCGCACCGCGCGCGCAGCGCTCGACGCCGTGATGCAGTTCGGCCGTCCGGCGCGCATTCAGCTCTTTTCCCTGATCGACCGCGGCCACTCCGAGCTGCCGATCAAGGCCAATTACGTCGGCAAAAACATCCCGACCGCCAAGAGCGAGGTCGTGGCCGTCCGCCTGCAGGAGACGGACGGAGAAAATAGTGTCTGCATCCTCGAGAGAGGATAAAGAATAGATTAAATTTTCACGGGAGGAAAAAATCTATGAGCAAGAAACCCATCGGTAACGAGCCGGTGTACGACGCACGCACACTCGGCACGCCCAGAATGTTCATTCTGGGTCTCCAGCACATGTTCGCCATGTTCGGCGCGACCGTCCTCGTCCCGGCGCTGACCGGCCTCGACGTCGCCACCACGCTGCTGTTCGCGGGCATCGGCACGCTGCTGTTCCACCTGCTGGCCAAGGGCAAAGTCCCCGCCTTCCTGGGCAGCTCGTTCGCCTTCATCGGCGGCTACAACGCCGTGCGCACCATCGGCACGAACGCCGACGGCTCCGCGATCTATAACAACGATCTGCTGGCCTACGCCTGTTTTGGTGTCGCCATCGCGGGCCTGATGTATGTCATCCTGTCGGCACTGTTCAAGATCTTCGGCGTCCAGAAAGTCATGCGCTTCTTCCCACCGATCGTCACCGGCCCGATCATCATCGCCATCGGCCTGACGCTGTCCTCTTCCGCCATCACCAACTGCCGCGCCAACTGGCTCATCGCCATCGTCGCCATCCTCATCGTCATCGGCTTCAACATGTGGGGCAAGGGCATGACCAAGATCATCCCGATCCTGCTCGGCGTGCTCGGCTCTTATGTTTTCGCACTCATCATTGATCCCGCGGAGCGCGCCTCCGTCGCCGCCGCCGTCAGCAGCGCCAAATGGTTCGGCCTGCCGATCGTTTGGAAAAACAGCGTGTTCCACCTCTTCGCCGGCCCGGTCGACAGCGGCATCCTCTGGTCCGCCGTGCTGACGATCGTGCCGCTGTCGCTGGCCACCATGGTCGAGCACATCGGCGATATCTGCGCCATCTCCTCCACCTGCGGCAAAAACTTCATGGTCGACCCCGGCTTCCACCGCACCCTGCTGGGCGACGGCCTGGCCACCACGCTCGCTGCGCTCTTCGGTGCTCCGGCCAACACTACCTACGGTGAGAACACCGGCGTGCTGGCGCTCTCGCGTGTGTATGACCCGCGCGTGATCCGCATCGCAGCCTGCATCGCGATCGTCGTGTCCTTCTGCCCGAAGTTCGCGGCCCTCGTGTCCGCCATGCCGACAGCCACCATCGGCGGCGTGTCCCTCGTGCTCTACGGTATGATCTCCGCTGTCGGCGTACGCAACGTTGTCGAGAACAAGGTCGACTTCACCAACACCCGCAATGTCATCATCGCCGCTCTCATCCTCGTGCTCGCCATCGGCATCACCTACTCCGGCAGCATCCAGATCGGCGTCGTGTCCCTGTCGGGTCTGGCCGTCGCCTCCATCGTGGGCATCCTGCTCAACGCCATCCTGCCCGGCAAGGACTACACCTTCGAGCAGGACGATCAGGGCGCGACCTCCGTGGACTTCAAGGTCTGAGCCTGCATTGAAACCAGATACGCACCGTCCGCCGCAGCGCCATGCTGCGGCGGACTTTTTGCACTATCTATTAAACATTTTAATCTATACCATTCCATTCGCGAATGCGACGACAAAATTATTCCGGAATTTAAGTTGTGATTTCTGGAAATTTGCGATATCATAATTGTGTTGGAGAGCAAGAACAGAAAACCAAAATACAAAGAAAAACGGAGGAGCAACATGAAATTTTCCAGTAAGATCGAAAAATGCGGCCTCTCGCCCATGCGCAAGTTCGCGCCCTATGCAAATGAGGCTGCCAAAAAAGGCAAGAAACTCTACCACCTGAACATCGGCCAGCCCGATATCGCCACCCCTGCGGCTTACTTTGATGCTGTGAAGAACTTCAGCCAGCCGGTCCTGGCCTACGCCCCGTCCGACGGCGTGCCCGAGATGATCGACGCGATCGTCAACTACTACGGTAAGATCGACGCACCCATCACCGACAAGCAGGTACTCATCACCACCGGCGGCAGTGAGGCGCTGCAGATCGCGCTCAGCTGCATCCTCGACGAGGGCGACGAGATCATCATCCCCGAGCCGTTCTACCCGAACTACAGCACGTTCGTCACGCTGACCGGCGCGACCATCCGCCCGATCACCACAACGCCGGAGGAAAACTACAAGTTTGCCATCCGTGAGCGCGTCGAGGCCTGCATCAATGAGCACACCCGCGCCATCCTCTTCACGAACCCCGGCAACCCGACCGGCACCATCCTCGCCGAGGAAGAGCTCAAGCTCATGGCCGACATCGCCAAGGAGCACGATCTGTTCATCATCGGCGACGAGGTATACCGCGAGTTCGTCTACGGCGGCGAGAAGCTCATGAGCCTGCTGCAGTTCGAGGGTTATGAGGACAACGTCGTCGTCATCGACTCCGTGTCCAAGCGCTTCAGCGCCTGTGGCGCGCGCATCGGCTGCATGATCACGCGCAACAGCGATCTCTATAACAACGCCATGAAGTGGTGCCAGGGCCGTCTGTGCGCCTCCACGATCGACCAGGTCGCGTCCGCTGCGCTCTACACTGTCGGCCCCGAGTACTTCGACGCCGTGCGCAAGGAATACAAGGCCCGCCGCGACACGCTCGTCGAAGGGCTCAAGAAGATCCCCGGCGTCATCTACTCCGAGCCGAAGGGCGCGTTCTACGTCATGGCCAAGCTCCCTGTGGACGACGCGGAGAAGTTCCAGCTGTTCATGCTCGAGGAGTTTGACGACAACGGCGACACGCTCATGTTCACTCCGGCTGAGAGTTTCTACAAGACTCCGCACACCGGCGTCAACGAGATCCGCATGGCCTACGTCATCAATCAGGACGCCCTCAAGCGCTCCATGGAGCTGCTGGCCAAGGGCATTGAGGCCTACAACAACAAATAAGCTGCATACGCAAAAACCGTCCGTTCCCGATCGGGAGCGGACGGTTTTTCGTATTGGATTCAGTTGGCTTTCTGCCGACGCTTGAGATTGAGCAGCACAACGGCCGAGAGCACGCACACACAGCCGAGGGCACTGAGCGGCGTGAGCTTTTCATGGAACACGAAGATGCCGACCAGCGTCGCCACGACCGGCTCAAACGACGCGAGGATAGACGCCTTGCCGGTCTCGAGCCCCGTGAGGCCGAAGGTATAGAGCAGATACGGCAGATAGCACGTGACGATGCCGAGCGCCGTGCACAGGCCGAAGCCCTTCCACGAGCCGAACATGACGCCGAGCGGCTGCGCCGCGCCCCAGATGATGACCGCGCCAATGGTGGTCAGCAGGCAGGAATAAAAGTTGATGGTGTTGCTCGAGTAGCCGCGGTCGAGCGCATAGCGGGCAAAGATGCTGTAGAGCGCATAGCCGAAGCCCGCGCCAAGACCGTAGAGAATGCCGGCCGTGGAGAGCTTGTGCTCCCCGCCGACGAGCGACACCAGGCAGCAGCCGGCAAACGCCAGCACGAGCGCGATGAGCTTCTGCACCGTGATGCGCTCATGAAACAGGACCAGCGAGAGGATCATGACGATTGACGGCGCGGTATACAGCAGCACCGCCGCTGTGGACAGGTCCATGATTGTGATGGCCTGAAAATAACAATACGTAAAAAACAGCAGGCTGCAGATGCCGGTGCCGATAAAGCACCAGATGTCTTTGAGCCGGATGCGAAACTGCTTCGGATCGCGCACGAGCAGCGTGACAGCAAACAGCAGCGCCGCAATGCCGCAGCGCAGCACGATCGCGCCCGTGGAATCCACACCATAGACCGCCAGCGTGCGCGTGAACAGGCCCATCAGGCCCCAGAGGCACCCGGCCGCAATGACGGACGCCGTATATTTCTGCATTCTGCACCCCTCCAGATCAAGCTTTCGACAGAGCATGATAGCAGGTTTGCGGACGGTTGTCAATTTGTGCGGGGAAGAAAGTTTTGCGCAGCTTGTAGGACTACAATACATGTTCGAAAAAACCATAAATATCAACCGCAATCGCCACGTAGCAGGATTGCAGACAAAACACATGTATGCTATAATGAAAAAATCGTTGATTTTTGTCTGCCCGGCACGTCTGCCGGCTGTGACAAACGAAATGATACCCAGAAAGGATCTTGGATGATGAAACCGAAATTTGACGGCTATGCGGCGCAGTACGACGCGTGGTTCATGGAAAACGACAACCTGTTTCAGAGCGAACTGCGCCTGTTCCAGACGGCGCTCGGCGACATTGCCGGCAAGCGCGTGCTCTCCGTCGGCTGCGGCAGCGGCCTGTTCGAGAGCATGATCGACTGCAGCGGCATCGAGGGCATCGAACCCTCGCACGACATGGGCGCGATCGCGCAAAAGCGTGGCGTGAACGTGATCGCGTTCGGCGCGATCGAGGACGCCGAGCTGGAGGAAAACGCCTACGATATGATCTACCTCAACGGCAGCTCCAGCTATATGGAGGACCTGACGCGCGCGTTTGGCGTCTGCAAAAAGGCGCTCAAGCCGAACGGCAAGTTCGTATCCCTGGACGTGCCCAAGGAGAGCGCGTTCGGGTTTATGTACCTGCTGGCGAAGGAAGCCGGCACATTTGACCACCCATCGCTCAATGGCGTCATGCCCAAGCTGCCGTATCCGCTTGAGCTGTGCTGCGCGGGTGTGTGGCACTCCACCGAGGAGAAGATCGACTCGCTCAAGGCGCTCGGCTTCCATGATTTTGACTTCTATCAGACGCTGCTTCGCAACCCCATGTACACCAACGAGGTCGTGGAGGACGTCGTGCCCGGCTATCAGAGCGGCGGCTATGTCGCGATCATCGCGCACAAATGAGCAGCGGAAACGACGGAAAGCTCTCGCAGCGGCTCCATGCATGCGTGCAGGACATCTGGCCGCGGTATCTCTCCCACCCGTTCGTGACGCAGATGGCCGACGGCACGCTGCCGATGGAAAAGTTCCGCTACTACATGCTGCAGGACTATCTCTACCTCAAAGACTATGTGAAGATCTTTGCGGCGATCATCCAGAAGGCCGATGATTTCGAGCAGATCCGGTTTCTGAGCGGAGAGCTGGCAAACACGATCGGCGAAACATTCCGCACGCACCTGCCGTATATGCAGCGCCTCGGCGTCACAGCCGAAGAGATTCGCGGCACGCGCACGCACATCGACAACAGTGCCTACAGCCACTACATGCTCTGCGAGGCGCAGGCCGGGGACGTGCTGACCGGTCTCGTGACGCTCTTAAACTGCTCGTGGAGCTATGCCTACATCGCGCAGCAGATGGTGGCGCGTTATCCGGACGCACTCCAAAACGAGCACTACGGCGCATGGTTCGCTGGCTATGCTTCGGAGGAATACCGGCAGATCAACCAGACGCTCATCGACCGGATCGACGCACTCGGCGTAGGCATTGACGAGCAGACGACGCAGCATCTTTGCGATATCTTTGAAAAGTGCTGCCTGTTCGACCTGCGCTTCTGGGACATGGTCTACGCCATGGGAGAAACCTGAACGTGTCAGCAAAAAGCCGCTTTCCCTTTGCGAGGTGACACTATGAAAGCCGAACGAAACAAGACCATAGACTTTCTGCCTGAGGACGCACCGGAGTATCTCACGCGCTGCCTGTGCGTAACGGAGGATATGCCGCTCGATGCCGTGTGCGGCCGCACCATCTGCGGCGACACGTTTGCGGTCGCGCAGCACCTGCCGCGCGGCTTTGCAGACCTGCTGATCGTGGACCCACCGTACAACCTGACCAAAGACTTCTCCGGCGGCGGCTTCCGGCGCACGACGGACGCGAACTATGCTGCCTTTACGCGCGCATGGATTGAGCTACTGCTGCCGCTGCTCAAGCCGGCCGCCTCGGTCTACGTCTGCTGCGACTGGCGTTCGAGCCCGGTCATCGGCCTGACGCTCAAGGACTATTTCCGGTTACAAAACCGCATCACCTGGCAGCGGGAAAAGGGCCGCGGCGCGCAGCGCAACTGGAAAAACGGCATGGAGGACATCTGGTTCGCCACGCGCACGGACGATTACACATTCCACGTTGACGCCGTGAAGGTGCGCCGCCGCGTGCGTGCACCATACCGCGCCGACGGCCAGCCGAAGGACTGGGAGGAAACGCCGGACGGCAAGTTTCGCAACACGTGCCCGTCAAATTTCTGGGACGATATCTCCGTGCCCTACTGGTCCATGCCGGAAAACACCGCGCACCCGACGCAAAAGCCAGAAAAGCTGTTGGCCAAGCTCATCCTCGCGAGCTCCGACCCCGGCGGCATCGTGCTTGATCCCTTTGCCGGCTCCGGCTCCACGGCTGTGACGGCAAAAAAGCTCGGCCGCAGTTTTGTCGCCATCGAGCGCAGCGAGCAGTACTGCGCCTGGGCCGAAAAACGGCTGGAGCTGGCGGAGACGAACCCTGCCATCCAGGGCTACGCCGACGGTGTGTTCTGGGAGCGCAACGCCGGTCGGCTGCCGCGCTGAGCAAACCTGCATACGCCCCGGCGTCCGGCCAAAACCGGGCGCCGTTTTTTGTCGGAAGTTTGACGCTGCTTGACAAGTATGCAAAACGGTGTTACAACGGAAAACGCTTGTGCAAGTCTATAACAAAGAAGGCATGGATATGAAACGAGGCTATCTGTACATCGCGGTCACGACGCTGCTGTTTTCCAGCATGGAGGTCGCGCTGAAGCTGATTTCCGGGCAGTTCAACCCCATCCAGCTCAACTTCAGCCGGTTCGTGATCGGTGGGCTGGTGCTCATCCCGTTCGCCGTGCACGAACTGAAAAAACGCGGCCGGAAGCTCGACGGTAAAGCGCTCGGCTCGTTTGCGCTGCTGGGCCTGATGGGCATCGCGGTGAGTATGTCGCTGTATCAGCTCGCCGTGGCGCGCGTGCAGGCATCGGTCGTCGGCGTGCTGTTTTCCAGCAACCCCGTGTTTGTGACGCTGTTTGCCTTTCTGCTCCTGCATGAGGCGATCTCGAAAAATCAGATCGCCGGGCTGGTACTGGACGTGGCGGGCATTGTGCTCATTATCCAGCCGTGGAATCTGAAACTGGACACGCTCGGCGTGGTATACGTCCTGCTGGCGACGCTGCTGTTCGCGCTCTACGGGGTGTGCGGCAAGCGCCAGTGCGCGCGCTTCGGCGGCCTTGTCGTGACGTGCTTCAGCTTTCTGTTCGGCGCGGCCGAGATGATCGCACTCGCCGGTTTGACGCACATCCCTTCCCTCGCCGCGAGCCTGACTGCCGCCGGGCTGGACACGTTTGCGAGCATCCCCTTCTTCACCGGCTACACGCTGGCAAATCTCCCGATCGTGCTCTTTATCTACATCGGCGTGACCGGCATCGGCTTCACGTGCTACTTCCTGTCGATGGAGGTCACGAGCGCACAGACGACATCGCTCGTTTTCTTCTTTAAACCCGCGCTCGCGCCGCTGCTGGCATTTCTGGTATTGCATGAGGCCATCCCGGGCAATATGCTCGCCGGTATCGCGTGCATCCTCTGCGGAAGTCTGGTGTCCATCCTCCCCGGTCTGCTTGCGCAGCGAAAGGCCGCTGCGCTGCCGGTCACAGAGGGTGCAATCAAAGAAGAGATCGAGATCTGAATCTGCAATCCACACGCCCGCAGCGGCCGCTGCGGGCGTTTTTGCATTTCCTTCACAAAAACAGGCTTGACATTCCGCGTGCACTGTGTTATTGTCTTAATCACTTAACACAGTGATACACAATTCTGACAGGAGGCGACATCATGAACTGGAACATCCGCAACGACGCGCCTGTCTACACGCAGCTCGTGGACCAGATCGCCCGCGCGATCATTCTCGGGCAGTTTCCGCCCGGGAGCAAGCTGCCGTCGGTGCGCGACTTTGCGTCTGACGCCGGCGTGAATCCGAACACGATGCAGCGCGCGCTCGCTGAGCTCGAGCGGCTGGAGCTGATCCGGACGCAGCGCACGGCGGGCCGCACAGTGACGGAGGATCCGGCGCGCATCGACCGGGAAAAGCGGCGGCTGGCACAGGCCGGCATCGACGCATTCTGGCAGGCGCTGGCACAGCTCGGCTATGACCGGGCGCAGGCGCTCGAGCTGCTGCAGCAGGATCTGCAGCAGACAAAGGAGGAAATGTAACATGGCGATTCTTGAATGCAAGGGCCTGTGTAAGAGCTACGGCGCGGAGCCGGCGCTCGACCGCGTGGACCTCTCGGTCGAGCCGGGGCACATTGTCGGCCTGCTCGGCCCGAACGGCAGCGGTAAGAGCACGCTCATCAAGCTGGCCAACGGCCTGCTCACACCGGACGCCGGGGAAATTCTCATCGACGGCATGGTGCCGTGCAGGGAGACGAAGAAGATCGTGTCCTATCTGCCGGAGCGCACGTATTTCGCCGACTGGATGACGGCGCTGCAGCTGCTGGCGTTTTTCGGCGATTTTTACGATGATTTTGACCGCGACGCGGCCGTGCAGATGATGCAGCGGCTCGGCATCCAGCCCAAGCAGCAGATCAAGCAGATGTCGAAGGGCACGCGCGAAAAGGTGCAGCTCATCCTCGTCATGAGCCGCAAGGCAAAGCTCTACCTGCTCGACGAGCCGATCGGCGGCGTCGACCCCGCGACGCGCGATTTCATTCTCAACACCATCATCAGCAACTACAACCCCGAGGCCGCCGTCGTCATCTCGACGCACCTGATCGCGGACGTGGAAAACATCCTCGACGATGTGGCGTTTCTCAGCCGCGGCCATCTGCTGCTGCAGTCGTCGGCGGACGAGCTGCGCGCCAAAGAGGGCAAATCGGTGGACGCTGTGTTCCGGGAGGTATTCAGATGCTAGGAAAACTCTTAAAGCAGGATTTTCGCGCCACGGCGCGCATCATGCTGCCGCTGTATGTGGCCGTGCCGGTGCTCGGCCTGTTCACGAACCTGATCAGCCGCCTGTGTGAAAATCAGACCGGTTTTCTGATCAACGCCATCGGCATGCTCGTGTCGCTCGTGTTCACGCTCGCGCTCATTGCCGCCGGCGTGGCGACGGTCGTGCTCATGATCCTGCGGTTTTACCGCAACCTGATGACGGACGAGGGCTACCTGATGTTCACGCTGCCGGTCTCGACGACGGAGCTGATCTTCTCGAAGCTGATCGTCTCGGCCGTGTGGTTTCTCGGCACGCTCGGCGTGAACGTGCTGGGTCTGCTTCTGTCCGGCCGGTTTAGAGGCAGCAGCGACGCGATCCGGTTCCAGTTTACCTATACGTTCGGCGCCCCGATGACACAGGCGCAGGCCGGCTGGTTCATTGCTGGGGTGGTCGTGCTGCTGATCCTGTGCGGCATCGCCCTGTGCCTGATGACCTACGCCGCCATGGCGATCGGCCAGAGCTTCAAGAAAAACAAGGGGCTCATGTCCGTCGTGTTCTTCTTTGTGCTCTGGATCGGCACGCGCATCCTGCTGACGCTGATCTTCGGCGCGGCCTACGGGCAGATCGATTTGACCATGAGCACACTTCATGCACTCTGGCTCGTGCTCGGCTGTGCCTGCGCGGGTGCGCTGGCGTTCTGCGTGGGCTTCTTCTTCCTCACGCACGGCATGCTGCGCAAGCACCTGAACCTGCAGTAAAAAAAGCAAAAAACACCCGGTATTGGCGAGCCAATACCGGGTGTTTGCTTTACGGATCAACAGGAGAGAATTACTTGGTGCCGAAGATGCGGTCGCCGGCGTCGCCCAGACCGGGGACGATGTAACCGTGCTCGTTGAGATGATCGTCGAGCGCCGCGACATAGATGTCCACATCCGGATGCTCCTTCTGCATCACGGCTACGCCCTCGGGGGCGGCGATGATGCACATGAGCTTGATGTGCTTGCAGCCGACTTCCTTCATGAACTGCACCGCGGCGGACGCGCTGCCGCCGGTGGCGAGCATCGGATCGACGATGATGACGTCGCGCTCGGCAATATCGGGCGGCATCTTGAAGTAATACTTCACGGGCTCGAGCGTCTGCGGGTCGCGGAACAGGCCGATGTGGCCGACCTTGACGTTCGGCATCATGGTGACCATGCCGTCGACCATGCCGAGGCCGGCGCGGAGGATCGGCACGACAGCCAGCTTCTTGCCGGCAATGTGCTGGCAGTGCGCCGTGGCGACCGGGGTCTCCACGGCGATCTCCTCGAGCGGGAGGTCGCGCGTGGCCTCAAAGCACATCAGCATGGCGATCTCGGAAATCAGTTCCCGGAATTCCTTGACGCTGGTGTTCTTGTCGCGCAGGATCGAGAGCTTGTGCTGGATCAGCGGGTGGTCAAAAACGTGAACATTACTCATCTCGTCGTCTCCTTTGTTGATTCATTTTTTCATTCCTGTGCCGCCTGGGCTGCGAGCCGTGCCTGGCGTTCCCGCTCGGCCTGCGACAGGCGCAGATAGACCGGGAGCAGTTCCTCCGCCGGGACCGGCGTCTGCCCGAAGGCGGCCATGGCCACGCCCCACGCGCTCTGGCTGACCAGATTGCCCGGCGCCAGCACGGCGTGAATGCCCATGTCCAAACATGTATTATAACACAACTGCGCGCCGTCGCCAACCAGGAAAGCGGATTTCTGCATTTTCCCCAGTTCTTCGCCCAACTGCGCGAGCGAAATCGCGCGGTCTTCACAAAGACGCACCGGTTTTCCGCCCCGGATCTCGAACAGGGCATTGTAGATCTGGCTGCGGCGGGCATCCATGGCCGCGCACACGAGCGCGCCCTCCCCCGCCGCGAGGCCGTGATACGCCATGGCCTCGAGCGTCGGCACGCCAATGGCGGGCTTCTGCGCGCCCCAAGCAAGCCCCTTGGCCGTGGACACGCCGATGCGCACGCCGGTGAACGAGCCCGGCCCGCGCGCAACGGCGACGGCATCAACATCTGCAAGCCTGGTGTCGGTATTTTTCAGCATCTGCTCTGCCATCGGCAGCAGCGTGCAGCTATGCGTCAGACCGCTGCACTGCTGGCTCTGGGCAATGAGCACCCCATCGCGGCACAGGGCAACCGACGCCGCCTTGGCCGAGGACTCCAGTGCGAGGATCAGCATGATGTCCCACTCCCTTTCTTGATCGTGATGCGCCGGGTCGTCGGGCCGAGTTTTTCAAACCGGACCACGACCTCGTCGCCGTAAAAAGCGTCCTCCACGTTCTCGCTCCACTCAACGGCACAGACGGAACCGCGGTTAACATAATCCTCCCAGCCGATGTCGAACAGTTCGTCCGCGCTGCCGAGCCGGTACATGTCAAAATGGATCAGCTCGCGGGGGCCTTCATATTCATTCACGATCGTGAACGTCGGGCTCGAGACGCGGCACGTCAGCCCCATGCCGCGGGCCATGCCGCGCACAAAGGCGGTCTTGCCGCTGCCGAGTTCGCCGTACATGGCCACGACCTTGCCGTCCGGCAGGGCGCGCGCAAATTCCGCGCCGACCTGTTCGGTCTCCGCTTCGCTGTGGGTCAGATATTCCTGCATGGTATCCCTCCGATTCTGAAGAAGTATTATAGCACGGTTTCGGCCGTTGCGTAAAGTCGTTTTGTGTGATATAATAAGCGCCGATTTCAAAACGCCGCCGCGGCGGAAAGGAGGCCATCATGAAAAAAGCCATGTCCTACGCAAAGGAATTTTTTCACCGGGCGGACATCTTCCTGCTCGTGATGGGCCTCATCTGTGCCATTTTCGGCATCATCGTCATCTCGAGCGCCACGGCGTCGTACCATTCGGCCAAGTATGTCATCGTGCAGAGCGCGTCGCTCATCCTCGGCGTCTTCGCGTTCGTGGTCATGACCGTGCTGGACGTGGACATTCTGGCCGACAAGTGGCAGATCCTGTGCGCGTTCAACGTGGTCTTTCTGCTGCTGCTGATCCCCTTCGGCGTGAGCGATAACACCGGCAACACCGGCTGGCTGCGCTTTTTCGGCATCGGCATTCAGCCGACGGAGGTCGTCAAGCTCACGTTCATCGTCATTCTGGCAAAGCAGATCAGCTACTTAAAAGAATACCACGACCTCAACTCCGTGTGGTCGGTCGCGCAGCTGGCGGGTCATTTCGTGCTGCTGTTCGGACTGATCCTCGTCGTGTCGTCCGACCTTGGCTCGGCGCTGATCTTCTTCTTCATCTTCCTCGTGATGCTCTTTGCAGCCGGCTTCGCGCTGCACTGGTTTGCGATCGGCTTTGCGGCCATCGCCGCAATGATCCCGCTGCTGTGGAAGTTCGTGCTGCACGACTATCAGAAAAACCGCATTCTCGCGCCCTACGACTCCAGCATCGACCCAACGAACACCGGCATCAACTGGCAGCCGCACCAGAGCAAGATCGCGCTCGCTTCCGGCCAGTGGACCGGTGCGGGCCTCGGCAATGGCACGCAGAGCCAGTCCAATGCCCTCGCCGGTAAGCACACGGACTTTATCTATGCCGTCATCGGTGAGGAGCTCGGCATGATCGCCTGTATCCTCGTCATCGTGCTGCTGCTGATCGTCATCATCCGCTGCGTCATGGTCGGCATCCGCTCGGGCAGCAACATGGGCTCGCTCGTGTGCTTCGGCGTGGCCGCGTTTTTAACGTTCCAGACGTTTGAGAACATCGGCATGTGCATCGGCATTACGCCCGTCATCGGCATCACGCTGCCGTTTTTCAGCTACGGCGGCTCTTCCCTGTTCACGACCTTTGCCGCGCTCGGCATGGTGTCGGGCATCCACTTCCGACCAAGGCCAAAGCGAAACAGCATCTATTACTGACGCACCGCGCCTCTGCAGACTTCCTGGGAAACCTGCAGGGGGCGTTTTTTATCCCGGCATACAGAAAGCACCCGGCCAAATGGACGGGTGCTTTCCGCAAAACATAGAAGGGGGAAGAGAAGTAGCCGGGTGGTATCAACCGCCGTGACAGGCGGCACAGTCGTGCTCTGCAAAGAGCGCAGCGTCATAGGCGATGCCGTTTTTATCGTAGTAGTCCTTCACGGCCGCCTTGACCGCCTCCTCCGCGAGCACGGAGCAGTGGATCTTCTGGGCCGGCAGGCCGTCGAGCGCTTCCACGACCGCCCTGTTGGACAGCGCCAGCGCCTCCGAGATGGGCTTGCCTTTGATCATCTCGGTCGCCATCGACGAGGACGCGATCGCGCTGCCGCAGCCAAACGTGTTGAACTTCACGTCCGAGATGATTCCGTCGTTTACCTTTATATACATCCGCATGATATCGCCGCACTTGGCGTTGCCGACTTCACCGATGCCGTCGGCATCGGGCATCTTGCCGACGTTGCGGGGGTTTTCAAAATGGTCCATGACCTTTTCGCTGTACAGCGCCATAGGAAAGCCTCCTTTGTATCGTTTTGTGTCAAATCAGGTGCGGGCGCGCACCGGTCTCCAGCTCGTCCCACACCGGGGAGATGCTGCGCAGATAGGCGACTACCTGCCGGACATTATCCACGATGTATGCCATTTCCTCGTCCGTGTTGTATTCGCCCACGGACAGGCGCAGCGAGCCGTGCGCCACCTCGTGCGGCAGGCCGATGGCCAGCAGCACATGGCTGGGGTCGAGCGAGCCGGACGTGCAGGCGCTGCCGGACGAAGCGGCAATGCCCTTGCGGTCGAGCAGGAGCAGCAGCGACTCGCCCTCGATGCCCTCAAAGCAGAAGTTCACCGTGCCGGGCACGCGCCGGTCGCGGTCGCCGTTGAGCCGGGCGTGCTCGATGGTCGAGAGGCCCGCGATCAGCGTCTCGCGCAGGCGTGTGACCTTCTCCGTGTTCTCGGCCATGTGATCGACCGCCTCACGCAGCGCCGCAGCCATGCCGGCAATGGCGGGGGTGTTTTCCGTGCCGCCGCGCTTGCCGCGCTCCTGCGCGCCGCCCTCAATGATGTTCGTGAGCGGGATGCCGCGCTTCGCGTACAGGAAGCCGACACCGCGCGGGCCGTGAAACTTGTGCGCCGAGCACGAGAGCAGGTCGATGTGCATCTCCTGCACATTCACGGGAACGTGGCCGACAGCCTGCACCGCGTCCGTGTGCAGCGGGATGCCCCGCTCGCGGCAGAGCGCGCCGATGGCCTGGATGGGCTGGATGGTGCCAATCTCATTGTTGGCAAACATGACGGACACGAGCGCCGTGTCCTCCCGAATGGCCGCAGCCACGTCCTCGACGCGGATGACGCCGTTTTCGTGCACATCCAGCAGCGTCACGTCAAAGCCTTCCTTACGGAGCTTATCGAGTGTATGCAGCACCGCATGGTGCTCGAACTTTGTGGATATCAGGTGTTTTTTCCCCTTACGGGCACCGTTTCTGGCGGCGGAGATGATGGCCTGATTATCGGCCTCGCTGCCGCCGGAGGTGAACACGATCTCCCGCGGGTCGGCAGCGCCGATCAGCTGCGCGATCTCGGTGCGGCAGGCAAGCAGGTGCTCGGCCGCCTCCTGCCCGAGGGTGTAGAGCGTGCTGGGATTGCCATAGATCTCGTCAAAGTACGGAAGCATGGCTTCCTTCGCGGCGGGGGATAGCTTTGTGGTTGCCGCATTGTCTGCGTAGACGCGCATGAGACTGTCCCTCCCTTTTTTAATTCCTACTTGCTTTATGGGCAAATGATACCATGTATTTCCCGCGCTGTCAATAGGAATTTGAAAAAATTAATCGGGGAAAGAAAACCTGCTTCTTTCCCCGATTTTGTGCCCTTATGCTTTGCCGTCGAGCAGGTCCTGCACGGACACGCCGGACAGGTAGTTGTCCATGACGGCGTCGAGCTTTTTCCACATCGGCAGCGTTAGGCACTGGGCCGCGCGCTCGCACCCGTTCTCCCCTGCGTCGAGACATGACACAGCGGCCATGCTGCCCTCGGTGCTGTGCAGCACCTCTGCGACCGTAATATCGCTCGCTGGCCGGCTCAGACGGTAGCCGCCCTCCTTGCCGCGCTGGCTGATGACG
This sequence comes from Bacteroidaceae bacterium, assembly GCA_963627135.1. Taxonomy (GTDB): domain Bacteria; phylum Bacillota; class Clostridia; order Oscillospirales; family Oscillospiraceae; genus CAG-103. Next base: position 71,818 of record CAVFZY010000008.1, on the reverse strand, counting down.
AGGTTCGCGCGGTTGAGCGCCGCTGCAATCGCCTCCATATATTTCAGGGACACATCCTGCCGCTGCGACACGGTCTTGAGCGAGATGAAGCCCTCGTCGCAATGCTGCGCCAGGTCGATCATCAGGCGCAGCGCATAGCGGCCCTTGGTTGAGATGACCATAATCCGTTGCCTCCTTGCTGCACAGCTGCGTGTGCAGATGCTAAGGATAATATACTACCAAATCGCAAGGAATTCAAGCCGAATGTTGCAAAATCAGAATTGTGACTGCGGCGTCTGCTTCCGGGAGCGAACGAAAGCCAGCAGAAAACCGGCTCCGCGTACTTTTGGCAGAACACGGAGCCGGTCGCTTTTCCGCGTAGGGCTTTCTTTTGACACACCGGGCAGCCGTTTCTAAAATGAACACAGACAGCCAAACGAAGCCCGTCATTCCTGCCACAGGCCGATGATGCTGGCCATGCCCGCAATGTCGCGCTCCATGCACGCTTTCGCCTCGTCCACAAAGCCGAGCCGGACGGCGTGATAGACCGCGCGGTGTATCCGTGCGGACACCGCCATGCATGCGGCGAGCTGCTCTCTCGGCGTCTTGCTGTACAGGAAGTTCCGATAGTGGATGACCCGCGGCGTGAGCTGACGGTAGAGCTCCGAGAAAAATGGATTTCCGGCAGCATCGACGATCGTCTGATGAAACGCATTGTCCGCCGCCACCATGGCGCGCACGTCCCACGCGTCAAGCGTGCGGGAAAAGGCTCTCTCGTGCGCTTCCAGCGCCGCAAGCTGACTGGCACGGATTCGCTCCGCCGCCCAATACGCAGCTTGTGCCTCCACCGGAATACGTGCCTCCATGAGCTGTTGGCTCTCTCCTTTTTTGAAGCCGGCCACGGCAAACGTCTGACCGTGGCCGTGCTCCAGAAGCCCTTCTCCCGCCAGACGTAGGAACGCATTGCGGATCGGCGTGCGGCTGATATTCAGCTCCTTGGCAAGCGCCGTTTCGGAAAGGACGGTCCCCGGTGTCAGGCGCAGCTCGATGATCGCTTCATACAGCACCTGATAGACACTGTCGCCCAACCGCGCAAAGGGATTTTGCTTCATGCGCGCGTCCAGCGCGTCTTTCAGCATCGCTCACACCTCGCTTCACAGATCATTGGATGCATATATTTTAGCACAGCTCCCTGCAAAACGAAATACACAGGAGACAGAGAAACTCGTTCCTATCTGGCGATGATTGCCTCTATGCTGATCTTCGGCACCCTGGGCATCTGCCGCAGGTACATCCCGCTCTTCTCCGCCGCGCTCGCCCTCTGCCGTGGGCTGCTCGGCAGCGCATTTTTGCTCCTTCTGGTTCTGATCAAAGGCGGAAAATTGCAAAAGCTGAGCGCCAAAACGCTGCTTTTGCTGGCCGCGACCGGTGCAGTCATGGGGCTGAACTGGATGCTGCTCTTCGAAGCGTACAACGCCACCTCCGTCGCGGTGGCGACCATGTGCTACTACATGCAGCCGACGATCGTGATTCTGCTCTCGCCACTGGTATTCCGCGAAAAGCTCACGCGCAGAAAGCTCCTCTGCGCGCTCACAGCGATTGTTGGCATGGTCTTTGTATCCGGCATTCCGGGCGGAAACGGGCCGCAAACGCAGGATATTCGCGGGATCCTCTTTGGCCTCGGCGCCGCCGCACTCTATTCCGCCGTCGTGATCCTGAATAAAAAGATCGTCGTGGCAGACGCCTACGAAAAGTCCATCATCCAGCTTGCCGCCGCCGCGATCATTCTGGTCCCTTATCTGCTGATGACGGAGGACGCGTCCCAAATCGCGCTCAGCGGCACGGCCGTCGGCATGGTGCTGCTCGTCGGCATCGCACACACGGGGATCGCCTACGCCCTGTACTTCGGCAGCATGCGGCATCTGAAAGCGCAGTCCATCGCTGTGATGAGCTACATCGACCCAGTGTTTGCACTGCTGCTCTCCGCCGCATTGCTGCACGAGCGGCTCACTGTACTCGGCATGGCAGGTGCCGCGCTGATCATCGGCTCCGCCATCGTCAGTGAAACAGCAAAGAAGGATACGCAAGTGCCATGACCAGCAGACGCTTTCTGGCGCATAGATATCAAAAAAGCCGGGGTACCTCCCCCGGCTTTTTCACATTCAGGCTTCCTGCTCCGCCACGAGCGGCTCGACTACGCGCATGGCATCGAGCGTACGCGTCAGCAGCTCGTCCAGGCTCCAGCCGAGCATGTCCGCGCCGCGCTGGATCACCTCGCGCGAGCAGCCCGCCGCAAAACCGCTACTCTTATATTTTTTCTTGAGCGACTTGAGCTCCATATCCTGCACGCTCTTGGACGGACGCATCAGCGCCGCCGCGCCGATCAGGCCGGTCAGCTCGTCGGTCGCGTAGAGCACCTTTTCCATCTCGTGCTCCGGCTGGATATCCACCGTGATGCCATAGCCATGGCTGGCCGTGGCGTGGATCAGCCGCTCGTCGAGATCCCGCTCGCGCATGATCTCCTGCGACTTGATGCAGTGCTGATCGGGATAACGCTCAAAGTCCAGATCATGTAGCAGGCCGACAACGCCCCAGAAATCCACCTCGTCGCCGTAGCCGAGTTCCTGCGCAAAATAGCGCATGACGCCCTCGACCGTGCGGGCATGGTGCAGATGGAACGGATCCTGGTTATATTCCGTCAACAGCTCCCAGGCTTCCTCCCTATCCAGTTGCTTGCTCATAGCAAAACCTCCTAATACACACCTTTTTTGTAGGTGTAAGAAAGAATAGCATTAACATAGCACAGTCACTGCCGGATTTCAAGTAGAAATTTCGCGTTTGGTAATGTGTTTAAAAGTTGACAGGGTAGTTGAAATATGGTATCATTTAGCGACTTGCGGCACGCAGCCGCCCGTCGGCTCACTTGCCTGCCGATCCGGCGGCCGGCAGCACGCCCGTCGCGCTCTCTGATTTTGGGAATTTCGGCTGCTTTTTGCCTCCAGCATCACACTTTTACGCTTTTTGTGAGCAAAATATACGAGCCGGTCGATTTTATTTCATTGCTTTTTGTCAAAAAGTATGTTATGATGTGCGCAGTATGTATGCATCGTGTTCACTGCACTGCGGTGTCATGCTTACAAAAACGTTCGATGATCTGCCGCGAGCAACGGCCGGATCATCTTCGTAATAAAAGAAAAAGGAAGGATGTATTTCATGGACGAAAAGTATAGCGCGCTATTTACTCCGTGGAAGATTGGCAATGTCGAGATCAAAAACCGCATTGTCCAGTGCTCCATGGGCGGCACCTCTCTGTTTGGATGGCTGGAGCCCTGCCACTTTGATAAGGAAGCTGCGAACTTCCTGCTCAATCGTGCACAGGACGGCGTCGGTCTGGTTCTCCCGGGCATGCAGTGTGTCCGCGACACCATGGGCCGCAGATGGCTCTGGCAGAACAAGAAGATGTTCAAGGAACTCGCCGACTACATGGTCGAGTATCACAAGACCGGCTCCAAGCTGTTCATTCAGCTCGCCGCTGGTTTCGGCCGCTCCATGGCTGTTGCCCCCTGGATGGTCACTCTGAACAATAACAAGGTGCTCGGCGCCCTTGCCAAGCCCGTCATCGATGTCAGCTACTGCTGCGCTTCCGCTTCCGCTACCCCGAACCGCTGGCAGGAGGACATGCTCTCCCGCCCGATGACCGTCGAAGAGATCCACGAGATGGTCGACGCGTTCGGCAAAACCGCGAAGCTGCTGCGTGAGGCCGGTGTCGACGGCGTTGAGATCCACGCTGTCCACGAAGGCTATCTGCTTGACCAGTTCACCATCGCCAACTGGAACCATCGTACCGACGAGTACGGCGGCTCTTTCGAGAACCGTTTCCGTTTCCCGGTCGAGATTGTGCAGTCCATCAAGCGTCAGGCCGGCGCCGACTTCCCGGTGTCCCTGCGTTACTCCGTCGTCTCCAAGACCAAGGCTTGGGGCAAGGGCGCTATGCCGTACGAGACCGACTTCGTCGAGTTTGGCCGCGATATGGCTGAGTCCGAGAAGGCCATCAAGTACCTGGGCGATGCCGGCTACGACATGTTCAACTGCGACAACGGTACTTACGACGCATGGTACTGGGCACATCCGCCTCAGTACATGCCCGACAACTGCAACCTCGAGTACGTCGAGCACATCAAGAAGTTCACCGACAAGCCCGTCGCCTGCGCCGGCCGTATGGATCCGGTCAAGGCCGCGGAAGAGATCGCTGCCGGCCGTCTCGATGCAGTTGCCATCGCGCGTCAGAACCTCGTTGACCCCGAGTGGATCCACAAGATCCTCGAGGGCCGTCAGGACGAGATCAAGCCCTGCATCCGCTGCCACAACGGCTGCTTCAACTTCGCGAAATTCAAGGGCACGGCGAACATCCAGAGCACGCAGGATTCCCTGCACCTGGGCCGCTGCGCGCTGAACCCGCCCACCATGCAGCACAACAAGTATAAGATCGTTCCGACCAAGAGCCCGAAGAAGGTCGCCATCATCGGCGGCGGCATCGGCGGCATGGAGTGCGCGCTTGTCCTCAAGAAGCGCGGCCACAAGCCGGTCCTCTTCGAGAAGACCAACGAGCTCGGCGGCCTGTTCCTCACCGCGTCCGCGATGAGCTTCAAAGAGAACGACAAGGAACTCATTGAGTGGTACAAGAAGGAAGTCGCGAAGCAGGGTATCGATATCCGCTTCAACACCGAGGTCACCGACCTTGGCACCATGCGCGGCTTTGACGAGATCATCGTGGCCACCGGCTCCGTGCCGAGAACCATGCCCATGATCCCGGGCTTCGAGAAGACCATGAGCTTCACCGAACTGCTCAAGGAGAAGAAGGAAGTCGGCGACAAGGTCCTGTTCTTCGGCGGCGGCCAGTCCTCCTGCGAGGCGGCTTACGACCTGATCCTCCAGGGCAAGCACCCGATCATTGTCGAGTACGCCGGCGACCTGGTTGCTGCTCAGGCCACCTGCCTTGCCAACACCTCCTTCCTGCGCGACGCGATGGAGTACCACAAGGTTCCGACCTACCTGCACTCCACCATCACCGAGATCCATGACGGTGGCGTCACCGTCAAAGGTCAGGACGGCAAGACCTTCGAGGTCGCTTGTGATAACGTCATCAACGGCATCGGCTTCGTGCCGGCTCCGGTTGGCGACAAGGGCCGTCACGTGCACCGCGTCGGTGACTGTGTTGCCATCGGCAACCTGCGCACCGTCATCTGGCGTGCATGGGATGTCTGCATGAAGCTCTGATCTTCTGCTGACCCCAAAATCGCATAAACCCCGCGCGGGTGCAGAGCAATCTGCACCCGCGTTTTTGCATCCATAGATACATATGCAAAAGGAGCGCCCGCATATATCAGCGAGTGCTCCTTTTCGTCTTTATAGAATATCCAGTAATTCTTCCAGCCGCGTGATGCGCCAGTCCGCCTGCGGCGGCATGGCCGCGCCGCGGTCGGCCGGATCGAACCAGCAGGTGCGCATCCCCGCTGCCCTGCCGCCTGCAATGTCCGCCGTAAGCGAATCGCCGATCATCAGACACTGCTCCGGCCGAACGCCCGACAGCTGTGCCAGGCACCGGTCGAAAAACACCTGGCTCGGCTTCTCCGCGCCCAGCTGTCCGGAGATAAACAGCCGCTCAAACGCATCGAGCATTCCAGCCCGGCGCAAACGGTTCACCTGCTGCGCATACGGTCCGTTGCTTGCAGCGCACAAACGGTATTTCCCATGCAGACGCGCCAGCACATCCAGTGCGCCCGGGACCGGGACCGCACTCTCGTGCAGCCGGACGCGGAACGCGTCCTCCATCGCGGCGCCGTCGGCCTCCAGCCCGAGACGCGCCAGGATCGTCTGCCAGCGCACGTCCCGCAGCCCGGCGATCGTCAGCTCGCCGCGCTCGATTCGCGCCCAGAGCTTGTCGTTCTCCACCTGAAACACGGCGAACATCTCCGGCGTATACGGCAGGCCGGCCTCGCGGAAGATCTCCTCCATTGCCTGCATGGCACCGGCGCTGAAGTCCAGCAGTGTATTGTCAATATCGAACAAAAGCACGTTCGGTTCCTTCATTGCGTACCCCTCCCCTATTCATTCGTGGCCAGACGCCGACGCACGGCGTCTGCGCGCGTTCACTGCACGAAACACCGTCGACACCAGCAGGATGCCGACAGCCAGGCTGCCCGCGATCCCGGCGGTCTCCAGACCCTTTTGCAGTGCCTCCTGCACCTCGCCCGAGAGGCCGATGCTCATTGTATAATAAATGCCTGCACCGGGCAGCAGCGGAATGCTGGAAATGACCAGATAAGACGTCACCGGGCACTTGCGCAAACGGCCCATGCCCTCGGAATAGACCGCAGCCACAACCTCGGAGAGGAAGTTCGCGCCGTAGACGCCGCCCCCTGCCCTGCTGCACAGCAGGTAAACGATCCAGGTCAACGCGCTGCCGAGCGCGCACAAAACGCTGCCCCAGTCGTGGACATTAAACAGGATCACAAACCCCAGACAGGCGACGAATGTCGCGAGCCCCTGCGCCCAGAGCGGATAGGTCAGTGCTGCGGCCGCCTCTGCATGTCCGTAGATTGGGGTCGTAACGTGCCACGCCGCCGCCGTGCCGAGCGCGATGGCGAACGCCGAGAGCAGTACCTGTACGATGCGGCTGACGCCGGAGCTCGTGTCACCATAGATGATGTCGCGCATGGAGTTCGTGATGAGCAGCCCGGGCACCAGCAGCATCAGCGCGCCAATAATGACGACCGCCACACAGTCGAGCCAGCCGAGGCCGGCGGCGACATACGCCGGCAGCGCCATGAGAAAGGACGCCGCAATGGTGCTGAAAAACGGGTTGACCTCCAGCCGGTCCATACAGTGCGCCACGAAGCCGATGATCAGACCGCTCAATCCCGCCCAGAGCCAATCGCGCACCGTGCCGCCGAACACGCAGCAAAAGCCGGCCGCCGCCATGAAATTGCCAAGGTAATACGTCCATGCGGCGTAGCTGCGGATGGCGGCCGTCGTCTCTTTGAGCCAGCGCTGCGCCTCCTGCGGCTCCGGAACCTCGGCGCAGATGCGCCGGCTGAGCGCATTGAGCTTTTCAATGCGCTCGATGTCATTGCCGTGATACCCCACACGCTTCATGATGGTCAGCGGCTTGGCGTTCGGTGTCACAAAGCTCACCGCGACGCAGCTCGGAATGGCAAACGCCTGTCCTTCCGTACCATAAGCCTCGATCACGCGGCGCATGGTTTCCTCGACCCGGTACGTCTCTGCGCCGGCGACCGCGAGCTCGTAGCCGATCTGCACCGTCATATCTGCAAGAAGATAATAGTCCATACCTGTCTTCCCATAAGTTAAAATCTCCTGGCCATGGCCGGGCTTCCAGTGGTGCCAGCGTAACACATTTCACTGTACAAATCAACGGGGATGCAGTGGTTTTTGTTCCGATATTTTTCCCCAAAAAGCAGCACTCCCTTACTGTGCCCAGATGCAGAAGCACAGCAGGATTTCTGTTCCGGAAATTCTGTGAATCTGCCCAAATGCCGCTCCTGAGCAAGCATAATTATTCACAAAGGCTCTTTAAATGCAAGAATATACAAAAGTTCTTTCTCGCTATCATATGCTCACCCGGCGCGTATAAACAAGCTGTTAACACACTGCCACTTAAGAAAGGACCGAGCAGACATAAAATCTGCCACAAACCCATGGGTGAAAAAAGCGTAACTTCCCGCATATCTACAGCATTCTGTTAATCGTAATCCTGCTGACGACCGTGCTGGCCTATATCGTCCGCTGGTCAATTTGATCGTGAAACCGTAAATAACGTCAAAATGGTCATTCCCGGTACCTATCACTGGCCCGATCAGACATCGGCAACCTGTTTGATATGTTGTCGTGATCCCACAGTGACTCGTCTCCACGGCAGACATCGTCATTCTGATGCTTCGTACTATTTGCTGCGCAATTTGGGTGTAGTTGCGCCGATGGGAAAGTATCAAATGGAATTTGCTACATAAAAATCTGCCAAGAGCAGAACGCTCTTAGCAGCAAAAATCTTATTTTATTTCATTGTCCGCTTGACAGGGCACGGTTCACCGGTCTCCCGCGGGAGACCGGCGCCGGTTTTTACGCGCCAAAGCACGTGAACATGATAATCAGATAAACGATGTACAGCGCGCCGATGAAAAAGCCGACCCAGCGCTTGAACTTGCCCTGCACAAGCGCCGGGATGAGCGCACCTGCGCTCACAACGAGGCACGCCGGGATGTCCAGCAGCGTGCCCTGCCGCTCGACCGGCAGCGGCTTGCCGAGGATGAGCGCGCACAGCGGCATGATGAGCGTGAGGTCCATGATATTCGCGCCGATGATGTTGCCTACCGACAGGGACGACTGCTTTTTGCGGATGGCCGTGATGGTCGTCACAAGCTCCGGCAGCGATGTGCCGATGGCGATCATGGTCGCACCGATGATGGCATCCGGCACGCCGAGCATCCGTGCGAGCGCGGTGCCGTTGTCGATCAGCAGCTGCGCGCCGAGCACGATGGCCGCAGCGCCGAGCACGAACTTGCCGATGTTGAGCGCGATTGTCCGGCCGTCCGTTTTCGGGCGCTCGTCGGCCTCCGGCCCTTCGAGCGTCTGCTCACGCCGCGCGGCAACGAGACTCTCGGCGATGAAGCACACGAAAATGACGAGGATCAAAACGCTCTCGAGGATGGACAACTGCCCGTCGCGCGTGAAGCCGAACAGGATCGCGATCGCCACCAGCAGCAGCACCGCCTTGACGGCATACTGCCGGCGCGGCATGGTGCACTCCATACAGATCAGCGACAGGCACATGATGAGACCGGTATTGGCCGTGACGGAGCCGACGGCATTGCCCACGGCGATGTCCGCGTTGCCCTCGAGGGCCGAAAACACGGACACGAGCATCTCTGGCATGGTCGTGGCAAAGCTCACGACCGTCGCGCCGATAATGAATTTCGGGATGCCGGAGGCCTCCGCGATCCACGTGGCGGCATCGACAAAAAAGTCGCCGCCCTTGATGATGCACACAAGGCCCGCCGCGAACAGCAGCAGGACAAGAAAGAGGGTACTGCCGGTAAAATCGAGGTTCATAACGCATTCTCCTTCGTGATCGCGCAAAAAAAGAGACTTTCGGCACGATCATAAATATGATGTGCTAAAAGTCTCATTACCTATCACAATAGGCGCATGACCACCGGCGGGAGCCGGGAGATTGTTGGCCATGCATTTGCAACTACTCCCTTTTAACGAGAAAGCATCATAGCACACCGCACCGGGCTTGTCAAGCAATTCTACGACCGGCCGCCGCTCAGCGCACCAGCTTCATGAGCAGGCGCTCAAACTCGCCGAGCATGCCCACGGAATCGGCAAAGATCATGCTCTTTTCGTACATGCGGCGGTAAGCATCCACGTTCTCATCCGTGCGCGCGGTGTAAATGATGGGGATGACGAGCAGGCCCCGGCGGCGCGCCGCCTGCACGGCCGTGCGCACATCGTCGATCGCCTCCGCCTCGCTGAAATAGCCGGACGGCAGCCCGTCGGAGAGCACCATGAGGATGCGGCGGCGCTCGGTGCGCTTGGCCAGATCGAGCGCGGCGGCGCGGATGGAATAGCCGTCCTTGTTGCCGTTGCCGGCGGCGATCTGCCCCATGGCATCGATGCAGCGGCTGCCGATCTCTTTCTGGTCAAAATCCTTGATGACGCAGTGCTCCACGGCATTCGTGCCGCCGTCAAAGGCGACGATCTTCGTATAGGCGATGCCCTTGAGCGCCTCCTCGAGCACAGCCGCCGTGGCCAGCGCCGTGAAGAGCTTGGAGTTCCCGTCGCCGATGCCGGCGCCCATGCTGCCGCTGCGGTCGATGAGCAGGTAAAACGCCGTCTCGCGCTTGGACGGCGGCGCCTTGCGGCGGAAAACGTCCTTGGCATCGAGCGGCACCTTCCACAGCTCCCGCTGCGAGAGCGCGCCGGTGCGCTGGCTGGCACTGCGTTCGCGCTGCTGGCGCAGGAGCTTATCGAGCCGGTGGTGCAGCGCCTTCGCCCGCTCGGCAAATGCGGGCGGCAGCCGCCCGTCACCCGGCACGATATACGTCTCCGTGAACGTCAGGCCGGCATAACGATCAGCCAGGCCCTGCCGCTCGCCGGCATCGAGTCGGGCGGCACGCGGAGTCGCAACATGCAGCTGCTGCTCGAGCGTGCGCTCACGCGTGAGCGCCTGCGCCGCCGCGGCGAGCATCGCGTCCGTCTCGGCCGCGCTGAGCGCAAAGCCGCGGTGCGCACCCCAGCCCGTGCCGAGCACTTCGCACAGGCTCTCCGGCCCGCCGGAGGCCGCCTTCTGCGCGGCGGACACCGTGTCCGACGTGGTGGCGGTCGCCCCGCTCTGGCCATGATTGCCGCTGCGGCCGACGCTGGACGACCGGCCGCGGTCCTCCCTGCCGTTGGTGCCGGCCGAGCCGCTCGGCTTGACCTCCTGGCTGGCAAGGCTGCCGCTCATGTCGCCATGGCGCTCGGAGTTGTCGCCGCTGCCGCCGGCCGCGCTGTCGCCCTTGTCGAGGTCTGCGTCCTCCCCGTCAGCAGAGGGGCCGCTGTGCGCCGCGTCCTGCGCCTCGCTGTGCAGACGGAGGCGGCTGTCGCACCCGTCGCCGAACGCTTCGGCACGGTCCGCCGCGCTGAAGGCGTAGTCCACGAGCTGCGATGCGATACGTGCAAGCGCATCGGCATCCGCGATGCTGCACAGACGCGCCAGCTCCGGCGCAAGCGCCGCGAATATGTGCCGGCCGATGTCCGCACACGCGGCAGCCGACGGTGTGAGAATGGCCGCTTCCACCTCCGCCCGGACGGCGGAGAGCACCGGTTCCCGGCATGGGATGCCCGCGAGCGCAAAGGTCTCCAACTCATCGAGCAGCGCCTCGAGCGCGCTGCCGGGCGCGGCCGCCTCGAGCTGCGCATAGCACACGAAGCGCAGCAGCGGCAAATAGCCCGGAAAACGGCGGCAGAGAATGTTATCCGTGCGCGCCTGCTCCAGAATGTTTAACATGCGGTGCCCGAGCAGCGCCCCGGTCTCGGGCGCGAGGGCATAATGCGCGTGAAAATACGCACCGGCGTCCGCCGCGAACGCCGCGCAGACGTCCCGGTCTGAGCTGCTGTCGTGCTGAATTTCCCGCGCGAGCAGCACGCGCAGCGCGGCCGTCCAATGGCGGGCGTCAAAATCCGCGCGCAGCAGATACGCCGCTCCGCCGACGGTGACGGCCGTGCCGTCCGTCGTGCAGCGCAGGCTGTCGTCCGCCGTGACGGTATCGACCCGGATATTCCCCGGGACAAGCAGCGAGAGACTGCGCCGGAGCAGCGGCGTGATGGGGTCATGCGCGAGAAACGCCCGGTAGCGCGCCAGCGCGGCGTCAAATCCGTCCATCCTGCGGCACCATGCTCTCAATGAGCTCGGTCAGCTGGAGGCGGGTGTAGGCGTCCTGCGGCTTAGAGGCCACGTTGTCGAGCAAGCCCCAGCGCAGGCCCAGCAGCGGCTCCGCGCGCAGGGCGTCGATGAGGCCGCGGATGGTCATGGCATCCGGCTCGAGCCCGCCGGCGCTGCGGATACGGTCACGGATGGCGCAGTAGACATAGTCGCAGATATTCAGGCTGGCGGTGCCCGCCTCGGGCACGACACGGTGCAGCACATCGACGATGCTCTCCGGCTCCGCGATGTGGATGGGCGTGAAGCGGTCAATCGTCGCCTCGTTCATGAAGTTGGTACCGGCATAGTCCTCGTTCATCGTGATCGTGAACGCCGAGTGCGGGTGCATCTGCACGAGCCCGTAGCCGGGCACCTGGATCTGGCGCGCGGCATCGGTCAGCGAATGGAGCACGTCGGCACACTCGGGCTTGATGGTGTTGCCCTCGTCGAGCACGACGTCCGCGCCCGCCGCGAGATAGCGCAGCATGTCGCTCAGACGGTAACGCATGGTGCCGTTTTCGATCGTCGGGCCGCCGAGCAGGTCGAGCTTGTCGAGCTCGGCATTGCCCTGCATGCGGTACTGCGGCACGTTGAGCAGCCAGTCCACCGTCTGGATGAGCGTGTTCTTGCCGCAGCCCTTGCTGCCGACAAGGCGCAGGTGCATGCCTGAGAGCCGATAGGCAAGGCAGCGCGTGAGCGCGCCGAAGCTGTCCGCCTGCACATAGCGCACCGGCGGGTCCGGCACCAGTTCGGGGTATTCCGGCAGGGAGAACATCTCCGCAAACACGCGCAGGATGATCGGTTCCGGCACCGCCTGATCGAGCAGGTACTCGGCGCGCGCAGTCAGCGCCTCCGGGGACGCGCATCCGCGCGCGGCAGCCCCGTCGATGGCCGCGCGCACAGCGCCGCTGAGCGGATCGCCGCAGCGGTATTCGGCGAGAAAGCCCCAGACGTCCGGCGCGTCGCCGTCACACGGTTCCCCCGCTGCATCACACAGCGCCGTGACCCGCGCCCGCACGGGCGCCTTGCGCAGCAGCGCCGTGAGTGCCTCCGACGGCACGGACACGATGCCCACGCGCGAGAAGATGTCACCCGCCGCCGCCTCGGACAGGCAGCACACGGGCAGCGGCTCGCCCTCGACGCGGCAGAGCACGACCGCCGGCCACGCATGGCGGTCCTGCGCGCAGAGCGAGCGCAGGAAATCGAGCTTCATCGGTGCTTTCAGATTGCTGCCGCCGCAGACGGTGGTCTCCGTTTTTGCAGTGTTCATGTTCCCTTCCCGCCTTTCTCAGTTGCCCCGCGTCGCGCCCCAGGGAAAGCCCTTGGCGCTGCCGTGGTAGATCACGCGCCGCACATTCAAAAACGCGCAGCGGCCGATGCGCTCCACGCCCTCAGGGATAACGACCGTGTCCAGATTGCTGCACTGGTAAAACGCCTCGTCGTGGATCTCGCGCACACTGTCCGGGATGACGATGCCCGTCAGGCCGATGCAGCGCGAGAACATCCCCTCCGGGATGACGGCGAGACCGCGCGGCAGATTCGTACTGCGCAGGTGCACCTTATCATAAAATGCATAGGGCTCGACCATCTCGATGCTGTCCGGGAGGATGAGCGTGTCCAGATACGTATAGGAGACCATGGCATAGGATGCCAGGCTGCGCACGCGCACCCCATCAACCGACGACGGCAGCTCGAGCACCGTACCGGCGTTGAAGCAGCCGTCCGTGCCGATGCGGCCGGTCTGCGCGTCAAAGGCGAAGTTGCGCGCCGCCGCCTGCGTCGCCGTCACGGGGTGGGTATCCCACGGGCGGTCACGCAGCCAGATTCGGATGTCCGCCTGTGTGCGCTCTCGCTTTTGCGCCAGGTAGTCCTGCATCTGCTGCAGGCCGCACTGCTGCGAAAAAAAGACCGCCAGATCCTCGGCTTCCAACGGAATGGAAAAGCCCTTCGGCAGTGTAAGCCCAAGCTGCATGGTCAGAATACGGCGGACATCGGCACACGCATCGTCATAACGCGAGAGCACCTTCTGATCGCAGACGAAGGGCACATCCAGCCGCGAGGCCTCGATGCCGCCGGCCGTCAGCAGGCCGGCAAAGCCGTGCGCGCGGTCCAGGATCTTTTTCACATCGCGAAACTGCGTGCTCTGGTAAAGAAGCATCTCCATCACGAGGCCCTCCGTCAAATTGTTATAAAACTATCATACAGGCGTGCTGGCCTTTCTTCTGTAACCAATGATGCACAGAAGGCGGTTTCCTTGTCTCTTTTCCGGCGCTTTGGGCAAATTTTGTACATGGTGTACACAGTTTATTCACTGGACAGTTGTTTCCTGATGTGGTAAACTAAAGTTACGTTACACAAGTCCCAAAAGTACACATATTTTTGTTGAGATAAAGGAAGCGGTCACATGAATGAAGTGAAAAGTCCCAAAAAGCCGATGATGTATTATTACGCCATCGTCATTCTCGTGATCCTGGCACTCAACTTTCTGGCGGTGCCCTGGCTGAGCCAGCGGCAGGTCAAGGAGGTCGACTACGGCACGTTTATGACCATGACGGAAAACCAGGAGATCGGCCGTGTGGAGGTGCAGGACAATCAGATCCTCTTCACAAACAAAGATGACACGCAGGTCTACAAGACCGGCCTGATGAACGATCCAGACCTCATCTACCGCCTGAAAGACTCCGGCGCGGAGTTCTCGAGCGAGATCGTCGAGCAGGTATCGCCGTTTTTGTCGTTCCTGCTGACATGGCTGCTGCCGATCGTGATCTTCGTCGGCCTCGGCCAGTTCATGGCCAAGCGCATGACGAACCGGGCCGGCGGACCGAACTCCATGATGTTCGGGCTCGGCGGCTCGAACGCGAAGGTCTACGTGAAGTCTGCCGAGGGCATCAAATTCTCCGACGTCGCCGGTGAAGACGAGGCCAAGGAAAACCTGACCGAGATCGTCAACTACCTGCACGACCCGGCGAAGTATCAGGAGATCGGCGCGTCCATGCCCAAGGGCATCCTGCTCGTCGGCCCTCCGGGAACCGGCAAGACGATGCTGGCCAAGGCCGTCGCCGGTGAGGCGAACGTTCCGTTTTTCTCCATTTCCGGTTCGGAGTTCGTGGAGATGTTCGTCGGCATGGGCGCATCCAAGGTGCGCGACCTGTTCCGTCAGGCCAAGGAGAAGGCACCGTGCATCGTGTTCATCGACGAGATCGACGCCATCGGCAAAAAGCGCGACGGGCAGATTGGCGGCAACGACGAGCGTGAGCAGACGCTCAACCAGCTGCTGACCGAGATGGACGGCTTCGAGGGCAACAACGGCGTCATCATCCTCGCCGCCACGAACCGGCCCGAGTCGCTCGACCCGGCGCTGACGCGCCCCGGCCGCTTTGACCGGCGCGTGCCCGTGGAGCTGCCCGATCTCAAGGGCCGCGAGGAGATCCTCAAGGTGCACGCCCGCAAGATCAAGGCCGCCGAGGACGTGGACTACAACAAGATCGCGCGCATGGCCTCCGGCGCTTCGGGCGCAGAGCTCGCGAACATCGTCAACGAGGCCGCGCTGCGCGCCGTGCGCGACGGCCGCCGCTTTGCCACGCAGGCCGACCTTGAGGAGAGCATCGAGGTCGTCATCGCGGGCTATCAGAAGAAAAACGCCATCCTCACCGATAAAGAGAAGTGGACGGTCGCCTATCACGAGATCGGCCATGCGCTCGTCGCCGCGCTGCAGACACACTCGGCTCCCGTGCAGAAGATCACCATCATCCCCCGCACGTCCGGTGCGCTGGGCTACACCATGCAGGTCGAAGAGGGCAACCACTACCTCATGACGAAAGAGGAGCTGGAAAACAAGATCGCCACGTTCACCGGCGGCCGCGCGGCCGAAGAGGTGCGCTTCGGTGTCATCTCCACCGGCGCATCCAACGACATCGAGCAGGCGACGAAGCTCGCCCGCGGCATGATCACGCGCTATGGCATGAGCGAGGAATTCGACATGGTCGCGCTCGAGACGGTCACGAACCAATATCTCGGCGGCGACACCTCCCTCGCCTGCTCGGCCGAAACGCAGACGCAGATCGACCATCAGGTCGTTGCGCTCGTGAAAAAAGAGCACGCCAAGGCCGTCGGCATCCTCACGGAAAACCGCGCCAAGCTCGACGAGCTGGCCAAGTACCTTTATGAAAAGGAGACCATCACCGGCGAGGAGTTCATGGCCATTCTCGACCGCACCTGACGGACTGCGATGCGGTCGTGCAGCGATCCCCAAATTCCCCCATGAAAGGAGGACCCCCGCAACCGTATGAATGAAAAACTGAAAGAAAAAGTCAAGGAATCTCTCTCAAGTGTGCTGCCCATCACCCTGATCGTGCTGGTGCTAAGCGTCACGCTCGTCCCGATGGAGATTGGCACGCTGGCGCTGTTTCTGACCGGCGCCGTGCTGCTGATCGTCGGCATGGGGTTTTTCCAGCTCGGTGCTGAGATGTCCATGACCCCGCTCGGCGAGGGCGTCGGCAAAACGCTGGCGAAGCGCGAGAAGGTCATCCTGGTCGTACTCGTGGCGTTTGCGCTCGGGACGATCATCACCATCGCAGAGCCGGACCTGCAGGTGCTGGCAAACCAGGTCGCGTCGATCCCGAACAATGTGCTGATCTGGACAGTCGCCGTCGGCGTGGGCATCTTTCTGGCGCTGGCCGTGCTGCGCATTTTGTTCCGCACCTCCCTGGCAAAGTGCCTGCTGATCGCGTATGCGCTGCTGTTTGTGCTGACGATGTTTTCCCCGAAGGAGTTTCTCGCCGTCGCGTTCGACGCCGGCGGCGTCACGACCGGGCCCATCACCGTGCCGTTTATCATGGCACTGGGTGTCGGCGTGTCGGCTATCCGCAGCACGCAGGGGCACGATGACGACAGCTTCGGTCTCGTCGCGCTGTGCAGCGTCGGGCCGATCCTGATGGTGCTGCTGCTCGGCATCTTCTACCACCCGACGGACGCGGCCTACTCCGCCGTGGAGATCGCGCCGGTCATCACGACGCGCGATGTGGCGCAGCAGTTCGCGCTCGGCTTCCCGGGCTATGCCGAGGAAGTGCTGCTGAGCATCCTGCCGATCGTGGCGGTGTTCGTGCTGTTCCAGCTGCTGACGCACTACTACCGGCGGCGGCAGCTGCTGCGCACGGGTGTCGGCTTTCTGTACACGGTCATCGGCCTGATCCTGTTTCTGACCGGCGTGAACGTCGGCTTCACGCCCGTTGGCAATCTGCTCGGTTCGGGTCTGGCCGGCAGCGCGTACCGCTGGGTGCTCATCCCGATTGGTGCGCTCATCGGCTACTACATCGTCAAGGCGGAGCCCGCCGTGCAGGTGCTCAACAAGCAGGTCGAGGACGTCACCGGCGGCACCGTGTCGCAGAGCATGATGAACACGGCGCTGTCCATCGGCGTCGCCTGCGCGGTGATGCTGTCCATGGTGCGCGTGCTGACCGGCATCAGCATCTACTGGATCCTCGTGCCTGGCTACGCGCTCGCGCTCATCCTCGCGCGGTTCGTACCGTCCGTGTTCGTGGGCATTGCCTTTGACTCCGGCGGCGTTGCGAGCGGGCCCATGACCTCTACCTTCCTGCTGCCGCTGGCCATGGGCGCGTGCACCGCGCTCGGCGGCAACGTCGTCACGGACGCCTTCGGCGTCGTGGCGCTCGTCGCGCTCGCCCCGCCGGTGGCGATCCAGATCATGGGCGTCCTTTACGTACATAGATCCAAAGCCGTGGCACAAAACAAAGCTGACCTGCTGTCCGATGACGGCGTCATCGACCTGGAGGACGAAGAGATATGATACATTCCGAAAATCGACTCGCACCGCGCATGGTGCTCATCATTACGAACCATGAATACCGCCGCAAGCTCGAGCAGACGTTTCAAAGCTTCCGCATCCCGATCTATTATCAGTGCCAGGGGTATGGCACCGCACCGTCGGAGATGCTCGACATCTTCGGCCTGAGCGGCAGCGGCCGCCTGCTCACGATCGGACTGCTGCCGAAATTCCTCGTGCGCGACCTGCTCGACGCGCTGCAGCAGCGCATCCCGCTGCACAAACGCGGCGGCGGCATCGTGCTGACAATCCCGATCACAGGGCTGCAGCGGCCAATGCTCCAGCTCCTGAACGATCAGGTGCGCGAGACCATTGAACAGAAGATCGAAGAAAGGGTGGATAGCGATATGTCCGATATGCAAACCAGCGCCGGTTACACCGCCATCTGGGTCGCGCTCAGCAACGGCTACAGCAGCGACGCGATCGACGCGGCCAGAAGCGCCGGCGCCATGGGCGGAACGATCCTCAAGGGCCGGCGGCAGAACTCCGAGCGCATCAGCCAGAAACTCGGCATCTCCATGCAGGAGGAAGAGGAGTTCGTCGTCATCGTCACGCCGCGTGAAAAGAAGACCGCCGTCATGAACGCGATCAGCGACGCCTGCGGCCTGCGCACGGACGCGCACGGCATCATTCTCTCGCTGCCGGTGGACGAGGTCATCGGCCTCGAAACCGGCGAGAACACGCTGTAATATTCCAAATAGCAATCGCAAATGCCGCAGGCAGCCGCCTGCGGCATTTTTGCGTCCGAATATTGTGTTTCAGGCCAGGGCGCGGTCGACCGCCGCCATCGCGTGGGCATGGGTCGTGTCGATGAGCGGCACCGTACAGTCCTCCGGCTTGACCAGCAGGCCGAATTCCGTGCAGCCGAGGATCACGGCCTCCGCGCCGCGGTCGGTCAGGTCCCGGATCGCCGCCCGAAACTTTTCTCGGGTCTCCGGGAGGAACACGTCTTTGACCAGTTCCTGATACAGGGCGTTATGGATGTTGTCAAAATGCGCGCCGTCCGGGATCAGCACATTCAGGCCGTAGCGCTCCTGCAGGCGGCCCCGAAAGAAGGTGCCGCGCATCGTATAGCCGCTGCCCAGCAGCCCGACCGTTTTCGCGCCCATGCCGACGGCAAGCTCCGCCGCAGGGTCCACGATATGAATATAAGGCAGGTCCGTTCCGGCCTCCAGATATTCCGCAGCGTTATGCACCGTGTTGCACGCCAGCAGGAAGAAATCTGCGCCGGCCGCCTTCAGCCGGTTGGCCTGCTCGGCCAAAAGCGCACCGACCCGCTGCCAGTTCCCGCCTGCCTGATCGTGCGCGATCTCTTCAAAATCCGTCTGGGCAAGGAGCAGCTTGGCGCAATGGAGGCCGTCGCCTCCCAGGCGCTTTGCGATTTCCTCGTTGATCAATTTGTAGTACGTGATCGTGCTGGGCCATGCGAGACCGCCGACGATGCCGATCGTTTTCATGCGAATTCCTCCCTTGCGTACATGATCTCGTTATCGCGATTGCGTTTGTTTTTATGATACCAGCATTGCCCCGGCCGTACAATGCAAAAACAGAGATTTTTCCGTATTTTTGCACCCGAACACATATTCCGCTCAAAACGGCAAATCCTATAGACTTTCTTTGCGTCGGCAGCACGACATGCGTGCTATGCGCAATGCGACTGTCATGCCGGGCGGCAAAAAAACTTTCAGGCACTGTAAGTGGATTTTGCGCGCCGGGTGTTGTACCATGGCAGCAGAAAGCAAAGGAGGTACATGCAATGGAACCCATTCTCGAAATTGCAGCCCTGAAAAAATACTACGGCAAGGAGCCGAATCTGACCCGCGCGCTCGACGGTATCTCGTTTCAGGTCATGCCGGGCGAGTTTCTCGGCATCATGGGCAGCAGCGGCTCCGGCAAATCGACGCTGCTCAACTGCATCGCGACCGTCATCGCGCCGACCGGCGGCGCCGTCGCCCTGCACGGAAAATGCATCACGACGCTGCACGGCAAGGCGCTCGCCGACTACCGCGGCAAGGAGATCGGCTACCTGTTTCAGAACTTTGAGCTCATTGATAACCTCACCGGGCGGGAAAACATCCTCCTGCCGCTGGCGCTGCACGGTGTATCCGAGGCCGAGAGCCGCGAGCGGCTGACAAAGCTCTCAGATTATCTGGAAGTGACGGACGTGCTCGATAAGTTCCCGGCGCAGATGTCCGGCGGGCAGAAGCAGCGCATCGCGGCGGCGCGCGCGCTCATCCTCGACCCCGAGATTGTGCTGGCCGACGAGCCGACCGGCGCGCTCGACTCGAAAAATGCACGCTCGCTCATGGAAAAGCTCTCCGGCCTGAACGCGGATGGCGGCACGACGATTCTTATGGTCACGCACGACTGCAACGCCGCAAGCTACTGCAAGCGCATCCTCTTCATCCAAGACGGCGTGCTCTTCCACGAGCTGCGGCGCGACGTACCGGATGAGACGCAACAGGCATTTTACGGGCGCATCTTGGCCGTTATGGCGCAGCTGGGAGGGGGCAGTGCGAATGTTCTCTGAACTTGTTGCGCGCAACAACCGCCGCAGCCGCCGGGAAAACGGGCTGTTTTTTACATCCCTGCTCATCTCGATCATCGCGTTTTACATCATTCTCTCCCTGTCGCATCAGGACGTGATGTTGTTCCTGCAGCGCATGGAGAGCGATGCCGTGGACCGGCTGCTGTCGCTCGTCCCGGTGCTGTACGCCCTGACACTGTTCATTTTGTTTTTCCTCGTATACTACGCCAACCGCTTTCAGCTCGCGCGGCGGCGGCACGAATTCGGCGTGTACCTCATGCTGGGCATGCAGCGGCGCAAGCTCTTCGGCATGCTGCTGGCGGAGGACCTGCGCTCCAGCCTCATCGCGCTTGCCATCGGCCTGCCGGCGGCGCTGCTGATCTCGGAGATCATCAGCCTCGTCACGGCGCG
The DNA here is from genome assembly GCA_963627135.1 of Bacteroidaceae bacterium. Taxonomy (GTDB): domain Bacteria; phylum Bacillota; class Clostridia; order Oscillospirales; family Oscillospiraceae; genus CAG-103. Next base: position 51,574 of record CAVFZY010000008.1, on the reverse strand, counting down.
CCTCGTCGGGCTCGGCATCATAGGGCATCAGTTCACGCTCTCTCTGTCTGCCGTCGGGTGGACAGCCGCAGGCTTTCTGGCAATCAAGCTGCTGGCATCACTCATCCTCAGCGGAAAGATCGTGCGCGAGGAGATCGGCGCGCTGCTCGCGGAAGCGCCGGAGGGCACGAAAAAGCAGCGCCCCGCCGCCGTCTATGCCACAGCGCTCGTGCTGGGCATCGTGCTGCTCATCGCCGCCTACGCGCTCGCCATCCGCGGGCGCGCGTGGAGCGATCTGCGGTACATGACGTTCACGATCGCGCTCGGTGTGGCGGGAACGCTGCTGCTGTTTTACGGCCTGCGCGTGATCATCGACCGGCTGGCCCGGCACGGAGACCGCGTGGGCAAACTGCGCGTGTTCAATTTCCGCCAGGTCGAGGAGACGGTCATTCACCGCTCCGGTGCACTGGCGATCTGCTCGCTGCTGATCCTGGCGGCGCTGTGCTGCTTCGGCGCGGGCGTGGCGACCGCGCGCTCGTCCCGAGCTGAGACGCACACGCTCGACTACACGTTCTCTGCCGACCGTGAAAGCATCGGCACCGTGCGCGACACGCTGGCCACGCACGGGCTCGACGGCGCGTTTTCCAATCTCTTTGAGATGCGTATCGGCCGCATCCGCACAACGGAGGACCATGACCGCGCCGTCCGGTTTGAAGCGCTGGAGCGCGCCGCGGAGACACTCCCCGACGCCGACGAACGGCAGCAGCTGCAATACCTGCTGGACATTGTGGGCTACCCGAACCTGATCGCGGTCAGCAGTTATAATCACCTGCTGACCGCAGCCGGTCTGCCGGAGCTGACGCTCGCGGACAATGAGGCCGCCGTCTACTGCGACAGTGAAGTCTCTTCGGCCAGCCGCACGGCACTGCTCAACCGCCTGATCGCGGAGGGGGCGGCCATCACGATCGACGGCGCGCCGTTCACGCTCGTGGGGCAGGTGCAGTCGGTGAGTGTCGTCACCGACCGGTCGATCACGATGTCGTTCGCACTCATTGTGCCGGACGCAGTGTTTGACCACTACACACAGGGCGACTATTACGTCTACCTCGACGGCGCGCTCGCCCCGTCCATGATGGAGGGCAAGAGCCTCATGAACGCCATCGCGGACATGAACCGGCTGCTCGACCCGCTCGGCCTGAAGTATGAGAGCTACCTGCAAAACCTCGGCCGCGAGCTGTTTTACATCGTTGCGGCGAGCTACCTGACCATCTACCTCGCCATCATCTTCCTCGTCGTGGCCAACACCATCATCGGCGTGCAGTTTCTCATGGGCCAGCAAAAGGCCGCGCGCCGCTACCGGACGCTCGTGCGCCTCGGCGCGGAGCACGACACGCTCTGCCGTGCGGCAAAGGCGCAGATCAACTGGTACTTCGGTCTGCCGGTCGGCGTGGCGGCAGTCAGCAGCCTGTTTGGCGTGCGCGCGCTCTTTACCGGCATCCTCACCGCCAGCGCGCAGAGCGGCATGACGGAGATGATGATCGCCGCCGGTGCTATGATTTTGCTGCTGTGTGTGGTAGAATGGCTGTACATGGCGGCCGTCAAGCGATCCAGCAGCCGGTATCTGCTGGGGCTGATGGCACCGGAACGCGAAGAATAACGCACACAGAAAGGGGGCGGCGCGATGAAGCACATCGCCGTCGTGGAGGACGAGGCGCTCATGCGCGAGGAACTGGCAGACATGCTGCGCTGGGCGGGCTATGCCGTCACGGAGGTCACGGACTTTGCGGACGTGACCGGGCAGCTGCTCGCGCTCACCCCCGATCTGGTACTGCTGGATCTGAATCTGCCGGAGGTGAGCGGGTTTCAGATCTGCCGCGATATCAAACAGCACAGCGCCCTGCCGGTGCTGGTGCTGACATCGCGCGACCAGTTGCGCGACGAGGTGCACGCGCTCGAGCTGGGCGCGGACGAATACCTCACCAAGCCCTATCGGAAGGAGCGGCTGCTGGCGCGCATCGCAAACGTGCTCAAACGCTACGAGGGGCGGCCGAATCTGCTCGAAGGAGCGGACTTTCTGCTCGACCGGCAAACCTACACGCTCTACATTCACAATCAGTCCGTCGTCCTGCCGCCGAATCAGGGCAAGCTGCTCGAAACGCTGCTGGCACACGGCGGACAGACCGTTCCAAAAGGCAACCTGAGCCGCGCACTCTGGGGCACGACGGAATTTATCGATGAAAACGCGCTGCAGGTCAACCTCACGCGGCTGAAAAAGACGATGGCGTCCCTCGGCATGCGCCAGCAGCTCGTGTCCGTACGCGGTGTCGGCTACCGGCTGGAGGTGCCGCATGAAGCGTAACGGAAGCTACCTGCGGCAGTACCTGCCGTGGCTGGGGCTGCTGCTGGGGGTGGATGCGCTCGCCACATTGCTGCTCTGGCTGGCGGACGCGCGGGCCTTCACCGCCATGGCGGCCGTGATCGTGCTGACGACGGTATTTCTGTTCGCCGGTGTGTGTGCAGCGCTCTGCGCGCGGGCAAGCAAGCGGGAGCTGGCCTTCACGGCCTTCCTGACCACGCCGGACGAAGCACACGAACAGGCGCTGTGCCGCCTGCTCTCCCCGAGCGAGGCGCAGAGCGCGCACCTGCTCGGCGAGACGCTGCGCGCGCAGCAGCAGGACATCGCGCAATTGCAGACACAGATGGACGACTACGAAAACTACGTAGAGCTCTGGGCGCACGAGGTGAAAACGCCGTTGGCACTGCTGACGCTCGTGCTCGACAACCGGCGCGACACGCTGCCGGAGGCCGTGGGCTTCAAGCTCGACTACGTGCGCAACCGGATGCAGGCGTTCATCGACCAGATGCTCTACTACGCCCGCCTGCGCGGCGCGCGGCGCGACTACCGCTTCGAGCGGCTGCCGCTGCGCAGCTGCATCGACGAAGTGCTCGACGATTACCGCCCGCTGCTGGAGGAAAAGGGCTTTCAGGTCAAGATCCAGCCCACAGATGAAACGGTCTTTGCCGACCGGCGCGGGCTGTGCTTCCTGCTCGGGCAGGTTGTGAGCAACAGCGTGAAGTATGCGCTCGATGCGCCGGTGCTGATCTTTTCCCTGGAAAGCGGCAACACGGCGACCGTCCTGTCCATCCGCGACAACGGCCCGGGCGTGCGCGCGTGTGACCTGCCGTACGTGTTTGAAAAAGGCTTCACTGGGGACTCCGGCCACGAGAAAAACAAGGCCACCGGCATGGGGCTCTATCTCGCGCGCGAGGTCGCGAAGGATCTGGGTCTCACGCTCACCGCCGCGTCCGACTGGGGCACAGGGTTTGAGATCCGGATCTCGTTTCCAGTCGTAGAAGAATAAACGTCTGCCGAAAGACGGCGCCGCTGTTTGCGGTGCCGTCTTTTTCGCGCACAAAATCACCCCCCTCTGCCACACTGCGCAAAATGCCCCGGCAGCTTCGGCTGCCGGGAAAAAGCTTGATAAATCAAGCTTTCCTGTGAATTTCATTCGAGGCGGGCCTTGCCCCCTCGAGCTCCCCCGCTGCCCGGTTGTGGCGCACAGCAGTCACACTCCCCCGCACAAAAAGTCCCCGGCGCTGAGCGCCGGGGACTTCCGGGGGATGCGACATCTAACGGGATGGTACGTCAGACGATATTATACTTCTTGAGCAGGTCCACCACGACGTTGTTGAGCAGCGGCTCCTTAACGAGGTCGAGCAGCGGCAGGACCGACGGGAGCAGGAACTCCAGCGGCTTCTTGCCGTCGAGCAGCTTGCTGGTCGCGTAGAGCAGGTCGCGGATATCATACACGCTGCCCCAAACTTCCGGCACGCCGCGGTCAACGTTGCAGAGCGTGTAGACCGCTTCCATCGCGGTGCGGATGGAGTACTCGGTGGTGAACACGGTGTCGCGCGGGGTATCGGCGAACTGGCCAACGAACGCGAGGTTGACGGAACCGTCGGGCACGACCTTCGGGCGGTCGCCTTCGGCTCTGGGCTCAAAGAACGTGGTGACGTAAGGCATCATGCACGGCGTTGTGTTGCATTCGTTCGTGGCCAGATCCATGATCTGATCCTCGGGGATGCCGATGTGGTACAGCCACTCTGCCGCCAGCTCGATGCCGGTGCAGTCGCACATGTTCTTCTTGATGAAGTCGCCCTTGTCGTCCCAGCAGTTGAGGCCGTAGACCCAGATCAGACAGTGATCCTTCGGCTGCTCCTGGAACTGGCCCTGACGGTTGATGGTCCAGCTGATGAGCCAGCTCGAGTCGCGGCAGGTGACAATACCGCCGGTGACGACCTTACCGGACAGCGGGTCGCGCTTGCAGATCTTCTGGATCGCATCGAGGATCTGCTTGTTGGCCGTGTCAACGGTCCAGGATTCCCAGCTGGTCTCCTTGATGTCCTTGAAGAACTTCTCGGGATGACCGAACGCCGGATCCTGCGCGGCGAGCTTCTTCCACATCTCGATGGACGGGCCTTCGCCGTTTTTGACCTTGATGACCGGAGCGTGCGTCTGATCGCCGTAAGCGGACGCGTCGCCCTGGCAGCCGTTGGTGCAGATGACAAGATCGTTCTCGGTCAGCTCGATGACCTTTTCCACGCCGCCCTGGGTGTACTCGATCTTCTTGGCGACCTTCTTGTCCTCGGTGCAGTCGCAGACGATGTTCGTGACCGTGGTGTCGAAGAGGACCTTTCCGCCGTGATCGGTGATGTATTTGCACATCGGGAGGATCATGGACTCGTACTGGTTATAACGGGTGAAACGTAGCGCGCTCAGATCAGGCAGACCGTCGATGTGGTGGATGTAGCGCTGCAGGTAGAGCTTCATCTCGAGGGCGCTGTGCCACTTCTCGAACGCGAACATGGTCTGCCAGTAGGTCCAGAAGTTCGTGGCGTAGAACTCATCGTCGAACACGTCGTCGATGGTCTTGTCCTCGAGGGACTTGTTGGTCGCCATGAACAGCTTCAGCAGCTGGGTGGCGGCGCCGGGCGTCAGGCCGTACTTACGGTCGGTGTGGGCGTCCTGACCCTGCTTCTCGGTGACGCGGCACAGGGAGAAGTTCGGGTCTTCCTTGTTGAGGTAGTAGTACTCGGAGAAGATCGTCTCACCCGGGTTCACGATCGACGGAATGGACTTGAACAGATCCCACATGCACTCAAAGTGGTTATCCATCTCGCGGCCGCCGCGCATGATGAAGCCCTTGGTCGCGTCGTAGATGCCGTCGCAGGAACCGCCGGCGACCGGCAGGTGCTCAAAGAGCGTGATGTGCTCGCCGGGCATCTGTGCATCGCGGATCAGAAAGCATGCCGCCGCCAGACCGGCCAGACCGGTGCCGACGACATAAGCCGACTTGTTGTCGATGCCTTCGGGTTTTTTCGGCGTTGCAAACGCCTCATAGTTACCGCTGCTGTAATACATTCTGTGTACCTCCCATTCATGATGTGTTTTCCGTATTTTTTGTGCAGTCCACTGCACGAGTTTCTTCTGTTATGGTCACTAACACTTGCCTCCAAAAAAAGAAGCAACTTCGTTTGACAATTATCAATATAGCGGATTTCGCCATCTTTACTGCACCATTTGTTACGCAAATGGCGATAATTAAACATAACCACTTGGTTTCGTTGAATGTCACCAAATTGACGATATGCGTTTGTGCATTTTGACCGTTTTTCGCCGCATGTCCAGCGCGAATGTGTCAAACAGCACAAAAATAAGCTGCCGAAAAGCAATTTTTCGCTTTTCGGCAGCCTGAAACTGGCATGTTATCAAATGGTGAGCGGCCTATAAATTGGCCATTCCCTCGAGCGCGGCGCGGTCGAGCACATAAATCTTGCCGCGGCCGGTTTGCAGCAGGCCCATCTGGCGCATGCCCTCCAGCTCCCTGCTGATGACCTCGCGCGTGGTGCCGAGGTGGTGGGAGATCTCTTCGTGCGTGATGCGCGCGAAGCCGTCCTCGGGGTGCGCATCGGCCTTTTCCAGCACGACGCGGGCGATACAGCTGCGCAGCGGATGGAAAAAATAATACTCAATGTTATTGAGCACAGTCTGGACATTGCGTGCCTGCGTGCGCTGCAGAAACTGCTGCACAGCCGGCGACTCGGCGCACAGCGGGCGCAGAGCCACAATGTTGATATAGGCAAACACGGCGTCGCTGCTCGCCTGCAGAATGGGGACCGTGTCGCCCGGCGCCGCGCTGTCGAGCGTATTGAGCATGCAGCAGCCGCCGCTGACGATCGACATGAGCGTGATCTCCCGGCCGGTATCCGTCGCAATGAACACGCGCAGCCCGCCAGAGAGCACGAGAAACAAGCCGTTTTTCTCCGGCATGGAAAAAATCACATTGTCCCCCGCGCGATACGAACGGACGATCGTATTCAGGCGCAGCATCTGCTGCTGGGAACCCGTCAGTGTATCCCAAAATGGCAGGCACACCGTAAAGTCATAGGAACGTTTGTATTTATTTTTATCCGTGCCGCTCACCTCCGGGTGGTTCTATATATGTTAGCAGTACTAACATATAACTGCAAAAAAAGAAATCTTTCTTTTCACATATTATCAAACTGGCACGTCCATACCGTGTCCTTTGTTACGCATCCGGTATCTTTTCCGTTTTTATTGCACAGTGCAGAAGCATTCGGTTCATTTTTGATATAGTTCACGAGCAGCTCGCCGGTAAACCGGACCACATCGACCGGTGAGACGCCGAATGACACATTTTCATAGATCGTCGTGCCGGTATAAGCGTTGAGCAGGCATTGATACACCGCATAAATATTCACATCCGGGCGGATGGAGCCGTCGGCTACACCCTCGCGCAGCGCCTTGAGCGCCGGGACGGGGATCTCCTTGTCGTAATACTTCCAGAAGACGTTGTTGACATCACTGCCTGTGTTCTTCTCGGAGTAAGCGGAAAACATCTCGCGCGTGTAGTCATACCACTCCGGCTGTGCATCGTAAATTCTGAAATAGATATGCATACAGACGACGAACTTCTCATACCCGGTCTTGCACGAAGTGGCCGCGCACGTGTACTGCTCCATGAAATCGGTAAAAAACGTGGCCAGCGCGTCGCGCCAGACGGCGAACACGAGTGCGTCCTTATTGCGGAAATAGCGGTACAGAGATGTCGGCGTCAGGCCGGCTGCCTCGGCGATGCGGCTGATGGGCGTCGCGGCGATACCGTCGGCAATAAACAGTGTCTGCGCCGTGCGGATCACCCGCCGGATGTTCTGTTCCCGTTCCTCGCTGCGTTTCACAGTCTGCACCTCCCCGTGCATAAAGTTGCTTACAGTATGCCATGTTTCCGTGCCGTTTGCAACCGCAAATGCACCGGATGGAAACATTTGTGCCTTGCGTGGCGCCACGATGCATGGTATGCTCATGGCAGACAGAGAGATTCCTCCTCCGCCGGAGCGGATGTCTTGGCCCCGACAGAAGTCGGGGTCTTTTTTATGGCCGGTATAACCGGCCATAAAAAGACCAGATCTTATTCGAGGCAGGCCTTTGCCCCCTCGAGCTCCCCTGCGGCTCTATCTTCTTTTCCCGGCCGCAGCCATATTAGGAACAGCAAAAGAGCACCCTGCCGAAGCAGAGTGCTCTTACTTTTCTGATTATTCTGTCTTTTGCAACAAGAACTTTACAACCGGAACAGATCAGGCCGCTTTCTTGGCCTTAGCCTGCGCAGCGAGCGCCTTGCTGCCCTCAATGACGAGGTCGATGGCAAGGATGACGAGCAGAACGGCCAGGATCGCACGAATGTAGTACCAGACAACACCGGAGCCGCCGGCGATGATGCCGGTGATCTGAGACTTGATGGTGAAGATCAGAGATGTCAGCGTCACGAGAATCATGAAGATCATCGGGAAATAGAACATCTTGTTGTTTCTGCCCATCTTGCCGAGCCATGCGGCAACGGCCAGCAGGCCGAGGCCGGCCAGGAGCTGGTTGGCAGCACCAAACAACGGCCAGATCTTCGCATAACCGGTCATGCCAAGGGCGATACCGAGCACGACGGTAATGAGCGTGGAGATGTACGGGTTGCAGAGCACCTTGCGGGTGCCGGTCACGGTCGAATCCGTAGCCTTCTCACCCGGCTTGAGCCAGAACTCCTGGAACATATAGCGGGCCAGACGGGTCGCGGTGTCCAGCGAGGTCAGGCAGAACACGGACACAGCCAGAACCATCAGCGTGTAGGTGATGGACACGGCGCCGGAGCCGAAGATCTTACCGAGCATCTGAGACAGGCCGGTCGCGAACACGACAGTCGGGGTGACGGTCGTGCCGGCAGCGTAATCCTTCCAGATGTACGCGACGGCGCACAGGGAGACGATCGCGAGCACGCACTCAATGAGCATGCCGCCGTAGGCAATGGGCTGCGCATCCTTCTCATTGTTGAGCTGCTTGGCCGTCGTGCCGGAACCAACGAGGGAGTGGAAGCCGGAGATGGCGCCGCAGGCAATGGTAACGAACAGAGCCGGGAACATATAGCCAAGGGAGCTGCCCGTCGGGGCAATGGTGTCTTTGAAGCCGGTGAACGCAGGCATATCCAGCGTCGGGTGGCAGCCGATAACGCCAACGATCGCGAGGATCATCATAGCATACAGCAGGAACGAGCTGAGATAGTCACGCGGCTGGAGCAGGATCCACACAGGCGTAACGGAAGCGACCAGAATGTAGATGCCGCAGATGATCATCCAGGTCTGGTAGCTCAGATAGATCGGGTGCCACTTGATGCCAAGCCACATCACCAAGGCAATGGCCACAACACCGATGACCGTGGACACGCCGATCGGCGCATTTCTGCGGTATACAAAGAAACCGAAGAAAATGGCCAAGACAATGAAAAACAGCGAAATGATTGCCGTCGTGGCATTCGCGGCAGATGCCTCCACATCCACAACTCCATTGACATAGGTAGCCGTGAAGGTGTTGGCGACGATAGACGCAAATGCGGCCACGACCAAAATCAGCGTCAGGTATGAGAAGATCAGGAACAGACGTTTGGCCTTCTTGCCGATGCTGGTCTCGACGACGGTGCCGATCGACTGGCCGCTGTTGCGAACGGAAGCAAACAGTGCACCGTAGTCATGCACGCCGCCGAAGAAGATGCCGCCGATGAGCACCCACAGCAGTACCGGGACCCAGCCGAAAACAGCGGCCTGGATCGGGCCGTTGATCGGGCCGGCGCCCGCGATGGATGAAAAATGGTGTCCCATCAGAACAGGGGCCTTTGCAGGGCAGTAGTCCATACCGTCTTCCAGCTCGTGAGCCGGAGTCGGGCGGGACGGGTCGATGCCCCACTGTTTGGCCAGCCATCCGCCGTAGAAAATGTATCCACAGACGAGAATGACAATGCCAACAATCAGAATTACAGCAGCATTCATTGAATTAACTCCCTTCTTTCATATTCTTAAACAGTGTTGTCTTCAACAACTGTGCTGTACTGCGCCCGCTGCCATTGGCAGCCGTTTGGCCGGTGCTGAGCTCCACAACGCCGGTGTGGTAATCCATCCAGCCGTGGAATGCAAGCTTGAAGCTCTTATAAATGCGTGTACGGCGCAGGGCGCGCAGCGCATCCGGCTCACAGGTGTCACACAAAAAGATTGCCGTGATATAAGAGCACATGTGGTTCGGGCCCGGCTCGATCCGCTGCATACCGTCGGCACGCGCCTGCTCGCGGCACTGCTCGAAGATCTCCTTCGTGAGCACGGGGACCGAGAAAATGTAGACATATTCGTTGTTGTCCGCTTCCCAGAGCTTGGCGGCCTTGACCAGCACATACTTCTCGGAGTGGATGTGCAGACCGGCCTCTGCGACGAGGTAGCCCTTCGGCTCGTCGTGGCGCACAACATCAAAATATCCCGAATAACTGTGGCACAGTTTGTCGAGCGCTTCCTCGCGGGTCATACGCTGTCCTCCCTGTTTGATGCAAAAATTTCATGGTATGTTTTCACCGAATCCATGAACAAACTAAGAACAAAGTGTAAACATATCGCTAAGGTTATAATAACGCGGCATCCAGAATCTTTCAAGTGAAATAATTGACAAATATCCGCATTTGTTTTTGTCGACTTTTCATAACAAGCGCACAAAGGTACTGAAGAGCTTGGAATTATGTAAACTACTTTCCGGAAAAAATAGACAAATATTTTACACACGCGGACCCAGATTTTTCAGTAAAATTGCAGGTTTGCTTTTTATTTGACGATCTTTTCCTGCATCGAAATGCTGTTATGTAAACCATCCTGCAAAGGCACTCCCCTGCCCTCCACGTGAACACCTGCAGTAAGGGTGATTTTTTGTCGAAAAGTGATTGACAGGGCGGGCAAATCTTGCTACAATAAAGCGTCTCAATTGGAACGATGTACAGAGTCTTTCCGAAGCAAGATGCGACCGCCGCCGTGTCCCGCACGCCGGCCAAGGCCATACGGACAGCCGGGTCGAATGCCGCAAACCGCACCGTGTGCGGTGGCAACTTCTGTTGCCTTATTGATTGAGTTAAAAGCTCAAGTTTTATAAGTTGGTCACTTAAAACCAGGCTGCTTTCAGCATCCAAACTTGTGAAATGGTCAATAAGAGTAGTAAAAGTAATCTTTGCTATATAGACTCTCAAGACACGACATTCTGTTGGGAACGGTGCGCATGAGCCGAGGACGGCTGCTGCGTGCCCAATGGCATATGTTTGCTCACAAGCGCCGCTGCTGATCTGCAGCGGCGTTTTTTCGTGCACGAAGGGGGAAACACAGCCATGAAAAAAGTCATTGAGCTCCGGAACGTCAGCAAGCAATTTGACGGCGAGACCGTTCTCGACAGCATCGACCTCGACATTTACGACAACGAATTTCTAACGCTGCTCGGCCCGTCCGGCTGCGGCAAGACCACGACCCTGCGCATGATCGGCGGCTTCGAAACGCCGGATCAGGGTGACATTCTCTTCCTCGGCGAGCGTATCAACGACATTCCGCCGCACAAGCGCAACATCAACACCGTCTTTCAGCGCTACGCCCTCTTCCCCCACCTGAACGTGTTTGAAAACGTGGCGTTCCCACTGCGCGAGCAGAAGCTGCCGCGCGACGAGATCGAGCAGAAGGTCAACGAAATGCTCGCGCTCGTCAAGCTCACGGGCTTTGAGCGCCGCAACGTCACGCGCCTGTCCGGCGGACAGCAGCAACGCGTCGCCATCGCGCGCGCACTCGTGAGCCGCCCGCGCGTGCTGCTGCTCGACGAGCCGCTCGCCGCGCTCGACCTGAAGCTGCGCAAGGACATGCAGCAGGAGCTCAAAAACATTCAGAAGGCCACCGGCATCACGTTCGTGTTCGTCACGCACGATCAGGAAGAGGCGCTGAGCATGTCCGACACGATCGTCGTCATGTCCGAGGGCCGGATCCAGCAGATCGGTACGCCGATCGATATTTATAATGAGCCGGAAAACGCCTTCGTGGCCGACTTCATCGGCGAGAGCAACATCGTCGACGGCATCATGCGCCAGGACTTCAGCGTGACGTTCTCGGGCCACACGTTCACGTGCGTGGACAAGGGCTTTTCCAAAAACGAGAATGTAGACGTCGTCATCCGCCCGGAGGATGTGGACATCGTGCCCATAGAACAGGGCATGCTGCGCGGCACGGTCACGTCCATCACGTTCATGGGCGTGCACTATGAGATCATCATCGACATCAACGGCTTCAAGTGGATGATCCAGACGACGGACTACGTCGACGAGGGTGCGGAGGTCGGCCTGTACATTGAGCCCGACGCCATCCACATCATGAAAAAGTCCGAGTATTCGGGCATGTACGGCGACTACTCCTCGTTCAGCAACGAGCTGGACGAGCTCTCGGACGCGGAAAGCGAGCCGGACGAATGAGCAGCCGCATCCATACCGAAAACCGCCGCGCCTCGCTGGCGCAGCGTCTGGCGCTCGCACCGTATTCCGTGTGGGCGGTCATCTTCGTGGCCGTGCCGCTCGTGTTCGTGGCCTACTATGCGTTCACGGACGAGAGCTTCCGGTTCACGACCGAAAACCTGACGAAATTCTTCACCGCCGTGAGCACGATCACCGATGACAGCGGCGCCACGCGCGAGGTGCACACGTACCTGCTCATCTTCTGGCGCTCGGTGAAGCTGGCCGTCATCTCCACGGCGATCTGCCTACTCATGGGCTACCCCATCGCGTATATCATCGCCCGCGCCGCACCGCGCACGCAGAAGACGATCATCACGCTCATCATGATCCCGATGTGGATGAACTTCCTCATCCGCACCTACGCGTGGATGACCATCCTGCAGGACACCGGCCTGCTCAACATGCTCTTTTCCGCGCTGCACCTCGGGCAGGCACACATCATCGGCACCGAGGGCGCTGTCGTCGTCGGCATGGTGTACGACTACTTCCCGTATATGATCCTGCCGATCTACTCGGTCATGGCCAAGATGGACACGCGCCTGATCGAGGCCGCGCGCGACCTCGGCTGCAACAGTCTCGGCGTGCTGCGGCGGGTCATCTTCCCGCTGAGCCTGCCGGGCGTCGTGTCCGGCATCACGATGGTGCTCATCCCGTCGATCAGCACCTTTTATATCTCGCAGAAACTCGGCAACGGCAAGTTCTTCCTCATCGGCGACGCGATCGAGGGGCAATACGTGGCCAACAATCTGCACTTTGCCGCCGCCATCGCCTTCATCCTCATGCTGATCCTGCTGGCCGCCATGGCCCTGATGAAGCGCGGCACGAACCGGCACGTCTACGGAGGTGTGTGACATGAAACGAGCTGCAAAAATCTACACCGCCCTCATCTTCGTGTTCCTGTTCGCGCCGATCGCGATCCTGCTGGTGTTTTCGTTCAACGAGGCAAAGAGCCTGTCGGTGTTTTCCGGCTTCTCATTGAAATGGTATCAGGAGCTGTTTCGCGACGGGGAAACGCTCAACGCGCTCAAAAACACACTCATCCTCGCCGTGATCGCCTCGGTCGTCTCGACCGCGATGGGCACGGCCGCCGCCGTGGGCATGAACAAGCTGCGCAGCAAATATCTGCGCGCCGCGCTCGACACGGCGACCGACATCCCCATGATGAATCCGGACATCATCACCGGCATCTCGCTGATGCTCATGTTCGTGTTCTTCGGCCGGCTGCTCGGCGCGTCCACAAGCCTCGGCTTCTGGTCGATGCTCGCGGCGCACATCACGTTCTGCCTGCCGTATGTCATCATGCAGGTGCTGCCGAAGCTGCAGCAGATGGACCGCGCGCTGCCCGAGGCCGCGATGGATCTCGGCTGCACGCCGGTGCGCGCGTTTTTCCGCGTGGAGGTACCGGAGATTCTGCCCGGCATCATCACCGGCATGATCATGGCCTTCACACTCTCGCTCGATGATTTCGTCATCAGCTACTTCACGCAGGGCAGCGGCTTCCAGACGCTCCCGATCCGCATCTACAACATGACGAAAAAGACCGTCACGCCGAAGATGTACGCCCTGGCGACGATCATCTTCTTCGTCATTCTGGCGCTGCTGCTGCTGACAAACCTCGTCGACGAAGACGACACACAGCGCATCCGCGATGCCCGCCGCGCCAAGCGCGAGGGCAAGCCCGTGCGCACCGCCCGCAGCGGCAAGGGCCGCCGACCCGTGCGCGCCGCCGTGGGCATCCTCACCGCCGCCGCACTGCTCATCGCCGGCATCAGCATCTACAGCAGCCGACAGGAGACGCGCGTGCTCAACGTCTACAACTGGGGCGAGTACATCTCCGACGGCTCGGACGATTCGCTCGACACCATCGCCGCGTTCGAGGAGTGGTACAAAGCGACCTACGGCGTACCCGTCAAGGTCAACTACGACACCTACGCCAGCAATGAGGACATGTACGCCAAGCTCAAAAGCGGCGCCGTGAGCTACGACGTGGTCATCCCGTCGGACTACATGATCGCGCGCATGGAGAGCGAGGACATGCTCCTGCCGCTTAATTACGACAACATCCCGAACTATCAGTATATCTCCGAGGATTTCCGCGGCCTTTACTATGACCCGAACGACACCTACACCGTGCCGTACACCTACGGCATCGTGGGCGTGATCTACAACGCCAACGTTGTCGACGAGGCCGACACCGGCGACTGGGACCTGATGTGGAACCAGAAATACGCCGGCAACATCCTGCAGTTCAACAACGCGCGCGACGCGCTCGGCACGGCCATGTACCGTGCCGGCATCGACGTCAACACCACCGACCGCAATGACTGGCAGCAGGCGCTGCAGGCGCTCATCGACCAGCGCCCGCTTGTCAAGAGCTACGTCATGGACGAGATCTACAACATGATGGAGTCCGGTGAGGCCGCCGTGGCCGCCTACTACGCGGGCGACTACTTCACGATGTGCGACGCGCAGGCCGACAGCGTGGACCTGCAGTTCTACTACCCCGAGAGCACGAACTACTTCATCGACGCCATGTGCATCCCGACGAGCTGCCGGGATCAGGAGCTGGCCGAGTGCTTCATCAACTTCATGCTCAGCCGCGAGGCCGCCGTGGCCAACGCCGAGTATATCTACTATGCCTCGCCGAACCGGCTCGTGTACGACGACCCGGAGTATATCGATGATATGGGCGAGGACACGATGGCCATCCTCTACCCCGACATCGGCTCGTTCCGCGACGCGTACAACCGCAGCGCCTACCGCAACCTCGACCAGGACACGCTGACCTACGTCAACACGCTCTGGGAGACACTCAAGATCAACTGAACATTGCTGCATCGGGCAGACGCCAAACACGGTGTCTGCCCATTTTTGTCCGTTTTTGGGCTTGCCATCCACGGAAGGATATGCTATACTCTTTCACCGGTTAGCCAACTCTAACTATAAACATTGGTTAGACATATCTAACGAGATACCACATGACAACACGCCGTTTTCCACCGTCCCGGCGCGCTTGCATAGAAAGAGGATGTCATGGCAGAAGAAAACAAATTTCTGGAGATCGTGGACCTGAAAAAGGGCTACGGCAGCGGTGAGACCCGGCAGGAGGTCCTGCGCGGGATGACGTTTTCGGTCGCGCGGGGCGAGATCTGCGTCCTGCTCGGCCCCTCCGGCTCGGGCAAGTCCACCCTGCTGAACATCATCGGCGGGATCGACAGCGCCGACGCGGGCTACATCTCCATCGGCGGCGACAAGCTCGAGGACATGGGCGAAAAAGCGCTCACGCAGTACCGCCGCAAGCACCTGGGCTATGTCTTTCAGCTCTACAACCTCATCGCCAACCTGAACGTCAAGGAGAACATCGAGGTCGGCGCCTATCTCTCGGACGCGCCGCTGGACATCGACGAGCTGCTGCACACGCTTGGGCTCTATGAGCACCGGCACAAGCTGCCCAACCAGCTCTCCGGCGGCCAGCAGCAGCGCGTGTCCATCGGCCGCGCCATCGTGAAGAATCCGGACATTCTTCTCTGCGACGAACCGACCGGCGCGCTGGATTACGCCACGTCCAAGGAGATCCTGCAGCTGATCGAGAACGTGAACAAGAAATACGGCAACACCGTCATCATGGTCACGCACAACGAGGCCATCCGCAACATGGCTGACCACGTCGTCAAGCTGCGTGACGGCACCGTGCGCAGCAACGAGATCAACAGCCACAGGATCCCGGCCGCCGAGCTCGAATGGTAAGGGGCGTGTCAGGATGAAAAAGAGGACCAATCCCCTGACCCGGCGCATCCCGCGCGAGCTCGCCGGAGACTGGCGCAAATATCTGGTCGTGTTCCTGTTTCTGGTGCTGATGATCGGCTTCGTGTCCGGCATGTACGTCGCCAACGAGAGCATGATGCGCGCGTCTGCCGACGGGGTAACGACCTACAAGCTTGAATACGGGCACTTTGAACTCAGCCACGCCGCCGATGACGCGCTGCTCGCCGCGATCGAGACCGGCGACAAGGCGGACGTCCGGCAGTTTTACACCGACAAGGCGCGCCGTGAGCTCGACGAGAAATTTCCCGGGGAATTCCGCAGCCGGTTCGACAGCGAGTTCCGCGCAAAGTTCGACGCGGAGTTTCAAAACCAGGTGACGCAGACGCTGCTCGCCAGCGGGCTCGACGCCGACACGGCCGCCGCCATGCTCGGCACCGCCGTCGCGCAGGCGAAGGCGGACGGGGCGTATCAGAGCGCCTATCAATCTGCCTACCAGAGCGCATATGCGACCGCCTACAATGAGGCTTATCATAAGGCCTGGGCGGAGATCACCGATGAGATCGACGAAAAGTACGCCGACGCGGAGGAGAAATACGCCCTCAACGACCCGGATTTTCAGGCCGTGCCGGTGACGGTGTATGAAAACTTCTACCGCAACGAAGACGAGGATCATGATAACGACGGCACGTCGGACGGGACCATCCGCATCTATCCATGGACGGAGGATGTGAACCTCGCCTGCCTCATCGACGGCGCGTTCCCGGTGCGCGACGATGAAATCGCCATCGACCGCATGCACGCCGATAACGTCGGCCTGCACACCGGCGACACGATCACCGTCGGCGGCGAGACGTACCGCATCTCCGGCCTCATCGCCTATGTCAACTACGCCACCCTGCACGAAAAATCGACGGACCTCATGTTCGACGCGCTGAAATTCGACGTCGCCATGGTCACGCCCGGCGGCTTTGCCCGCCTGCAAAAGCCGGTGCACTATGTCTACGCCTGGCAGTATGCCAACGCGCCCGCGGACGAGACGGCCGAAAAGGCGCTGTCGGACGATTTCCTGCGCGCGCTGCTGACGCAGACGGTCGTGGCGGAAAACGACCTTGAGGACTACACCCCGCGCTACGCCAACCCCGCCATCAACTTCGCGCCCGATGACATGGGCTCGGACGAGGCGATGGGCGGCGTGCTGCTCGACATCCTCATCGTGATCATCGCCTTCATCTTCGCCGTCACGATCAGCAACACCATCACGAAAGAATCCTCCGCCATCGGCACGCTGCGCGCCTCCGGCTATACGCGCGGAGAGCTGGTGCGCCACTATCTGGCCATGCCCGTCATCGTGACGCTGGCCGCCGCCTGCGTCGGCAACGCGCTGGGCTATACGGTGTTTAAAAACGTCGTCGTGTCCATGTACTATAATAGCTACAGCCTGCCGACGTACAAGACCGTCTGGAATCCGGACGCGTTCCTGCGCACGACGCTGATCCCGGTCATGCTGATGTTTGTGGTGAACCTGCTCATCATCACGCGCATGATGCGCCACACGCCGCTGCAGTTTCTGCGCCACGACCTGAAAAAGGCCCGGCGCAAGAAGGCGCTCCGCCTGCCAAACTGGAGCTTTTTCGCCCGCTTCCGGCTGCGCATCATCTTTCAGAATGTCTCCAACTACCTCATCCTGTTCGCCGGCGTGTTCTTCATCATGGTCATGCTGGCCATGGCCATCGGCATGCCCAGCACGCTCAAGTATTACCAGAGCCGGACGGCAGACATGATGTTCACCAACTACCAGTACGTGCTCAAATCCTGCGAAGATGAAAACGGCGATGCCATCACCACGCAAAGCCCGGATGCGGAGGCCTTCTGCATGACCTCCCTCGTGCGCAGGAGCGACGTGCTCGACGAGGAAGTCAGTGTCTACGGCATCGCGGACGGCAGCCGCTATGTGCAGATCGGCGGCCTCTCCGGTCTGGAAGAAAACGAGGTCTATATCTCCGCGCCTTATGCCGACAAATACCGTCTGGCTGTCGGCGACACGTTCACGCTGGACGAAAAGTACGAGAGCAAGCAGTATACATTCACGGTCGCCGGCATCTACGACCATTGCCAGAGCATCGCCGTGTTCCTGCCGGTGGACAATTACCGCGGCATCTTTGACCTCGATGCGGACGCTTTCTCAGGCTTTTTGTCCGACACGGAGATCACAGATATTGATGAGGACAGCGTTGCGACGGTCATCACCGAGCGCGACATCACGAAGATGGCTGACCAGCTCGACCACTCGATGGGCTCCTACATGACCTATTTCCAGTACCTGTGCATTCTGTTGTCGGCCGTGCTGATCTATTTGCTGACCAAGCTCATCATCGAAAAGAATGAAAACGCCATCTCCATGGTAAAGATCCTCGGCTATGAGACCCGGGAGATCGCGCAGCTGTACCTGCTGTCGACGACGATCGTGCTCGTGCTCATCGACGCCGTCAGCGTCTGGCTCGGCGCCGCCGCCATGAAGCTGGCGTGGCGGGAGATCATGTTCTCCTACAGCGGCTGGTTTGCCTTCCACATGGAGCTGGTCGGTTACGTCAAGATGTTCGTGTTCGTGCTCCTCGGCTACGCCATCGTGACGATCTTCGATTTCCGGCGCATCCGGAAGATCCCCATGGATGAAGCGCTCAAGAGCGCGGAGTAAGCGGTCTGTGCGGTCGCCGAAAGCCCCTGCCGGACTTTCAGGGAGACAGCAGTGCCCGGGCAAACGCAGCTGCGTTTGTCCGGGCGTTTTTCTGCTGTATCGGAGCGGAAATGGCCGCTAAGAAATTGTATATTTTTGCTCTTGCATCTACGCCGCCTTTGGCTTATCATAGGGCCTTGGAACTTTACCCATTTGCGAGAAAAGGTGAGAAAAACTATGCAGTCAACGACCCAGCCGCAGCACCTGGACATGCTCAACGGCCCGATCTGGAACAAACTCCCGCGCTATGCTCTGCCCGTCGCCGCGACCGGCATCCTCGGGCAGCTGTTCAACGCGGCCGACATCGCCGTCGTCGGCAACTTCACGGGCGATATGCGCACGGCCGCCGTGGCCGCCGTCGGCGCCAACAGCCCGGTCATCGGCCTGATCCTGAATCTGTTCATCGGCATCGCGCTCGGCGCGAACGTCGTCATCGCCAATGCCATTGGCCGCGGCGACCGCGAGACCGTGCACCGCGCCGTGCACACCTCCATTGTCACGGCACTCATCGGCGGCGTGCTCGTGGCGATCTTCGGTCAGCTCATTGCGGCCGGGCTCATGGGCCTGCTCAACGTGCCGGACGATGTATACCCGCTCGCGCTTGCGTACCTGCGCATTTATCTGCTGGGCATGCCGGTCATCTTGCTGTATAACTTCGAGGCCGCCATTTTCCGCAGCGTCGGCGACACGAAGGTGCCGCTGATCGCGCTGACGGTCTCCGGCGTTCTGAATGTGATCCTCAACCTGTTTTTCGTCATCGTGCTGAAGATGAACGTCAACGGCGTCGCCATCGCGACGGTGCTCTCCAACGCGGTCAGCTCCGTGCTGCTGCTGCGCCGCCTGCTGCACGGCGATCTTGTGCGTGTGGAGCTAAAGCAGCTGCGCATCGACCCCGCCATCTTCCGCAAGATCATGCGCATCGGCCTGCCGGCCGGCATTCAGGGCGCGATCTTCTCGGTGTCGAACATCATCATTCAGTCGGCCATCAACAGCCTCGGCACCGTCGTCATGGCCGCGTCGAGCGCCGCGTTCAACATTGAGATCATCGCATACGACGTGCTCAACTCCTTCAGTCAGGCGTGCACGACCTTCGTCGGCCAAAACTACGGGGCCGGAAAGATCGACCGCTGCAAGAAAACCATGTTTCTGTGCCTTGGCGAGGACATCATTGCCTCGGCCATCGCCATCGTGCTCGTGCTGCTGACGGGCAAATATCTGCTGGCCATCTTCAACAACGACCCGCAGGTTATCGCCATCGGCTACAGCCGGCTGCTCATTCTCTTCGGGTCCTACATCTTCAGCCTGACGTACGAGATCCTGTCCGGTTACCTGCGCGGCTTCGGCATCTCGCTCGTGCCGGCGATCCTGACGCTCTTCGGCGTGTGCGGCGTGCGCATCATCTGGATCAACACCGTCTTCCCGCTGCACCACACGTTCCGGTCGATCATGCTCGTATATCCGATCAGCCTCGCGGCCACGGCCGTGCTGATCTTCATCGCGCTGCTCATCTACCGGCCGTCGCGCCGGTTCGTGCCCCGCGCTGCGGCAAAATCACAGCCGTAACAAACGCAAGCATACGCACCCAAAATGATGCGGTGCTGCAGCGGAAAACAAGTGGTAAAAAGCGGTGGAACGGCAGATTCATGGAATTCATGGATATGTTCCGTTACGAAACAACCGACGCCGACGCAGCAACAGCGCACACACCCGCGGGTGTGTGCGCTGCTGCTGTCCGCGTTCACGCGCCGAGATAGGCCTTGCGGACCTTATCATCGTGCAGCAGATCGCGGGCGGAGCCGTACATGGTGATCCGGCCGTTTTCGAGCACATAGGCCCGGTCGGCGATGGCAAGCGCCATCTTCGCGTTCTGCTCCACGAGCAGGATCGTGATGCCCAGCTCGTGCATGGTCTGGATGATAGAGAAGACCTCCTGTACAAGCACGGGCGACAGGCCCATGGACGGCTCATCCATGACGATGAGCTTCGGCGCGCTCATAATGGCGCGGCCCATGGCCAGCATCTGCTGCTCGCCGCCGGAGAGCGTGCCCGCGAGCTGCTTGGCGCGCTCCTTCAGGCGCGGGAAGCGCGCATAGACCCGCTCGAGGTCCTCCGCGATCGCTTTTTTGTCCTTGCGGAAGTACGCGCCCATGGCAAGGTTCTCCGCCACGGTCATGCGCGTGAACACCTGCCGGCCCTCCGGCACGTGTGCGAGGCCCATGGTAACGATGCGGCTGGGGTCCGTCTTGCGCAGGTCATGCCCGTCGTAGATCACGGAGCCGCTTTTCATGGGCACAAGGCCGGTGATGGCGTGCAGCGTGGTGGTCTTGCCGGCGCCGTTAGCCCCGATGAGCGAGACGATCTCGCCGTCGTTGACCTCCATGCTGATGCCGCGCAACGCCTGCACGGCACCGTAGGACACCTCCAGATCTTCAATCTTCAGCATCGTCGTCCGCCTCCTCTTCGCCGAGATACGCCTCGATGACCTCCTGGTTGCTCGCGATCTCCTCCGGAAGCCCGGCGGCGATCGTCTGGCCGAAGTTGATGACCTGGATGCGCTCACAGACACGCATGACCAGGCTCATATCGTGCTCAATGAGCAGGATGGCCACATGGAACGTATCGCGGATGGTATTGATGCACGAGAGCAGCTCCGCCGTCTCGGTCGGGTTCATGCCGGCTGCCGGCTCGTCGAGCAGCAGCAGCTTCATGTTCGTTGCCAGCGCGCGGGCGATCTCGAGCTTGCGCTGCTGGCCGTAGGGCAGGCTGGATGCGAGCTGTCCGGCCTTGTCGTCCAGATGGACGATGCGCAGGTATTCCATGGCCTTGTCGGTCAGCTCCTGCTCCGTATTCCAGTACTTTTTCGTGCGCAGGAGGCTGTCGGCAAGATTATAATGGATGTCCTTCGTGAAGGCGATTTTCACGTTGTCGAGCACCGTCATGGCCTTGAACAAGCGGATGTTCTGGAACGTGCGGGCGATGCCGGCCTCCACGACCTGATAGGTCTGCTTGCCGTTGAGCTTCTGCCCACAGAGATAAAACGCGCCCTCCGTCGGCACATACACGCCGGTGAGCAGGTTGAAGACCGTGGTCTTACCGGCGCCGTTCGGGCCGATAAGGCCCATGAGCTCGCCCTCATGGATCTCCATATTGAAGTCCGACACGGCCTTCAGACCGCCGAAGGTGATGCCGAGGTGCTCCGCTTTGAGCACAACAGGTCTGGTATCGGTCATGCGTCGGCGCCTCCCTTCCTGGCCTTGGCCTTTCTCTTCTCGGCCAGACGGCCGTCAAACAGCAGCCGGTCGAGCGAGAACTCGTAAGTGCCCAGAATGCCTCTGGGACGAAAAATAATAATGACCAGCAGCACAAGTGCATAGATCAGCATCGGAAACTGGAACAGCGACTGCACGAAGCCCGGCAGCAGCGATACCCATGCGCCGTTTTTGATCTCATAGTTGAGCAGGTACATGGCGATGGCGGCCAGCACCGAGCCGGTCATGGAGCCCATGCCGCCGAGGACCACGATGACGACGATGAACGTCGAGTTCCAGATCGAAGCGCTGGTGAACGTGAAGCTCGCCGTCGTGAGCGAGGAAAAGCACGTGGCATACAGTCCGCCGGCAAGGCCCGCAAAAAACGCCGAGATGACGAACGTGAGGATCTTGTAATACGTCGTGTTCACGCCGGAAGCGGACGCGGCGATCTCATCGTCGCGGATGGCCTCAATAGCGCGGCCGTACTTCGAGCGGATGAACATGCACATGAGCGCGATGCACAAAATGGTGATGCCCAGCACGAGCCACACGTATTTTGCCTGCAGCGAGGTCGACAGGCCGAGCCCATTGGCATAGAGCGAGGAGCTCGCCGTGCCGTTTGCAAGCCCCTCGCCGCCGGCGAAGGGCAGGTTCGCAATGACGTTTTCAACGATCAGACCGAAGCCGAGCGTCACGATGGCCAGATAGTCACCGCGCAGGCGCAGCGCCGGTATACCCACGAGCAGGCCGAGCAGTCCTGCGAAGACGGCACCGAGCAGGCAGCAGCCGAGAATGACCAGAATGAGCTGGCCGGGCGCTGCTTCCGACACCTCGAACAGGCCCGCGCGCTCGAGCGCAAGCGAGGTCAGCGCAGCGGTATAGGCGCCAACACCGGCAAACCCCATATGGCCGAGCGTGAGCTGACCCAGGTAGCCAAGCGTGAGATTGAGCGACGTGCCGAGCAGGATGAAAATGCACATCTGCCAGATGATTGGGACCAGCACACGGCGATAAGTATTCTGCGGGAGCGCCTGACCGAGCAACAGCACCACGGCAAAGAGCAGCACGATCAGGCCGCAGTTGATGCCGGTGCCGCGCAGTTTTGTTTTTTGCAGCGTATTCATACCTTCTCACCTACATTCTTTCCAAGGATGCCAGCCGGCTTGACCAGCAGCATCACGATCAGGATCAGAAACACAACGGCGTTGGCGAGCGACGAGCTGATGTAGGCCGTCACGAGCGCTTCGATGATACCGACGACGATGCCGCCGAGCATGGCGCCTGGGATCAGGCCAATGCCGCCCATGACTGCCGCCACGAACGCCTTGAGGCCCAGCATGGAGCCCATTGTCGTCGTCACGGTGTGGTACTGCGCACAGTACATCAGCGCCGCGATGGCCGCGAGGCCGGAGCCGATGGCGAACGTCGTCACGATCGTGCGGTTGACGTTGATGCCCACGAGCGTGGACGCCTCCTTGTTCTCGGACACGGCGCGCATGGCGCGGCCGAGCTTTGTCTTCTGCACGAAGATCTGCAGCGCCGCCATAACAACAGCCGCGATGACGATCGTGATCACGGCCGCCATGTTCACCGACACGCCGCCGAGGGACATCGGCGCCGTGCTGAAGATCTCATCAGAGATCACGCGCGGGTTCGGGCCCATGGCCGGGATGGCCTGCGCGAGGTTTTCCAGCAGCAGGCTCATGGCGATGGCCGTGATGAGGGCCGACATGCTCGTGCCCTTGCGGCGCACAGGCCGGTAGGCCACCAGCTCGACCGCAACACCCACGAGCGCGCAGATCACAATGGCCGCAATCACGCCTGTCCACGCCGGCAGACCCATGCTGTGCAGCAGGATCGGCACGGTGAAATACAGCGTATAGCCGCCGACCATGATGAAGTCGCCGTGTGCAAAGTTGATAAGTCGGATGATACCGTAAACCATCGTGTAGCCCAGTGCCACGAGCGCATAGACGCTGCCGAGGCGGAGCCCGATGATCAGTTGCTGTAAAAAGTCAGTCATATTCTCTCCCTGCCTTTCTGGTTCACGCGCAGGCCAGCCGCGCCGGAATGATTGCGCGCGAAAGCGCCGGGCGGCGCTTTCGCGCTGAGGTGATCGCTTGCTTTGTCCGGTTCCGGCTGCACAGCCGGGGCAGATCAGCTCTGCGTCTTGACGAACTTCTGCACAAGCTTGCCGTCAGAAGGCGTGAAGGTCAGGATGGCCACGCTCTTTTCCGGGGTACCGGTCTCGTCGAGGGTCATGTCGCCGGTGACGCCGACATAGTGCATACCGCTCATCGCGTCGCGGATGGCATCGTGGTCGATGCTGCCGGCCTTCTCAATGGCCTGCTTGACCATGTACATGGCGTCATAGGCCAGCGCGCCGAGGGCGTTCATGGATTCGGAGCCATACTTAGCGGTGTAGTTCTTGACGTAGTTCTGGACGATCTCGGAGCTGTCCTCCGGAGAGTAGTGGTTGGTGAAGTAGACGTTCTCATAAGCGCTCAGGTCGCCGGTGGTGTAGTCCTGCGTGCCGTCAAAGCCGTCGCAGCCCATGATCGCACCCTTGAAGCCGGCCTCACGTGCCTGCGGGATGATTTTCGGGCCGACTGCATCGTAGTAGTACGGAGCAAAGAGCATGTCCGCGCCGGAGGCGGCGATGGTCGCCAGCTGCGAGGAGAAGTCCACGGCGCCGGTATCGGACGAGGACTGCTCGCAGACGATCTCAATGCCGTATTTCTCGGCCGCCTTCACGAACGAATCGTGCAGGCCGGAAGAGTAGGTGTCGCCGGTCGCGTACAGAACGGCGGCTTTCGTCCAGCCCTGATCCTTGGCGTAGGCAGCGACCATCTCGCCCTGGAAGCTGTCCTTGAAGCAGGAACGGAAAACGTAGTCGTCTTTGGTGGTGATGGAGTCTGCCGTAGAGCTCGGCGTCACAAGCACGATGCCCTCATCGTCGGCCAGGCTCGTGATCGCGGACGTGCAGCTCGAGAGCGTCGCACCGATGATGGCCGTCGCGCCCTCGCTGAGCAGCGAGTTGAAGCCGGAGACGGCCTCGGCCGGAGTGCCCTGGTCGTCCTTGGTGGAGAGCTTTACGGTCGCGCCGAGGATACCGCCGGCGGCGTTGATCTCATCGATCGCCATCTGAATGGAGTTCGTGATGGCCAGGCCGTAGGCCGCCTGCGCGCCGGTCACCGGGGTAATGTTGCCGATGGTGATCGTCTTGCCCGACAGATCGCCGGAAGCCGAATCATCTTTTGTATCATCGCCGCCTCCGCACGCGGCCAGGGAAAGCACCATCATGACAGAAAGCAGTAGTGCAGTCAGTCGTTTCAGTTTCATGTTCATATCCTCCTGTTCTTGATTTTTCGCCCGCCCGGCGGGTCCGTTTACCGGTTTTTGCGTTTTTTGTGGGCGAAAGAAATAAAAAAAGACAAGGGAGCGCACCTTCGCTCTTCGAAGATGTGCTCCCTTGCACGCTTTTATTATAGCGGAAATCTCAAAAGGAAATCAACGGCAATAACCGCCAAACTATTTGTTTTTTTAATCAACATCTTTAGCAAAATTCATAAATCATTTGCGTTCGACGCCGTCTCCAGCTCGAAGGCGTCCGTCTGCCCCGCTTCCGCCAGGCTGTGCCGCAGGCACGTCCGGCAGGGCTCGGCGTCCCAGTCGCAGTACATATACTTACAGGCGAAGCACAGCGTTTTGGCCGACGGATGCGCCCTCCGCGTCTCCGGGACAGGCGTCTTTGGCTGCGGCTCCGCCGCTTTCTGGTACCGATCGACGCCCCGCTGCACCAGCTGCGTGCTGCGCAGGCAGTCCGCACACGGCTGCAGATCCCGGTCGTGGAATTTGTACTTGCAGGCAATGCATAATGTCTTGTTTTCCGCCACAGAAATCACTCCCATTCTCAGTTACCGGCTTCGGACCCAATTCCGGTAAATTCAGTATAAGCCGCCGCTTTGCGAATGTAAAGTGTGAGAAGCACCCGAATTTTTCGGTTTCTTTTCGCCTTTTTGTGTTTAAATGGCGAAATATTCTCGCGTGTGGCCGCCCGCATTTGTGAAAAGCGGAAAAAGTACATTTCCCCGCTTGACAAACCACCTGTCGGGGGCGTATGCTTGCGCCAAGTTCAAAGCAGCAAACCACAGATGCAGAGGAGTAAGCGAGGGTTTGCGTCTTTCCCAGAGAGCTGCCGGTCGGTGCGAGCGCAGCAGAGACGACCTTGCCGAATGGACTGCGGAGGGCGGACGAGACGCCATAAGGCGGTAAAATCCGACGGACTTTTCCCCCGTTATCAGGGAAAGACGTGTGATGGCACGTCGCCGAGCGGGCGCATTTGCGCCAATTTGGGTGGCACCGCAGAAGTTTTTCCGGCTTTTGTCCCAAGGATCAAATTCACTTTTGGTCTTTCCGTGGACGAGGGTCGTTTTTTTCTTGCCCGGAAAGACCCCGGCCGAAAGGAGCTAACACCATGGCAAACGAAAACATTCCCTACAAGATCTATCTGTCCGAAGACGAAATGCCGCGCACATGGTACAATGTCCGCGCCGACATGAAGGTCAAGCCCGCCCCGCTGCGCAATCCCGCCACCGGTGCGCCGATGTCGTTCGACGATCTGCGCCCCGTGTTCTGCGATGCGCTGATCCGTCAGGAGCTCGACAATGACGACCGCGAGATTCCCATCCCGGACGAGATCCGCGATTTTTACAAGATGTACCGCCCCTCGCCGCTCGTGCGCGCCTACTGTCTGGAAAATCAGTTGCAGACCCCGGCGAAGATTTACTACAAGTTTGAGGGCAACAACACCTCCGGCTCGCACAAGCTCAACAGCGCCATCGCGCAGGCGTACTACGCCAAGCAACAGGGGCTGCGCGGCGTCACGACCGAGACCGGTGCCGGCCAGTGGGGCACGGCCCTGTCGATGGCCTGCGCCTACCTCGGGCTCGACTGCAAGGTCTACATGGTCAAGTGCTCGTATGAGCAGAAGCCCTTCCGCCGCGAGGTCATGCGCACCTACGGCGCATCCGTGACGCCGAGCCCGTCCACAGAGACGGAGATCGGCAGGCGTATCCTCGCCGAGCACCCCGGCACGACCGGCTCGCTCGGCTGTGCGATCAGCGAGGCCGTCGAGGTCGCCACCTCGACCCCCGGCTACCGCTACGTGCTCGGCAGCGTGCTCAATCAGGTGCTGCTGCACCAGTCGGTCATCGGCCTGGAGACGAAAACGGCGCTTGACAAATACGGCATCGTGCCGGATATTATCATCGGCTGCGCCGGCGGCGGCAGCAACCTCGGCGGTCTCATCTCCCCGTTCATGGGCGAGAAGCTGCGCGGTGAGCGCGACTATCGGTTCATCGCCGTCGAGCCCGCCTCCTGCCCGAGCCTCACGCGCGGCAGGTTCGCCTACGACTTCTGCGACACCGGCAAGGTCTGCCCGCTGGCCAAGATGTACACGCTCGGCAGCGGCTTCATCCCCTCGCCGAACCACGCCGGCGGCCTGCGCTATCACGGCATGAGCTCCATCGTCTCGCAGCTGTATCACGACGGCTACATGGAGGCCCGCTCCGTCGAGCAGACAAAGGTGTTCGAGGCGGCCGAGCAGTTCGCGCGCATTGAGGGCATCCTGCCCGCACCGGAGTCCAGCCACGCCATCCGCGTCGCCATCGACGAGGCCGTCAAGTGCCGCGAGACCGGCGAGGCCAAGACCATCGTCTTTGGTCTGACCGGCACCGGCTACTTCGACATGGTCGCCTACGAGAAGTTCCACAACGGCGAGATGAGCGACTTCATCCCCACCGACGCGCAGCTCGCCGAGAGCTTTGCGGCACTGCCGCAGGTGCCGGGTCTCGACGACTGAACGAACGTATACGACTGCCGCACAGCGGGCAAAATTTCAACAGTCAAGAACAAAGGAGATCGGATCATGGGTCTGAAAAACATTGAAAAAGCACAGGTGCTGCGTCTCGGCGACGAGGTCGAATACCAGCAGGGGCAGATCGTGAGCAAGACGCTCGCGCAAAACCGTGCCCTGAGCATGACGCTCTTCGCCTTCGAGCAGGACGAGGAGATCAGCACGCACACCGCCGACGGCGACGCGCTCGTCACCGTGCTCGACGGCACGGGCCGCTTCACCATCGACGGCGAGGCGCACCTCGTCTCCGCCAGAGAGAGTATCATCATGCCGGCGCACGTGCCGCACGCGGTCTATGGGCAGACGCGCTTTAAGATGCTGCTGACCGTGATCGTATAACGCGGGATATCCCCCGTATAAGGACCCCCACGCACCGTTCGGATTTCCGAACGACGCGTGGGGGTAATTTTTATAAAACCGGTCGAATCTGTGGCGCTTGCTTCCTATCAGTCTCCCCATTGTACACGCTCTCTGCGCACAGGCCAGAGCATAAGAGCGCCTACAGAAAAATACAACACAACTGCAAAGGTAGCGGCAGCAAGGCACGACCTGTCAAACATATGGAAACGCAAAACCCGGGCACACAGCTTTCAGGCTGTGTGCCCGGGTTGGATCATTGGTCGATTTTCTTGCATCTTGTGCGCAGCCGCGCCGAGAATTACAGCGTTTCCCGAATCGCAGCCTGTGCGGCGGCAAGACGGGCGATGGGCACGCGGAACGGCGAGCAGGACACGTAGTCCAGGCCGACCTTGTGGCAGAACGCGATGGACGACGGATCGCCGCCATGCTCACCGCAGATGCCGAGTTCGAGCCCCGGATTCGTCTGACGGCCGAGCTTGCAGGCCATCTCCACGAGTTTGCCGACGCCGTTGACGTCCAGGTGCTGGAACGGGTCGTTCTCGTAGATCTTCGTATCGTAATACGCGCCGAGGAACTTCGCGGCGTCGTCACGGCTGAAGCCGAAGGTCATCTGCGTCAGGTCGTTCGTGCCGAAGCTGAAGAAGTCCGCTTCCTTGGCGACCTCGTCGGCCGTGAGCGCAGCGCGCGGGATCTCGATCATGGTACCGACATGGTACTTCATGTCCACGCCCGCCTCGGCAATGAGCGCGTCCGCCGTGCGGACAACGATGTCCTTGATGAACTTGAGCTCCTTGCGCTCGCCGACCAGCGGGATCATAATATACGGCGTGATCATCGTGCCGGTCTCCGCGCTGACCTTGAGCGCCGCCTTGATGACGGCGTTGGTCTGCATCTCGGCGATCTCCGGATAGGTGACGCACAGGCGGCAGCCGCGGTGGCCCATCATGGGATTGAACTCATGCAGGGACACGACGACATCCTGCAGCTCGTCAAACGTCATGCCCATCTCCTGCGCCAGCTCCTCGATGTCCGCCTTCTGGGTGGGCAGGAACTCGTGCAGCGGGGGATCGAGATAGCGGATGGTCATCGGGCGGGTGCCCATGATGCGGTACATGGCCTCAAAGTCGCCCTGCTGGAACGGCTCGACCTTCGCCAGCGCGACCTTGCGCTCCTCAACGGTGCGGGCGCAGATCATCTCGCGGACGGCCTTGATGCGGTCCTCGGCGAAGAACATATGCTCGGTGCGGCACAGGCCGATGCCCTCGGCGCCGAGGTCGACCGCCTGCTGCGCGTCGCGCGGGTTATCGGCGTTGGCCTCGACGTTCAGACGGCGGGCTGCGTCGGCCCAGCCCATGAGGCGGTTGAAGTTCTTGTTGCCGGTGGCGGCGACGGTCGGGATCTGGCCGGCGTAGATGTTGCCGGTGCTGCCGTCGAGGGAGATCCAGTCGCCCTCCGTGAAGCGGTGGCCGTTGATCTCAAAGACTTTATCTGCATAGCTGATGTGGACGCTGTTGTCATTGCCGCAGCCGGAGACACAGCAGGCGCCCATGCCGCGGGCGACGACGGCCGCGTGGCTGGTCATGCCGCCGCGCACGGTCAGGATGCCCTGCGAGACCTGCATGCCCACAATGTCCTCGGGGCTGGTTTCAAGACGGACAAGCACGACCTTCGGCATGGTCTTATTCTTGACGGCTTCCTCGGCCTCCTCGGCGGAGAACACGACCTGGCCGCAGGCGGAGCCGGGGGACGCGGCAAGACCCTTGCCGATGGCGTCGGCTCGCTTGAGCACCTCGGCGTCGAACTGCGGGTGCAGGAGCGTATCGAGCTGCTTGGGCTCGACGCGCAGTACGGCCTCGCGCTCGGTGATCATACCCTCATCGACGAGATCGCAAGCGATCTGCAGCGCCGCCTGCGCGGTGCGCTTGCCGTTGCGGGTCTGGAGCATGTAGAGCTTGCCGTCCTCGATGGTGAACTCCATGTCCTGCATGTCTTTAAAATAGTGCTCGAGACGGTTGGCGATGGCGACAAACTCGTCATACACCTCCGGCATCTGCTCCTGCAGGTGGCTGATCGGGCTTGGCGTGCGCACACCGGCGACGACGTCTTCACCCTGTGCGTTGATGAGGTGCTCGCCCATGAGCTTCTTTGCGCCCGTGGCAGGATCGCGCGTGAAGGCCACGCCCGTGCCGGAGCGGTCGCCGGAGTTGCCGAACGCCATCTGCTGGACGTTCACAGCAGTGCCCCACTCATAGGGGATCTCGTTCATCTTGCGGTAGACATTCGCGCGCGGGTTATCCCAGCTACGGAACACGGCCTTGACCGCCTCGATGAGCTGCTCGTTCGGGTCCTGCGGGAAGGGCTTGTGCTCATTGTCCTCATAGATCTTCTTGAAGATGACGACAAGCTGCTTGAGATCGTCGGCGTCCAGATCGACGTCGTTCGTGACGCCCTTGGCGGCCTTCATCTTGTCGATCTCATCCTCGAACAGGCTCTTGGACACGCCCATGACGACGTCCGCGAACATCTGCACGAAGCGGCGGTAGCTGTCGTAGGCAAAGCGGGGGTTGCCGGTCTTCTTGGCCAGGCCCTCGACGGACGCATCGTTCAGGCCCAGGTTGAGGATGGTGTCCATCATGCCGGGCATGGACTGGCGCGCGCCGGAGCGCACGGACACCAGCAGGGGATTTTCCACATCGCCGAGCTTCTTGCCGGTCAGCTCTTCAAGGCCCTTGACGTGCGCGAAAATGTCCGCCTGGATCTCCGCATTGATCTGGCGGCCGTCCGCGTAGTACTGCGTGCAGGCCTCAGTCGTGATGGTGAAGCCCTGCGGCACCGGCATACCGGCCGCGGTCATCTCCGCAAGGCCGGAGCCCTTGCCGCCGAGCGTGTTGCGCATGGCAGTCTTATCGCCGCCGAACGCCTGACTGCCCTCGCTGAAATAATACAGATACTTTTTGCTCATTCCATTACCTCCAACTGTTCAATTTTCGCTGGGATAGAGTCCGTTCTGTTCGTTTTTATTATATCAAATCCACCGGCGCGCCGCCAGAATGAATGTGTGCAAAGCTGTCCAAATCTTCACAATAGTTGCAGGCGGTTTTTATGCAGTTTGCAAGATTATGCCCATATCCGAAGAATTTTCCGAAACCAAATGCAGATTTTATGAATTTTGCGAATCATTATGGGTCAAAAAATGCAAAATCCCGTTTCTATCTTTCCCCTCCCGCGTGCCGCCCGGCGGCACGGTTTGGCAATTTTCGCAGGCAAAATGCATTATAACTGCATTGTAAAACATTAGTGTTACATGCATGTTATATACAGTTACGGTTTTCTGCGCTGTTAACATGAAGAACGGAGGAGAACACCATGAAACACAGCAAACGATTTCTGTGCCTGCTGCTGACGCTCATTTTGGCGGCGAGCCTGTGCGTCTTCCCGGCAGCTGCCGCAGACCAGACCTGCCCGAGCAGCAAGGACGACCCAGTCGTGTTCGTGCACGGCCTGATGGGCTGGGGCCAGCGCGCCGGCATCAACGCCGTGCTGCCCTACTGGGGCATGACCACCGGCAGCCTGACAAGCTACCTCAACTCGCTCGGCTATGAGACGTACTCGGCCACCGTCGGCCCGATCTCCAGCGCATGGGACCGCGCGTGCGAGCTCTATGCACAGCTCACCGGCACGACGGTCGACTACGGCGCGGCCCACGCTGCTGCGCACGACCACGCACGCTACGGCATCACCTATGACCAGCCGCTCTTCTCCGGCTGGGGCACAAAGCGCGCCGTCAACCTCGTCGGCCACAGCTTTGGCGGCGCGACCACGCGCCAGTTCCTCGAGCTGATGGCCAACGGCAGCGCCGAGGAAGTCGCGGCGGCCAAGGCCGCCGGCACCACGCCGAGCCCGCTGTTCACCGGCGGCAAGAGCAGTTGGGTGCACTCCATGACCGAGATCGCCGCGCCGCACAACGGCACGACCTTCATCGAGTCCAACGGCACGATCATGGACGTGTCCACGAATCTGGCCGAGTCGCTCGCCAGGGGCTTCGGCATCACGGAGATCAAGAATCTCTATGACTTCCAGCTTGAGCAGTTCGGCATCTACAAGGATCCGAATGAGACCGTGCTCGAGACGCTGCAGCGCGTGTTCAGCACCGACTTCCTGTCGCACAACGACAACGCCTTCCTCGACCTGACGATCGACAAATCGCTCGAGATCAACGACGGCATCGGCATCGAGCCGAACGTCTACTACTTCTCCTATGCCGGCAACCAGACCGTGCAGGACCCGGTTTCCGGCAACTACATCCCGTCGGCCAAGATGTGGACGCTGTTCTATCCCGGCGCCTACAACATGGGCAAATACTATGACAAGTACACCGCCGGCGGCTTCTACATCGACAAGAGCTGGTGCCCGAACGACGGCATGGTCAACACTGTGTCCGCCTTCTACCCCATTCACAGCGACGGCACCTGCCTGACGAAGGACGGCAAGCAGGGCTGGACGAATTACGACGGCTACTCCAACATCACCTTCCAGCCCGGTATCTGGTACGTCATGCCCGTGCAGTCGTTTGACCACATCCAGTTCGTCGGCGGCATGCTCAACGGCAGCCTCGTCAAGACGCACGCGCTCTACCGCGGCGTCATGGAGGACATCTACAGCACCTATACCTCCACGCCGAGCGGAACCGCGTTCCCGTTCACGGACGTGCAGGCCAGCCGCTGGAGCTATCCGTATATCAAGGAGTTGTATGAGGCCGGCGTCGTCAGCGGCACGAGCGCCACGACCTTCGAGCCCACCGGCAGCGTGACCCGCGCACAGTTCGTGACCTTCCTCGCCGGACTCGCCGGTGTGAACGTGTCCGCTTACCAGTACGGTCCGTTCAGCGACGTGCCCGCAGACGCCTGGTACGCGCCCTACGTCAACTGGGCGGCCGCCAACGGCATCGTCAGCGGCACGAGCGCCACGACCTTCGACCCGAACGCGACGATCTCGCGCCAGGATATGGCCGTCATGCTGTATAACTACGCACAGCGGTATGACGTCACGCTCAACGAGCAGACTGTAACGCCCTTCACGGACGAGAGCGCCATTGCAGACTATGCGCTGCCCGCCGTGCAGGCGCTGCACCGCGCCGGTGTTATCAGCGGCATGCCGGACGGCAGCTTCCAGCCGTACGCCACCGCCACCCGCGAACAGGCCTGCACTGTGCTGTGCATGCTGTAAAGCAGCATCCTCAAATCCAAAACATTGCCCTCCCGGAGCGATCCGGGTGGGCATCTTTGCACGCTTTGCACAACCTTTCCTTATAATTTCCGCCGCCTTCATGTATAACATATCTTGCAGTTGTTGATTTAGCGATTTTAATCGTAAAATTGACGGCAAAAATCTGGGGGGGAAAAGAAGAAAAAGGATTGATTTATGGACAATGAACTGAAGAAAAAGTATGGCCTGCCAACGGCGATCGCACTCGTTATCGGCATCGTCATCGGCAGCGGCGTGTTCTTCAAAGCCGAGAAGATCCTCACCGCGACCGGCGGCAACCTGCCGCTCGGCATCCTCGCCTGGGCGATCGGTGGCCTGATCATGATCATCTGCGCGTACATGTTCTCCATCCTCGCCACACGTTATGCACACGTCAACGGGCTCGTAGACTACGCCGAGGCGCTCATGGGCAAGCGCTACGCCTATTACATGGGCTGGTTTACAACGTTTATCTATTTCCCGGCCATGACGTCTGTGCTGGCCTGGGTCAGCGCGCGGTATCTCGGCGTGCTGTGCGGGTTTGACATCACGGGCGGCCCGGTCATGGTCCTTGCGTGCCTGTTCCTCGTCGGCAGCTACGCGGTCAACGCCCTGTCTCCGATCCTGGCGGGCAAGTTTCAGGTGGCGACCACGGTCATCAAGCTCATCCCGCTGCTGCTCATGGGCATCGTCGGCACGATTGTCGGCCTTGCCAACGGCACAACGATTGAAAACTTCACCACCGTCGTCACGACCGTCGAGGGCGGCAACGGTCCGAAGCCGGAGGCGTTTCTCGGCATCGACCAATACACAAACATGCCGGCAAACTCCGCCATCGTGGGCGTGCTCATGTGCGCCGTTTGGCTGACGTATTTCTACGGTGCGAACCTCACCGATGGCTGGTTCGGCCCGTTTTGCTTCGACTCGTCCGAGCTGCCGATCATCACGCTCTACGCGCTCTATATTCCGATGTTCCTCAACGTCATACGCCGTGAAAAGGAGCTGAACGCTTTTCACCGCTACGTCGTGCCGGTGCTGTCAATCGCGTGCTGCATCTTCTTCTGCGCCTCGGCCGTCGTGTCGCATGGCAAAGCCGTGCTCTACTATCTGATCGTATTCGCGGTCATCATGGCGCTGGCCATCCCGTTTTACCGTCAGGGGAAAGAAAAGATCTGACGCTCCGCGTTTTCGAGGGCGGCGCTTTTGCGCTGCCCTTTTTCGTTGCCCGCGCGCCGGGTTTGTGGTATACTCGCGGCAGACACCGAAACGAGGCGACGATATGGACATTCTCTATCAGGACAACAGCATCCTCGTGTGCATCAAGCCGGCAGGCGTGCTGTCCACGGACGAGCCGGGCGGCGTGCCCGAGCTGGTGCGGCAGGCACTCGGCGACCCCAAGGCCTGCGTGCGCACCGTGCACCGGCTCGACCGCGTGGTCAGCGGGCTGATGGTGCTCGCGCGCACACCTGCAGCCGCTTCGAAA
Source organism: Bacteroidaceae bacterium (assembly GCA_963627135.1). GTDB lineage: Bacteria > Bacillota > Clostridia > Oscillospirales > Oscillospiraceae > CAG-103. The sequence goes on along the minus strand of CAVFZY010000008.1, from coordinate 16,932 downwards.
CTCTCAGCGCAGATCCGCGAGCACGACTTCGGCAAGACGTATCTCGCCGTCGTGCATGGGGAGCCGGACGCGCTGCAGGGCACATACCGCGACCTGCTACGGCGTGACCCCGCTGAGCGCAAGACCTATGTAACAGATAAAATGGCCAAGGGTGTGCAGGAGGCCGTGCTCGACTATGACGTGCTCGGCACGCGCGCGGGGCTCTCACTCGTGCGCATCTATCTGCAGACTGGGCGCACGCACCAGATCCGCTGCCAGTTCTCGTCGCGCGGCCTGCCGCTCTGGGGTGACAAAAAATACAGCACGCTGCCCGACGACGGGCCGATCGCGCTCTGGTCGCACTGCCTGCACTTTGCCCACCCGGACATCGGCGAGGTGCTCTATTTCGAGCAGCAGCCGCCGGACATTGCTCCATGGAGCCTGTTTGCAGGCTAAGATCCCCGCGCCACGGCGCGGGGATCTTTCTGCGCAGGCACATGACAGATTCTCGTCAAAACGTCTTGCAATCAACAGTTACTCCCCGTATAATATAGGCATATCGCCGGTTTTTGTGAGAAGGAAAGCCATGTGAATCTATGAGACAGGGGGAAAACCATGAAAAAAACACGTCGATTTTTATGCCTGCTGCTGACGCTGGTGCTGGCGCTGAGCCTGTGCGCCATTCCGGCCGCTGCGGCCGATGACCAGACCCGCTCGGACGACCCGGTCGTGTTCGTGCACGGCCTGTTCGGCTGGGGGCAGCGCGACAAAATTTTCAGCATCATGCCCTACTGGGGCATGACCACCGGCAGCCTGCCGGATTATCTGGCCACGCAGGGCTATGAGACCTACGCCGCCTCCGTCGGCCCGCTCTCGAGCGCGTGGGACCGCGCGTGCGAGCTGTACGCACAGCTCGTCGGCACGCGCACGGACTACGGCGTCAAGCACGCGCAGGACTTTGGCCACGAACGCTACGGCATCGACTATGAGACGCCGCTGTTCGACGGCTGGGGCACGGAGCGCGCCGTGAACCTCGTCGGCCACAGCTTCGGCGGTGCGACGACGCGCCTGTTCCTCGAGATCCTCACCAACGGCTGCCCGGAGGAAGTCGCCGCGGCCAAGGCCGCCGGTGTGGAGCCGAGCCCGTTCTTCCTCGGCGGCAAGGGCGACTGGGTCCACTCGCTGACCGCCATCGCCGCGCCGCACAACGGCACGACGTTCATTGAGTCCAACAGCGACTTCACCAAGCTCGCCGCCGATCTGACCACGGCCGCCGCCAAGGCGCTGGGGCTATCGTCGCTCAAGGGCGTGTACGACTTCCAGCTCGACCAGTTCGGCATCCGCAAAGACGACAATGAAACGTTTGCCCAGGCGCTCGACCGCGTGCTCAAATCCGACTTCCTGTCGCACAACGACAACGCGTTCCTCGACCTGACGATCGACAAGTCGCTCGAGATCAACAAGGGCATCGAAATCCAGCCGAACGTCTACTACTTCTCCTATGCGGGCGACCAGACCTCGACCGATCCGCTCACCGGCAACCACTACCCCACCGTGTCGGCCATCCCGTCGAACGGCATGTGCGCGCTGATGATGCCCGGCTCCATCAACATGGGCAAGTACTATGACAAGTACACCGCCGGCGGCATCTACATCGATAAAAGCTGGCTGCCGAACGACGGCCTGGTCAACACCGTCTCCGCCCTCTACCCGACCACGACGGACAAAAACACCACCGAGTGCCTCAAGCGCGACGGCACGCAGGGCTGGGTCAACTATGACGGCTATTCCGACATCACCTTCCAGCCCGGCATCTGGTATGTCATGCCCGTCACGCGCGCTGACCACATGCAGTTCGTCGGCGGTATCGCCAACAAGAGCATCATCGAGACGCACCTGTTCTATCGGAACCTGATGGACGATATCTACAGCACCTACCACGCCGTGCAGCCGGCGGAAACGCCATTCCCGTTCACGGACGTGCCCGAAAGCCGCTGGAGCTATCCGTACATCAAGCAGCTGTATGATGCGGGCGTCGTCTCCGGCACAAGCGCCACGACCTTCGAGCCGACGGCAGTCGTGACGCGCGCGCAGTTCGTGACCATGCTGGCCGGGCTGCAGGGGGCGAATGTGCCCGCGTACACGTCGGGCAAGTTCTCTGACGTTCCGGCGGACGCCTGGTACGCGCCCTATGTCAACTGGGCGGCCGAAAACGGCGTCGTCTACGGCGTTTCGGACACCGAATTTGCGCCGGATGCCGAGATCTCCCGGCAGGATATGGCCACGATGCTCTATCGCTACGCGCAGCAGTTCGGCATTCAGCTCGGGACCGGCAATCCGGCCATCACGTTCACGGATGCGGCCGACATCGCCGACTACGCCCTGCCCGCCGTGGAGGCGCTGCAGTGCGCCGGCGTCATCAGCGGTATGCCGGACGGCAGCTTCTGCCCGCGCGACACCGCGACCCGCGAACAGGCGTGCGTCATGCTCTGCCTGCTCTGAGGTGCAAAACAGGACAGCAAAAGGACGCATCCGTATGGATGCGTCCTTCCGCTTGGATAACAGGAAGAGAAAAGCAAAAAAGAAGAGATATCAGATCAGGGATGCGGCTTGCCCTCGCGGTAGTTTTTCATCACATCGCGAAACAGCTCGCCGTTGGACGGCGGCGTCCAGATGATGGCGTTGGCGCCGGCGCGGATGGTGGCACGGATGCTGTCCTCGTCCGCCCCGCCGGTCGCGATGATGGGATAGTCCGGGAAGCGCTCGCGGATCTCGGCCACGATCTCCGGCGTCTGCGCGCCGGCAGCCACGTTCAGAATCGCGGCGCCGTCCTCAATGCGGTGGCGGTAATTCGTGTCGGAATTGGCCACCGTGACCACGAGCGGCACATCGACGCTGCTGCGGATGCGGTTGAGGATGCGGCCCGGCGTCGGCGCGTTGACGACCACACCGGTCGCGCCCTGCATCTCGGCATACATGGCGAGGTTCACGACGCGCTTGCCCGTCGTCAGCCCGCCGCCGACGCCGACGAACACCGGCAGGTCGCTCGCCATGAGCAGCGCCTGCGTGATGACCGGCTGCGGCGTGAACGGATAGACCGCAAACACCGCGTCGGCGTTGACATTGCGGATGATACACAGATCGGTCGAGAATACCAGCGACTTGATACGCTTGCCGAATACCATGATGCCGCTGCACTCATCGATCACACTCGGCACGCGCAGCGCAAACTGACGCAGTGTGCCGTCGATCGGCGTGGGCATCTGCGGCGCGACGTGCACGTCGCCCGGCGTCGTCACCTGGCGGTCCGCGGCGGCGCCTGTGCTGTCATCCACGCCGCCGAGCTGCAGCGGCTCGTTGTCCACTGCGGGGTAGGTCAGGACCTCCGGATCCTCGGTCATATCAAAAATAAGATCACGATCTTTGCTCATAACAGTACCTCCTTGTTATTTTGGGGAGTATATCTTGACTTTTGCAGGCAGTTGTGCTTTACTGAGGGTCAGAAAAGCTTGATTTGGCCTGTTGATAGAAACCAAAGTTTCGTTTTTTGATTAACGTAACTTTGGTATAAACCATTTCTACGGGTTTGTCAAGCCTTTTCCGAAAAAAAGTTTGAAAAAATTTTGCTTTCTGGAATGGGAGGTCATTTTCATGGGCAAAGACAACGACGAGGCCGCCGGCGGTTTCGGCAGCGTATTCCGTGACCGGCTGACCTATCTGATGAATGGCAACAACGTGTACGGCAAGCCCGTCAACACGCAGGAGCTGGCCGATGAGATCGACATCAGCCGCCCGGCCGTGCGCAAGTACCTCAAGCCAAACGACCGGCGCGAGGTCACGGTGCCGTCGGCACTGGTCGTGAGCCGCATCGCGCGGTATTTCCGCACGACACCGAACTTCCTGCTCGGCTTTGATGAAGTGTCCGACGACGCCGATGCGCAGCGCGCCGGCGAGAGCGACGTCTACAGCTCCCTCGGCCTGAGCCAGGAAGCCATCGACGGGCTGCACCGTCTGCATGCACAGGCCGTCACAGACCCGAAGGCCGCCGACCTGCAGCGCCTGCTCGACAAGCTCATCTGCAGCTACGCGCACGAGGCGGACAAGCTGCTGTGATTCGACACGACTGACACCCCCGGACGGAGTTTTTCTCCGGCCGGGGGTATTTGCATACTATATTCTCTAAAAATATATGAACAAACAGCCGCGCAGGTTGACCTGACCGGAAAAAAAGCGTATGATTGGGTGTAATTATCCTGAGAGAAAAAGAGGAAAAACTATGCAACCGATATCGTCGCAGGAAGCGGCCTGCCCGCGCTGGCTGCCCGGCGCGCTCATCGGCCTGTGTATCGCGCAGCCGCTGCTGGATGTGCTGTCGTTCTGGACGCAGACACTTGGCCGCGGCACGAGCATCCCGCTTGCACTGCGGATGCTTTTGCTGGCTGCCGCCGCGGTGCTGGCGTTCGTGCTCTCGGACCGCAAGCGCGCGTATCTGATCCTGTGCGGCGTGCTCGCCGTGTTCTGGGGGGCGCACATGCTTGCCTGCCGCCGCGTGGGCTATGCAGCTCCCGTCTCCGACCTGACAAACTTTATCCGTGTTGCGCAGCTGCCGGTCTATACGTTCAGCCTGATCACGCTCTTTCGGCACACGCCGCGCTTTCTGGACGCGCTCGAGGACGCGTGCACAACCAACCTGTACCTGATCGCGGCGGTCACGCTCGTGTCCGTCCTGACCGGGACGTGCATGCCCACGTATGCGAAGTTTCGCATCGGCTGGTGCGGCTGGTTCTGGCTGCCCAATTCGCAGAGTGCCATCCTCGGTGTGCTCACCGTGATCGCCCTGCTTGCAGCCGTGCGCCGCGGGAAGCTGACCGCCGCCGGAATGCGCTGCATCGTCGGCTTTGCACTGCTGTTTGGGCTTGGCACGCGGCTGGCCTATGCTGAGATCTTCGGCATCGCCGCCGGCGTGTGCCTGAGCATGGCGCTGACCCGGCAGTGGAACGTGCGCGCGCTGGCCGTGGTGCTGCTGTGCGCCGCCCTGTGCGGCGGGCTCTATCACCAGAGCCCCATGTACCGCAACCGTCAGGCCTATGCCGAGAGCGTGAGCGAGCAGCAGCAGGCGGCCGAGGATCTTGGTGCCTCCGAACAGGAGACGCGTGATGCGCTGTATTGGAAGTATCAGCGCGTGGCCGTCGAGCGCTTCGGCCTGGAGAACGTGGAGCGCGCATTTCACGATTCCACGGACATCTCCGTCATCGGCGATATTCGCCTGACGAAGATCGTCTACTGCCGGCTGCTCATGGCGGAGCTGCCGGTCACCAGCCGCCTGTTCGGCTTTGAACTGGACGCAACGCGCTGCAAGGGGACCATCTTCGACGCGGAGAATGATTTTCACGGCGTGTATTACCTCTACGGATTGACGGGGCTGGTGCTGCTGGCCGGTTTCCTGCTGTTCTTCGCCGGGTGTGCGCTGTGGCGCATGGTGCGTCAGCCACGCCGGTACCTCACGCTGCCGGTGTGTGCTTTCGGCATGGCAGCGGTGATCCTGATTGTCAACGCCTACTTCTCGGCCAGCGTTCTCCGGCGGCCCAACGCCTCGTTCTATCTCTCTGCCGCGCTGGCTGCTCTCTACTGCCTGACGGCGCATGACGGCGCTGAGCCGTCCGAAAAAGGAGCGTCGGCGTCATGAATCCAAACCAGAACAAGCAAACGCTGTGCACCATTGGTCTGGTCGTGGCGGTCACGCTGCTGACCAAGGTCCTCGGCATCGTGCGCGAGGCGCTGCAGGCCGGCGTGTTCGGCACGCAGACGGCTTTCGACCTCTATACGATCTCCTATAACTATACGATCTATATCTTCACGACCGTCGCCTATGCCCTGTGCATCGCGGCCGTGCCCGTGATCTCCCGGCACCTCGCCGAGGACCGGAACAAGGCCTTTGCCGTGGTCGGAAACCTGATCTGCGTGAGCGTGCTCGTGAGTGCGCTGGTCGTCGGGCTCGCGTCGATCGTGATCCATTTTGCGCCCGTCGGCCACTGGCTCGGCGTGAGCGACGCCGACCTGCCGGCCCTGCGGATGTACCTGCAGATCTGCGTGCTGACGCTGCCGCTGATTGTGGTCATCTACCTGCTGGTCGCCGTGTTCCAGTCCATGGAGCACTATACGCTGCAGGGCAGCCTGAGTCTGCCGTACAACCTGCTGCTGATCGTGTTTCTCGTGCTGTTTTCCAGCAGCGAGCGCGTGCTCGAGTACGTGCTGGTCATCTGCTTTGCCTGGCTGCTGCAGTTTGCCATGACGATCCCGTGCATCGTGCGGGAAAAGTTCCATCTGATCCCGGGGCTGCACTTCCGCGACCCTGATCTGAAGCTGTTTGCGCGCACGACGGTCGTGACGGTGTTCACCACGTCCATTTTCCTGCTGTGCTATCTGGCGGACTCCAACACCGTGTCCTCGTTCGGCAGCGGCGCCGTCAGCGCCGTGTACTACGCGGACAAGCTCTTCACCCCCGTCGCCACTACGCTGATCTACAGCATCAGCGTAGTGCTGTTTCCGAAATACAACCTGACCTATTCACAGGTGAATGCGCAGGAATACAAGCGCTACGTCGGCAGCACGGTGGAAAACACCCTGTTTGTCATCCTGCCGTTTTCGGCGCTGTTTTCCGCCTTTGCCGTGCCGGTCATCCACGTCCTGTTCGAGAGCGGGAACTTCAACGCCGTGTCCACCCAGATGACCAGCAGCGTGTTTGCCGCGTACGCACTGGGCATGGCGGGCTTCTGCGTGCTGGACCTGATCAACAAGGCATACTACACCATGCATAAGACGCTGACGCCGCTGCTCATCAACGCCGTGGTGCTGGCGCTGAACATCGCGCTCAACCTCGTGTTCCGGCACAGCCAGAGCTGCGGCCTGATTGCGCGGACGACCGCCGTGTCGCTGACCGTCGGCGGCATCATCGCGCTCATCTGCTTTTTCCGCGATACCCGCGGCAGCCTGCGCACCGGCAAGCTGCTCAAAAACCTCGCCGCCGCCGCGCTGATCTGCATGGTGATGTGGGTGTGCGAGAGCCTGCTGTACCGGCCGGGGCTGAGCAAGCTCCTGACCCTGTTGGAATTCTGCGCGCTCGGCCTGGTCGGCATCGGGCTGTACGCCGGCATCTGCTGGCTGCTGCGCGAGCGGGAGACGCTGCAGATGATCGTGCAAAAATTCAGAAAGCGTGCGTGATTATGAAACAACACCTCCACTCCTATCGTCTGTTGCTGATGGTAGTAGCCATCTGCACCCTGGCAGCCTTCTGGCTGCTCGGTGCCCGCATCGGGGTCGAGCAGACACAGCGGCAGGTCGACGTGGTCATCAGCTATGAGGACACCGTCAAGCTGGCGGACGCTTCCGGTGTGCCGGTGCAGGAATGGCTGACACAGCTGTCCGGCGCCGGTGTGCGTGAGCTGCTGGTCACACCGGCAGAGCAGGCAGAGCCCGACATCGTGCGCACCGCGCAGGACGCAGGACTGACGCTGGCGCAGGGCGGCGGTCTTGCGCAGGGCGGGACTTACTTCTTCGCCGCGCAATATGACACGCTCGCCGCCGCTGGGCAGACCGGTGTCGACACGGATACGGAGCCACTGCCGCAGGCACAGGTGCTCGACGCGCTGCGCGAGAGCGGCAGCACACTCGTGCTCATTGAGGACAAGAACCAGACCGGCTGCGTCCTGCCGGACGGATACACGCTCGACGGATATACCGGCGGCATGGTCAAGGGCTTCTGGCTCAACCAGACGTTCCGCGCGCGCTACCAGACACTCGGCTACAGCGGCGCCGAGGAGATCGTCAACATGCTTTACCGGGCGGTCGTGGACCGCGGCATGACCGTGCTGTGGCTCACGCCGCTGACAGACGCCGCAGGTGGAACCGTCGCGGAGCCGGCCGTGTACACGCAGCTGCTGCAGCAGCTGGCGCAGCGGCTCGCCCCGGCCGGGTATCATTACGGCAGTCTCACCGGCATCCCGGCCAAAACCGTCAGCCCCGCGCTGCTGGCGCTGTGCGGCATCGGCGTGTTTGCCGCGGCGATCGTGCTGCTGGGCGTCATTGTGCCGCTGCGTGCCCGCTGGCTGCGCGTGCTGCTGTTCGTGCTCGGCTGCGCGGAGAGCACGGGCGGTGCCTTTCTGGCACCGGAGCTGCAGTGCACCGCGCTCGCGCTGCTGGCCGCCATCGTGTTCCCGTGCCTATCGGTCGCTGTGCTGGCCGCAAAGCTGCGCCAGAGCGCCGGGACGCGCCCGACCGTGGCCAGCTATGCAGGCATGACGGTGCTGGGTGTCGTGATCACGCTCTGGGGCTGCTGCTACATCGGCGCGATCCTCAGCGGCTCGGAATATCTGCTCGTGCTGCGGCTGTTTCGCGGTGTGAAGCTCAGCCAGCTGGCCGTGTACGCCGTGGCCATGGTGCTGCTGGCGGCGGCGCTGCTGCACACGCGCGGCTGCACGCTGCGCACCGATCTCGAGACGCTGCGGCGCGAAAACAGCCGGCACTGGCGGCAAAAGCTCCTGTGCTTGGTGCTGATCCTCGCCGCCGTCGGCACGGTCTACATCCTGCGCACCGGCGACGGGATGCTGTCCGTCTCCGTCAGTGAGCAGCGCGTGCGCAACTGGCTGGAGCGCGTGCTGCTGTTCCGCCCGCGCACGAAAGAATTTCTCATCGCCTACCCCGCCATCGCCGCGGCGTACTGCTGTGCCGCGCACCGCAGCCGCCTGACGGCATGGCTGTTCGGCGTCTTCGGCGCGATCGGCTTCGCCTCCGTTGCCAACACCTTCTGTCATATCCGTGCGCACTTTCTCGTTTCGCTGCTGCGCACCGGCATCGGCCTCGTGCTCGGTCTGGTGCTCGGCGCGATCGTGCTGCTGATCCTGCGCGCCTGCTGGCCCACCCCCTCCGGCAGCACAAAAACAAAGGAGTAAATTCATGAGTCAAGAAACACACGCTTCCGGCGCGCTCGCGCGCCATCTGCCCACGTTCCTCATCGTCCTCATGACGATCCAGCCGCTGATGGACATCCTGTCCTTCTGGACGGACCGGCTCGGTATGAGCAATACGATCACGCTGCTGCTGCGCTTCGCCGTGTTCGCCGTTGTGTGCGTGCTCGGGTTTGTGACCTCGTCGCGCAAAAAGGTCTACGGCATCGCCATCGCCGCCTGCGCCTTCCTGCTCGTCGGACACTGCATCTCCTGCTTTATCGTCGGCTACCAGCGCATCGTCTACGACCTGACCAACTTTGTGCGCGTCGTGCAGATGCCGCTGTTCGTGCTGTGCTTCATCTCCTTCCTGCGGGCGAACAACAAGTGCTACCGCGCGTTTGAGACCGGCCTGATGCTCGACTTCTGGATCATCACGGCCTCAGTCGTCGTGAGCGTGCTCACGCACACCTCCTCGGCGACCTATCAGTCCACTAATGTGGGCATCCTTGGCTGGTACACGTTCGGCAATGCGCAGAGCGCGATCATGAGCATTCTCGCGCCCATCGTCATTCTGCTGTGCTACCGCAGAAAGAACTTTCTGCTGTTCACAGTCACGAGCGTCGCTGCGCTGGCGCAGCTCTACCTCATGGGCACGCGCCTGGCATTCTTCTCGATCGCCGTGGCCGCGCTGGGCGTGCCGATCGTGCTGGTGCTGACCGGCAAGGCTCGCACCTCCAAGCGCTACATTGCCGTGCTGGTGCTCGTCCTCGCCGCATGCTGTGCGACCTACAAGCAGTCGCCCATGTATATCAACCAGAACCGCTACAATGAGGCCATGAGCTACAAGCAGAACGACGCCGAGCGCATGATCAAGCGCGCCGAGGGCAACAAAGACGGCACTTCCACCGTCACACCCGAGGAGCGCTACCACGCCCTGTGCACGATCTATAACTTCTACACCCCGAACATGTGTCAGCGCTTCGGTACGGCGCGCGTCATGTCCGCCTACGGCTATTCCGATCAGGTCACGGACATCACGGCGACCCGTCACCGCAAGATCGTCTTCTGCGAGATGCTGCTCGACGAGCAGCCGTTCACCTCCCGCCTGTTCGGCATGGAGCTCGGCCGCATGGCCTTTGACGGCGAGATCTATGACGTGGAGAATGATTTCCACGGCATCTGCTTCCTCTACGGCTGGGTGGGTCTGGCCATGATGGTCGCCTTCATCGGCTATTTCCTGTACCTGATCGTCAAGTGCCTGATCCAAGATTTCCGCAAATACTTCACGGTGGAGGCCGGCGCCTTCGGCATCGCGCTTTGCCTGTGCCTGGTCTATGCCTACTGTACCGCCGGCGTGCTGCGGCGGCCAAACGCCTCGATCTATATGTCGGTGCTGCTGGCCGTGGTCTATTACCTGACGCAGATGCGCAGCGAGCAGCCGGACACACTGCCGGACGGAGAGGAGAAAAGTTTATGATCTTCAGTGTTGTCATCCCGGTCTACAACGTCAAGGACTACCTGCCCAAGTGCATCGACTCCGTGCTGGCGCAGGATTTTACCGACTATGAGATCATCCTCATCGACGACGGCTCGACCGACGGCGAGAGCGGCGAGATCTGCGACCGCTATGCCGCGGCGCACCCGGAGCGCATCCGTGCCATCCACAAGCCGAACGGCGGCGTGGGCGAGGCGCGCAACGTCGGCATCGAGGCTGCGCAGGGCGAGTACCTGATCTTCATCGACAGCGACGACTACATCCCCCCCAACATGTTCCATGTGCTGCACGACGCCGTCGTGCGCTTCGGGAGCGACATCATCAGCTTCGGCGCGGCGCTGGAAGCAAACGGTGTCGTGGTCAAGGAGCTCGTGGATCACCTGCCGACCGACCGCACCTTCACGCTCGCCGACACGCCCGAGCTGATGCAGACCATGCCCTCCCCCTGGAGCCGCATCTGGCGGCGCAGCCTGTTTCTGGATTCCGGTGTGCGCTACCCGGCGCGCATCTGGTATGAGGATCTGTGCACGTCCGTGAAGCTGCTGGCGCTGGCCAAGAGCGTCGCCTTCGTGCCGGACATCCTGTATTACTACGTCGACCGCACCAACTCCATCACGCGCAACACGAACACGGCACGCAACGCCGAACTGTTCACTGCGTTTGACAATCTGCTCAACTGGTACCGCAAAAACGGCCTGTTCGAGCGCTACTATAACGAGCTGTCGCGCCTGGCCGTGGATCACGTGCTGCTCGCGGCCTCGGTGCGCGTGCTGCGCGTGAACCCGGAGAGCGAACTGCTCGACCGGTTTCAGGACTACGTGCAGGCACAGTTCCCGGACTATCTGGAAAACCCATACCTGCAGACGCTCCCGCGCAGCCACAAGCTGATCCTGCGCCTGCTGCGGCAGCGCAAATACCGCACTGTGCGGATGCTCTTCGCCGTGAAGGATAAGCTCGGCTGAGCACCCGTACTGGAGGAAGCTATGAAATTCAGTGTCATCATCCCGGTCTACAACGGCTGGGAATATCTGCGCGAAAGTGTGGGCTCCGTGCTGGGGCAGACCGGCGCGGACTTTGAGATCCTGCTTGTGGACGACGGCTCGACCGACGGCGAGAGCGGCGCGATCTGCGACACGCTCGCGCGCGAGCATCCGGAGTACATCCGCGTGCTGCACAAGGCCAATGGCGGCGCGGGCGACGCGCGCAACGCGGCGCTCCCGCTCGCACAGGGCGACTATGTGCTCTTTCTCGACAGTGACGACAGCTACACGCCGGAGGCGTTCGCCGTACTGGCTGCCGCGCTGGCCGAGATGCCGGCCGACGTGTGCTATTTTGGCCTGCGCATGACCGGCGACAACAACGGCGCGGTGTTCACCGACGACCTGCCGCTGCATACGCCCCTGACGCTTCAGGAAACCCCCGCCCTGCTGCTCAACCGCCCGTCAGCCTGCATCGCCGCCTGGCGGCGCACCCTGTTCACGGACGCGGACATCCGCTTTCGTGCCCGCGGCTGGGGCGAGGATCTGTGCATGACGCGCAAAATGCTCACGGCGGCAAAGTCCGTTGTGATCCTGCCGGACGTGCTCTACCTCTACCGGCAGCACGAGGGCTCCGTGACCAAGCGTGCACTCGACGCCAACGCCGAGATCATGGACGCGATCGACGACGTGCTGACGTGGTATCAGGCGCGGGGTCTGTTCGAGCAATACAAAAACGAGCTCGGCAAGCTCTGTGTGGACAACGTGCTCTACGATGCGTCCGTGCGCATCCTCAAAGCGCAGAGCGCGCACCCGCTGCTACCGCAGCTGCTGGCCTTTACCGCCGCGCGCTTCCCCGACTACCGGCACAACCCCTATCTGAAAGGCTATCCGGCGCGCAAGAAGCTGGTGCTGTCTCTGCTCGGAAAGAAGCAATACCGGGCCGTGCACCTGCTGTTTTCCGCCGCCGGACACTGACACTATGAAGCATCACAATCAACTGCGTTCCGGCTCTCTGCTCACGTATGTGCAGATGACGCTCAACATCATCGTCTCGGTCGCCTACACGCCATTCATGCTGCGCATCCTCGGCAAGAGCGAATATGGCCTGTACTCCACCGTTGCCTCGACGATCGCCATTTTGTCGGTGCTCAGTCTCGGCTTCGGCGGCAGCTACGTGCGCTACTACATCCTCTACCTCAAGGAAAAGGCAGACGATCAGATCGCGCGGCTCAACGGCCTGTTCCTGATCGTGTTTTCCGTCATCGGGCTCATCGCGCTCGCGTGCGGTCTGTACCTAACGTTCCATCTGGAGATGGTGTTCAAGACCGGCCTGACGGACGCCGAGTACCATACGGCGCGCATCCTCATGCTGCTGCTGACGGCGAACCTTGCCGTGAGCTTCCCGATGAGCGTGTTCAGCAACATCATCAGCGCGCAGGAGCAGTTCGTGTTCCTGAAGGCGACGGAGATTTTGCGCACGGTCGTGTCCCCGCTCGTGACACTGCCGGTGCTGCTGGCGGGCTACGGCTCGATCGGCATGGTCGTCGTCACGGTGACGATCTCCGTGTTCGTGGATGTGCTGCGGCTGATCTACTGCTTCGGCAAGCTGCACATTCGGGTCCTGTTCCGGGGCTTTGACGGTGCCGTGCTCAAGGACATCGCCGTGTTCTCGGGCTTCATCGCCATCAACATGGTTGTCGATCAGGTCAACAACAACCTCGACAAGCTCATCATCACGCGCTACTGCGGCACGGCCGCCACGGCGGTCTACGCCGTCGGCCAGCAGCTGCACACGTACTTCATCTCGTTTTCGACGGCGGTGTCGTCCGTGTTCACGCCGCGCATCCACCAGCTCGTGCAGGACAACAAAGACGACAAAGCACGCCTGCGCACCGTGCTCACGGAGCTGTTCGTGCGTGTGGGACGCATCCAGTTTCTGATCCTGTCGCTCGTGTGCACGGGCATCCTCTTCTTCGGCAAGCCGTTTATCTATTTCTGGGCCGGGCCGGGCTATGACGATGCGTATATCATCGTGCTGCTGCTCATCATCCCCGGCATGGTGCCGCTGACACAAAACCTCGGCATCGAGATGCAGCGCGCGCAGAACCTGCACAAATACCGCTCGATCATCTACGGTGCGATGGCGCTCGGCAACCTCGCCATCAGCATCTGGCTGTGCCAGTACCTCGGCGCGATCGGCTGCGCGATCGGCACGGCCATCGCCGTTGCGCTGGCAAACGGGCTCGTGATGAACATCTTCTATCAGCGGCGGCTGAACATCGATGTGACCGTGTTCTGGAAAAACATCGGCCGCATGGCGCTCGGCCTGCTGCCGCCCGCCGCATGCGGCGTGCTGATGATGCTGTTTGTGAACCTCTACAGCATTCCGGTGCTGCTCGGCGGCATCGTGGTCTACACAGCGATCTACTGTGCCTCCGTGTGGCTGCTGTCCATGAACGGATATGAAAAGGCCCTCGTCGGCGGCATGGTGCGAAAGGTTCTGAGAAAATGAAACAAAGCTTGAAACGCCTGCTCGTGCGGCTGCTGAGCCTGCTGCCCGGCAAGCCGGTCATCCTGCTCGAGAGCGCGCCGCCCCTGGGCGACAACACCGGCGCCCTGTACCGGACGCTGCTGGCCCAGGGCTGGAACGACCGGTACCGGCTCGTGTGGATCGTGCCGGATCCGGCGGCTTTCCGGGACGTGCACGAAAAAAACGTGGCCTTTGCCGGCACGCAGGGGAAATGGGCGCGGCTGCGGCTGTTTTGGCTGCGCGCCCGCGCCGCCGCCATCGTGGACTGCAACGGTCAGCTCCAGAAGCTCCGGCCGGAGACCGTGCACCTGTACCTGACGCACGGCAGCCCGCTCAAGAGCGTGCACGACTACTATTTCTGCGACCCGACAACCGACTGGGCGCTGAGTCAGGCCCCGTTTTTTGACGCGGTAAACAGCTATGAATTCCACATCCCGCCGGAAAAGCTCGTCACGCTCGGCTTCCCGCGCAACGACGACCTGTTCACGCACAAATGCGACCTGAAGGACATCTTCGGTGCGGAGTTTGACCGCTTCGTCATCTGGTATCCCACATACCGGCAGCACAAGAATAGCCTCGTCGCGACGACGGACATCTCCATCCCCGTCATCCATGACCCGGCAGCTGCTGCGGCCGTGAATGAGGCCGCGCGGGCGACGAACACGCTCGTGATCGTCAAGCCCCACCCGGCGCAGGACCTTGCGCACATCTGTGCGCTGGAACTGAGCAACCTTCGCTTGATCGACGATGGGCTCTTTGCCGCGCACGGCATCACGTCCTACGAATTTCTCGCCTGCACGGATGCACTCATCACGGACTATTCCTCCGTGCTGTTCGACTACCTGCTCACGGGCAAGCCCGTGGGGCTGACATTCGAGGACATCGACGCCTACGCCAAACAGCCGGGCTTTGCCATCGACCCGCAGCCGCTGCGCGAAAGCGCGGCCATGCTCGACACGCCGGACGATTTCCGCGCGTTTTTCGAGCAGCTCACCGCAGGCGACGATCCGCTGCGGGCCAAACGCCTGCAACTTACGAAACTGACCAACCAATACACAGACGGACACTCCGCCAAGCGCGTCGCCGCGTTCCTGGCCGAGCGCCTCCGGGAAAGGGAGCACACATGAGACGCGTCATCACTTACGGCACCTTTGACCTGCTGCACTACGGGCACATCAACCTCCTGCGCCGCGCCAAGGAGCAGGGCGATTACCTGATCGTGGCCCTGAGCACGGACGAATTCAACTGGAACGAAAAGCGCAAAAAGAGCTACTTCTCCTACGAGGACCGCAAGCGGATGCTTGAGGCCATCCGCTACGTCGACCTCGTCATCCCGGAGGAGAACTGGGATCAGAAAGTCACCGACGTGGACAAATACCACGTGGACGTGTTCGTCATGGGCGACGACTGGAAGGGCAAGTTCGACTTCCTGAAGGACAAATGCGAGGTCGTCTACCTCCCCCGCACGCCCGAGATCTCCACGACAAAGATCAAGACCGATCTGCACACCTGAAGAACGCAAAACATGCCGCTTGGTATTTACCGGGCGGCATGTTTTCCGCTCCCGCGCCATAGAGTGGTACAAACTGCGTCGGGAGGTCGCGCGCGTGCACAGGAATCGCAGGCTCATCGTCAACACCGCGCTCATGACCGGCTCGTCGATCGTGATGCGCTGCATCGGACTCGTCTTTCAGGCGTGGATCGTCGGGCGCATCGGCGCGGCCGGCATCGGGCTGTACCAGCTCGTCATGTCGGTGAGCGTGCTGTTCGCCACCTTCGCCATCTCCGGCATCCGCTTTGCTACCACGCGCCTGATCTCCGAGGAGATGGGGCTTGAGCGCGGCGCGGGCGTCACGGGGGCGATGCGCCGGTGCGCGTGCTACGCGCTGTTTTTCGGCCTGTGCGCGGGCACGATGGTGTATTTTCTGGCCGAACCCGTTGGCTTTCTCTGGATCGGCGACGCGCGCACGGTGCGCTCACTGCGCATCACGAGCATCAGTCTGCCGTGCATCGCGCTCTCGTCGGTCATGGACGGATACTTCACCGCCTCCGGCCGCGTGTGGAAACCGACGCTCGTGCATCTGATCGAGCAGCTGGTGAGCATCACGTGCGTGATGTGGTTTTTGTCCTTTGCTGCCGCCGGCGACCTCGAGCAGAGCTGCGCCGCCGTCACGGCAGGCGGCGCGTGCGCGGACATGGTATCGCTGCTGCTGATGACGGCAATGTACGCGCTCGACCGGCGCAAATACCGCCGAGGCGGCGACACCGTGCCGCACCTGACACGGCGGATGCTCGCCGTGGCGCTGCCGCTGGCGGTGTCGGCCTACGCGCGCACGTCGCTGACGACGCTGGAGCACCTGCTCATCCCGCGCGGGCTCAAAAGCTCCGGCCTGACGGCCGACCGCGCGCTCGCGGACTACGGCATCGTGCACGGCATGGCGCTGCCGGTGGTGCTCTTCCCCTCGTGCCTGCTGTACGCGCTGGCAGATCTGCTCGTACCGGAGCTGACGACGGCGCAGGTCTCCGGCCGGTGCGGGGACATCCGGCAGCTGGTGCGCACGCTGCTGTACCGGTGCCTGCTGTTTGCGTGCGGCACGGCCGTGCTGCTGCTGGCATTTTCCGGGCCGCTCGGGCGGCTGATCTACCACTCGGACGACGCGGGGCGCTACATCCGGCTGCTGGCGCCGCTCGTACCGGTGATGTATCTCGACACCGTGACCGACGGCTGCCTGCGCGGGCTCGGCCAGCAGACGCGCTGCATGGTCATCAACGTGCTCGACGCCACGCTCGGCGTGGTGCTCGTGTGGGTGCTGCTGCCGCAGTTCGGGCTGGCGGGGTACATCTTTATTTTGTATTTCAACGAGTGCGTGAACTTCACGCTCAGCTTCACACTGCTGCTGCGCACGGTGCGCCGCAGCTGCACAGATGAAAAACCGCCCGCAGGCTGATGAACTGCTCCAGTTTGTACGGACAGCACAAAAAGCCCCCTATGTAGGCGATATG
>CAVFZY010000007.1:0-196212 GCA_963627135.1 Bacteroidaceae bacterium | reverse complement strand
TGAAGTTCAAAGTCGTTGAGCTGAAGACCGACCCGCAGCTGATGGGCGCTCTGGGTGCTGCCGAGTACGCTCGCCAGAAGGGTCTCGCCAAGAAGTAAACCGCTTCTCAAATCACCCCGAAAGAGGGAGAACCATCCGGTTCTCCCTCTTTTCTTCTTGATGAACTCTGCGCGGAGATGCGCATGGAAACTTACTCACCTGTAACAACAACGTGCTTCCCTAGTCCGAGCATCCCCTGTGTTTTCCGGCCGGAGCCGCAGCCGACACGGCAGTTTATAATAGCATAGCCGCAAGCCTTTCCATCCGTCACTTCACCGGATGATAGTTGTCCGGGTCGAGATACTGCGCCGTCATGTGCACGTACCAGTCCTTCGTTTCGCGCCAGTCGGTGCGGTCTTTCTCGGTCAGCTCACGCAGCGGCTTTGCGGGCACGCCCGCGACCAGGGTATCCGGCGGGATGATCTTGCCCTGCGGCACGAGCGCCGACTCAGCCACGACGCAGCCCGCGCCGATCTCACTGCAGAGGCTGAGCACCGCACCCATGCCGATGCTGGCCTCCGGCCCGATGGCACGCGCGTGGATGATTGCACCGTGGCCGATGGTCACGCGGCGCGAAATGGTCACGACGTGGTCCTCCCCGCCGGTGTGGATGATGACGCCGTCCTCGACCGCGACCTCCTCCTCGAGGACGATGCACGAGGCATCGGCGCGGATGACGGCAAAGGGGCCGATATAGCAGCGCGGGCCGACGATCACATCACCGATGAGCTCCGCGCTCGCGCTGACAAACGCCGTCGGATCGACCTGCGGGGCTTTCCCGCCGAAGGTATAGAGCATGTTCGTTTCTCCTTTCACAGAAAAAGGGCGGGGTGTCCCCCGCCCTTTCGTACATCATTCGGTTTTGCCGCTGCCGGCCTCCGGCTCGGCACCGTCCGTCGGCTGGGCCGGGGCTTCCGCGCCCGGCTGCGGGGTCTCGGGGGCCTCGTCCATTCTGCGGATGACCTTCGCCGGCGGCTCGATGGTGTCGTCCGGGTGGACGGGCATCACACCGTGCTCGCAATAGTAGCGGAAGTCGTCGCCCTCGATCGTCTCGTGGATGAGCAGGTACTCCGCGAGGCCGGTCAGCAGATCAGCATGCTCGCGCAGCAATGCCTCGCACTTGGCGTAGGCCTGATCGAAGATGTGCTTGACCTCCTCGTCGATCGTGGCGGCAGTCTCCTCGGAATAGCTCTTCGTGGTGCCGAAATCGCGGCCGATGAAGATGCTGTGGCTCGAATCGTCAAACGAGATGGGGCCAAGCTTCTCGGACATGCCGTATTTCATGACCATATCGCGGGCAACATTCGTCGCCTGCTGGATATCCCCGGACGCGCCGGTGGAGATATCATCGAGAAAGAGCTGCTCGGCAATGCGGCCGCCGAGCGCGGAGACGATGCTGTCAAACATCTCACCGCGGGACGTGAAGTCCTCGGCATCCTCGGCCTTGCGGTACCAGGTGAAGCCGCCGGCTGCGCCGCGCGGGATAATGGTGATATAGTGCACGGGGTCGGAATTTTTGAGGAAGAACGACGCGATCGCGTGGCCGGACTCGTGATACGCCGTCAGGCGGCGCGCACGCTCGGACACGATGCGGCTCTTCTTCTCCGGGCCCATGACGACCTTCAAAATTGCCTCGTCGATATCCGCCTGCATGATGAAGCGACGCTTGCTGCGCGTGGCCATGATGGCCGCCTCGTTGAGGAGGTTCTCCAGATCCGCGCCGGCAAAGCCGGCCGTGCCGCGCGCGATGCTCTTGAGATCGACATCGTCGCCCAGCGGCTTGCCGCGGGCGTGGACCTTCAGGATCTCCTCGCGGCCCTTGATATCGGGCAGACCCATATACACGCGCCGGTCAAAGCGGCCGGGGCGCAGCAGCGCGTTATCGAGAATGTCGGCACGGTTGGTCGCCGCCATGACGATGACGCCCTCGTTATTCGTAAAGCCGTCCATTTCGACGAGCAGCTGGTTGAGCGTCTGCTCACGCTCATCGTGGCCGCCGCCGAGACCGCTGCCGCGCTGGCGGCCGACCGCATCGATCTCGTCGATGAACACGATGGCCGGAGCGACCTTCTTGGCCTGATCGAACAGGTCACGCACACGCGAGGCGCCGACGCCGACATAGAGCTCGACAAAGTCGGAGCCCGAGATGGACAGAAACTGCACGCCGGCCTCGCCCGCGACCGCGCGGGCCATGAGCGTCTTGCCGGTGCCCGGAGGGCCGACGAGCAGCACACCCTTGGGGATGCGCGCGCCCATCGCGGTATAGTTCTGCGGACGCTTGAGGAAGTCCACGATCTCGGACAGTTCCTCTTTTTCCTCTTCCGCGCCGGCAACATCGGCAAACGTGACCTTCTTGAGGTTGTCCTCGCCGGTGCGCGTGTGCGCCTTGCCGAACTTGCCGACGCCCGGCGCACCGCCGCCGCCCGTTTTGTTCATGAGCAGGTACCACACGCCAACAAACAGCACGATCGTGATCAGGTACGGCAGAATGGACATCCACCACGGGGCCGTCCAGCCCTTGACATAATCATACTCCGTCAGCACGCCGCTGGCGGTCTGCTCCGCGATCAGATCCCCCAGATCCTCGCGGAACCAGGTGGGATTCGACAGCGTCTTTCTGATCGTCGTGTTGCCGTCACTGTCCGGAGAATAGAGATTGAGCGTGAGCTCATCTCCCTCGAGGCAGAACGACTTGACCTGCTCCTGACGGAACAGCTCCTCGATCTCGGAATAGGTGTATTCCTTCTGCTCTGCCGGTGTGGTCAGATAGAAGATGACGGCAAGAATGATCACGCCGATCAGCAGGTAGAACCCGATGCCTCTGGCACGGTTCTTATCAGGTTTCAAATCAAATCACTTCCTTTATGGGATCCGCACCGGGCGCTCAGCTGGAGTAGACCTCCGGCTTGAGCACGCCGATATACGGGAGATTGCGGTATTTTTCTGCATAGTCAAGCCCGTAGCCGACGACGAACGCATCCGGCACCTCAAAGCCGGCATAGGCGGCGCGGATCGGCGCATTGCGGCGGGCGGGCTTATCGAGCAGGGTGGCAACGGTGATGGAGGCAGGCCGGCGGACGCTGAGATAGTCCTTGAGATAGTGCAGCGTGACGCCGCTGTCGAGAATGTCCTCGACGAGGATGATGTCGCGGCCCTCGATGTCCTGATTCAGGTCCTTGTTGATCTTCACGGCGCCGGTTGTCGTGGTCTGGTTGCCGTAGGACGACACGGCCATGAAATCGACCGAGCACGGAATAGTCACGCTGCGCATCAGGTCAGCCATGAACACGAAGCAGCCCTTGAGCACGCCGACGAACAGC
The DNA here is from genome assembly GCA_963627135.1 of Bacteroidaceae bacterium. Taxonomy (GTDB): domain Bacteria; phylum Bacillota; class Clostridia; order Oscillospirales; family Oscillospiraceae; genus CAG-103. Next base: position 192,853 of record CAVFZY010000007.1, on the reverse strand, counting down.
GGCTCACGACCGTCAAAATCCCTGGAAATCTGGGTCCCCAGCTCCGCCGTGCGCGCCTGGATCTCCTCGGCGGACAGTAGAACGGACGCAATGTCATCTCTCATATCGCTCATAATATTCTCCCCCCATATGTCTGGATCTGTTCCGTCCGGATGCAGATCATGGTTTGATCCGGAGCTGCCGCCCATTGCTCGGCAACACCGAAGCCGGCGATGGCTGCCGGCACATCCGCCGCGCGGATAATCGGCACACGGTCACGCGCACGCTGCGTCAGCCCCCGTTCGGTGAACAGGTCGCTCACGCGCTTCGTGCAGCCGCGCCCCGCCAGACGGATCCGGTCGCCCGGACGCCGCGGCGTAACAGATAGTTTATCATGGATAATCGCAGATTTAAAGCAAAAAGTGGTGAACGTGCTGTGAATTTCACGAAACGGTTCCGGCACGCCGACCGTGATGCGCAACCCCAGCTCCGGGATCTCCGTCGTTTCACCGGGGCGCAGAATATGTGTCCCGAGCGGCAGCAGCGCCAGCACGCCGAAAAACAGCCGCCCCTGCTCGCGCGTCACACGCAGCCCGGGCACATCGGCATAACCGAGCCCTTCCCCGCTGCACAGCCGCTCGAGCGCCAGCAGATGCCGGCGCGACAGTTCCCGTCCGGCCGCCTGCTGCAGCGCGCGCACGCGCACCGGGCGTGGCAGTGCCAGCAGCGCTGAAGTCGGGATGCCGTCCGTGAGCGTCTGCCCGGCCAAAAATTCTGCCGCCAAGCCGCTGAGGAACTGCTCATCCTCGCGCAGGAGCGCCGCCGTATCGGCCGCGTGCTGCACAAAGGCGGCGTTCACGCTCTCAAGCGCCGGCACGGCATGGTGCCGGACGCGGTTGCGGGCATAGGCATCGGCCGCGTTCGTGCTGTCCTCCACGTGCGGGATGGCATGGACGGTCAGGTACGCCTCCGCCTGCGCGCGCGTCGTGTCCAGCATCGGGCGCAGGAGCTTGCCGCGCTGCGGCGGGATGCCGGTCAGGCCGCGCAGGCCGCAGCCGCGCGCAAGATTGAGCAGCAGCGTCTCGGCGTTATCGTCCGCCGTGTGCGCCGTCGCGATCCAGTCATAGCCGTGCTCGGCCGCGCAGCGGGTCAAAAATGCATAGCGCAGCTCACGCGCAGCAGCCTCGGTACCCATGCCACGCACAGATGCAACGTCGCCGCGGCCGGCGTAAAACGGCACATCCAAACCTTCGCACTGCGCGCGCACGAATGCCTCGTCGCGATCGCTCTCCGCGCCGCGCAGGCCGTGGTTGAAGTGCGCGCAGCCGACGGCAAAGCCGCGCTGCGTGCCCAGCTCCGTCATCCGGTGCAGGAGGTACATGGAGTCCACCCCGCCAGACACGGCACAAAGCACGCGCGTACCGGGCGCAATGACATCAATAGTCATCGTCGTCGTACTTTTTCTCGATGGCCGCGAAGGACGTATACTCCGGCAGCCACATGAGCTCGAGCGTGCCGGTCTCACCGTGGCGGTTTTTGAGGATGATTGCCTCGGCGAGGTTCGGATTCTCGCACTCTTTGTTATAATACCCATCGCGGTAGAGCGCGAGCACGATGTCCGCGTCCTGCTCAATGGCGCCGGACTCACGGAGGTCGGAGAGCATCGGACGCTTGTTCTGGCGCGACTCGTTGGCACGCGACAGCTGCGACAGGCAGATGACAGGAACGTTGAGCTCCTTGGCCATGATCTTGAGCATGCGGCTCATGTCGGAGACGGCCTGCGTGCGGCTCTCGTTGGACCAGCTGTGGCCGCTGCCGGCCGACTGCATAAGCTGCAGGTAGTCGATGACGACAAGGCCGAGGTTCGGGATGCGGCGGCACTGGGCGTTCATGTCCGCAACGGAGAGCGACGGATTGTCGTCGATGCGGATGTCCGTCGCGCTGATGGTCGTGGCCGCGGCGCCGACGCGCCGCCACTCGTCCGCCGAGAGCTTGCCGGTGAGGAGCTTCTGGCTGTCGACCAGCCCCTCGCCCGCGAGCAGACGCGTCGTGAGCTGCTCACGCGCCATTTCGAGCGAGAACACCGCGACCGTCTTGCCGGACGTCTTGCCGACGTGCAGGGCGATGTTGAGCGCCATGCTCGTCTTGCCCATGCCGGGGCGGGCCGCGATGAGGATGAGCTCACCCGCGTTCAGGCCGAGGATCGTCTGGTCCAGATCCGGCAGGCCGGTGGCCAGACCGGGGATGCCCCCACCGCTGCTCGCCGCCTCGGAGAGGTTTGCGTACACACGCTGGATGACCATGCTGATCGGCTGCAGGCCGCCGACGTTGCGCCCCTGCCGGAGCGCGTAGATCTTGCGCTCGGCCGCCTCAAGCATGGCGTCCGCCCCGCCGGAGCCTTCAAAGATCATGTTGTTGATCTCATCGGCCGCCGTATGCAGATTGCGCAGCAGCGCCTGATCGCGCACGATGGCCGCGTACTTGAGCACGTTCGCCGCCGTGGGCGTGATCTGCATGACCTCCATGAGGTACTGCTGCGTCGTGTCCTTATACACACCGCGGACCTTCATCTGCTCGAGTACCGTGACCGCGTCCACGCTTTGCCCGTAGGAGAACATGGCGAAGATGGTGTCAAAAATATCGCGGTTGGCCTGGATATAAAATTCGTCGGACTTGACCTTTTCGATCACGTCCGGGATGCAGCTCGGGTCGATGAGCATCGCACCGATGACTGCCTGCTCCGCCGGAGCGGAATGGGGCGGCTGTCTGCCAAGCAGCTCCTCCATGACGGGTCCCTCCCTCGCCTGCGCGCGGTTTATTTCTCTTCGATGACCAGCACGTGGATCGTGCCGGTGACTTCATAGCCGAGCTTGCACTTGACCTCATATGCGCCGAAGCTCTTGATGGGCTCGGCCTGCACGATCTTCTGCTTTTCAATGGTGAGGTCAAACTGCTCGTGCAGCGCGTCGCTGATCTCCTTCGAGGTGACGGAGCCGAAGAGCTTGCCGTTACTGCCGGCCTTCGCCGCGATCTTCACCTGAATGGCGCTGAGCTTCTTGGCGTTTTCCTCCGCTTCAGCTTTCTCGCGGGCGATCTGCGCCGCCTTGGCCTTTTCCTTCAGGCGGAAGGCATTGAGATTGTCGGCCGTGGCCTCCGTCGCGAGCTTGCGCGGCAGGAGATAGTTGCGGGCATAACCGTCGGACACTTCCTTGAGCTCGCCCTTTTTGCCCTGGCCCTTGACATCCACATTCAAAATCACTTTCATAGCGGTTACTCCTTTGCTTAATTTTCCAAATTGTCGTCGATCGCCTTGCGCGCCATCTGCACCGCCTGTGCGACCGACACGTCATGCAGCTGCACGGCCGACGACGAGCGGCTGCCGCCGCCGCCGAGCGCCTCCATAACGAGCTGCACATTCAGTTCGCCAATCGAGCGCGCGGAGATGAACACATCCCCGTCGCCCATCGGGTAAATGACCATGGACGCCGTGACCCCGGCGATGTTGAGCAGTTCATCCGCCGCCTGCGCCGCAACAATGCGGTCCTGCGGCTCGGTGGGTGCGGCAATGGCAATGTCCGCACGGTAGATGGACGCCGTCTGCAGGATCTTATAGCGGGCGACCGTGTGCTCCAGGTCCGTCTGCAGGAGCTTTTTGACCTCCGAGGTATCGGCCCCAGCGCGGCGCAGGAATGCCGCCGCCTCAAACGTGCGCTCGCCGGTGCGGACGGTGAAGTCCTTCGTATCGAGCATGATACCCGAGAGGATGGCCTCTGCCTCCACGCGCAGGATATCCGGCTGCTCGACCAGCTCCTCGAGCAGCTCCGTCATCAGCTCGCAGGCCGACGACGCATACGGCTCGTGGAAGCTCATGGTCGCGTTGGTAATATAGGTCGCCGCGCGGCGGTGGTGATCAATGACCGCCACGCGAGTGCAGGCCTCGAGCAGATTGCGATTTTCCACCTGATCCGGGCGATTGGTGTCCACCACGACGAGCAACGTGCGGCTGTCGGCGTGCAGGTACGCCTCCTGCGGGGTCAAAAATGCCTTGGCATACTCCGGTACACACAGCATCCGGTCGCGCAGTTGGCCGGCTGCCGTCTTGTTCGCATCCATGACGATGCGGCAGGGCGTGCCGAGCTTGCGTGCGATACAGCAGACACCGGCGGCCGCGCCGAGCGTGTCCAAATCGGAGAATTTATGGCCCATGACATAGACCTTGGACGAGTCCTGAATGAGCTGGCTGAGGGCGTTGGCCATGACGCGGGACTTGACCTTCGTGCGCCGCTCGACCTCGCCGCCGCGGCCGCCGAAGAACTCGAACGTGACGCGGTTTTTCACCACGGCCTGATCGCCGCCGCGCGAGAGCGCCATCTCAGTACCGAGAATGGCAAAATTATAGTTTTCATCCAGGCTGTCGCCGTCGCGTCCAATGCCGACACTGACGGTTGCGCGGATGCCGCTGGGACTTGCCACGCCGCGCACGCTGTCGAGCAGGGACACAAATTTATTCTCGCGCAATTCGTCGAGATGCCGCTCCTCGAACACGTACAGATACCGGTCGCGGTCGTAGCGGCGGAAGAAGCCGCCCTTACCCTCGCACCACTGCAGGAGCTTGTCCTCAATGGCGTCACGCAGCTCGTTGCGCTTGCGGTCGGTCAGGCCGCGGATGAGCTCGTCGTAGTTATCAATGACGATGACGGCGATGACCGGGCGGGACGCGTAATACTCCAGCCGGATCTTTTCATAATCCGTGACATCGACCCAGTAGGTGATGCCCATGTAGCTTGCGGCATCATCCGGATTCGTGCGCACGAGGTTGCCGTGGATCTGGTATTTATGACCCTGATACTCCAGCAGCTCCGGGCACTGCGTGTTGCCCTCGAGCAGCCAGCGGCCGGAAAACTCCGGGATCACGTCCGTGATGCGCAGATCGACCGATGGCTTGTGTCGGCCGCAGAGATCGAAAAAGTTCTGGTTGGCCCAGATGACCTGCGAATCCGCCGGGCGGAAGACCGCCATCGGCAGCGGGAAATTCTGCAGGGTATTATTTCGCGCAGACTCCGTATCATAGGTGACAGATTCAATATATCGTTCAAGCGTGCGGCGCTTGCGCGCACGCATGATGACCGAATAGATGATGAGCAGCAGAATGATGACACCCTCGGCGATCGACAGCCAGAGCCGGTCGGAGAAGAAAAACGTGATGACTGCAAACACGATCAGAAACAGCAGAAACATCCGCGAATTGGGCATCAGCGCACGCTGCAGCTTGGATTCATTGGGTACATTGCTGACATTGGGGTCCCGCATCGTCATACCTCCTTGCACCCTGTGGGGAAAAGCCATTGTCCCTATGATAATGAATGATTATATCAGCTTTTGCGGGTATCCGCAAGCCATTTTCCCGTTTATGAAAGGAGCGTGCGCATGAAAGCCATTTTACTGGCCGGCGGTCAGGGCCGGCGGCTGCGCAGCATCACCGGAAGCCTCCCGAAACCTATGGTACCGCTCGTCGGCGTGCCAGTACTTGACCGGCTACTGGATCTGCTGCGGCGCAACGGCTTCACAGACGTGTGCATGACGCTATGCTACCGACCGGAGATCATTCAGGAACACTGCGGCGACGGCAGCGACTACGGCGTGCATCTAAAATACCGCATCGAGTCCGAGCCGCGCGGCACAGCCGGCGGCGTGCGCGCGTGCAGCGACTTTTACGGCAAGGAGGATTTCCTTGTCATCAGCGGCGACGCCGCGTGCAGCTTTGATCTGCTGGGGCTCTACCGCCGGCATCAGCAGGCGGACGCGGCCGTGACGATCGCGCTCTACCCGAACACCGAGCCGCTGCAGTACGGGCTCGTGCTACAGGATCGACAGGGCTTTGTGCAACACTTCATCGAAAAGCCGGACTGGGAGCACGTTGTGACCGATCTCGTCAACACCGGGATCTATATTGTCTCCCCGCGGGCGATGGCCTATGTGCCGGAAGACCAGCCGTTTGATTTTGCCAAAAATCTCTTCCCGCTGCTGCTCGCGGCGCACGAGCCGATCCTCGGCGTGCCGATGGACGGCTACTGGTGCGACATCGGCACGCCGCGCGCCTACTACCAGTGCAGCCTCGACGTGCTCGACGGACGGCTGAGCCCGGCGCGGGCGGACGCCCCGGATGACCTGCCGCCGCAAATCACGGACCCGAACTGCCGTACCGTCCCCTGCCGAGACCGCGCGCACCTGATGCGCACGATCTCAGAGGCGATGATGGAGGCCGGAGCGGACTTTACCGACGGCCTGCATATGCGCGACGGCGGCTGGGAGCTGACCATCCGGCCAAACGCGAACACTTCCACCCTGCAGGTCGAGGCAAACGCACCGGACGCCGCCGCTGAGACAGCATACCTGCTCGAGCTTATGGAACAGGACGAGAACCGATAGGACGCAAAAACCGCCGCATCGACCGATGCGGCGGTTTTCCGATCGGCCAAAACGATTTTCGGCCGATTGGAAAACCCGAAAGCTCAAATAGATTTGTGCTTTCGAAGTGCATTTCATTCGAGGCGGGCCTTGCCCCCTCGAGCGCCCCTGCTGCTCTGTCATCCATTGCCGCAGCGGCCGCCTCTTCACCTGCTGCAAAAACCGCCGCATCCAAGGATGCGGCGGTTTTCTAAATGGTTCACTGCTTGTAGTGGTGTGCGTCCTCGAGGACCATTTCCTTGACCTTCATCAGGCGCACCTTCGTCGAACTTTCGTTCTCGTCCAGCTTCATGGAGATGTAACGAATGTTCTGCTCCAGCTCGGGGATCATAACGTATTCGAGCGCGTTGACGCGGCGGCGGGTCTTTTCAATCTCCTGCGCGAGCATCTGCGTGGTCTTTTCGACCTGCGCGAGCTCGAGCATGTCCTTGAACACTTCTGCCAGCTTCTCGAGCGCATCGTCCAGCTCGCCGGACGTCTGCGCGAAGCCGTACGGGAAGATCTCGGACGGATCGCTGTTGCGGGTCTGGAAATCATAGACCGGCACGTTCACACTCATGATGTTCTGATAGGTCATGCCCAGCTCGACGCTCTGCCGCGGGTAGAGCAGCGACTGCTCGAGCATTTCCGGGGACATGATCGCGGACGCGACCGACAGAGAGCCGAACGCCTCCGTGAGTCCCTGCTCGACCTTCGCACGCAGCTGCTTGTTCAGGCGCACGTTGTCGAGGAACTGACGCATCAGCTCGTCACGCTTATCCTTGAGGAGCTTATGACCCCTGCGAGCGGTTTTCAACCGGCCCTTGAGCTGGTTGAGCACCATTCTTGTCGGGGTAATTGCTGTATTTGCCATCAAATCACCTCACTTGGTAAGTCTGCGGGACGGGTGCGCTCAGGCCTCGGGCATATACTTCTCGATCAGTTCGGGCTTGATACGCTTGAGCTCGGTGCGCGGCAGCATGCTCAGCAGCTCCCAACCGAGGTTGAGGGTGTCCTCAATGGAACGGTTGGTGTTGTTGCCCTGGTTGACGTAGCGCTGCTCGAACGCATCGGCGAACTTTGCAAACTGCTTGTCATCGTCGGACAGGGCCGCCTCGCCCAGGATGGTCATGAGCTCCTTGGCGTCCTTGCCGCGGGCATACGCCGCGAACAGCTGGTTCATCGTGCCGGAGTGGTCTTCACGGGTCTTGCCCTCGCCGATGCCCTTATCCTTCAGACGCGACAGGCTGGGCAGCACATCCACGGGCGGGATGATGCCCTTGCGGTACAGGTCGCGGGAGAGGATGATCTGGCCCTCGGTGATGTAGCCGGTCAGGTCAGGGATCGGGTGGGTCTTGTCGTCTTCAGGCATAGTCAGGATCGGGATCATGGTGATCGAGCCGGACTTGCCGATGCGGCGGCCGGCGCGCTCGTAGAGCGTGGCCAGGTCGGTGTACAGGTAGCCAGGGTAGCCGCGGCGGCCCGGGACTTCCTTCTTCGCCGCGGAAACTTCACGCAGAGCCTCGGCGTAATTCGTGATGTCGGTCAGGATGACCAGCACCTGCATGTCCTTTTCAAAGGCCAGATACTCGGCCGCGGTCAGCGCCATACGCGGGGTGGCGATACGCTCGACGGCGGGGTCGTTGGCAAGGTTCGAGAACACGACCGTGCGGTCGATGGCGCCGGTGCGGCGGAACTCCTGAATGAAGTACTCGGATTCCTCGAACGTGATGCCGATGGCGGCGAAGACGACGGCAAAGTTCTCGTTGTCGCCCAGCACCTTCGCCTGACGCGCGATCTGCGCGGCCAGCGCGGCGTGCGGCAGGCCGGACGCCGAGAAGATCGGCAGCTTCTGGCCGCGGACGAGGGTGTTCAGGCCGTCGATGGTGGAAACGCCGGTCTGGATGAACTCTGCCGGGTAGGCGCGGGCCGCCGGGTTCATCGGCAGGCCGTTGATGTCGCGGTGCTCCTCGGCGAGGATTGCCGGGCCGCCGTCGATGGGCTCGCCCATGCCGTTGAAGACGCGACCGAGCATATCCTCGCTCACGCCCAGCTGCAGCGGGTGGCCGAGGAAGCGGACCTTCGACTGCGCAAGGTTGATGCCCTGCGCGCTCTCAAAGAGCTGCACGACCGCGTGGTCGTCCTCGACCTCGAGGACCTTGCAGCGGCGGACTTCACCGTTCGGGAGCTCGATCTCGGCCAGCTCGTCGTAGGTCACGCCTTCGACGTTCTTGACGATCATCAGAGGGCTGGCGATCTCCTGGATTGTTTTGTACTCTTTAATCACTGCTCCTCACCTCCGGCGATAATCTCTTTGATCTGCGCAGTCATGTCCGCAGCGATCTTGGCATAGACCTGCTCGTACTCGTCGCTCGGCACGCTCTTGGCGCGGCCGATGTCGACACGGGCGGGGATGGCAAAGAGCTTCTGCATCGGCGCGTTCTTCTCGAGCGCGTCACGGCACTCGGCGTCATAGTGCAGGATGAGGCCGAGCAGCAGGAACTGACGGCGGTACTCGGAGTAGCTGTCGATGTCGACGAAGGCGTTCTGCTGCAGGAAGTCCTCACGGATCATCTTGGCAGTCTCCATCGTCAGGCGGTCAGCCGGGGACAGCGCGTCCTGGCCGACGAGGCGGACGATCTCCTGCAGTTCGGATTCCTGCTGCAGGATGCTCATGGCCTTGTCGCGATTGGCCATATATTCCTCGCCGAACGTGGCTTCATACCACGGCTTGAGCGAGTCGACATACAGCGAATAAGAAGTCAGCCAGTTGATGGCCGGGAAGTGACGGGCGTAAGCCAGGCTCGAGTCGAGCGCCCAGAACACCTTGACGATACGCATGGTGGCCTGAGAGACCGGCTCGGAAATATCGCCGCCCGGAGGTGAGACAGCGCCAATGGCGGTGACGGAGCCGCGGCGATCATCCTCGCTGCCGATGCAGCGGATGCAGCCGGCGCGCTCGTAGAACTGCGCGATGCGGGACGCAAGATAGGCCGGGTAGCCTTCTTCGCCGGGCATCTCTTCCAGACGGCCGGACATCTCACGCAGTGCCTCGGCCCAGCGGGAGGTGGAGTCAGCCAGAACGGCGACGTCATAGCCCATGTCGCGGAAGTACTCCGCGATGGTGATGCCGGTGTAGATGGATGCCTCACGCGCTGCCACAGGCATATCAGAGGTGTTGGCGATGAGCACGGTACGCTTCATCAGCGGCTCACCGTTGCGCGGGTCGGTCAGTTCCGGGAACTCCATGAGAACGTCGGTCATCTCGTTGCCGCGTTCGCCGCAGCCGATGTAGACGACGACGTCCACGTCCGACCACTTGGCGAGCTGGTGCTGCACGACGGTCTTGCCGCTGCCGAACGGTCCGGGCACGGCGGCCGTGCCGCCCTTGGCGATCGGGAAGAGCGTGTCGATGATACGCTGGCCGCTGTTCATGGGCTTGTTCGGGGCAAACTTCTGCGCATAGGGGCGCGCGATACGCACCGGCCAGCGCTGGATCATGTTCAGCGCATGGTCGACGCCGTTGGCATCGGTGAGCACGGCGACGGTCTGATCGACCGTGAAGTCGCCGCCGGTGATGCTCTTGATCGTGCCCTTCATCTGCGGGGGCACCATGATCTTGTGCAGGATGGCCGTCGTCTCCTGGACGGTGCCGATCACGTCGCCGCCGGTGACGGCGGTGCCGGGCTGCACGACGGGTTCAAAGTGCCAGACGCGCTCGCGGTTGAGCGCGGGCACCTCGATGCCGCGGGTGATGTTGGAGCCGGTCAGGTCGCGGATCTCGGGCAGCGGGCGCTGGATGCCGTCATAGATATTCTCCAGCATGCCGGGGCCAAGCTCCACGGACAGCGGCATACCGGTGGTCTCGACCTTCGCGCCGGGGCCAAGGCCCGAGGTCTCCTCGTAGACCTGGATGGACGCGCTGTCGCCGGTCATATTCAGGATCTCGCCGATCAGGCGCTGCTCGCCGACACGCACAACGTCAGAGACGTTGGCATCGGCAAGGCCGTTCGCCACGACCAGCGGACCGGAAACTTTTGTAATGGTTCCGCTCAATTTCATTCTTCCTTTCCTTAAAGGATATCGGAGCCAACCGCTCGCTCGACAGCCGCCTTGAGCGCGGTCTGGCCGAGGCCGAGGGGGCCTTCCCTGCCGGGGATCAGGATGATGGCCGGCTTGGGAACATCTTTGAATTTGTCGATCTCATGCTGAAGTTCCTGCGCCAGATTCTCTTCGACATAGATGATGGCGTAGTCCTCAGAGTCTTTCGTCAGGCGGCGCAGCGTCTCGCGCGCCTCCTCGGCATTGGCGACCGGGCAGGCCTCGAGGCCGAGCGCCTTGAAGCCCATGACGGTTTCCGCACCGCCGACAACTGCAATTTTAAGCATAAGTCTCACGCAGCCTTTCCCGGATGACCGCGGGCTGAAGCCCGGCGAGTCTGCCCGTCAGGATCATTCTGGCGGCCGTGGTTTCGTTTTCCATGGCGGCAAGGTAAGCGGTCACGTGCGCCGCGCCGAAGCTGCGCAGCTTGGCCGCGCGGATGTAGTCCATGAGCGCGTTGTCGCACAGCAGCTCAAACGCCGTCAGCGCGCCGCCGCTCATGGCAGCTGCACCGGCAGCCGCCGCATTGCCCAGCCACGTGTTGCCGTAGAGCGCCGTGAGCGCCTCGGCCGAATCGAACGCCGCAAGCACGCGGTCCGTGCCGATCGTACCGCCCGGGATGAGCGCGGTCTTGAGAAAGTCCGCGTCCTTGGCCATGCGGCGTGTGCGCACGGCAGCGCGCAGATTCGCGCTGTCGATCTGCAGCTGCACATAGCCTTTGGCAAAGCCGCCGTCGCTCAGTCCGTTGGCCAGATCGAGCATCTGCGCGAAATACGCGCGGTCGAGCTCGAAGTCCGCCGCCTGCGGATTGGTCGTGTGCGCCAGGATCGCGGCGGCGCTGACCATAGCCTGCGCCAGAACGGGCGGGATGTCACGGTAGTCCTCCTCGAGAAACGCCGTGAGCAGCTTCTGCAGCGGGATGGTGCCGCGCTGCGACAAGATCGCATCGCACTCCACGCCCATGGCCTGCGCCTTGATGAGCGCCTTGGCATTGTGGTAGTCATACTTGAGACGGAACAACTGCACGAGCTGCGCCTCAGGGACCATGCCCTCGACCTCATCAAACAGCGCCGCGATGTGTGCCTCGAGCGCAGCGCCGGCCGCCTTCGCGCCCAGGCCGCTCAGATCGCCGTAGCCGCATTCCTCCAGGATCTTGGCCGCTTCGTCGTTCGTGGGCGCATCGATCATGCGCTCCATACGCTCAGCGGAGAGCATTTTGGTCTCGCGGGCTGCCAGCATTGCCGTAATCGCAAGGTAATTCGTATCTTTTACTTTAGACAATTCGGTTCCTCCCTCATGCGGCGCAGCGCTCTGCGCCCCATATAGGATAATTCATTCCCCCGCGCGGGGCGGGGCAGGTCACGCGCCGAACAAGACCTCGGCAACCTGAGCAGCCAGATCACTGCGGCAGAGCTCTGCGATCGTCTCCACTGCGCAGTTGACCTCGATATCTCCCTGCTGGAGCACAAACCCGGCGCGCAGGTCGCGCGTGGCCTGGCTCATGGTGAGCCGCCCGGGCTTGCCCTGCTGCGCGAGCAGCGCGTTGGCAGCGTCCACGACCGCCTGACCGCACGCGGCCTGATCCTTGGCGTTGAACACCAGGGTCTCGGTGCCGGTCGTCGCGGCCTGGGCTGCGAGCTTGGCCAGATACGCCACATAGTCCGCCTGCGGCATGGCGCAGATCTTGTCGAGCGCGGCGGCAAACGCCGCATCGACCATCTCCTGCTTGAGGGCAAGGACGCTCTTTCTGGCTTCCATTTCCGCCAGACGGCCCATGCGCTGCACGCGGTCCTCACACGCTTTCACACCGTCACGAACGCGGGCCCAGTACTGGTCCTGCGCCTGTTTGTCATAATCGGCGCGGATCTCGGCGCACTTGGCCTCGGCTTCGGCCGCAATGGCCTTCGCCTGCTCCTGCGCGTCCGCCTCAATGCGGCCGGTGATTTTTTCAATACCATTCATAGATCTTTATTCCCTTCTGTCGGAAGAGGATGGGGATTACTTCAAGCCGTTGAGCATCAGGAAGGATGCCAGCAGGCAGAGGATGGCGTAGAACTCGACCGTGATGCAGAAGATCATGCCCTTGGACCAGTCGTCGGGCTTCTTGGCCAGGATATTCAGGGACGCGGCAGCGACCTTGCCCTGCGCGATTGCGGAGATCCAGCCGCCGAGTGCGATCGGCAGACAGGCTGCGAAGTACTGCAGGCCCTGAGCAACGGTCAGCGGAGCAACGGCCTGCGCCGCAAAGATCTGGCTCTGAGCGAGGAACCAGATGACGAAGCCGTACAGGCCCTGGGTGCCTGGGATGACCTGCATGATCATCGCTTTGCCGAACTTGCTGGGATCTTCCGAGACGAGACCTGCGCCGGCCTCACCGGCGATGCCGGTGCCCTTTGCAGAGCCAATGCACGCGAGAGCCGCTGCGAGCGCAGCGCCGAGAAGGCCGAGAGCCAGGCCGCCGATGGTGTTCAGAAATTCCATTTTAATTTCCTCCTTAAATATCTTGTCTCTTGAATACGAAAATACGAATGTTTAGAAATTATGATTTTCCACGTCGACAAAGCGCGTGTTGATCTCGAGCGGGCGGAACGGCTTGCCGCCGTCGACATAGAACTTGCCGAAGAACTCCAGGCACTGCAGACGCAGGTCATGCACGAAGCAGCCGAGCAGGTTCAGGCCGAAGTTGAGCAGATGGCCCAACAGGAAGATGATGATAAAGATCAGCATCGACACGACCGTCACGCCGCCGCTCGACGGCATCGCGGCAAGGGTATTGAATACCTGCGCGATGACACTGCCGGCCAGCATCAGAGCCATGAGTCGGGAATACGAGAGAATGTCGCCGAACCAGCCGGTCAGGCCGTTATAGACCGCACCAAACACGGCAGTGACTTTGCCGAAGCCCTTGGCGTCGCGGCCGGCGCCGTAGATCAGCATCAGAACGCCGATACACAGCACGACCGGGACCTTGCCGATGTTGCCGATCTTCAGTACATACAGGCCGAGACCCGCGAAGAGCACGATCCACGTGCCCTCGTTGAAGATCGCATCGCCGACCTTGCCCTGGCGGCACTCCATGACCATGTTCACGATCATACCGGTCATGAGCTGGATAAAGCCGAGCACCATGGCGCCGACGAGGATCGTCGTCGTATCGGTCAGCGGGTCGAGCAGCGGACTTGTCAGGATGCCGAGCTTGACGTCATGGCCGAACATATTCACGATCGTCGGCACGGCATTGCCGAAGAAGCCGCCCGTCACGATGCCGAGCAGGAACGTCGACACGCCGCAGGCGAGCAGCAGCTCACAGAAATACTTGCTGCCGCGTTTCGGCTTCATCTTGCCGAGCGCGACGAGCGCCGCGATCATCATCACAAGGCCGTAACCCATGTCCGCCATCATGATGCCGTAGAACAAAATGAAAAACGGCGCCATGAGCGGGTTCGGATCCACCGTGCCGTAAGCCGGCAGACTGTACATGTTCGTGACCATGTTCAGCGGTTCGGTAAATTTGTTGTTTTTGAGTTTGACCGGCACCTCGGGGTACTCGTCCTCCGTGGGATCGGCCAGATCCCAGGCGCAGTCATACTTTGCGAGCACCGCGGTGAGTTTGTCCTCCTCCGGCGCCGTGAGCCAGCCGCGCATGCACACGACGCTCTCGGTGCCGACGAGACGCTCTTCCGCCTCCGCGCGGCCGAGCTTCACGCTCGCGCGGTCGATGCAGAGTTTGAACGCATCCCGATGCGGGGCAAAGGCGGCGATATCCGTCTCCGCCTGCTCGCGCTTGCGGATGATATCCGCGATCTGCCGCTGCGCATCTTCCATGTTCTGCTTTGCCGTGCCCGGCGTGCCGCCCAGATTTGCCAGCGTGAAGCCGGACGCGCGCAGCGCCGTGATGGCTTCCGTCAGCTCCTCTTTCAAGCAAATGAGCAACACATAGTGCTGTTCCTTGTCCGAAGAGATCTCATACAGCTGCGACTCGGGCGCAGCGTCCGCCAATGCTTTGGTGGCCTCGGCAAGGTCCACCGCTGCGGGCAGCATGCCGAGAGAAATGCGGGTCCTTACGGTTTCGCCCAGATCCAGCGGCAGGTCAAGCGTCTGCCACGGGCGCAGGGCCTCGATATTGCTGCGGAGCTTGGCCTCCTCACCGTTGAGCCGGCGCACCGTCGCTTCCAGTTCCTCGAGCCGGGTGACTGCATCGAGCTCCTGGCGGTATGCACCGTCATCCAGGAAGTCAGCCTCCGTGACCTCCGGCCGGGAACTGAGCAGCTTGGACTTGACCGGCGCATACTTGTCGAGCAGCTTGAGTGCGGCGGTCAGACGCGTGAGTTCACTGCGCACCTCCGTCACATTGCCACTCTCCTGACGCAGAACCGCGGCAGCTTCCGCGTCCGCAAGCAAGGCGTCCGGTTCCGAGATCTGCACGCAGCCAAGCAGCATCAGATCCCGGAGCAGCTCATCTTTCTGCCGGCGAACGACCATGAGCCGCAGCTTTTTCATGTGTACAATGGCCATCAGCCGTTCACAATCCTTTCCACGATGAGTGATGCCGCCCGATCCAGATTGGTCTTGGCCTTGATGCGCATGGCAGCTTCCTTGTTCTTGGTCTCCGCCGCCAGCGTTTCCGCATCCGCCTTCGCCTTTTCATCCGATTTGGCCCGCAGCGTCTGCAGTTCCTGCTGCGCCTTGCCGACGGCAGCCTCTATCGCCGCCTTTCCCTCGGCCTGGGCCGCTTCCACTGCCGCCGCAGCGGCTGCCTGCGCGTCGGCTTTGATCTGCCTGGCCCGGTTTTCTGCGTCACTGATCGTTGTTATCGCCTCAAATGACATCCGTACACCTCCCTACGAATCAAACTCTTATTATGCCGCGCAACACCCGTTTTCACGAACTGTTTCTACATAATGTAGGTATTTTACCTTATTCAAGCCCGTTGCGCAAGTAAAATTGCCCAAAAATGTCTGTCAAAATTCAAACACCTCAGTGTTAAAAAAGTGCTGAGTCTGCTAGGTTTTTCACGTTTTTCCCATGACATTAGCGCGTTCTTAACGGCCACATTTTTATATGATTTTTCGCGATACTGGCATTCAAAATTTCTGATATAAAAATGAACAAAATGTTGGGGAACGCAAGATTTCAGCATGAAAAATGCTTTTCCCCTTGCTATTGCGCCGGAAATAGCCTATAATGTTTTTTGCTAAAGTTAAAAAGTTTGAACTATATTCGTATATTCGGAGGTACTTTCATATGGAGAGCAAACGCCGCTTCGGTGACCGCAAGGACGGCCGCCTGATTCAGTCCCTCGCACCGTTTTACAAGTTCATGCCCTACATCATGCCCACGAAGAACGACGCCTGCAATCAGTTTGAGGACTGCATCGAGATCACGAACACCGACCGCTGGCTGCGGCAGAAGCGCCTCGAGGGCTACAAGGGCCTCGGCTACCTGCACCTGTTCATCGCAGCCTACATCCGCATGGTCTCCCTCCGCCCTGGCATCAACCGCTTTGTGGCTGGCCGGCGCATCTATGCGCGCAACAATATTGAGGTCGTACTGACCGTGCGCCGCAGCATGTCCACCACCTCGAACGAGACAACCATCAAAGCCGTCTTTTCCCCGACGGACACGATTTTTGATGTCTACCGCAAGATGAATGAGAAGATCGACGAGATCAAGTACGGCGGCGAGGACAACAACACCGAGCAGATTGCCGGCGCGCTGCTGAAGCTGCCGCGTTTCCTGCTGCGCTTTGCCATTGGCTGCCTGCGCGTGATGGATTACTTTGGGATCATCCCGCAGAAGCTGCTGGACGCCAGCCCCTTCCACGGCTCAATGATCATCACCGACATGGGCTCACTCGGCATCCCGCCGATCTATCATCACCTGTACAACTTCGGCAACCTGCCGATGTTCATTGCCTTTGGCGCCAAGCGCAAGGCGGTCGAGCTCGACCGCGAAGGCAAGCCGGTCGAGCGTAAGTACATCGACTTCATGGCCGTCATGGACGAGCGCGTGTGCGACGGGTACTATTACGCCTCCTCGTTCAAGTACATGAAGATGTATATGCACAACCCGACGCTGCTGGAAGTCCCGCCCGAGAAAGTGGTCGAGGACCTGTTCTGAGCATCGATACATATGGGAAAACCTCCTGCTGTGCAGGAGGTTTTTTGCATTTGCACGGGCTGCGCGGCGGGACCCGACCGAACCGCACGCGCGGCTGAACACAGCAGCAGCATGATGAGCATGACAAAGATCACAAAGCGGAGTTTCTTCACGGATCCATCCTCCTTTGCTTTTGTTTGACACCAGCATACACAGCCGCAGCGAAAAAAGCCGTCGCATCCTGGCGGCGGGCAGAAAACTTTGCGGAGACAAAGGTCCCCCCCCGGCGCGGAGTGAGTCCGCGCCGGGGGAATATGTTTTCCCTTTACCGCTGCTTTTTGGCCTCGGAAATGTAATAACACAGTTCCGCACGCCCGTGGCCGCAAACAGGTAAAACGGGAGCTTGAAGATAATAATGGACACACCACCATTGAGCACCCAGACGACGATCAGCGTATAAATGCTCACGATCACGGATGACCACGCCGCAGCGCAGCCGTTCGAGGCGGTATCCGCCTTTCTTTGCAGCGCCTGATAAAATACGAACAGGTGCAGCAGCGCACTGATCACTGCCAGCCCGCCCATCACATAGACCAGCGCCGTGTAATGTTCCAGTTGGATGATCTGCGTGATATCCGCCCATCTGGCCACAACATCATAAACCGAGCATGCCGAACGGTCCGTGAAGTACGACAGATATCGAATGTCAAACCAGTTCAGCAGCAGAATGACAGTGACCGCCGAGAATGCCGAAGAGATCACCATCCGACCGGGCCAGGCATTTGCCTCCTGTGCACGTTTTTCTGTTTCATTCATTCTATTCCCACTCCTTTTGGAGTATTTGATTTTAGATATCGAATATTGAATATGTTTTTAAGATAGCATATCGGATACAATAAGTCAAAAAACGAGGCGATGCAGTATGGAAAAATTTTCACCGGTCAAGCCGGAAAAAGAGGCCATTTCCCTGCGGATCTCTACCGTGACGCTCCGGCAGATCGACAGCCGCGCGGCCGCGTTTGACATCAGCCGCAACGAATTCATCAATCAGTGCATCGCATTTGCGCTATCCAACATGAATGAGTCCACAGAAAGTGAAAGATCCCCCGGTGCGGAATGAATCCGCACCGGGGGACCTTTACGCATTCAGGGCAGCACAACGCACAGGAAAACCGGCAGACGCCTGTGGTTCAGCGCAGGCCGCGCAGCTCCAGATAGCGGAGCACGAGCTTGGCAACGTCGCTGATCTCCAGCCCGTCGGTGTTGACGCACAGGTCGTAGGCCTGCGCATCGCCCCAGCGCTTGGAGGAGAAGAAGTTATAGTACGCCGCGCGTTCCTTATCCACCTGACGGATGCGCTTTTCCGCTTCCGCGGGCGTGGTGTTCGTGCGCACGCTCTCACGGCGGATGCGGGCGGCCATCGGCGCGTGGACAAACAGATTCACGAGCACCGCGTTCGGATCGTCACGCAGGACATAGTCCGCGCAGCGGCCGACGATGACGCATGATTCGCGCGCCGCGATGGTACGGATGACTTCCGACTGCGCCTGAAAGATCTGCACCGGGAACGGCTGCTCGTCGGCAATGACGCCGCCGCCCGTCACGAGCGAATACAGAAAGCTGCCCGGACGCTGCTCTTCATGCGTCTCAACGAAGCTCTTGGCAAAGCCGCTCGCTTTCGCCGTCTCATTGATGAGCTCCGAATCGTAGCACTTGACACCCAGCGCCGCTGCCAGCTCGCTGCCGAGCTGCCGGCCGCCGCTGCCGTTTTCTCTCCCGATCGTAATAACAAGATTGGCCATGATATGATCTCCTCCTGTTTTTCATTTCACCGTGACGACGGCGTTGACACGCCACTGGTCAAAGCGGTGCAGGATCGCTGCCGCCTCGGCGCGCGTGGCACTCCCCTGCGGACGCAGATACGTTGTGCTGCCTTCCTGCACACCGCTGATGAGCGTGTTGGCAACGGCCCAGCCCATCTCGGTCTGTGCCCAGGCCGAAACACTCCCGCCGTCCGGGAACACACTCAGGTCGGCGACTGCCACCGTGTTGTAGTCCATAAACTCGGCGTAGCCGTAGAACATCGTCATCATCTGCTCGCGCGTGATGTTCAGCATGGGCGAGAACGTCGTCGTGCTCGTGCCGCTGACCACGCCGCAGTTATACGCCCAGATGACCGCGTCCGTGTACCACTGACCATCCGGCACATCCGTGAATGGTGCGGTCATGCCCGCCACGCTCGGCGAGCCGCTCATCCGGTAGAGCACCGCGACGAGCATAGCACGGCTCATCTCGTCCCCCGGCGAGAAGGTCAGCGTCGAGGTGCCGACCATGAGGCCGTTTTGTGTGACATAGGCCACATCCTCATAGTACCATGCAGTGCTGCGCACATCGCGGTAGGGGTTTTTCCAGGTTTCGACCTGCTCGGTCTTGGGGATGAACTCATAACGCAGCTTGGCACAGCGCTGGCAGGTATAGGTGATGACGCCGACAGTCTTGCTCGTCGGCTCCTGCCGGTCGGTCTCGACCCAGGCGTGGCCGAGCGCGGACACATAACTGCTCTCTTCAATATACGTATCGCCGCAGGCGCAGGTGTAGCGCGTATAGCCCTGCTGCTCGCAGGTCGGCTCGACGACCGTGGGGATGTGGTTGTGCACATGACTCAGCTTCGGGATCGTGGCGTCCTGCCGCTCGCCGCAGGTCTTGCAGACGCGGTGCTTGGCGCCGTCGGTCTGGTCAGTCTCCTGCCGGTCGATGATCCAGTCACCCCAGTCGTGGCCCTTTGCCGGTATGCGCACCAGATGCACGTCGCCGCACCGGCCGCAGACATAATACTCCGTGCCCGGCTGCGTGCAGTCCGCTTCCTTGCTGTTTTCGGACTTGAGCTCGTAATCATGGCCCAGCTGCGGGACAATCTCCGTGTAAGTTTCGCCGCAGCGGGAGCAGTTATATTCCTTCAGGCCGGTCGTGGTGCAGGTCGGCTCCACGATCGTGCGGATGCCGCTGTCGCCGCTGTAGTCATGGCCGAGCGCGGGGGTACGGCTGCCCTCCACGATATAGGATTCGCCGCACGGCAGGTCCGCCTTGTTGACGCAACGGTACTCCGTGTAGCCCTGCTCGGTACAGGTCGGCTGGACGACGAACTTTTTCATCGTGTGCTGGTGGTTGCCGCCCGGAATGGCATATGTCTCCACCTCGCCGCAGCGCATGCACGTGCGGTGCTTGATGCCGTCAGCGTAGGCAGTTGCCTCGAGATCGACCTCCCAATCGCTCCAGTCGTGGCCGAGAGCAGCGATCTCCTTCTCATACCAATAATCGCACTGCGTGCACATGTAGCGCCGGTAGCCCTTCTGCGTACAGGTAGCATCGTGTCCGGAAGAGACCAGCTTGTGACCGGTCATGGGCAGAACGACTCGGTCCACCGCGCCGCAGTCCTGACACACGGAGACGATAGAACCGTCCACCGTGCAGGTGGGCTCGGTGCGGGTCGTCTCCCATGTGTGGTCATTGAGATAGACAAAATTGATGTGGAAGCCCATGTCCGTGCGCGTGATCTGAGCATCGTAATGCTGCAATGTCGTCGTAGTCAGGACATAGGTGATCTCGTTGCCATTGTCATCATGGATGGGCAGATTGTCAAAGACGGCCTGTCCGTCCTCGGGATCGGACGAATGGCGCGCCACGACCACAGCATCGCTGTTGCGGCTCAGCTCCATGTACACGCTCGTCGGCCGGTCCTTTGTGTAGACCTCGTCGGGCGCGATCAGCTCATTCGTCCACTCGAACGTGACCGTAATGGAGCGCAGCTCGCTGGGATCCGCCGTTTTGTAGTACAGCGTGTGGTCGAGCTGCAGCTTGCCGTTTTCCACATCGGGCAGCGTGCGCGAGCCGTCACGGATGATGTACGCCACCTCGGCCCCGTCCGCCGTGCGTGTCTGAATATAATAAGTACCGTACGGCACTGTGCCAAAGCCGACAAAGCCATAGGCATCGGACACGACCGTGCGCTCGATGTGCTCGCCGTTGCCGGACGTGCCGGTGAGTTCAAACGTCACCCCGGCCGGGATGGCCGCCCCGGTCTCCGCCTCGACGGCATAGAACCACGCGACATCGGACGAGGCGCTCAGCGGCGTGGAGACGGCCGAGGGCTTCTCATCCTGCAGATAGTCGTACGTGGAATACATCGTCGGCGACCAGGTCTTGTTCACGAACTCCGTGACGAGCTGCGAC
The DNA here is from genome assembly GCA_963627135.1 of Bacteroidaceae bacterium. Taxonomy (GTDB): domain Bacteria; phylum Bacillota; class Clostridia; order Oscillospirales; family Oscillospiraceae; genus CAG-103. Next base: position 171,997 of record CAVFZY010000007.1, on the reverse strand, counting down.
TTGTCACCGTTGGACTTGCGGATCTCCAGCTCCTCGAGCAGCGTCGTCAGATACGCCGTACCGCCGCGCGTGACGGTGAAGGAAATGTTCGCCATGACCTGCGGCGAGGAGGTGGCAAACTTGCCGCCCTGATCCGTCGTGAACGTGTCGTGGAATTCGAAGTCGCCCGCATTGTCCTTTGTCGACGCGGACGTCATGTTCGGGAACTTGCAGCCGTCGACATTGACCGACAGGCACTGGCTGTCATACAGCACGTGGCCAGTGATCTTGTTGACGGAGCCGGACGTCAGCCGGAACCAGTAGGTATACGAAAAAGTATCGCCGACATGGAATGTCCGCATTGCGCCGGAGCGCGTGTAGACGACCAGCTCATCGCCGGTGTCTGCCGTCGTGTCGCCGTCAGCGGCAAACGCCTGCAGACCGCAGGCGGACACAAGCATGACCAGCGTCAGCAGCAGCGCCAGAAAACGTTTCATTGCATTACCTCCTCTTTCGGTCACACCGAATCACACAGGGATACAGCTTTATCATACCAAGGATCGCCGCATGTTGCAAACAGAAATTGCAAAAAGTAACGAATTTAAAACAGGCTCATCTGGCTGCTGTCCGGCATCTCGCCGAGCGCACCCATGGCGCGCAGCTGCTCCAGATGCGTCTGGCTGACCTTCGGACAGGCGGCCGAGAGCTCCTCGACCGACACGAATTCCCGTCCTCCCTCGCGGCAGGCCACAAGATTCCACGCCGCGCTCTCGCCGAGGCCGGAGATGGCCACGAACGGCGGCAGAAGTTTCCCGTCGCGGATGAGGAACTTCGTCGCGTCGCTCTCATAGAGGCTCATGGGCGCGAATTCAAACCCGCGGAGGTTGAATTCATACACAGCCTCCATCGTCACGAGCAGGTCCTCTTCCTTGGCCGTGAGCGTGGGCTTGTTGCGCAGCTCGTTGATCTTGCGGCGAGTGTAGTCCAGTCCGCGCGTCATCATGTCGGCGTCGAACGAATCCTTCTGGCTGCGGCGGTAGAAATACGCGCTGTAAAACGCCAGCGGCTCGTGCACCTTGAACCACGCGATGCGAAACGCCATCATGACGTAGGCCACCGCATGCGCCTTCGGGAACAGGTAGGCGATCTTGCTCAGGGACGTGATGTACCACTCCGGCACGCCGTGCTCCTGCATCGTCTCGACCCAGCCGTCCTGGAAGCCGCCGCGCTTGACCTTGCCCTTGCGGACGCTCTCCATGATCTTGAACGAGAGCTTGGCGTCCATGCCGCGGCTGATGAGGTAGAGCATGATATCGTCGCGGCAGCCGACCGTCTGGTTGACCGTCGCGGTGCCGGACATGATGAGGTCCTTCGCATTGCCGAGCCACACGTCCGTGCCGTGCGAGAAGCCGGACAGACGCACAAGGATGTCAAAGCCCTTCGGCTGCGTATCGACGAGCATCTGGCGCGTAAAGCCGGTGCCGAACTCCGGGATGCCGATCGTGCCGGTCTTGCCGACGATCGGGTCGTCATCCGTCAGGCCGAGCGGCGCCGCGCTGCAGAAAATGCCCATGGTCTCCGGATCGTCGAGCGGGATCTCACGCGCGTTGACGCCGGTCATGTCCTCGAGCATGCGGATCATGGTCGGGTCATCATGGCCGAGCTCGTCGAGCTTGAGCAGGTTTGCCTCCATGCAGTGGTATTCAAAATGGGTGGTAATGATATCGCTGTTCGGATCGTCGGCCGGGTGCTGCACGGGGCAGAAATCCGTCACGTCCTTGTCCTGCGGGATGACGACGAGGCCGCCGGGGTGCTGACCGGTCGTGCGCTTGACACCGACGCAGCCGAGCGCGAGACGGTTCATCTCCGCCTTCGGCAGGGTTTTGCCGCGCTCCTCAAGGTACTTGAGGACATAGCCGTAGGCCGTCTTTTCCGCCAGCGTGCCGATCGTGCCAGCACGGAACACGTGGTCCGAGCCGAAAAGCTCTTCGGTGTACTTATGCGCCTTGGCCTGATATTCGCCCGAGAAGTTCAGGTCAATATCGGGCACCTTGTCGCCGCCGAAGCCGAGAAATGTCTCAAACGGGATGTCAAAGCCGTCCTTGCGCAGCTTGGTGCCGCACTTGGGGCACACCTTGTCCGGCATGTCCGCGCCGCAGCCGAAGCCCGCGCCGGAGTCAAAGTCCGTATACTTGCACTGCGGGCAGACATAGTGCGGCGGGAGGGAGTTGACCTCCGTGATACCGGAGAAGTACGCCACGAGCGACGAGCCGACGCTGCCTCGGCTGCCGACCAGATAGCCGTGCTCGAGGGAGTTGGCAACGAGCTTCTGCGCGCTCATGTAAATGACATCGTACCCACGCGAGAGAATGTCGTGCAGCTCGGTCTCGACGCGGTCGGTGATGAGCTTCGGCGGATTTTCGCCGTAGATGGCCGTCATCTTGCCATAGACCAGGTCTTTGAGCTGCTGGGCGGAATTTTCGATCTTCGGCGGGTAGAGCTCCTTCGGTAGGAGCTCGAACACCTCGACGCTGTCGGCGATGGCGTTCGTGTTCGTGACGACGACCTCCTGCGCCTTTTCGGGGCCGAGGTAGGCAAATTCGTCGAGCATTTCCTCCGTCGTGCGGTAATAGAGCGGCATGGCCTTGTCCGCGTCGGAAAATTTCTTGGCCGCCAGCAGAATGCGGCGGAAGATCTCCTGCTCGGGATCGAGAAAGTGCACATCGCACGTCGCCACGACGGGCTTGCCGAGCTCCTCGCCGAGCTGCACAATGCGGCGGTTAAGGTTGCGCAGGGATTCCTCGCTGCGCACGGTGCCGTTGTCGAGCAGGAAGTGATTATTGGCCAGCGGCATGATTTCAAGATAGTCGTAAAACGACGCGATGCGTCGGAGCTCCGTGTCGCTCTTGCCGCGCAGCACGGCCTCAAACACCTCACCCGCCTCGCAGGCGGAGCCGATGATGAGGCCCTCGCGGTATTCCATGAGCAGGCTCTTGGGGATGGTGGGGTTGCGCTTGAAATATTTCAGATACGACCGGGAAATGATCTCGTAGAGATTTTTCAGGCCGGTCTTGTTTTTCACCAGAATGGAGATGTGGTGCGTACGGCGCTTCTCTTTCAGGCCGCCGCGCACGAGGTCGTTGAAGTCGCCGATCGTCTTTGCGCCCCTGGCCGCAAGCATGGGCAGGAACTTGTCCATGATGCGCGCCACGACCATCGCATCGTCGCACGCGCGATGGTGGTTGAAGTCCGGCAGGCTCAGGCGGTTCGAGACCTGGTCGAGCTTGTGGTGCTTGAGATCCGGAAGCAGGTACTGCGCGAGCACCAGCGTGTCGAGATACACCGGCTCGAACGGGATGCCCGCCCGGCGGCAGGCCGCGCTCATGAATCCGGTATCAAAGTCGGCGTTGTGCGCGATAATCGGCCGCCCGCCCGCAAAGTCGAGAAACTGGCGCATGGCCTCCGCCTCGTCGGGCGCATTGGCCACGTCTGCATCCGTGATGCCAGTCAGGCGCGTGATCTCGGCCGGGATGGGCATGCGTGGGTTGACGAACGTGTCAAACTCCGCCTTGATCTCCCCGCCGGAGAAGAGCACCGCGCCGATCTCCGTCATGCGGTTCGTGTCCAGGTGCAGGCCGGTCGTCTCGATGTCAAAAGCGACAAACTCCGCGTCGAGCGGCAGGTCGCTCTGCCCGTGCACGGCGAGCGTGCCGTCCACGTCGTTGACGAGGTAGCCCTCCTCGCCGTAGATAATCTTCACGCCGTATTTCTTCGACGCCTTCCACATATCCGGGAACGCCTGCGCCACACCGTGATCCGTCACGGCGATGGCCGGGTGGCCCCAGTAGGCCGCGCGGGCCACGAGGTCGGCGGGGTCGGAGATGGCGTCGAGCGCCGAGTAGCGGGTATGTAGGTGTAGCTCCACGCGCTTTTGCGGCGCGTTGTCGGGGCGGATGACCTTCTCCCCCTGCACGATGTTGCGCGGCTCGAGCACCATGTCCTCGTCGTACTTGCTGTAGTTGATCTTGCCCTGCACGCGCAGCCACATGCCCTCGTGGATGAGGCCGACGATGCTCTGGTCGTCGTCCGCGCGCAGAAAGCGCGACACGCGCACGCTGCTCGTGCTGTCGGTCATGTCAAACGAGAGCACGGCCGAGCCGTACTTTGCGATCTCGCGGCTGCTGACGGCAAACACCTGTCCCTCGAGCGTGACGTTGCCGCTCTCGAGCGTGAGCTCGTTCATGGGCGTGATGTCCGTGCGCTTCGGGATAGGCTTGCCCATGAGGACCTTGGCTTTCGCCTTCTTCTCCTCTTTTTTCTGCTCCGGGGCGGGATATTCCGCCTGGATCTGTACGCCGCGCAGCCGGAACTGCGCCGCGAGCAGCTGCTCAATATTCGTGCGCTCGACGGGCGCGGGCATGCGCGCAAACCACGTGTGCAGCTGCATCGTCATGCTCTCGCGCTCGATGAGCACATCGAGCACCTCGGCCTTGTCGAGCCCGCCGCAGGTGTCCTGCAGGGACGCGCAGTCCGGGAACATATCAAGAAACGGGATCTTTTCGCTCATAGCTTCCTCACTTTTCGCTCAGGATCAGGTCCACCAGCGCATCGGCCAGCTTGTCCGCAGGGTACTTGCCGAGGATCTCGCCGCGGCGAAACAGCAGGCCGCAGTCCTTGCCGCCGGCGATACCGTAGTCCGCCTCGTGCGCCTCGCCGGGGCCGTTGACGACGCAGCCCATCACGGCGACCGTGATCTCGCGATCCAGCCCCTGAAGCCGCTGCTCGACCTCCTGCGCGAGCGCGATGAGGTCGATCTGCGTGCGGCCGCACGTCGGGCACGAGACGAAGCGCACGCCCTCGCGGCGCAGCCCGGCCGCCTTCAAAATGGCGATGCCAGCGCGCACCTCCTCCACGGGGTCGGCCGTGAGCGAGACGCGGATCGTATCGCCGATGCCCTCGGACAGCAGGGTGCCGATGCCGACGGCGGAGCGGATGATGCCGTTGTAGGCCGTGCCGGTCTCCGTGACGCCGACATGCAGCGGATAGGGAAACCGCTCGGCCGCGAGCCGGTAAGCCGCGATCGTCAGCGGCACGGTGGAGCTCTTCATCGACAGGGCGATGTCGTCAAAATCATACCGGTGCAGCAAGTCGATGTGCCCCTGTGCGCTCTCAACGAGCGCCTCCGGCGTCGGGTGGCCGTGCTTTTCGAGCAGGCGCTTTTCCAGACTGCCGCCGTTGACGCCGATGCGGATGGGGATGCCGCGTTCCCTGCAGGCCTCGGCCACCTTGCGGACATTGTCCGGCTCGCCGATGTTGCCGGGGTTGATGCGGATCTTGTGCACGCCGGCCTTCGCCGCCGCGAGCGCGAGCCGGTAGTCAAAATGAATGTCGGCCACGACCGGGATGGGCGAGACGTGCACGATCTCGGGCAGGGCGTCCGCCGCAGCCTGATCCGGCACGGCGAGACGGATGATCTCGCACCCGGCGTCATGTAGCCGGGCGATCTGCTCGATGGTCGCGCGCGCGTCTGAGGTGTGCGTGTTGCACATCGACTGCACCGCGACCGGCGCGCCGCCGCCGATGGCGACGGGGCCAACATGGATCTGTTTTGTCTGGGTTCTGTTCATAAACACTCCTGTATCTCCGAGAGGCCGAAAACGCGCGAAAGCCCGAGGCGGAATGATCCGCCCCGGCTCAGGTGACGAGTTTGGAAATGTCGTTATACATAACGTAGGCCATCAGTGCCAGCAGCAGCACCAGCCCCGCCGTGTGGATATAGCCCTCATACTTGGGGTCGATCTTTCTGCGGCTGATCCGCTCGAGCACCCACGTAACGAGCAGGCAGAACACGCGCCCGCCGTCGAGCGCCGGCAGCGGCAGCATATTCATGACCGCGAGGTTCACGGCGATGAACGCCGAGAAGTAGGCGATGTTTGAGAAGGCGGCCGCCTTCGTGGCCGACTCCTTGCCGACCTCGTTCATCATGCTCACGATGCCGACCGGGCCGGACAGATCCTTGACGCCTACCGCGCCCGCGAACAGATCGCTCAGCCCCATCCAGACCATGCGCACGAAGTCCATCGCGCTGTACCACGTGGTCTGGAGCTTGGTGCCGAACGTCGCCGGTTTCGTGCCGAAGTAGAAGCCGTACATCTTGCCGTCCTGCCCCGGGTACTCGCGCGCCACGAGGTAGAAATCATTGAGCACGACCTTCTCGCCGCCGCGCTTGACGACGATGTCATGCGTATCGCCGCCGCGGGCGAGATATTCGCTGACATTGGTCGTAAAATAGATGCGGTGCCCGTCGATGCTCCAGATCGTGTCGCCCACCTGCAGGGCATCCTCCCCCTGATAGGGGCAGCCGTCCATGAAGTCTGTAAGCGTCGGCGTGGAAAAGCTCTTCGCCTGCGCGAACACGATCAAAAGCAGCAGCAGACCGAACACGAAGTTCATGAACGCACCGGCGCAGAGGATCAGAAACCGCTTCCACGCCGGCTGGCTCGTGAACGCACGCGGGTCGTCGATTGCCTCGTCCTCGCCCGCCATGGCGCAAAACCCGCCGATCGGCAGGCAGCGGACGGCGTAGAGCGTCTCCCCCTTCTGCTTTTTCCAGATGGCGGGGCCCATGCCGATGGCGAACTCATCCACACGCACCCCGCACGCCTTGGCCACGAGGAAGTGGCCGAGCTCGTGCACGGCGATGAGGATCCCAAAGACGAGAATTGCGAGCAGAATATACATGCAGGTGTCCTTTCAGAAATGGAAATATGACCGGACGAACGCGCGGGCCTCCTGATCGGCCGCACGGATGACGTCCAAATCGGGCGCTTCGGCCGGCGCGATGGCATCCACCGCCGCCGCCACGCTCTCATAAATGGAATGATACCCAATTTCATGGTCCAGAAACAGGTGCACGGCGACTTCGTTGGCCGCGTTCATGACCGTCGGCGCGGTGCCGCCGGTGCGCGCGCACCGCATGGCGAGCGCAAGGCACGGCAGCGCCTCGAGATCGGGCGCATAGAAGTGCAGCCCGCCGGGATAGGCCGTGAAGTCCAGCCGGTCGCTGCGGCTGGGCCTGCGCTCCGGGTACGTGAGCGCGTACTGGATGGGCAGGCCCATATCCGGCACGCCGAGCTGGGCGATGACCGTGCCGTCGAGCAGCTCGACCATCGAGTGCACGACGCTCTCCGGGTGGATGAGCACCTGAATATCGTCCGGCGTGACACCGAACAGGTGCATGGCCTCGATAAATTCCAGGCCCTTGTTCATCATGGTCGCGGAGTCCACGCTGATCTTCGCGCCCATGCTCCAGTTCGGGTGACGGACGGCCATTTCGGGCGTGACGTCACGCGTTTCGTCGCGTGTCCAGCCGCGGAACGGGCCGCCGGAGCCGGTGAGCAGGATCTTGTGCAGTTCCCCCTCCCGCCCGGTCAGGCACTGGAAGATGGCCGAGTGCTCGGAATCGACCGGCACGATCTCCGCGCCGCATTCTCTGGCGCGGCGCATGACGATGTCGCCCGCGCACACGAGCGTTTCCTTATTGGCCAGCGCGATGCGGCGGCCCTTTTCCATGGCCGCGAGCGTCGGCCGCAGGCCGACCGCGCCGGACACCGCCGTGACGACGGCGTCCGTGCCCGAGAGCACCGCCGCCTCGCACAGGGCGTTTTCCCCGCTGCCAACGGCAACGTCCGTATCGGCGAGCGCGATGCGCAGCGCCTTGGCCGCCGCCTCGTCCGTCACGGCGACGAACGCCGGGTGCAGGCGGCGCGCCTGCTCTTCGGCGAGCTGGATATTGCGGTTCGTCGTCAGCGCGCGCACGTTGAGTCCCAGATGCTCCGCGACGGCAACGGTCTGACGGCCGATGCTGCCGGTGGAGCCGAGGATGGAAATCGAATGTACCATAGCCGCGCTCCCTTACTTCGCCACGACCGAGATGGCCGGCGCCAGCAGCACCAGCAGCTCGAGCATGGGCGCCGTGAAGATCGTGCTGTCAAAGCGATCAAGCATACCGCCGTGACCGGGCAGCAGGTTGCTGTAATCCTTCACGCCGTGCTCGCGTTTGATGGCAGAGAACGCAAGGTCGCCCGCCTGGCCGGCAAGGCTGCCGAAGAAACCGTAGATGGCGAGCAGGCCGATCTGCACGTGGTAGCCGCACAGGTGCAGCACGAGGCCATAGAGCATAGCGGCCGCGATCGCGCACACAAAGCCGCCTACACAGCCCTCGACCGTTTTATGCGGGCTCAGGGCCGGGGCGAGCTTGGTCTTGCCCAGGCTGCGGCCGACAAAGAACGCGCCCGAATCGCTCAGCCACGTGATGACAAACGGCAGCAGCAGATACGGTGCCTTCGGGTCGTTCAGGCCGAGGCGCACGAGCGACGAGAGCATCCATGGGATGACGATGCCTGCCGTGAACACAAGCGCAAGATCCTGAAACGGGATGCGCTCGGACTTGTGAAACGAGATCATCATCTCGACGAACATGGTCACAAACAGCACATAGGCCGCGATCTTGAACACGAGCTCGGACTGACCGAACGCCGCGCCGAGCACGATGGCCGCACCGCACACGCCGGCATACACCGCAAAGCGCGGCACGAACTTCGGCATCGTCGTATGCAGCAGCTCCCAGGCGCAGAACGACGCCATGATGGCCACCACGATGCCCCAGCCCCAGATCGGGGTGAAGAAGATCACGGCCAGCAGCGCCGGGATGCCGATGGCCGCAACGATCAGTCTGTTTTTCATGATTGGTTCCTCCCGTTTGTCTTTCTCTCGGGTACGGCGGTCATTTCACACCGCCAAAGCGCCGGTCGCGCCGCTGGAACTCCGCCAGGGCCGCATCCATGTCGCGCTCGGTAAAGTCCGGCCAGAGCACGTCGGTGAAATACAGCTCCGAGTACGCGCCCTGCCAGGGCAGGAAGTTACTCAGCCGCTGCTCCCCGCTCGTGCGGATGATGAGGTCGGGGTCCGGTATGCCGGCCGAATACAGGTAATTGCTGAACACATCCTCCGTGAGCTCCGGCGCAGTGCCGGCCTTGTACGCCTCTGCGTACCGGCGCACAGCGTGCAGGATCTCGTCCCGGCCGCCGTAATTGATGCACAGGTTCATCTGGCAGCCGTCATAGTGCGTGCTCTTCTCCTCGGCTGCGGCCATGAGGCGCTGCAGCTCCGGCGAAAGGCCGGACCGCTCGCCGAAAAAGCGCATCTTGAACCGGTCGCGCTCCATGATTGAGAGCGCTTCCTTCATATATTTATCGAAGATGCTCATGATCGTGCACACTTCCTCGGGCGGACGGCACCAGTTTTCCGTGGAAAAAGCGTAGACCGTGAGGTATTCGATGCCGATGGCCTTGCAGTAGTTGCCGATGCGGCGAAACGCCTCGGCGCCGTAGGCATGGCCGACCGTGCGCGGCAGGCCGCGCTTTTTGGCCCAGCGGCCGTTGCCGTCGAGGATGATCGCCACGTGGCGCGGCAGGCGCGAGAGATCCACCTGCGGCGCAGTCGTCTTATCGTTTGCCATAGTTCCTCCTGCACCGCCCGGATGGGCGGCGCCTGTAGACAGGATATTCAAACGGGGGGATGAAAAATCCCCCCGTATCGCATTTGCGGGTCCGGGAACTCAGATCTCCATGAGCTCCTTTTCTTTTTCGTCGGCAATGCGCTCGACTTCCTTGATGTAATCATCGGTCAGCTTCTGCAGATCCTTCTCGATGATCTTGAGGTCGTCCTCGGTGATCTCGGACTTTTTCTTCTGCGCCTTGAACTTGTCCATCGCGTCGCGGCGGATGTTGCGCACGGCGACCTTCGCCTCTTCGCCGTACTTTTTGACCTGCTTGACGAGGTCGCGGCGGCGCTCCTCGGTCAGCGCCGGGAAGACCAGGCGGATGGTGCGGCCGTCATTCTGGGGATTCAGGCCCAGATCGGACGCGAGAATGGCCTTTTCAACGCCCTTGAGCACGGAAGCATCCCACGGCTGGATGAGCAGCGAGCGGGCGTCCGGCGTGCTGACGGATGCGATCTGCTGGATCGGCGTGGGCACGCCGTAGTAATCGACCGTGATGCGGTCGAGCACGGCGGGGTTGGCCTTGCCGGCGCGCACGGAATCATACTGCTCGGTGAGGACCGAAGCGGTCTTCTTCATTTTGGATTCAAACTCGGTATAATCGGTAGACATGGTATATCCTCCTTATCGGGTTTTAAAATTTGATTTCACTTCGTCACGACCGTGCCGACGGGCTCGCCCATCACGGCACGGACAATATTCTGCGGGTCGGCCAGCGCAAAGACAACGACCGGGATGTCGTTTTCCATCGCGAGCGACGTCGCCGTCAGGTCCATGACGGCCAGATGCTTTGCCAGCACCTCGTCATAGGTGATCGCGTCGTACTTCACGGCGCTGGGGTCGACGTGCGGGTCGGCGCTGTAGACGCCGTCGATGTTTTTGGCAAGCAGGATCGCATCCGCACCGATCTCGGCGGCGCGCAGCACGGCGGCTGTGTCGGTCGAAAAATACGGGCAGCCGCTGCCGGCACCGAAGAGCACGACCTTGCCCTCTTCCAGATGCGCCACAGCACGCTCCCAAGTATAGTGCTCGGCAAACGTCGACATTTCGACGGCCGTCTGCACGCGCACGGGGATGCCCTTCTGCTCCATGACGTCGGACACAGCCAGACAGTTCATGACGGTGGCGAGCATGCCCATGTGGTCGGCGCGCGAGCGGGCCATCTTGCCCTCGCCGTTTTTCACGCCGCGCCAGAAGTTGCCGCCGCCGATGACGACGCCCACCTGCACGCCCAGTTCGGTGGAGGTCTTGATCACGTCGCACACCCGGCCGATGACGCCGAAGTCCAGTCCCGTCTTCTGCTCACCGGCCAGCGCCTCGCCGCTGATCTTGAGCAGGATGCGTTTATATTTGGGTTCTGTTCCCATAAACCTTCCCCTCGCTTTTTCATATTCGTCGTTTTATTGTAATATAAAACCGACCGGATGAAAAGGGGGTATTTGTGAAAAGAGCGAAAACAATCGCCCGCCGGACACATCTCTGCTGCCGCTGCACGGGACAAAAGTGCGTCCGGCTGCCGCCCTCCGGGAATTCTTTTGCCGCCTCCGTGAAATTATGTCAACCATTTTTAGATGTTATGTAAATAAAACAGAACTGTATCTCCGAAAAAGCAAGGAAAAGAGCCCGGCCGAAGCCGGGCTCTTTCCACTGGGGATGAGGGATTTATCTGGAAGAAGACAAAGCGAACATTACATCCAGCCGCCGGAGACGTTCATCACGTGCGCGGTGACGTACTTGGACTCGTCGGAGGCGAGATAGAGCGCCATGTAGGCAATGTCGATGGGCTCGCCGAGGCGCTTGATCATGCAGTTGGTCGTGTAGCGCGACTGCGTCTCGGGGGTGAGGTGCTTGGCAACGGCTTCCGTGGCGATGATGCCGGGGTTGAGCACATTGACGCGCACACCTGCGTGCGCAACCTGGCGCGCCATCTGACGGCTGAGGTGGTTGATGCCGGACTTGGCCACGCCGTAGCCGACCTGCGTACGGTCGGGGCACACGGCGGCGACGGAACCGATGTTGATGATGCTGCCAGAGTGCTGCTTGAGCATGGCCTTGTTGAGCGCCTGCTGGCAGGCGTTGAACACGGTCGAAAGGTCAACGCAGACCGTCTTCTCAAACTCTTTGTAGGTGCACTTGGTGATGTCGAGATCCTTGCGGGGGTTGGACTCGCCGAAGTTGTTGACCAGCACGTCGAGGTGGCCCTCCTTGGCGATGCACTCGTCGATCATGCTTCTGTGCGTAGCGGGATCGTGTGCCTCAAAGTACACAAGCTCGGCCTGACCGCCGCGGACTCTTGCGGCCTCGACGGCAGCTTTGCCGGTCTCCATGTTGCGGCAGGCATAGTAGACCTTCGCGCCCTCATCGACGAAGAGGTCTGCGATCGCGCGGCCGATGCCGCGGGTGCACGCCGTGACCAGCGCGACTTTTCCTTCCAGTCTGTTACTCATAACCGTACACTTCCTTTCTGAATGTTATCATGTTGTTTCCGGTGATCGGCGCGGCTGCGCCGAGGTATCTTAGAGGTTTGCGCCGTAGTCGGCAACGAGCGCCTGACCGTTGAGCGGTGCGGACTCGTCGCTGCACAAAAACAGCAGGATCCGGGCGATGTCGAGATCCGAGCAAGTCCCGACGTCAAGCGTGGAGTGCTTGGCAGTGGACGCCTGCATGGCCTTGGCAGCCTTCGTATACTTGCCTCTGGCCTTCATGGCGCGCGTGGTCATCGGGGTCATGACCGTGCCCGGGCACACGCAGTTGGCGCGGATCTTCTGCGTGCCGTCGGCGAAGCGAAGCGCGATGTGCTTGGTCAGCGCAACCTCGGCGCCCTTCGAGACGGTGTAGGCAGCACTGCCGTTGCCGGTCACGCCGCCGACGGAGGCGACGGTGGCAATGGTGCCGTAGCCCTGCGCGACAAACTGCTTGACAGCCGCGCGGGTGACATACATCGTGCCCTTGACGTTCACGCTGAGCGTCGTGTCGAGGTCGCTGGTGAGAAAATCATCGATCGGGCGCATGGCCACGTCGAGCACACCGGCAATATTGGCCAGTGCGTCGAGCTTGCCGTATTTTTCAACGCCGGCAGCGACCGTGGCCTTCACGGCATCGTTATCAGTGATGTTGACAACGGCCGTCATGACCTCGCCGCCCGCGGCGCGGATGCGCTCGGCGACCTTGTCGAGGTTTTCCTCCTGCATATCCGCCATGATGACGCTCGCGCCCTCCTGTGCAAAGAGCTCGGCGGTCTTGGCGCCGATGCCGGAGCCGGCACCGGTCACAAAACAGACTTTTCCATCAAGTCTACCCATTGGTTTCTCCTTTATGATTCATTCGATGCTGTGGGCGGGCTGCACACGCGGAAATTTTGGTGTGCACAGCCGGCCCCGGATATTACTCGCCCTTCGGCGGCCACTCCATGCCGATGCGCTCGCACTGGCGCTCGGTATCCCAGAAGAAGCCCCAGTCGGGCAGGTGCCGGATGCGGGCGGTGTCCGCCGGCGTCCAGGTCACGAGTTCGCCCTTCTTGTAGAGCGCGTCGATCTCCTCATCGGTGTAGCCGAAATCCTTGAGGACTTCGCGGTTGTGCTCGCCGAAGCACGGCGCGGAGGCCACGATCCTGGAGGGATTGTTCTTAAAACGGTTCGTGATGCCGATGCCCTTCATCTCGCCGAAGATCTGGTCCTCCCACTCGACGAGGTTCTCGCGCTCGGCGTACTGCGGATCGTTTTCAATGTCGCCGGGTTCATACGCGCGCTGGTTGGGGATGCCGGCCTTGTTGAAGATCTCCTCGAGCTCGGCACAGGTATGCTGCGCGCAGAAGTCCGTGAGCGCCTGGTCCGCTTTCTGGCCCATGGGGGTGTTGAGCGGGAAGCCGGGGATGCCCTTCGGCAGGCCCGGCGTGACGCCCGGCGTGCCGACACCAATGATGGGATAGCCCTTCTCGACCGGTCCGGGACCGTTGATGGCCACAAACAGCTGCTTGTTGTCCTTCGTGGTGTAGAACGAGAAGCAGGCGGCGAGATCGGAGTGGTTGCCGGTGCGGTAAGGCACGGGCTCGCCGTCTTTTGGGTAGCCCTTGTTGTACCAGAGCACCGGGTAGTTATCCAGCAGGCGGAACATGGTGTCGTACTGCGCGACGTCACAGGACTCGCCCTTGCCGGTCTTGAGCGCGTGGATGTAAGCCGACAGCGCGGTCATGCAGGCGTTGTAGGCCGTGACATAGTCCGACAGGTACGGGTTGACCTTCAGCGGCGTCGACGTCGGGGAGACGCCGTTCATGTACATATAGCCGCCCATGGCCTGGCCGGAAACGTCGTAGGACGCCTTGGCCTTGTACGGGCCGGTCTGGCCATAGCCGGAGACATGCACGATGCACAGCTTACTGTTGACGCCCCAGCACACCTCATCGGTGAGGCCCATCTTGGCATAGGTGCCGGCCTTGCTGGACTCGATCCAGATGTCGGCCCACTCGAGGCACTTTTTGAAGATCTTCTTGCCCGCAGGCGTGCGCGGGTTGCAGGTGATGGAAAACTCATTACGGTGGTTCTGCGACCAGCTCGTGGTACCGCGCGTGCCGCAGGAGATCTTGGGGGCCTCGGACTGGAGCACCTTCGCGCCCATCTCGGCCATCAGGCAGCCGGCGAAGGGGCCGGCGATGGCCGTGCCGGACACAAAGACCTTGACGCCGCTCAGGACGCCGAACTCGGGATATTCATCAAACTTCTGCGTGAGATTGCAGTCAATTTTTTTGAAACTCATGTATGCGTTGCCTCCTTTATCTGCTGTTTTTGTACGATTTTCGCTCGATTCAAGATAAGCTGCCGGTCACGGACTCTCGTCCACGACGGCAGCTTACCTTCTATTACGCTAAGATTTACTTTTTCGGGGGATACTCGAGGCCGATGCGCTTGGCCTGGCGCTCCGGATCCCAGAAGAAGTGCCACTCAACAAAGTTCTTGTTGCGGGCAGTGTCCGCCGGCGTCCAGGTCGCGAGCTCACCCTTCTTGTAGAGCGCGTCGATCTCCCCGTCGGTGTAGCCAAAGTCCTTGAGGACCTCGCGGTTGTGCTCGCCGAAGCACGGCGCAGAAGCCACGATCTGAGACGGGTTCTTTGTGAAGATGTTCGTGACGCCGATGCCCTTCATTCTGCCGAAGCACTGGTCGTCCCACTCGACGATGTTCTCGCGGGCTTCATACTGCGGATCCTTCTCGATGTCAGCCGGGCCGTAGGCACGCTGGCACGGGATGCCCGCCTTGTTGAAGATCTCCTCGAGCTCATCGCAGGTGCGCTCGGCGCAGAACTTCGCGCACAGCTCCTCAGCCTTCTTGCCGCGGGGGTCAAACAGCGGGAAGCCGGTGCAGTTCTTCGGAATGCCCTCGGTGACGCCGGGCTTGCCCATGCCGATGATCGGATAGCCGCGGCTGACCGGCCCCTGACCGACGATAGCGACGAACATAGCGTTGCCGTCCTTCGTGTCGTAGAACGAGAAGCAGGCGGCCTGGTCGCTCTTGTTGCCGGTGCGGAAGGGCACGGGCTCGCCCTGTTTCGGATAACCCTTATTGAACCAGTTGGCCGGGTAGTTGTCGAGCAGGCGGAACATGGTGTCGTACTGGGCGACGTCGCAGGAGTCGCCTTCGCCGCTGTTCTTCGCGTTGATGTAGCCGGCGAGGGCCACCATGCAGGCGTTGTAGGCGGTAATATAGTCGGACAGGTACGGGTTGACCTTCAGCGGGCCGGACGTCGGGGAAACGCCGTTCATGTACATGTAGCCGCCCATGGCCTGACCGGAAACGTCGTAGGAGGGCTTGTTCTTGGACGGGCCGAACTGGCCGTAGCCGGACACGTGCACGATGGCGAGCTTCTTATTGTGCTTCCAGCAGACCTCATCGGTCAGGCCGCGCTTGGCGTAAGAGCCCGGACGGCCGGCCTCAATCCAGATGTCGGCCCACTCGATGCATTTGAGGAAAATCTTCTTGCCGGCGGGGCTGGCGGAGTTGATGGTGATGGAGTACTCGTTGCGGTGGTTCTGGCTCCAGGCGAGGGTGCCGCGGGTCTGGCAGGCAATGGTCGGAGCCTCTGCCTGCAGGACCTTCGCGCCCATCTCGGCCATGAGGGAGCCGGCGAAGGGGCCGGCGATGTTCGTGCCGGTGACGAAGACCTTGACGCCCTTGAGGACGCCGAAGGACGGATACTCGTCAAACTTCTGAGTCAGTTTGTTGTCGATTTCTTTCATAATGTGATGACAATCCTTTCTGCGCAAAGTGCACTGAATTCAGTCAAGGGAAATGTGGGAGCGGTTTACTCCTGGGCAGCGTCAGCCTTCTTGTGCACGCTCGGGATCAGGAAGCAGACCACAATGCCGACGATGACGCAGGCGAGTTGGACAAGGGCCACGGAGTGCAGCGCGCTGGCAGCAGCGGCAGGCACGGCCATGCCGGTGGCAGCCTTCTTGGTCATGCCCGTGACGAACATGGGCACGAAGATGGCAACGCCGAACGGAGAGGTCATATCTCTGAACACATTGTACGTGCCGGAGGCGGAGGAGGACTCAGCCGGAGCAACCCCGGACAGGGCGACCTTCATGAAGATGGTGCCGTTGCCGCCGATGCCGAGACCGACGAAGAACAGCGCGCCGCCCATCTGAAGGATACCGGCGTTCTCGCCGATGAAGAGCATGATCAGAGAGCCGATGGCAACGAACACGAGCGCGATGGCAGCCACGACCTTGGGCTCCTTCTTATCGGCCATGGGGCCGAGGACGATGGTGCCGATGGCCATGCCGAGGTACTCGATGCTCATGGCGACGCTGGCCACGGTGGCCTTGTCGATGGCGTAGCCGAAGCGGATGATCTCGGTCAGGCAGGCGGTCATGAGGCCCTGGGTGAGCAGCATGACGATGACAGGGAGCACAAAGTTCTTGCGCGCCATGAACTTGCCGTTGAGGATCGGGCTGGAGGCCTTCTTCTCGACCGCGAAGAGGACGATGAGTGCGACGATGGCCACAGCGACGGATACGAGCGTCGTAACGCTGGTCCAGCCATTCTGCTGGCCGAAGGTGGGCACGCAGACGAGTGCGCCGAACATGAGCAGGACGAACACGGCGCCCGCCCAGTCAAAGCCCTGCATGGTGCCTTTGGGGATGTTCGGGTTATCCTTGACTTTTGCAAAGCAGATGATAAACGAGATCACACACAGCGCGGCGCAGATCCACATGACGATGCGCCATGCATTGGCCGTGCCGATGACCTTCATGACGATGCCGCCGACGGTGGGTCCAAAAATGACCATGCCGCAGGCAAGCGCCATGTAGATCGTGAAGCCCTGGCCCATCTTCTCGGGCGGGAACTCCATCATGATGTAGGACATGACGACCGGGGCGATGCCGGCAGCGCCGATACCGACCATGAAGCGGAACACGAGCAGCAGCGGGATGTTCTGCGGGCAGATGGCGATGAGCGCCTGGCCGACGGTGTAGATGCCCATGGCGGTCAGCAGCAGCTTTCTGCGGCCGATCACGCCGCCGAGCTTGCCCATGATCGGCGCCATGGCGGCGGCGGCCAGGGAGTAAGCCAGCGTGATGAAGGTCAGGGACGCGTCCGCGTTCCAGGCCGTGGAAATGGCGGTCGGCACCGAAGCGGTGAAGCCGCCGCAAAGGCTCAGCACTGCCGCCGCGATGGCGTAGGGCACAAAGCCTTTCATGTAGCTTTTGTTGTTTTCCATAAATACATTCTCCTGTCTAGTGTTTGCGGCACAAAGCCGTATGACAGTTAGTTTCCTTCCGCGTGCTCAGTAGCCCTTGGCGAGGCTGTCCTCGATGAGCTTGCTGCGCACGACCTTCCCGTTTTCGTTGACGGGGATGCGATCGACAAATTCAATGGATTTGGGGATCTTGTACGGGGGGAGATAATTGAGTGCGAACCGGATGAGCTCCTTGCTGCCGACCGGGCCGTTCGTCTCCACGATGGCGTGGATGCGGTGGCCCCAATCGGGATCCGGCAGGCCGATGACCACGGCGTCGACCACCTTCGGATGCTTTTTGAGCACCATCTCGACCTCGGCGGCAAAGACGTTCTCACCGCCGGTGACAATCATGTCGCTGCGGCGGTCGGCAAAGTACAGGTAGCCTTCCGCATCCACATAGCCCATGTCGCCGACACTGCGGAAGCCCTCGCTGTCCGTCGGCAGCGGCGGGATGTTCTTATATGTCACACGCGGGCTGTTGTCGCCCCAGGACATGAAGATCTCGCCGATCTCGCCGGTGGGCAGCTCACGGCCGTCCTCGCCGCGGATGGACACCCGGCCGCAGTGCATCTTACCGACGCTGCCGGGATGGCGCAGCCACTCGTCGCCGCGGATGGACGTCATGCCGATGCACTCGGTCATGGCGTACATCTCGTAGAGCCGTTCGGGCGGGATGATCTGAAGCCATTCGCGCTTGAGATCCTGCGAGCAGACGCCGCCGGTGTGGCACAGCACCTTGAGGCTCGCCAGGTCTTCCTTCCGGAAGCCGGGCATACAGCTGATGCGCTGCATGAGCGTCGGCACCATCTGGACATACTCGATGCGGTACTTTTTGATGAGCCGCACGATCGTCTCGGCGTCGAGCTTGGCCGGCATGACGAGCGTGTTGCCG
The DNA here is from genome assembly GCA_963627135.1 of Bacteroidaceae bacterium. Classification (GTDB taxonomy): domain Bacteria; phylum Bacillota; class Clostridia; order Oscillospirales; family Oscillospiraceae; genus CAG-103. The sequence goes on along the minus strand of CAVFZY010000007.1, from coordinate 153,830 downwards.
CAGTAGAGGCCGTTGAAGGCCGCCGAGTGCGGCGCGCCGTGAAACAGCGGACCCGCGAGCAGCTGACGCATCTCAAAGCGCATGCCGGACACGGCGAACCAGATCCGCAGGCCTTCGTCGCTCTCCCCTGCCGGCATGTCCTGTTCGATGACCTTCGTCTTCCCCGTCGTGCCTCCGGAGCAGTTGGCAAGATTGGGGATGGCGAGCACATCAGGTGGCATGTCCGCTGGGCAGTCCGCGCACAGTGTTCTGAGTTCCGCCGTGCTCAGGCCGGGATAACCGTCAGGCTTTTTGCGGTTGGTGATGACGAGCGCCGGAGACACACACGCACAGATCTCCATCAGGTTGCGCTGCGGCGCGCGGTTGGACACCGGCACGTAGCAGGCGCCGGTCTTCCAGATGCCGAATGCGAGCGCGATGTGCGTCGGGATGTTCGGCAGCGCGGCGAGCACGCTCTTGCCCGGGCCGATGCCCTGACCGAGCAGATACCAGGCAATGCGGTTCGAGAGCTCGTGGAGCTCCCGCCATGTCATGGCAGACTCCTTGTTTTCCGGGGAAACGTAAATGACCGCCGGCGCATCCGGCTTCACGCGGGTGATGTTCGCCAACTGCTTGCCGGGTGTAAAGAAGCTCTCGGCGTCCTGATTAAAAATGTTGAGGTGCGATGTGCGCTCCATAGTGGCAGACTCCTATCTTTTCGTTCTCGGAACTGACCGCAGTGCGTGGTGAAAAATCAGGCCGGCTGGTTGTTCGGACGATAACCGCCGTCGATCTGCAGGCAGACACCCGTAATGTAGGATGCGGCGCTGGAAGCGAGGAACAGGATGCCGTTGGCGATCTCTTCCGGCTGCGCAAAGCGCTTGAACGGGATGGTGTCGCCGATGGAGTCCTTGGCGAACTGGGGGAGATTTGCAACCAGGTCAGTCGCAACGACGCCAGGAGCGACGGCGTTGACACGCACACCCTTGTTGGCGAAGGAATAGGCGATGGACTTGGTCATGGCGATCAGGCCAGCCTTGGAGGCAGGATACGGCAGACCAGTGGGAGAGCCGTAAACGCCGGCGACGGAAGCGGTGTTGACCACGCAGCCCTTGGTCTTGACAAGATACGGGATCGCATACTTGATCATGGTGAAGGGTCCCTTCATGTTCAGGTCGCAGACGGAGTCCCACTCGGACTGCTTGAGCTTGGTCAACCAGGTGCTGGAATCGGTGCCGGCGTTGTTGACGAGCACGTCCAGGCGGCCCCACGTGGACTCGATCTCCTTATACAGCGCCTGAACGGCCTTGTAGTCGCACAGGTCGATGGCCTTGGTCATGACCTCATAGTCCGGGTTGATCTCCTTGAGCGCGGCCAGAGCCTTGGCGCCGGTCTCTTCGTAGTGGCTCAGGAAATACACCTTCGCGCCCGCAGCGAGAAAGCCCTTAACGGTCGCGAAGCCGATACCGCGGCTACCGCCAGTCACCAGAACGACTTTGTCTTTGAATTCTTTTTCAAACATGATCTTTGTCCTTTCTTAACGCAAATCTTTGACTTCTCCGGAGCTTTCCCGTCACCCCGGACACACACCAGCTATTATGCTTTTTGTTAAGGAACGATAATATTTTAACATTATCTGCGCCGTTCTTCCGGCCGATACCTCCTGTTTCCCTATCGTTAAAAACGACAAAAAATCAGGTTTCACATCAGATTTCGTGGCAAAAATGACAAAGCCCCAAAAGACGGCCGTCGCCGCTTTTGAGGCTTTGTCGACATATTCCGTTTTTGATGTTCAGTCCTTTGAGGACTCCGGTGTTTGGTGGAAATACGCACGCGGCATTTTCTCGGTCAGGATACCCAGCAGGTCCATCATATAGCAAAAACAGAGCTGGAGCTGATCGGGCGACTGCTTTTCCGTCTCAGCAAGGATGCCGTTCATGGCATCGTTCGCGATCTCGGCGTACAGCCCGCTGAGCGCCACGACCGGCGGCTCGGACGGGACATAAAACTGCTCGAACTTCATATACGGATTCGCCACCAGATAGACGTAGGTACCGCTGTTCATGCGGCTCTCGGCGATCTCGAGCACTTCGCCGTCATCCGGCAGATAGCGGTAGCGATGGAACGGGCCGAGGTTGATGAGCGTGTTCGGCTTCAGGCGGTAGTCTAGGCCGTTGACCGTCAGCGTGCCGCAGCCGCTGCGAACGAGCAGGAACGTCTCGTCATGATTGTTGACATAGAGCGTCGGCGCTTTGATGTGCCGGATGCAGGCCTTGATATCGCTGGGCAGGACGTTGTTGACAAAATAATCATGCGCACCGGCCAGAACGGCTTTATCGTCCTGCGTGCTGTCAAAGGCCGGGCCGGATGAACGTTCATTAGGCATGCTGCTTTCTCCCCTGTCCTCTCTGTTTGCGGAACTCGCCCGGCGACATCTTGTTGAGCGCGTAAAACACACGACCCATCGTCCGATCGGAGCCGAAGCCCGTTTCCATCGCAATATCGACCGTCGGCAGATCCGTCGTTGTAAGCAGCGCCTCCGCGTAGCGCACGCGGAACATGGACAGGATCTGCTTGTAACTGGAGTTCAAACGCGTTTTAAGCTGCACACGCAGGATGTTCTCCGACGTGTAGAGATCGCGCGCAATCTTTTCGGCGTCGATCGGCTCGGCCATATTTTCATACAGATAGCTGATGGCGGAAATGAGCGTCTCGCTCATGATCATGCCGCGGTAAACCCGGCCGTCTTTCCCGTCGCTGAGCATTTCGTTGAGGTAGCCCTGCGGGGTCATACCGGTCAGCGCCTTGAAGCGGCGGAAAAACGTGATGCTCATATGAAAGCCGGAGATGGACGACACATAGTCAAACGGCAGGCTGTCATACAGAAAATACGACATGGCCAGGATCAGGCGCGTGCGGTTGACATACTGGCTGAAGTTCAGCCCCGTCGCGATGAGCAGCGCATGGTTGAGCGCCGTCTCATCCGCATCGGACGAGACAGCCTCCGCGACCGAGGCCGCCGTGAGCTCCGCCGTGCTGTGCGTGGCGATATAGAGACTGGCACGCCGGCCGAACGGCATGTCCAGCAGCGAATACTGCGCCCTGCGCCGCGCGGCGGCACGGTTATACAGCAGCTCGATCTTGCGCAGGAACGAACTGCGGATCACCGCCGAGCCGCAGCTGTTTTTTGCGCTCAGGCGCCGGAACTGTCCCAGCAGCCGCGCGATCTCCTTGACATCGTCCCCATTCGGGCCAATTACGGGCAGGCCGGTGACGATCTCGATCTCGCGCAGGTTCGTGATCTGGTTGAACATATAGTAGCTCAAAAGCTGATAATCAAATGCCGCGACCCAGAGCTTGAGCGCTTCCCCGAACCGGGGGCAGATCGTCAGCACCTGCGAGCACTGGATCCACGCAACACAGCCCGGCTGTACAGGGAACTCCTCCCCGTTGATGATAAAGCTGCCGCTGCCGCTACGGACAAGCACAAAATAGCTGTCCGCCTCCATAATGGGGAACAGCTCCTCACTAATGGTATGCTCCTGAAGCCGGAGATACTTGTCCGGCCCGCAGAAATATCCGCTGCGCGGCGTTTCGCAGAGCGGCCTGTTTTTTCTCTTCAACGTGTTTGGCCCCCATTCGTGATAACGATACGGCTTACAAACGGACAACCGGCAATGTTTCTGTTTATAGATTAACAGCTTTTCATGCAAAAAACAAGTGAACGAAATTCAAATTTTCGAACATTCTCCCGATTGCGTTACAAAAAGTGAAAAGTGGCAAAAGGCCCGCCGGTGTGCATCCGGCGGGCCCTCGCGCTGTGATAAGATTGAAAGGAGTAAGAGGATGAAAAGGAGTAATTGCAAAGAGAATCTACGGTGCCTTACAGCTCGTAGCCGACGTGGAAGCCCTGATGCATGGCATCGCTGGACTGACCCGGCTTGATGGCGTCGCCGATGACGTGGACCTCCGGCACAAACGCCTTGAGCGCTTCGGACAGCGGATCGTACTTGCGGGAGCCGAGGCCGAGGACGATGTAATCAAAGCCCTTGAGCCACTCTTCCGTGCCGTCCTTGTGCTGGATCTTGACCTCGTGCTCGGTCACTTCGAGCACCTTGGAGTTGATGTAGCTCTTGACGCCCTCGCGGCGCAGGCTGGCAAGCGCAATGTTGCGGTTCGGCAGGCAGACGCCGGTCATGAGCTGCGGCTGCATCTCAACGAGCGTGACCTCCACGTCGCCGATGCTGCCGGTAGTAGCAAAGGAGTTCGGGCGCGCGTCGGCCATGAGCATTTCGGCCGTCTCGCAGGCGACTTCGCCGCCGCCGAGGATGCAGACCGTGCCCTTCGGGATGGTGACCTTGCGGCTGAGGATGTCATGGGTGGTGATGACCGGATAGTTGCCGACGCCCTTGATGAAGGTCGGGATGAGCGGCGTCGCGCCGGTGGCGACGACGACGGCATCGGGCGCGAATTCCTTCACGTTCTCGACCGTGGCTTCCTTCTTGAACTCGAACTTCACGCCGGCCTTCTTGGCGCGGTAGTTCAGATGCGTGAGCCACTTGCACATCTCCTGCTTGCCGGGAGAGACGACCGCCAGATTCAGCTGACCGCCGATCTGCTTGCTCTTTTCCCAGACGGTGACGTCGTGGCCGCGCTCGGCCGCCGTGACAGCGGTGTACATGCCGCCGGGGCCGGCGCCAATGACGAGGACCTTCTTCGGCTTGTCGGCCGGGTTGAACGGATAGTCATACTCGTGGCCGACGAGCGGGTTGATGTGGCACTTGCAGACCGGGTGATGCGGATCTTCCGGCGTGATGCACCGGCCGCCGCAGGAGCCGCAGGGCGTGATGTCATCAAAGCGGTTTTCGTACGCCTTCTTCGGAAGGTCGGGGTCTGCGAGCAAAGGACGGCCCATAGACACGCCGTCCACCAGACCGCGCTCGACCAGATCGGCAGCGTAGCGCACATCGTTGATCTTGCCGACAACGAAAACCGGGATGTTCACGACCTTCTTGATCTCCGACGCCTCGTAGACGTTCAGGCCGATCTTCTGGCTGTGGGAAGGAAGGATGTTCTGAAGGCCCTCGTACTGGACGCCGCCGGAGACCTCGAGCATGTCCACACCCGCGGCCTCGAACTTCGGGGCGAGGTAAAGCATTTCATCCAGAGAGTTGCCGCCCGGCTCACGCTCGGAACCGGAGACACGCAGCACGATCGGGAAATCGGGGCTGATGTTGCGGCGGCACTCTTCAATGATCTCCAGGATCAGGCGCGCACGGTTGTCGATGCAGCCGCCGTACTCATCCATGCGCTTGTTGCGCAGCGGGCTGAGGAAGGCACCCGGCAGCATATAAGCATGCGCGACGTGCAGGGCAATGCCGCCGCAGCCGGCCTCTTCGGCGCGGCGCGCGGCCTGGCCGTACTGCTTGACGACCTTGTGGATCTCGTCAATGGTGATCGGGCGGCTGACGGCTCCGTTGGCGTTCGTGTTCACGGACGGGCCGAGCGGCGTGATGCCCTTGAGCGCGCAGATGGACTCCGGGCCCGGGTGAATGAGCTGCGGGAAGAGCGTGCTGCCGGCATCGCTCACGCGCTTGGCAAAGGCGGCAAACTGCGGGACAAGGGAGTCCTTGTCCAGCGCGGTCGTCTTGCCGATGTACCAATACTTATGATCGACCGTGACCGCGTCGATGACGACGTAGCCGGCGCCGCCCTCTGCGCGGCGCACAAAAATATCCGCGAGCTGCTTGGGCACCGTGCCGTTGGTCGCCTCATAGTGCATGCTCATCGGCGCCATGGCGATACGGTTTTTCAGCGTCGTTCTGCCCAGCTGCAGGGGCGAGAAGATTTTCGCATCTTTCATATCGGTTATCATGTGATTGCCTCCTGAACGATTATTAAATGTGTATCCCACACGCCGCCCGCCGGATGTTCCGGCCGAAGCGCAGCGCATGGGTGCTCCGGATGGTTTGTGCTTTCAGTATAAAGGAAACAGCTGGGCCATGTCGCACATTTTCTTGTTAAATAATCCACATTTTCAAAAAGAATTTCAGAAAATGATGGCGCGCAGGCGGACAGTTTTTTCGTTTTCACTACATTTTGCGCCCTTTTTGTCGAAATTGTCCGGTGAAAAAATGCCGGAAAATCACCGTGTCTGCCCACCATTTCCTGTGAAAAGAAGCAAAATCGCACAAGATGCCATGTCGCATTTTGTACATTACGCCACATTCCTGTCGCTGAGTGACAATAAAACTCAAGTTTTTGTACATTTCTTGCGTATGATAACGCCACATTCTTTCCGACACGGTCCGCGGCCTAGTGTTAAAATTTCTACAATAGCTGATAAGGAGCGGAAGCCGACCACCAGCGGCCGGTCTCCGGCGGATCATTCCCGGGTTCGGCGGACACGATTAAGGAACTCCGCTCTCAGGCAGACGTATAGGAAACCAGATTCAGATCCATTTCAATGAATGAAGAAAGGTGTATTTCATGAGTTACGATGCATTGTTTTCTCCCATCAAGCTCAGAGGGCTTGAGCTGAAAAACCGTGTGGTCCTGCCGGGTATGAACACCAAGATGGTCAAGGACAAGAACGATGTCGGCGAGGACCTCCCCGCCTACCACGCGGCGCGCGCAGCCGGCGGCTGCGGCCTGAACATTGTCGAGCTCGTCTCCATCTGCCCCGAGTGCCATGCATACCTGTACCTCGGCCTTTATAATGAGCACCACAGAGACCAGCTGCGCAAGGTCACCGACGCGATCCACGCGGCCGGCGGCAAGGCGGCCGTACAGATTTGGCACGGTGGCTTCGTGCCCGAAGAGTTCTTCGACAAGACCAATAAGCTTGAGACGCCCGACACGCTGACCGTCGAGCGCATCCACGAGATCGTCAAGCAGTTCGGCTGCTCCGCCAAGCTCGCCGTCGAGGCCGGTTTTGACGCGCTCGAGTTCCACGGCGCGCACACTTACCTGCCGCACGAATTCATGAATCCCTCGCTCAACAAACGCACCGACGAGTACGGCAACCAGAGCCTGGAGAACCGCTGCCGCTTCAACCTCGAAGTCATTCGCGAGATGCGCAAGAACATGCCGGAAGACATGCCGCTGCTCATGCGTCTGGACGCCATCGACGAGATGCTCCCGGCCGTGACCACGCAGGACGAGACCGTGCAGTTCATCAACTGGGCCGCCGAGGCCGGCGTCGATGCGATCGACCTGTCCCGCGGCAATGCCCGCAGCCTCGCGACCGTGTACGAAGTGCCGCCCTACAACCTGGAGCCGGGCTTCAATATGGACAACATTGCCGCCATCAAGGCGCGCGTGAACATCCCGGTCATCGGCGTCGGCCGCATCGTCGAGCCCGCGCTGGCCGATCAGCTCATCCGCGAAGGCAAGATCGACATGGTCGCCGTCGGCCGTGCTCAGCTGGTCGATCCCGAGTGGTGCAACAAGGCCAAGGCCGGCCGCGACGCAGAGATCCGCCGCTGCATCGGCTGCACCGAGGGCTGCTACGACAAGGTCATCGACCCGAACGCCAAGCACATCACCTGCACCCGCAACCCGGCGCTCTGCCTGGAGTACAAGGGCCTCCCGAAGCCGGAGAAGGCCAAGAACGTCATGGTCATCGGCGCCGGCATCGGCGGCCTGATGGCAGCCGAGTACCTCAAGGCACGCGGCCACAACCCGACCGTTTATGAAGCGGCGGAGACCGCCGGCGGCCACTTCGTCCTGGCCGGAAAGGCCCCGAAGAAGCAGGCCTTCACCGACGCCGTGATGTGGGACGCCGAAGAGTGCAAGCGCATGGGCATCGAGATCAAGACCGGCGTGACCGTCACGCCCGAGCTGATCAGGGAAGTCAAGCCCGATCACGTGATCGTCGCCACCGGCGCGCACTTCGTGGCCCCGAACATCCCGGGTCTCGACACCGCGAAGGACGTCTACGTGGCGGAGGACGTGCTGGCCGGCAAGGTCCTGCCGCAGGGCGAGGTCATCATCCTCGGCGGCGGCGGTGTCGGCTGCGAGACGGCCGAGTTCCTCATCGAGCACGGCGTGACCGATGTGCGCGTGATGGATTCCAAGCGCGTCGGCAACAAGATGGGCATGCTGCGCACCATGTTCCTCGACATCGAGTACCCCGGCGAGACCATCAAGAAGAGCCGCAACTCCAAGGTCACCGCGGTCGGCGACCACGAGATCACCTACGCATTCACGAACAAGGCCAAGAAAACCGTGGAAAAGACCCGTCACTTTGATTCCCTCATCATCGCCACCGGCATGCAGTCGCGCCCGACGCAGGATCTGACCGATGCCTGCAGCGAGCTCGGCATCCCCTGCGACGTGATCGGCAGCGCCAAGAAGGCCGACATGGGCATTGAGGCCACCGCCGACGCTTACGCCGTCGCCATGAACGTCTGATCACAAACGGTCAAACATACACATCACTGATTAGGAGGTTAGTATCATGACAGTTGAAGAACGTCTGGAAGCACTCGAGAAAGAAGTGCAGCAGCTCAAGGACGTGCAGGCCATCAAGGAGCTCAAGAGCAAGTATTTCCGCGCGCTCGACACCAAGAATTGGGACGAGCTCGAGACGACCATGACCCCGAACATCTCCACCGCCTACTCCAACGGCAAGCTCGTGTTCCACGGCCCGAAGGAGATCACCGACTACTTCAAGGAGTCCATGCCCGATACCGAGATCACCATGCATCAGGGCCACAACCCGGTCATCTGGTTCGAGAGCGACACCGTTGCCTACGGCAAGTGGTACCTGCAGGACAACCTCATCTTCGCCGAGGGCAACCCCTACTGCGGCACGCAGATCCAGGGCTCGGCCATCTACACCGACAAGTACGTCAAGATCGACGGCCAGTGGCTGATCGAGGACACCGGCTACCTGCGCGTGTATGAGGAGTCCTTCCAGCGCGACAACACGCACCGCATCCGCACCAACATGTTCCGCCCGAAGAAAAAGAAAGTCGTCAAGAAGAAATAAATAACCCGCTTGATTCAAGCCGTCGTACATCCGATGTATGGCGGCTTGAATCAGAATACGCGAAAAAATCCCTGCAAACGGAGCGTGATCCCTGTGCTGAAAAAACTGCGGCGCAAAGTCTACCGCAAGATCCGCTTTCAGACCTGGTACCGCAAGGCGAACTACTACCACCGCAAGCGGAACGATCTGAACAAGACCATAGCCCAGTACCGCGGCGTGGACGTGCTGAACGACAAAAAGCGCCTGTACCATCTGCGGCGTGACATGATTCGGAGCCTGTTTCGGTATGGCTCGTACTACAACGAATATTTTCTCTTCGGCTACGAGGGGAAAGACGCCGCCTACCGCGACGGCTTCATCACGGAAGGTGTCCGCATGAGCTACTACCCGCGCATGAACGACCCGAAAAACACGAACATGCTCGAGAATAAGTACCTGACGTACCAGAAGTTCCGCAATTTTTACGGTCGCGACGTGCTGCGCATCAAAAAGGGCGGGCAGCCCACGCCCGCCGCACTCGAGGCGCTGCATGATTTTACGCAGGCGCACCCGGATTACATCGTCAAGCCCATTTACGCCGCCTTCGGCAATGGTGTACATGCCGAGTCGATCCGCGACTACCCTTATCTCGAGGCCGCGCACGCCGCCTACAGCGCGCGCGGCGCCATCCTCGAGCAGATTATCGAGCAGGGGCCGGAACTGGCGCGCATCCACCCGCAGTCGGTCAACACGCTGCGCATCCCGACAGTCGTTCTGGCCGGCGGCGAGGTACGGCTGTTTCACCCCACGCTGCGCGTCGGCCGCGGCGAGGGCATCATCGACAACTTCAGCGCCGGGGGCATCAGCGCGCTCATCGATCCCGAGACCGGGTGCATCTGCTCCGACGGCGCGGACAAAAAGGGCCACCGCTATGTGACCCATCCGGACACCGGTGTGCGCTTTCGCGGCTATTCCCTCCCGGAATGGGACAAGGCCGTGGACATGGTCAAAACGGCCGCAAACATGGTGCCCGGCAACCACTACTGCGGCTGGGATCTCGCCTACAGCACACATGGCTGGTGCATGGTCGAGGCCAACTGCACGGCGCAGATGGGCGGCATGCAGATCATCACGCAGACCGGCAGAAAGGCGGAGCTGGAAGCGCTCATCGCGCAGATGTGACGCCGTGCGGAAAGGAGCACACATCGTGGCAACGAGAAACATCCCATTTCCGGACAAATTCCGGGACATGGTGCTTGACGTCATCAAGCACGTCCGCCGTCAGGAATACACGCCCGAGCAGCTGTGCCAGCTGCAGAAGATCACCGAGTGCAAGTACTTCTACTGGTGGTGCATGGACATGAAAAAAGAGGAGTATGTGATGGAGCTGTTCACGGACGACTTCCGCTACTACCTCAACGGGCATCTCGCCGTCAAGGGCAAGCTTCTGCAAGCCCGCAACGCCAAATGGTGCAACAAGGACATGCAGACGATGCACATGGGCCATCAGCCGATGATCTGGCTGATCGATGACACGCACGCGCGCGGAGTCTTCCAATATGAGGATCACATGTGCTATTATGATGACAGCGAGGTCCTGCAGAGCTGGATGGTCTACTGCGACGATTTCGTCAAGGGCGGCGACGGCGCGTGGCGCATCCAAAAGCTGCGCATGGCCTACCGCGAGATAGACGGCAGCTTCCGCAGCACTACGGTGCCCAGGGGCTGGGTGCCAGACGAGTGGGACACGCCGGATTACTGAGCAAACAAGCAAGCCGCACGCATGTGCGGCTTGCCTGCCGCCTCATTTTCTCAAAAGCATCCCCCGGCGGATGCCTTTGAAAAGCTGAGGAAGCTCCAAATCTGACGCAGGAGAATGCAACATGGAACAAAAACGGACACTGAGCAGCTGGATCTCCGCACGCAGATACATCCGCGACTTCGCCACGGATTACGCTGCCCGGCACGGCGAGAACGCCGCCGAGATCGAAAAGGACATCCTGCAGGCCAAGAAGCGCAGCCACATCTCGCTCAACGAATACGAGTGGGTCGGCTATCACGACCGCACGGAGGCGCAAAAGCGCACCATGTCCACGCTCTGGACGCGCGCGGAGTTCCGCAAGAACTTCACCGACCGCCGCTACATCGCCATCCTCATGAACAAATACATCTTCTCCAAAGTCTTTTCCGACTTTTACGGCCGCCGCTGCGTGCAGGCGTCCGCCGTGGACGCGGCGCTGCTGCGCGCGCTCGCCGGTGACGCCGGAAAGGTCGTCTACAAGCCCAACTGCAAGGGTCAGGGCACAGGCGTGCGCATCCTCCCGGCGGCGGCCGAGGCCGAACAGGCGGACGCACTCGCATATTTGCGTGCAAATTCCGGCGGCATCGTGGAAGAATACATTCAGCAGCACCCGACGCTCGCGCAGCTCAACCCCGGTGCCGTGAGCATCGTGCGCTTTTACACCGTGACCGCACCGTCCGGGACGTATCTGTTCGCCCCGGTGCTCACGACCGCCATCGAAAAGGACATCTCCAACGGCTGTCAGGACGCGCTGACCGCGATGATCGACATCCGCACCGGCGTCGTGATCACCGACGCCGTGGATCAGAACAATTTCATCGACTACCACACGCACCCGGTAACGGGCGTTCCGTTCCCCGGTCTGCAGCTCCCGTTTTGGGAAGAAACCATCGACATGATGCGCCGCGCCGTGCCGTTGGCGAGCAAGATCTCCAACATCGGCTGGGACGTGACCATGACTGCAAACGGCCCGCTCATCATCGAGGCCAACACCATCCCCGGCTTCAACACCGCGCAGTACCGCGGCTATGCCTGGGTCACGGATGGCTACGGCTATCAGCCGCTGTTTGACGAGCTCAACGGCCGCCTGTTTGTCAATAACGACCACTATGCACGCGTGCTTTTGAAGCTCGACTAACATCTCACGGAGGTTCCGGTATGGAAGCTGTTCTCTCGGTCGCCTTTGGCGTCTGGATCGTCATCACCGCATTCGTCTATCGGGCCGTGACGGGTCCGAAGCGCAGGGACGGGCAGAAAAAATGAATCTGTATTTCCTGGGAATCCTGGCGGCACTCGTCGTGTTCTTCGCCGTCGGCATCGGCGCGGGGCGCATGGTCAAGGATACGAACGACTACTACGTCTCCGGCCGCAACGCACCGACGCTGCTGATCGTCGGGTCGCTCATCGCGTCGTTTCTCTCGACGGGTGCCTTTCTCGGCGACACGGGCGAGGTCTACTCCGGCTTTTTCATCGGTATCGTGACCGTCGGCGTCATTCAGGCGACGGGCTATATCTACGGTGCCGGGTTCTTCGGACGGTACATCCGCCGGAGCGAGGTGACGACGCTGCCGGAGTATTTCGGCCGCCGCTTCTGCTCGAAGCATCTGCGCCGGCTCTCGGCCGTGATTTTGCTCGTGTCCGTGAGCGCGTACCTGCTCAGTGCCATTCAGGGCGTGGCCACGCTCATGAGCAGCATCACGGGCTATGACTACCGGCTGTGCGCCGTGATCGTGTGGCTGGCGTTCACCGCCTTCACGATCTACTCCGGCTCGCCGGGCGTGCTGCTGACGGATACGATCATGTTCCTCGTCTTTCTCGCGGCCGCGCTCGTCGCGGTGCCGTTTCTCGTCCGTGCGGGCGGCGGCTGGTTTGGCGGTATCGAAGCGCTCGCCCGCAGCGACACCATGCCCGGCATCCTCTCCTGGGCCGGAAACCCGGACTATCTCTACCCCGACGGCGTAAGCAACACGGCCTGGGCCGTGACCTACGGCATCGTCTGGGCGCTCGTCGTGGCCATCAGCCCGTGGCAGACGAGCCGCTACCTCATGGCAAAGGACGAGCACGTCGTCCTGCGCTCGTCCGTGTGGTCATCCATAGGCGTCATGGTTGTAACGATCGCGCTGTACTTTGCCGCCGCGTTCGTGCGCAACATCAACGGCAGCCTCCCCGGCAGCGAGGCCATGATCTGGGCCGCCACGCACGTGCTGCCGCCGGTCATCGGTATGCTGCTGCTCATCGGCATCAGCGCGGCCGGCATCTCGTCGGCGTCGACGTTTTTATCGCTGATCGGGTTTTCCGTCGTCAACGACATTCTGCCCGACGCCGGGGACGACCGCAAAAAGCTCGCCCGCTCCCGCTGGGCGATGCTGGCGGTGAGCCTTGTCGTGCTCGTGCTGGCGTATCTCAATCCCCCGCACATCTTTCTCATCATGTATTTCGGCGGCACCGTCATCGCGGGCGCGTGGAGTCTCGTGGCCTTCGGCAGCGTGTGGAGCAGCCGCCTGAGCCGCTGCGGCGCGTATCTCGGCATGCTGCTCGGCTTTCTCGGCTGCGTGAGCGCCAAGGCGATCTACGCCCTGCGCGGCATCACGCCGCCAGTCTGGGCGGACGCATTTTTCATCGGCATCGTGCTCAGTGTGCTCGGCGCGGTGCTCGGCTCCGCGCTCCGGCCGCCGACGCAGGAGGAACAGCTCGCACGTGCGCGCCTCTTCGATGCGCCCATCGGCCCGGACGAGGCCGCCGCCTGCAGGACCGACCGGCGGCTGTGGCGGGTGTACCTCCTATTCGGCCTGTGCGTGGGCCTGTTTTTCCTGTTTTTCTATGCCATTCCCTACAGCCGCGCGCTGTGATCTTCCTCGGAGGTGACCGCCATGCCGGACACGCTGAATCTGTACTATGCCCGCATCGCCAACATGGGCGATCTGCTCAACCCGCTCATCATCGAGCGCTGCTTCGGCTACCGGGTCGAGCGCTGCTCGTTTCTCACCGGCGACCTGTGCGCCATCGGCAGCGGTCTGGCGCAGTATAAGCTGCACGGAAACCCGCTCATGAAGCTGCAGCAGTGCATCAACGGCCGGACGCACCCGCACGTGGACGTCTGGGGCTCCGGATTTATCAACTACGACGATGCGCGCGGGCGGTTTTTCAAGCGCGACATGTGCTTTCACGCCGTGCGCGGTGAGCTGACGCGCCGCAGCGTCGAGCGCATGACCGGCCGCACGCTCAACATCCCGACCGGCGACGGCGGCATTCTCGCGAGCGAGCTGCTGGACACGCTGCCGGAAAAACGGTATGATGTCGGTATCGTACCGCACGTCTGCGACCTGAACGACCCCGCCGTAACGGAGCTGCTGGACCGGTATGAAAACGCAAAGTTCATCAACGTCAAGGACGATCCCATCACCGTGCTGACCGAGATCGCACAGTGCCGCTGCATCCTCTCGAGCAGCCTGCACGGACTGATTGCGGCCGACAGCTTCCACATTCCGAATCTGCACATCGTCTTTTCCGACCGTCCGCTCGGCGACGGGTATAAGTTCGATGATTACTATTCCGCCTATGACGTGCAGCATTTGCCGCGCGACCTGCGCGTGAGCGCGCCGCCCGCCATCGCCGAGATCAAGAACAGCTGGCGCATCCGGCCGGAGCAGGTCGAGGAGAAAAAGCGGCAGATGCGCGCGGCCTTCCCCTACCCGGCCAGAAACGGAGGCAACGCATGAACGAACTGATTTCAGTCGTCATCCCGACCTACAACCGAAAGGACAAGCTGCCCGTGTGCATCGCGAGTGTGCTGGCGCAGACCTACCCGAATCTTGAGGTCATCGTCGTGGACGACGCCTCGACCGACGGTACGGAGCGCCTGTTCGAGCGCGGCACCGACCCGCGCGTGCACTACGTGCGCTACGGCAACAACTGCGGCGCGTGCTACGCCCGCAACCTCGGCGCGCAGCACGCACACGGCAGCATCCTCGCCTTTCAGGACAGCGACGATCTCTGGCACCCGGACAAGCTGCAAAAGCAGTACGACCTGCTCATGGCCACCGGGGCCGACCTGTGCTATTGCGGCATGAACCGCGTCGCCGCAAACGGCAGCTCGTTTTACTATCCCGTGCACGCGCCGCACCCCGGCCGCGCGCTGGAGGACTTTCTGGCCGAAAACCGCGCGAGCACCCAGACCATGCTCATGCACCGCGCCGTGTGGGAGGCCGTGCGCTTCGACGAGAGCATCCGCCGCTATCAGGACTGGGACTTTGCCATCCGGGCGGCCGAGCGCTTCCGGCTCGTGTACCTGCCGGAGGCACTGGTGGAGTCCGAGGTCGGCGGCGACAGCATCTCTGCCGTCGTGCGCTCCTACCCCCACCTGCTGCGGCTGTATGAAAAGCACGCGGCGCTCTACCGGCGCTTTCCGCACAGCGACGCCGTGATGAACCGCCGCCTCGGCAAGCGCTGCCACCCGACGGACCCGGCGCGCGCAGCCGCACACTTCCGCAAAAGCTTCCGGCTCAGCCGCAACCCCTATGACTTGAGCTACTACCTCGCCGACTGCCTGCGCGCCCGCCGGCAGCAGAAAGGACAGACACCATGACCGCATTCGTCATTTTGCATTACCGCGCCATCGACACGACCCGCAGCTGCGTGAAAAGCATCCGCGCGCTCGCGGGCGACAAGCACATCGTCATCGTGGACAATGCCTCCCCGAACGGCACGGGCGCGGCTCTGGCGGAGGAATTCGCCGCGAGTCCGGACGTGACCGTGTTGCTGCACGACAAAAACGACGGCTTTGCCCGCGGCAACAACGTCGGCACGCGCTGGGTGTGCGCGCATCTGGACGCGGACTTCACCGTCGTGCTCAACAACGACGTCGAGATCCCGCAGCACGACTTCATCCCCCAGATCGTGCGCATTTATGCGCAGCACCCGTTCGACCTGCTCGGGCCGGACATCGTGTCGGTGTTCTCCGGCATCCACCAGAGTCCGAAAACGCTGCACGGCTGCACGCTCGAGAGCGTGCGGCACAAGCGCGCCTGCGTTGCACGCAGCAAGAATCCCATCCTCCTGCTGCTGAGCAGCGGCGAGAAAAACAGCCCCGCCATCTGGCGGCTCGTGCAGATCCGCAACCGCAAAAAGCAGCACATCGACACTACGCGCCCCGCGGAGGGCGTCGTGCTGCACGGCTCGTGCGTGATTTTCTCGCAGCGCTATCTTGCCCGCCATCCCGCGCCGTTTTACCCGAAAACGTTCATGTACTACGAGATGGAGATCCTCGACTGGCTCTGCCGTCAGGAGGGCAGCGTCGTGCGCTACGACCCGTCGATCTCCGTGCTGCACTATCAGTACGTGGCCTCGAAGATGGAGTACCGCTCGATCGTGCGGCGCTCGAAGTTTGTGATCGACTGCCTGCTCGACTCGCTCGACGCGGCCGAGGAGCTCATCCTCGCGTCCGAAGCGTCCGAGCCGGAAGCGGCGCAGCCGGTGAAAACCGTCGCGCTCGCGGACGCCTGAGCGCGCAGAAAGGCGGCATCGCGCCATGAAAAAGAAAAAGATCCGCCGCGCAGCCCGGGTGTTTTACGCCGGGCTGTCCTACCTCTCGCCGCGGTGGAACACGAAGCTGTTATACCTGCGCAAGTTCGGCCGTCTGCCGGATCTGAAGCACCCGCAGACGCTCAACGAAAAGCTGCTCAAGCAAAAGCTCGAGCGCTTCGGCACCGACCCCGTCGTGCGCCGCTGCGCAGACAAATACCGCGTGCGCGACTATGTGGCCGGCTGCGGCTGCGGCGGCACGCTCAACCGCCTGCTCGCCGTGTACGACCGGCCGGAGGACATCGACTGGGACGCGCTGCCGGAGCAGTTCGCCATGAAGTGGAACTTCGGCTGCGGCTACAACCTCATCTGCACGGATAAAAGCGCGCTTAACACGGCCGCAGCCGTAAAGCAGCTGCGCGCCTGGGGGCGTGAGCCGTTCTGGGCGTATTACTCCGAGCTCCAGTACCGCCACGTTGAAAAAAAGCTGCTCGTGGAGGAGTACATCGGCAGCGCGGACGGCACGCTGCCGGAGGACTATAAATTTTACTGCTTCCACGGCCGGGCAGATTGTGTTATGCTCTGCGTGGGGCGCGACGAGGGCTGGCCGAGGTTTTATTTCTTCGACCGGGACTTCCGGCTCCTGCGCATCAGCCGCGACTCGCAGGCCGCACCCGAGGGCTTCACACTGCCGAAACCGGAGGGGCTGGACGAGGCCTTCGCCATTGCCGACCGGCTGAGCAAGCCGTTTGACTTTGTGCGCGTGGACCTGTATCTCACGCCGCGCGGCGTGCGCTTCGGCGAACTGACGTTCACCCCGGCGGCCGCGCTGGACAACAAGCGTCTGCCGGAGACCGACCTGCGCTTTGGCCGCATGATGGAGGAAACGCTATGAACATTGCCATTCTCGGCGCGGGCAACAGCGGCTGCGCGCTCGCATCCGATTACGCCGCGCGCGGCCACGAGGTCACACTCATCAAAACCTCGCACAGCCTGCACGACGATAATTTCACGCACCTGTGCGCCGCCGGCGGCCGGATGCGCATCCATGATTTTGGCACGGATACCGACTGCGTGATCGCGCACCTGTCGCGCGAAGTGGCCGACATCCGGGCAAAGGACGTCGTGCTCCTGTGCACGCAGACGGGGTACCACCCGGACGTGCTACGGCGCGTCGTGCCGTTTCTAACGCCGGGGCAGATCCTGCTGATGGTGCCGGGCTATCTCTCCACCGCCTATGCGCTTGGGCTGCACCCGGCCGACGGCGTGATCCTCGCCGAGGCGGAGAGCAACTTCATCGACGGGCGCATCGGCGCGCCCGGGGAGTTTCAGGTGGGCTTCCGCAACGTGCGCAACCCCATCGGCGTCTACCCGCACAGCGCGCTCCCGGCGGCCCGGAAGGTGCTCGATCAACTGGGCACGCCGTTTGTGTATCTCAAGAGCGTGGCCGAGGCTGCACTGCACAACCCGAACATGATCGTGCACACGATCGGCGCTGTGATGAGCATCCCGCGCATCGAGGCCACGCACGGCAACTTCTGCATGTACCACGAAGTGTTCACGCCGTCGGTCTGGAACCTGCTCGAGGCGCTCGACGGTGAGAAAATGCGCGTGCTTGAGCGGCTCGGCTGCGCTCCCTTGCCGTATGTCGAGGCATGCAAATTCCGCAACAGTCTCGACGATGCGCGCGACGCGAAGGAGGTCTTTTTCGCCTACGCCGCCATGCCGGAGCGGGCGAAGGGGCCGCTGGATGTGCGCTCGCGCTACATCACGGAGGACGTACCGCAGGGGCTCGGCCTGCTGGAGTCGCTGGGCGCGGCGCTGTGTGTGCCGACGCCGGTGTGCTCATCGCTGATCGAGATCGCCTCGGCCGCGCTCGGCTGTGACCTGCGTGCGCAGGGCCGCACGATTGAGCGGCTCGGCCGGGACAACATTCGGACCGTTCTGGATGATGCAGAGAGGGGCGCAGAGCCATGTCCCGCTGGAATGCACTGAAAAAAACATACCGCATGTGCACGCGCCTGCGCGCGCAGCGCGGCGGCAGCCGGACGGGCTATCTGCTCGACGCGCTGTGGTGCAGCGTGCGGCACGGCGCATCGCCGGAAAACTATTTTGTGCTCCGCTTTTTCGACCTGCCGGACTGGCAGCGAGCGGTCTTTCTCACATCGGGCCGCTCCGGCGCGCTCGACCGGGCGCTCAACCGCAATGCCGCGGTGCCAGAGAAGGAAGCCCTCACGAACAAGGCGCGCTTTCTCACGGCGTTCGCGCCCGATGTCCGACGGGCGCACGTCTACGCGCCGGAGGAGGACTTTGCCGCCTTCTGCGCCTTTCTGGACGGGAACGACACGTTCTTTCTCAAGCCCGTGAGCGGCACGATGGGCCACGGTATCGAGCGCCGCCGCAGCGCCGCCATCACCGATCGCGCCGCGTTTTACGATGACTGCCGCGCGCAGCGGCTCCTGCTCGAGGCGCCCATCCGGCAGCATCCCGCGCTCGAGGCGCTCAGCCCCGGGTGCGTCAACAGCGTGCGCGTCAACGCCGCGCGCGACCAAAGTGGCCGCATCCGGCTCATCGGCGCGTGCCTCAAGTGCGGCGGCAAAGGCGCCGCGACCGATAACTTTCACACCGGCGGCGTCGCCTACCCGCTGGAACTGACGTCCGGCCGCGTGTCCGGCCCCGGGCGCAATAACACCGATCTTGGCGGCTATGCCCGCCACCCGGCATCGGGCGCATATCTGCCCGGATTCCAGGTCCCGTTCTGGCCGGAACTCACCGCGTGCGTGCACCGGGCCATGGACCGTGTGCCCGGCATGGGCTACGTCGGCTGGGACATCGCCGTCACGCCCGACGGGCCGGAG
This sequence comes from Bacteroidaceae bacterium, assembly GCA_963627135.1. Taxonomy (GTDB): domain Bacteria; phylum Bacillota; class Clostridia; order Oscillospirales; family Oscillospiraceae; genus CAG-103. The sequence continues at coordinate 134,698 of CAVFZY010000007.1, read as the reverse complement.
CTCATTGAGGGCAACTGGCACTGGCCGGGCGGCAACATCATTCAATTCAACGGAGTGGGCAAATATCCGCTGCTCCGGGACTGTGCAGGTGAAACCGATGAAGAACATCCTCACTGAAAATAAACTGGTCAAAAATCTCCGCGCCTACCCCGTGCTGCACAAGCGCTGGCGCGGTTACGTCAAAGGTGTTCGCGAGCTGCCGGAGGGCTTCACGGCCGAACAGCTCTTTCACGACTACCTCAAGGTGCGGCGCAGCAACCCGGAAAAGCGCGTGTCCATGTCCGAATACATGATTTTCGGCTTCTACGGCCTAACGACCACACAGCAAAAGCAGTACCTGACCGACGTGGAGGCGACCCTGCTCATGCGGCCCTACAACAGCGCCGCCGAGCCGTACCTCAAGAGCAAGGTGACGTTTCTGAAAAACTTCACGCAATTTGTCAGCCGCGGCTGGCTGTACCTGCCGGAGAGCGATCTTGCGGCGTTTGACGCTTTCGTGCATCAGTACCATAACATTGCGCTCAAACCGCAGTATTCGAGTTGGGGCATCGGCTTTCGCAAGCTGACGGAGGCCGAGTGGGACGCCGCGCCCGACCGGCAGGCACTGTTTGACGAACTGTGCGCGGGCAAGTATCTGGCGGAGGAGTTTATCCGGTCCGATGCATCGCTCGCGCGCTTTCACCCGGAGTCGCTCAACACGCTGCGCGTAATCACGTTCCGCCGCGGCGAACGCTTTGAGGTCTTTGGCGCGGGCCTGCGCGTGGGCAATAACGGCCTGCACGTCGATAACGCCCACGGCGGCGGTATCTTCTGCGAGATCGACCCGGCCACCGGCGTCATCATGACCGATGGGCTCGACGAGCACGGCAACAGCTACATCCTGCACCCGATGACCGGCGTGCGCTTCCGCGGCACGCCTATCCCGCAGTGGGACGAGATCTGCGCCTTCTGCCGCAGCGCTGCGCAGACACTGCCGTGCCTGCGCGTCGTCGGCTGGGACGTGGCCATTCTGCCCGGCGGCAAGCTGGAGCTCATTGAGGGCAACCACAACCCGGGCATGAACATCGTGCAGGCGCCGGCCAAGCATGGCGTACACGACAAGTTTGCGCACATGCTGCTCGACTTTTACGGCGACCCGGCGCAGTACGCCTACGAGACGGTGAAAAAACCTTGAGCAACTTCACGTTTACGCCCACGGACATTCCCGGCGTGCAGATCGTGGACGTCAAGCACTACGGCGACGCGCGCGGGTATTTCATGGAGATCTACAAAGCGGCCGACTTTGCGGCCGCCGGCATCCGGGACACATTCGTGCAGGACAATCAGTCCGGCTCGCACCGCGGCGTGCTGCGCGGACTGCACTTTCAAAAGCAGCACCAGCAGGCAAAGCTCGTGCGCGCGATCTATGGCGAGATTTTCGACATCGCCGTAGATCTGCGCCGCGGCAGCGCGACCTACGGCCGCTGGGTCGGCGTGCTGCTCAGCGCGGACAACCACCGCCAGCTTTATATCCCGCGCGGCTTCGCGCACGGATTTCAGGTGCTGAGCGAGCAGGCCGTCTTTGCCTACAAGTGCGACGATGTCTACCACCCAGAGGACGAGGGCGGCATCCGCTGGGACGATGCGGACATCGGCATCATCTGGCCGGGGCAGGACGCGCCCATCCTCAGCGAAAAGGATCAGAACTGGCCGTCGCTGCGCGCGCTCGGCATCGCACTATGATGCGGACCATGCCACGGAGGTGAGCCTATGAAAATACTCGTCACCGGCGCCAACGGCCTGCTCGGCAGCGCCGTCACGGCGGAGGTTCTCCGGCGCGGCCACACCTGCGTCGCGACCGGGCGCGCGCCCCAGCGCCGCTGCGCGGATGCGGACGCGTATGTGCAGGCTGATCTCTGCGACCCGCAGGCCGTGCAGGCGCTCGTTGCAGACACGCGGCCGGACGCCGTTATCCACTGCGCCGCCTGGACGGACGTGGACGGCGCGGAGCTGCCGGGAAACCGGGCGCAGGTGTTTGCCGTCAACGCCGGCGGCACGAAAAACGTGGCCGAGGCCTGCCGCGGCGCGGGCTGCAAGATGATCTACATCACGACGGACTATGTCTTTGACGGGACGGACACTGTCCCCTACTCCGCCGACTGCGCGCGCTTCGCGCCGCTGAATGTCTATGGGCAGAGCAAGCTCGCCGGTGAGCGTGCGGTGACGGAAACGCTCGAGCGGTACTTCATCGTGCGCACCTCGTGGGTCTACGGCGCGGGCGGCAAAAACTTCGTGCGCACCATGCTGCAGCTGAGCCGGACGCACAACACGCTGCGCATCGTCAGCGACCAGATCGGTACGCCGACCTACGCCCCCGATCTCGCACGGCTGCTCGCCGATATGGCCCGGAGCGACTGCTACGGCCGCTACAATGCGGTCAACAGCGGCGGCTATGTGAGCTGGTATGGCTTCGCCTGTGCGATCTTCCGCGCAGCCGGCATCCCCATGACCGTGCTGCCGGTCACGACGGAGGAATACGGTCAAAGCGGCGCTGCGCGGCCGCACAGCAGCCGGCTGGACACCGGAAAGCTGGCCGAATCCGGCTTTGCCCCCCTGCCGGACTGGCAGGACGCGCTGACGCGCTACCTCGCCGCCGAACGCGCCGCCGATTGACAAAGCGGGCGCGCCGCCGTATAATGGCAGGCAAATACAAGTACCCGTAACGGTATGGAGGTCATGCTATGCGACAGTGTATGGACGCGGAAAATCTGCACCGCAGACTCAAAAAGATTATTGGCCAGGTGCAGGCCATCGACCGGATGATCGACGAGGATGTCCCGTGCGAGGACGTGCTCGCGCAGATCAACGCCGCCAAGTCCGCCCTGCACGGCTGCGGCAAGGTCGTGCTTGAGGGGCACATCCAGCATTGCGTGCGCGACGGGATTGAGCACGGCGACGCCGACAAGACGATTGAAAACTTTACAAAAGCCGTGGAGCGCTTCGCGAACATGGGCTGAAGCCTGTACACAAGACACCGGAAAAGCACAGTCATGCGACTGTGCTTTTTTCTTTTCCCTCTTGACAACCTATACCCCCATATGTATATTATACATATACCCCATATGGTATAAGCGAGGCAAAACCATGAAAACACTTATGGAAAAACTTGAACGGCTGCTGGAGCTGGGCGGGACAAAAAAAGACATTGCACTGCTGGCCATTGGCAGCATTGCGCTCGTGTGCAGTCTGCTCAAGTGGCAGCCGCTCCCCTTCGACCCGGCGTGGATCGCAGTCGTACTGTGCGGCGTACCGATCGTGCTGGAGGCAGTCATCGGGCTCGTGACGGCATTTGACATCAAGGCCGACATGCTCGTGTCGCTGGCGCTGATCGCGTCGGTGTGCATCGGCGAGATCTTTGCAGCCGGTGAGGTCGCGTTCATCATGCAGCTCGGCGGCCTGCTGGAGGAGCTGACGGTGGCAAAAGCGCGCGCGGGCATCGAAAAGCTCGTGCACCTCACACCGCAGACGGCGCGCGTGCTTGCGCCCGACGGCACGGAGACCGTCGTGCCCGCCGAGCAGGTGCGGGTGGGCGATACGCTGCGCATCCTGCCGGGCGAGAGCGTGCCGGTCGACGGTGTGATCCGCTCCGGCCGGACGTCGATCAATCAGGCGGTCATGACCGGCGAGTCGCTGCCGGTGGACAAAGGCCCCGGCGACGAGGTCTCGAGCGGCACGGTCAATCAGTTCGGCGCGTTTGAGATGCGCGCGACGAAGGTCGGGGCCGACAGCTCCATCCAGCGCATGATCCGGCTCGTGCAGTCGGCCGACGCGGGCAAGGCCAAGATCGTCGGCATCGCCGACCGCTGGGCAACGTGGATCGTCATCATCGCGCTCAGCGCTGCGGCCATCACGTGGGCCGTCACGGGGCAGATCATCCGTGCCGTGACCATTCTCGTCGTGTTCTGCCCGTGCGCGCTCGTGCTCGCCACGCCGACGGCCATCATGGCCGCCATCGGCAATGCGACAAAGCACGGCTTTCTTGTGCGCGAGGGTGACGCCCTCGAACGGCTCGCCGCCGTGCGGTGCATCGCCTTCGACAAGACCGGAACCCTCACCTGCGGCACGCCGGAGGTCGTGTGCGCGCGCAGCAGCGCGGCCGGGCTGGACGATGCCGCGCTCTACCGGCTGGCGGCATCAGCCGAGCAATTCTCGGAGCACCCGCTCGGCAAGGCGATCACGGCCTCCTACCGGCAGAGCGGCGGCGCACCGATGGCCACGGCCGAAGCATTTCAAATGGTGCCCGGGCGCGGCGTGCGCGCAACGGTGGACGGCCGCCGGGTGCTGGCCGGAAATACCGAGCTGCTGGCCGAGCACGACATCGTGTTCGCCGTGCCTCCGGAAGCAGAGGCACAGCGCGCACAGGGCTGCACGATCACATACCTCGCCGTGGACGGCGCGTTTGCAGGCTGGATCGCACTCTCGGACACGCTGCGCGCAGAGAGTGCCGGCATGATCGCGCAGCTCACCACGCTGGGTGTGCAGCCGGTGCTGCTGACCGGCGACCATGCGCACGCGGCACAGACCATCGCCGGCAGGCTTGGCATCACGGACGTGCACGCCGCGTGCCTGCCGGAGGACAAGCTGGCATACATCGACGCAGCTCAGCGCAGCGGCCGGCCGGTGTGCATGATCGGCGACGGCGTAAACGACGCCCCCGCACTCAAAAAGGCGGATGTCGGCATCGCGATGGGCGGCGTCGGCAGTGACATCGCCGTAGACGCGGCCGATATCGCACTCGTGGACGATGAAGTCCGGGAGCTGCCGCACCTGATCGCGCTCTCGCACCGGATGATGACGACGATCCGCCTGAACATGACATTTTCGATGCTGCTCAACTTCGTCGCCATCGTGCTGGCCATCATCGGCACGCTCGACCCTGTCATCGGCGCGCTGGTCCACAACGCGGGCTCCGTGCTCGTGATCACAAACTCTGCACTTTTACTCAACTGGAGGAGATCATTATGGCAATCCCCATCATCGGCATCATCATCGGCGCACTGATCCTGGGCGCGGGCATCTACTATCTCGTGAAGGAAAAGGCGGACCGGGAGGCCCGGAAGATCTACACGATCACGACCGTCGCCGGTGCGCTCGTACTCGCCGGAGTGATCCTGAAGCTCATTCTGGCAGGATGACGCACAAACAGCAAATTGCCCCCGCGCGGCCGTAGCCGCGCGGGGGCAAATCCTATTTTCGGGTCTCAGCGCTTGGGCTTGGGCTTGATGAGCGACACGAACGACCGGATGCCCGTATCCTGCGAGCCGCGCGGATAGACCAGCAGCGTGCGGGCCTTTGCCCGGAACCCCTGCACCGGCCGAAACACCACGCCGTCGATTCCCCAGCAGGCGACGCTCGCCGGCATGATGCTGAAGGCGATGCCGGTGTTGATGATGAGGGCGATGCTGTAAAAATCGTCGGCGTACATGCGCTTATTCTCGCGCAGGCCCATGTTGGCGTACATACCCGCGATCAGGCCCGCCGAGGGCTGGCTGTCCTGCGCGCGGTTGAGCACGATCGGCATGCCCTTGAGCTCGCGCGGATGGATCTCCTTTTTCGCCGCCAGTGGGTGCGAAGCGCTGATCATCACCATGCACGGGTCCGAGAGCGTGACGCGGCTGTCGAGCCCCTTGCCGAGTTCCACACCGAAGCCGGAGAGCACGGCCATGTCCAGCTGTCCCACGGCAAGCGCGCTGAGCAGGCTCTGGTTGCTGCCGAGCTGAAACTCGATCTCTGCCTCCGGGTGCTGGCGGTGGTATTTGCGGATCTGCGAGACGATGGTCCACAGCTCATAGGCCCCGGCGTAGCCGATGCGCAGGTCCGTCGCGTTGCCAAGCGCGATCTTCCTGCCCTGCGCCGCGGCATCGTTGTAGCGGATCATGAGCTGCTTGCACTGCCGGTAGAACACCTCGCCCGCCGGCGTCAGGCTCACGCCGCGCTTGCTGCGCACGAACAGCGCGTAGCCGAGCTCCTGCTCGAGCAGCTTGATCTGCTGGCTGACGGCCGTCTGCGAGATGCACTGCTCCTCGGCGGCCTTGGTGAAATTGAGGTTCTCCGCGGCGGATAAAAACACCGGCAGACGCTGGATGCCCATGATGTCCACTCCTTTGTCGGATAAGTACACGCTTGCCCACGAAATATAGTTTACTATTATTATAGCCAGAAGAAAAACTTATGACAAGGTCAAAAATCGATATTGGACTTTCTCTTTTTAAAATGATATTGTTTTAACAAATGGGAGGATTCAGCTCCCTTGTCCCCAAAGAAAGCCGTCCCTTTCCAAGGGAATCACAACAAATCATACAAGGAGGAATTGACATGCAAAACATGCGATTTGAAGGCAAAGTCGTCATCGTGACCGGCGCGAGCTCCGGCATCGGCCGCTCCACCGCGCGGCTGTTCGCCATGGAGGGCGCCAAAGTCGTCGCCGCGGCGCGCCGCCTGAAGAAGCTGGAAGACCTGCGCGACAAAGTTGCGGCGGAAAACGCCCCCGGCGTCATCCTGCCGGTCAAGACGGACGTGCGCGATCCGGCGCAGATCGAGGCCATGTTTGACACCTGCCTCAAGGAGTTCGGCCACCTGGACATTCTGGTCAACAACGCCGGCATGCTTGACGGTCAGCTCCCCATTCACGAGACCACGCCGGAGATCTACGACATGATCTACGAGACCAACCAGCGCGCCGTGTTCCTGTGCTGCCAGCGTGCCATCAAGATTTTCCTCGAGCAGGGCACCCCGGCCAACATCGTCAATGTGGCCTCGGCCGCCTCTCTGCGCGGCCTGAAGGGCGGCACGATGTACGTCATGACCAAGCACGCCGTGCTCGGCCTGACGCGCAACATCTCCGCCTCCTTCTTCGAGCGCGGCATCCGCTGCAACTGCATCGAGCCCGCGAACATCCTCACCGAGATCAACAAGGTCCCGCGCGAAAAGGGCATCGGCATCCTCGAGTGGCAGATGCGCGCCGGCAATGCGGCCCCGCTGCACACCATCACCAAGCCCGGCGAGAAGAAGCCCATCCTCGGCAAGCCGAAAGACTGCGCCAACGCCATCGCTTACCTCGCCGACGACGTCGCCGCGCGCTACATCTCCGGCGCGGAGCTGAAGGTCGACGCCGGCTGGCTCAACATGTGACCGCGCACATCTGCTGAGAAAGGAAACGCAACTATGTCGACGCATTACAAAGATTATTACGGCACGCATATGCCGTTCGGCCAGTTCCCGAAATTCGGCGTGCTCTCGAGCGTGAAGGTGCTCATGACGGGCACGAACATCGCCGGCCCCTTCGCCGCGAGCATCATGGCCGAGATGGGCGCGCAGGTCGTGCAGGTCGAGTCCCCGAACATGCCCTGCCAGACCCGCGGCAACTACGGCTACTCGCAGGATCACCGCAACACGTACTCCATCACGCTCAACACCCGCACCGCCAAGGGCAAAGAGGTGCTCGAAAAGCTGATCGCGTGGGCGGACATCTGGATCGAATCCGGCCGCCCCGGCACCTACGCCAAAAACGGCCTGAGCGACGAGCACATGTGGAAGATCAACCGCAAGCTCGCCATCGTCCACGTCTCCGGCTACGGCCAGACCGGCCCGGACAAGAACAAGGCGGCCTACGACGTCTCCGGCCAGGCCATGGGCGGCTACATGTACATGAACGGCACGAGCCCCACGTCTCCCCCGCTGAAGGTCAACCCGTACCTGTCCGACTACGCCACCGCCTACAACGCCTGCATCTGCGCGCTGTCCATCCTAACCAACGCCCGCATCACCGGCGAGGGCGACGCGTGCGACGTGTCGCAGTATGAGACGATGTTCCGTCTGCTGGGCAGCTACCCGGCCGAGTGGTTCAACAAGGGCTACCCCGGCCCGGGCGAGCCGGTCAAGTACCGCACCGGCAACGTCAGCGACATCGCGGCCGGCTTCTCGTTCTACGACTGCAAGGACGGCGGCACCATCTTCATCGGCATGGTCGGCGCCGGCAACACGAAAAAGGGCTACCCGCTCGTCGGCCTGCCCACGCCGGGCGACGGCACGGACCCCGACTTCCCTGAGGGCATGACGGGCTCGCTCAAGTCCCTGCCGCGCGGCCAGCGCATCGAGGCAGCCATCACGCAGTTTTGCGCCGAGCGCACAGTCGATGAGGTCGAGGCTATCATGAACAAGGCCGGTATCCCGAACCAGAAGGCCTTCGGCCCCGCGGACATCGAAAAGAGCGCGCAGTACGCCGCCCGCAATGACATCGCCACCTGGACCGACAGCGTCTACGGCGAGATGAAGGGCATCGGCATCACGAACAAGTTCAAGAAGAATCCCGCCCAGATCGTCGCCTCCGCGCCGACGTTCGGCGAGCACAGCCGCGAGGTGCTGGAGTTCCTCGACTACACGGAGGCGCAGATTGACGACATGTACGCCAAGGGCGTGACCGCGACGATGGACCCGCGCGAGACGGCCATCCAGTGGCACCTCAAGGACTGGCAGTTCTTCTGGAGAGACGATCAGGCCGAAAAGCTGGATCTGTAAGACAGTATCGAAACGAAAACGGAGGTTTCAAATATGGCGAGCTACAATCCCGGAACCTACGAGGGCACCGGCCGCGGCTACGGCGGCAAGCTCATCGTCAGCGTGACGGTATCGGAAAATCGGATTGAATCCGTAAAAGTGACGCAGCATAAGGAATACCGCGGCATTGCCTGGGGCCTGAACACGACGCCGATGGAGCGCTTCCCCAAGCTGATCGTGGAGTACCAGACGCTGAACATCCCCACGGTCGACGGCGCAGATCTGACGTGCGCCGCCATCCTCGACGCGACGGCGGCGGCGCTCAAGGCCGCCGGTGCGTCGAAGGAGGACATCGCCGCGCTCAAGGCCGCTCCCGCGCCGAAGGCGCCGGAGTATCCCGACGAAGTGCGCACAGTCGACGTGGTCGTGTGCGGCGCGGGCGCGGGCGGTCTGGCCGCAGCCATCGAGGCAAAGCTGGCCGGTGCGGACGTCGTCATCGTCGAAAAGCAGGGCATCACCGGCGGCGCCACCGCGAGAAGCGGCGGCAAGCTCCTCGGTGCCGGCACGAAGTGGCAGAAAAAGCAGGGCCTGTATGACACGAAGGACATGGTCTATGACTACCTCATGGACGTCGGCAACCGCAACGGCAAGTTCATGGACGAGTCGAAAAACCGCTACCTGGTCGATCACCTCAACCAGACGCTCGACTGGCTCACCTCCATCGAGGCGACCGTGAAGGGCGACCCCGCGGAAGTCCTCGCGCAGCCGTGGGAGCCGCTGTCCAGGCCCGTGGAAAAAGACGGCGTGCTCAAAACACACTTTGACGTGCTCGACGTTGAGCCCATCCACGTCAGCCTGCAGCCGTGGCGCGTGCACAACTCCCCCGGCGGCGGCGGACAAACCAACGGCGAGGGCGGCGAGATCTCCACGCCCCTGACGCTGTACTATGAAAACGACCTCGGCGGCGAGATCATCTACGACACCGCCATGAACGAGATCCTCACGGACGAGGCGGGTGTCGTCACCGGCGTGACGTGCACGCGCAAGGGCGGCGCCAAGCTCACGCTCTACGCGAGAAAGGGCGTCATCCTCGCGACCGGCGGCTATGCCCGCAACAAGGAAATGGTCGCGCGCTACCCCGTCGCGCACTACTTCAGCAACGTGCCGCACGGCAACGTCGGCGACGGTCTGACGGCCGCCGAGAAGATCGGTGCGCTCAACTATGAGCACCCGGCCGTGCAGGTCGTGTACACGAGCCTGACCTGCGGCATCGGCATCAACGACGAGTCCGGCCTCATCGTCAACGACCGCGGCGAGCGCGTCGTCAACGAGTGGAGCTATCAGTACACGGTCAGCGACGCCATCGCCCGCTCCGGCAGCAACTGCGGCTGGTATATTACCAGCGGCAAGGAGCCCTACGGCAGCGTGCAGTACGGCTACAAGACCGCAGTCGCCGGCAAGTCCAAGGATCCCTGCGCCACCTCCATCGAGGGACTGGCCAAGAAGATGGGCTGTGACCCGGCGACGTTGCGCGCGACCTATGACCGCTACTGTGAGCTGGTCGAAAAGGGCGCGGATGAGGACTTCGGCAAGCCGGCCGAGTTCCTGCACCCGATCAAGGGACCCAAGTTCGTGGCCCTGCGTATGCACCCGTGCGTGACCGTCACGTTCGGCGGTCTGGAGACGGACGTCTCCGCGCGCGTCATGAAGCCCGACGGCTCCGTGATCCCGCACCTGTACGCCGCAGGCGAAGTTGCCGGCACCGGCATGTACGGCACACAGTACCCGACCTGCGGCACGTCGATCGGCAGCGCCCTGTTCTACGGACGCATCGCCGGCCGCGCCGTCACCGATCAGGCATTGCTGTAAGCCCCCTTACAGCATCCCGGATAAGAAAGTGCCTCAGAGCCAAGCTCTGAGGCACTTTCTGCAAAACCGTCTTGAAGCCAAAAAGCAGTTTCATTCTGCAGGAAAGAGCAATGCAGCATAGGGACATATCAAAATCATGGTCAAGTAATCGATCCGCAGTCTGTATAAACAATTTTCCTGTTGGAAAACAGCCCGTTCTTTCCGTTAAAAAGTGTCACATTCGCCTGCCTCCGGTTGACTTTGCCAAGCATTATGATATATTTATTTGTGATATACTCAGTGTATTATATCAGAAAATTCGATTTTTCAATAGGGGGGGCATCATGGACAATACAGATGTGAAAATCTTTTTAGCAATCGTCGAAATGCACAGCATTACAGGCGCAGCTAACATCATACACTTTTCGCAATCCACAATCAGCTATCGTCTGAAAAATCTTGAAAAAGAACTCGGTGTCCCGCTCTTTTACCGCAACAAGGGCAATCGTGCCGAGTTGACCCCATATGGGGAGCACTTTGTTGACATCGCCAAGCGCTGGCAGTCCGTCTGGCAGGATACGCAATCTCTCAAGCTTCTGCCCTCCAACACCATCGTTGTCGCCGCAGTAGACAGTATTAGTTCCTCTATCCTGCGAGACGTCTATCGTCGTGTGACAAGTGATGCCAGAGAGCTAAAGCTTCGGATTATGACCTATCAGTCCGGCGAGATATACGATCTATTGGAAAACCAAATTGCGGACATTGGCTTTGTTTCTATTGAACAGCAACGAAAAAACGTTGTAACAACAATGACTTTCCGACAAAAGTATTATGTAGTTCGTTACAGCACACATCCCACCGCGCCCCGCAAAATAACACCACAGGAACTCGATCCCGCACTGGAGATCCACAACGACTGGGGCGGCAGCTACGAGCAATGGCACGAAGATGTATGGGGACCGCTAACGAAATATCATGTCTGGCTCGATACCGTAGACCTGCTTTCCAATTTTCTGATCGATTTGACCGACGAAAAGTATTGGGCAATTTTACAGGAATCCTCTCTGCAACAGCTACTCAAGAACTTTCGCAGTGTACAGATCGATGAACTCGAGCTACCAATAAAGCACTACCGCACCTGTCATATCATCAAGAACGTTCGTCCAAAGTCTTCAAGCAAATACGGTCTGGAAATTTTTGAACGTGCACTTTACGAAAAACTGGATACGCTCAGAGCGGAAGGCACGATCTTTTGAACGTGCCTTCTTTTTTGTCCCCCTCCACACATCTAATATTTCGATTTGTTTCAAAAAAATATTCTAATTTATTTTTTACTCCCCACATGATAGTTTATTCTTAGCGAAGCCAACTATTATTTTTATTGAATGGAGGACGGAAAAATGAACGAAACAAAAAAACTGGAATTCCATCTCGGAAAACTCGGCGCAATCATTCCGCTTGCATCCATGCTGGTCGGTATCATGGTACTGATCTTGTGCGGCTTCTCCGCAGCAAAAACATTCTGGTCCGCAGGGCTTCTGGCTCTTACTCTTGCGTTCTTGCTGGCAAAAGACAAAACAGCCTTCAGCACCTCTGTGGTCAAGGGGCTTTCCAACAACATCATGGCCGTCATGGTCATCGCATTTTACCTGGCTGGTATCACTGCTCAGCTTCTCAAAGACGGTGGCCTGGTACAGGGACTTCTTTGGCTGACCTCACTTATCAATATGGGACCGGAATTCGTTCCTCTTATCAGCTTTCTGATCTGTGTACTTATCTCCACCTGCACTGGCACCACTGGCGGGACCGTCTCTGCAGTCACACCGGTCATGCTGCCGCTTGGGGTATCTCTCGGCTGCGATCCCGCACTGATGATGGGCGCGATCCTCTCCGGCTCTTTCTTCGGCGACAATCTTGCGCCGGTCTCCGATACAACCATTGCCTCTGCCTATACGCAGGAAACCGACGTTCCCATCGTTGTCAAAAGCCGCCTGAAATATAGTATCGTTGCCGGCATCGGAGCAGCGATCCTGTATATCATTTTCGGTTTCCATACGGCAACTGACGTTACCGCGACCACGGCAGTAGATGCCAGCGCGGCAATTTCCCTTGTGCTGTTGCTCTCTCCTGTTGTGCTCGTCATTGCCATGATCCGCGGCATGGCGCTAGTCCCGGCGCTGATTCTGTGCAACCTCGTCACGATCATTCTGGAGCTTGTATTCGGTCTGACCACTTTCTCCGCACTCGTTGGCCCAGGCGGCATCATCATCAGCGGCATCGAAGGCATGGTATTCCTGACCGTTTTCTGTGTGTTTATCTTCGCGCTGATCCAGATGCTAACCGACAGCGGCGTATTTGACTGGGTGATTGAAAAGCTCACCGCCAACGTGAAAACGCCTCGTCAGGCAGAATTGGTCGCGGCCGGCCTCGATGCGGTCGTCACGCTCATGACTGCAGCTGCAACTGCGTCTATTGCCATGGTCGGCCCGGTGATCCGCCCTATCCTCAAAAAGTACAACATTGACCGTGCTCGTGGCGCAAATATTCTCGATGGTATCGCCTGCGGCGTCGGTGGTATTTGTTTCTGGAATCTCTCTCCCATGGCGGCATGGTCCCTTGCATTGAGCACAGGCGCTGTCAGTGAGGACTTTTCCATCATGTCGGCAATGCCCTACTCCTTCCACTGCATGCTGCTGATCGTTGTCTACATTGTTGTGATCCTGACCGGCTGGGGCAGGAAATTCGAAAACCAGTAAAGCAATTCCTATCACAATGCTGAAAAGAGGATAAACTGACGTGAATAAGAAAATTTATCTTGATAATGCCTGCACTTCTCTAGCCGATCCCAGAACACTCGTATGTGCACAGCGGTACGTGTCCTTGTACCAGCATACAGACAAGGCCGCAAGCGATGTCACGCGCGAACTGCGCAGCTACCTCATCGATGCTCGCAGCACCGTTGCTGAATTCATCGGCTGCGACAGCGATGAGATTGCGCTGGTCCTGTGCACCTCGCATGCGATGGGCGTCATCGCCAACGCCATTCCAATGGAGCGCGGCGACAATATTCTGATTTGTGATCTTGAGTATCAGGCATCCGTTGCCTGCTGGATAACACGTGTCAAACGTGAGGGAATTGTTCTGCGCGAGGTAAAAAGTCGGCATGGAACTGTCTCTGCCGACGATTTTGAAGCCGTAATGGATGAGCATACCAAGGCCATCGTGATTGCATCAGTACAAGAGATCAATGGCTTCCGCTCCGATATCCGTGCAATTGCCGATATGGCCCATCGCCACAACTGTCTGCTGATCGTCGATGGTGTGCAGGAGGTCGGTGCGATGAAGGTCAATGTCCGTGATTATGACTGCGACTTCTATTGCGCCGGTGCAAAGAAATGGATAGGCAACCCCTTCGGAATGGGATTTCTATATATCCGCCGCTCACTTGCTCAAGCCCTCGAACCAATGTACTACTCTTATTTCAACTTGCAACCACCGGATCGCTTCTCAGACTATATTTCCTACCTGGAGGATCCTTCCCGCCACCCATTTGACGATTGCCGCGTTTATCAGGACGCAACAAAGTTTGAAATTTGCGCCTACACCAACTATCTTGGCGCGCTGGGGCTCAGTGAAGCGCTCCGCGTCCAGATGGACAAAGGCCAAGACTGGATCGAACAGCGCATTAAGAGCATGATCCATCGTCTCATTGACGGACTTGCTGCACTTGGAATCCAGATGTGCTCCCCCACGGATGACCAGCATATGTCATCAATCGCCTCATTCAACTTCGGCTTTCAGAACGGCATTGCAAAGGAAAAAGCCCTCGTTGAATATCTGCAGAAACGAAATATCTACATTTCTCTTCGCAGCTCTACCGGCACCGGCGGCCTACGCATTTCCGTGCACTACTATAACACTCCCGAAGAGATCGACACGCTGGTCAACGCCATCGGCGAATATATGAAGGAAACCGGCGTAACACAAATCCTCAAGGAGGCTTAAGTCCAACATGAAAACTACCGATCAGAAGCTCCTGTTCGACCCGGCACTGCAAGCCGAGATCAAAGACCGTTTTTACTATGTTAATGAAGACTATTTGGGGCGCAAGCGTCAGTTCTTTGAAAACTCCGGCGGTTCACTACGTCTCAAGGCAGCAGTTGATGAGAAGAGTCGACTCGAAAAGATCCCCGACTGCCCGGAACGCGTACATGACACCTCCATGATGCTCAAGCAGATCAAGGCCAACGGCATGCGCGATATTCTCGAAGTGATTTTTGGTGCGAAGCCGGATCACGGAGCGCTTGTTACCGAATTGACGGCATCTCAATGTATGTTCCAAATCGTGCGCGCCATCTTGGAAAACGCCGGCTTCGGTACAAATGCTGTCACGACTTCCCTGGAGCATCCTTCTGCATTTGATGCCGTTCGATACTATTGTGAACGAACAGGGCGTGAATTCCGCGTTGCCGCAGCAAGTCCCAAGACCGGCGGCGTTGAAATGGATGAGATCCTCTCTCACGTGGACAAGGATACCACCCTGTTGAGCGTCATGAGCGCTTCCAACATTACCGGCTATATTTTCGATATTAAAGCCATTGTCAAGGAAGCCCGAAAGATCAATCCAGACATCTACATCATCTCGGATGCCGTTCAGCATATGCCGCACGGTGTACTCGATGTAGAGGCCTGTGAGTTGGACGGCTGCACCTTTGCCCCCTACAAAGCCTTTGGTATCCGAGGCTGCGGTTATGGCTATGTTTCTGACCGAGTTGCCGTCATGAGTCACCATAAACTTCTTGCCAAAGATGCAAAGGAATGGGAGCTTGGTACTTTCCCCCATCCGAATTATGCAGCCATTACTGCCGTTGTCGATTACGTCTGCTGGCTCGGCCGCCGTTTCAGCGATGCTTCCGGGCGTCGTGAACTTTTCGCTGAAGGCATGAACCGTATCCATCTTCAAGAGCATTCTTTGCTGATTCACATGATGGAGGGCACGGCAGAAGTTCCAGGGCTTCGTCACATTCCCGGTGTCTCTGTCTTTATGGATAGCGCAGACGACGTTGACCGTGACCTGATCTCGGCAATAGGCATCAACGGGATGGACCTCACGCAGGCAGTTGCAGAATACTATAAGCGCGGCGTTACCGTATTTGAACGTCGGAACACCAGTCTCTATTCCAAGCGTATCGTTGAGTCTCTCGGTCTGGACGGGTGTATCCGTGTTTCTCCGCTCCATTGCCATGATATCGGTGACATTGATGATTTCCTTCGAGTCACTTCCGAAATCGCCAAGAAATTCGCAAAATAACTTTGTCTCTTGCCCAATCCGCAATCAACAGGAAAAAATAAGAAATTTCGCAACACAAGGTTCCTATGCCGCAAGTCCTTCACTACAAGGACTTGCGGCATTTTTCTCATCCGAATACTTTGCCCCACTTACACTATCTGCTTACTGACAGCAGCGACACCAAAGAAGCCGATTGAACCTCATCACATCAGCCAATCTTTCTTGCAGGTTTGTGTGGATCATAGAGCCGTCTCGTCTATTTGCCAATCGCTGTTACACATGCTCTTGTTGATTTACCTACTTTCCCGCTGTATAATGGGGTTACTTTTTCAAGGGAGGAAGTAAAATGCTGATTTCAACCAAAGGACGGTACGCGCTTCGGGTCATGATCGATCTGGCCGAGCATCAGGCAGACGGCTTTATTCCTTTGAAAGTCATTGCGCAGCGGCAGGAAATATCCGAAAAATATCTGGAGAACATCATCAAGCTGATGGTAAAGGCAAAGCTACTGACCGGCGTGAGGGGCAGGGGCGGCGGATATCAGTTGGCAAAAGCACCTGAGCAGTACACTGTGGAAAGCATTCTGCGCATCACAGAAGATTCTATTGCTCCTGTTTCCTGTCTTGATCCCGAAGCTGACGTTTGTCCCCGCTCCGCCGAATGCCGCACACTCCCTATGTGGCGGGGACTAGACAAGCTCATTACGGAATATTTTGAGAATATTACCCTTGCAGATCTGATGCACGGCGACCCTGACGGGTATGATTATGTGATATGATCCGTACTTCGCATTAAAAAGGATGTCCGCCAACATAGGCGGACATCCTTTTTATCCCGAAAGGGGAAATCGATCGTCTGAAAAGCCGTTCCGCCCGCACGCTGAATTGTTTGTGCAAAAGGCTCACGGTGCATCTGCGGCTGCGTGTAAATATCCAGCGTCCCGCCAATGCACAGGATCGGCCTGCTTTTCAATTTCTCGCTCAGGTTTTCCAAGGCAAACTCTGCGCTGTGAGCGAAAGCCTCCTGCAAAAGAGCTTCGCCGCTGCTACCGTTAAGCCAGCCAGCGCTCTCATCCAGCACATTGCGCTGATCCCATATCCAGCACGGCGGGGTCCGCCGGTAGTGTGTTGGCGGAATAATCAAGATAGATCATAGCGTTCTCTCCCACGCGGACAGATCCTTTACCACCTCACCTGCGACGATCAATCCGACAGCGGCAGGCACAAAGGCATTGCTTCCGGGAACCTGCCGCCGCTGTGTACACTTGCGCGCCGTGCCCGGCGGGCAGATGCAGTGCATCCGGCAGCTGATGGACATATCGTCCAGTGGCATGATGGGCGGCTCCTTGGAGTAAACGACCTTCAGCTTCTTGATGCCGCGCTTTTTCAGCTCGCGGCGCATCACTCTCGCCAGCGGGCACACCGAGGTTTCATAAATATCCGCTACCTCAAATGCGGAAGCATCCATTTTATTGCCTGCCCCCATGCTGCTGATAATGGGCGTTCCCGCCCGCTGTGCCTGTTCAATCAGTTCCAGCTTTCCGGTCACAGTGTCGATGGCGTCTATGATGTAGTCATACTGGGTAAAGTCAAATAGCTCTGCTGTCTGCGGAACATAAAAGGTCTTGTAAGTATGAACGATGGCATTCGGGTTGATCTCATGAATGCGCTGCTCCGCCACGTCCACCTTGTACTGCCCCACGGTCTTGCGCGTGGCGAAGATCTGGCGGTTCAGGTTCGTCAGGCATACCCGGTCATCGTCGATGATGTCAAATGTTCCCACGCCGCTGCGTGTCAGCGCTTCCACTGTATATCCGCCCACGCCGCCGATGCCGAACACCGCAACCCGAGCATGGTACAGCCGCTTCATGCCGTCCTGCCCCAACAGCAGCTGCGTTCTTGAAAACTGATTGAGCATCTTCGCTTATCCTCTGATTCCCTAAATCAACATCTTCATCCGTCCGCCGCAGGCCATTCCTTCCGCTTCCGCCAATACCTGTACGGTGATGCCGTCTGCATCGTAATCAAAAAAAGCTGGCCTGCGTACCGAGCTCATCTGTGTGCACGGTCAAATCGCCACAGGACGGAGTCAAGTTTCCACTGCGCCGGAGTTATTTCCCTTGTCGAAAAGCTTCGGCAGTATCGTTACGGACAAAGCGGCAATCCATACCCATACGATCCGTACTGCAATCGCCAACGGGTTCATGCGGCATTTTTGCTTTTCTTTATTCTGTTACCTCAAGACCTGCTTTCTTCAGTGCCTGCTTCAAATCGTTTATAATGTCCTCCACATCCTCAATGCCCACGGAGAAGCGGAAAAAGCCGTTGTGGAATTCCGCGGGATAGAGATACTGCCGCTCGTCGTTTTCACCCAAAAACACAATGAGACTTTCGTCGTGCCCGAGGGACACGGCTGAAGTGATAACTTTCAGGTGGCTGACGAATTTGTTGTGTGTGTCGTGGTTCGCTCTGAGCCCGAAGGACAGTACGCCACCGAAGCCGGGAGCCATCTGCTTTTTTGCCACCTCGTGACCTCTGTGGCTCTCCAGGCCGGGGTAAGCGACAAAGCTGACGCAGGGCTGCCTTTCCAGCCACCGGGCTACAGCCATGGCATTTTCATTGTGCTGACGCATCCGCAGCGGCAGTGTCACAGAGCCGCGCATGATGAGCCAGGCGTTAAAGGGGCTGATGGTCCCGCCCAGGTTCACCTGAGACTGTGCACGGATCTGATCCAAATATTCCGTTTTGCCGATGATGGCACCGCCCATGGAGTCTCCGTGGCCGTTGATATACTTGGTCAGGCTCTCCACCGCGAAATCCGCGCCCAGCTCAATGGGACGCTGGTTGAAGGGCGAGGCAAAAGTATTGTCCACACTGAGGAGCGCACCGTGCCGATGAGCAATCTCCGCAATGGCGGCAATATCCGAGATCATCAAGGTCGGATTGCCCGGCGTCTCAATATGGATGAGCTTGGTGTTGGGGCGGATAGCTGCCTCCACATTGGCAGGATCGGTGGTGTCCACGATCGAGGTCTCCACTCCAAATTTGTTATTCAGCAGCTCATTGAGCAATCGGTAGACCGCAATGTAGGTGACGCTTGAGAAAATCACATGGTCGCCCTGATTCAACAGCGCGAAAAACAGTCCACTGAGCGCCGCCACACCGGAAGCCAGCACCACGCAGTCCTCACCGCCCTCCAGTGAGGCCACACGCTCCTGCAAATATTTCTGGTTGGTACCGCCATTGCGGGTGTAAAGATTGGCCCCGGCACTGGACCAGTTCATATCTGTAGGGTCATAGGGCAGCGCATAGCTGTTGGCCATTGTGATCGGGCGCTTAATAGCACCGCTGTCCTCATCCACCTCATTTCCCACGTGAACAGCGCGAGTAGCAAATTTAAGTGCAGATTCCTTATCTTGTGTTGACATTTCGCATATTCCTCCGCTCAAAGTCTTATTAACATAGTATGTTTATAGGTATATACTAGCACGCACCGCAGCCTCTGTCAACAGCTACATAATCTGAAGAAGGGTTTTCTCTGCGCAGAACTAGAGATTTGCCACAGAGCTTGCTGGGAGGACACGTTCGAGCTGCTGACCGAAGGCGTTGTATCCCACAGGACTGGCACAGCAGAATGTTGAAGCAACTAATCCGCATATTCGATTTGTCTTCCCGTTTCACCTATAATCACGGTGAAATTGAAAAGGAGTCGTTCTTTGGTAGGTCGTTGTAGGCTTCCTTGAACTTCCTGACCTGCTTTGGGTTGAGGACGTGGATCTTCCGCTCGAACCGTCCGAGGCTGCCATTCTCTCGGAAAGCGTGTACGAAGTGTTCTCCGTAGACGGAGGTGGCCTCCATGCCGATTTGGACGGCTTCAAGTTCCAGTGACTCCAATGCAGCGACGATCTTCTTCGCGGCAGTCCTGTAGCCGCCGAGGTTGTTCTCAATGGGGAACTGGCTGTGCATATCCCCATTCGGCAGCATCAGGTATGCTACGTTATTCTTGCTACTTACGTCAATGCCAACGTAAAGTTGATTCATTTTCTCACCATCCTTCTCAAAGAGAGTTTCGGCCAGTTCGCTCACATTGGCTTCAACAGGCGTCTCCATTCTCACCGAGGAGCAGGCCAAAGCAACATCGCCCTTCGTGCTGGCCATGCGCAACGGCGAGTCTCTGAGCGCATCTGCCTTCGCCCGGCTTTGGCGCATTATCGAAAACCGCACAACGGACGACCCGGGACTTCTCGGAAAAGCCACATCGCCCAGACACCCCAACACAGTTTATACTCTGGACTTTCACGTACATCCGCATCTGCTGCGGCACACCTGCATTACCCGTTGGGTTGAGGAGGGGTTCGACCTGAAAGAGGTGCAGTATCTCGCCGGGCACTCGACTCCGGACATGACTCTGCGCGTCTACGCGCACTACGATCAGCGCATCCGGTTGGAAAACACCGCCGCAAAAATCCGGGCCAGCACGTGCCTGTCTGCCCACGCTGCCGCAGAGGTGCAACACTTTTCGGCGCCGCCCGTTGCACCTTAACAGCACTGATCTCTCGAAGCCCCGAATTCGTCGCGTTTTTGAACCGAGGGGTATCAGATTTTAGTGCAACACTGGTGCAACATCACAGGGCATTTTATAGCCGAAAGCAACCTAAATAGCACCTAAATTTTTACAGCGCCAGGGTGAAGAAAAAACCCTGTAACCATTGAAATTACAGGGTTTTTTGTGGTACGCCCGAGCGGATTCGAACCGCTGGCCTACAGAGTCGGAGTCTGTCACTCTATCCAGCTGAGCTACGGGCGCATATTCAGCAGGATGTATTATAGCAAAGTCCGGGCAAAATGTAAAGCAGGATTTTCTGTTCCCATTTGGCGGCAGATATGCTATACTGGTTGCTAGAAACCTGTATCGGAAGGACATACCCTCTATGAACCATAAACGTCTGCACACCCGCCTGCTTGCGCTGCTGCTGTGCTGCGCACTCGTGCTGCCGCTGAGCGCCTGCGGCGAGGCAAAAAGCACCACGCAGCAGATCTTCGCCATGGACACCGTCATGGATCTTACCGCCTACGGCAAGAAGGCGGACGACGGCATCAGCGCCGCCATCAGCATCATTAACAGCATGGACACAATGCTCGACCCGGAAAACGAGCGCAGCAAGA
Organism: Bacteroidaceae bacterium; assembly: GCA_963627135.1. Taxonomy (GTDB): domain Bacteria; phylum Bacillota; class Clostridia; order Oscillospirales; family Oscillospiraceae; genus CAG-103. The sequence continues at coordinate 113,860 of CAVFZY010000007.1, read as the reverse complement.
CCTATGAGATCAACCACGCCATGGGCAGCTCCGTCGTCGTCAACGAGCAGATTGCCAAAATGCTGCGCACGGCGCAGACCGTATCCGAGCGCTCGGACGGCGCGCTCGACCTGACGACCTACCCCCTGAGCAAGCTCTGGGGCTTCATCGACCAGAACTACCGCGTCCCGTCGGATGCGGAGATCGAGCGTCTGCTCTCGTGCGTGGACATGAGCAAGGTCCAGCTCGCTGAAACGGACGACAGCGCGAATTATCTTGTGACCATGCCGACGGATATGTCGCTGAGCTTCGCTGCCGTTGCTAAGGGCTGCGCGTCGGACTATGCCATTCAGGCCATGCGCGCCGCCGGTGTCACAAGCGGCGTGGTGTCCCTCGGCGGCAACGTGCAAACGCTCGGCAAAAAGCCGGACGGCAGCGACTGGAACATCGCCGTGCAGGACCCGAACGACACCGGCAGCTATCTCGGCTACCTCACCGTGGGCGAGACGGCCGTCATCACCTCCGGCAGCTACCAGCGCTTTTTCACCGAGGGCGGGCAGAAATACCACCACATTCTCTCCCCCAAGACCGGGCAGCCGGTGAATAACGGTCTGCTGTCCGTGACGATCGTGTGCGAGGACGGCACGCTGGCCGACTGCCTGTCGACCGCGATGTTCGTGCTCGGGCCGCAGGCGGCGCTCAATTACTGGCGCACCTACGGCGGATTTGAGATGGTGCTCGTCAAGTCCGACGGCCACGTGGTGCTCACTAACGGCCTGTACGGAAAATTCACCCCCAACGGCGACAACTATGTCGTCCAGTATGAGAGCTGAGAAACATGAAACTGCAAGATCGGGAATTTTTCCGGCGCGACGTGCTCTGCGTCGCGCCGGACTTGGTTGGGCGCATTCTGGTGCGGCGGCTGCCGGACGGCGCGCTGCTGCGCGCGCGCATCACGGAGACGGAAGCCTACCGCGGCGCGCAGGACACCGCCTGTCACGCCTGCCACGGCCGGACAAAGCGCACGGAGGTGCTCTATCACGACGGCGGCACGATCTACGTCTACCTCTGCTACGGCATGCACTGGATGCTCAACATCGTGACCGGGCATGTGGACGAACCGCAGGCCGTGCTCATCCGCGCGTGCGCGGACGGCGCGGGCGGCCCCGGTAAGCTGACCAAGCGCCTGCAGATCGACAAGGCGTTCAACGACGGCGACATCACGGTCTGTCCGGAGCTCTGGATTGAGGACGATGGGCTGCGCTTCGCACTCGATACCGACACCCGCGTCGGTATCGGCTACGCCGCGCCCGAGGATCAGGCGCGGCTCTGGCGCTGGAAATGCGGCGCACAGGAGGTATGCACATGACCTACACACCGGATACCCCGCTCGAGGCGCTGGCCGGCATCGGGCCGAAAAAAGCGCAGGCATTCCAAAAGCTCGGCGTTGCGACGCTGCGCGATCTGGCGGGCCTGTACCCCCGCCGGTACGAAGACCGGACGCAGTTTCGCACGATCGCGGACGCGCAGCCCGGCGAGGCCGTGTGCATCCGCGCCGCAGTCGCGGCCGAGCCGCGCGCACAGCATGTCCGCAGCGGGCTCACACTGGTCAAGGTGCGCATCGCGGACGACACCGGTGCGCTGGACGTGACCTACTTCAACCAGCCCTACCGCAAGAACAATCTGCACACGGGCGAAACATACATCTTCTACGGCAAGGTGGAGACCAATGGCTTTCGCAAGACGATGACGAACCCCGTCTGCGAGCAGGCGGCGCGCTGCGGCGCCGTGACCAACTGCTTTTACCCGGTCTACCCGCTGACGACTGGCGTGACGCAAAACGACATCCGCAAGGCCATGACGCCCGCGCTGCATGCCTGCATCGGGCAGCTGCAGGACGTGATCCCGGCGGACATCGCGCGCACCTATCGGCTCGCGCAGAAGGACTATGCCCTGCAGAACATCCACCAGCCGGCCGACGCGCAGGCACTCGACACGGCGCGCAAGCGGCTGGTGTTCGAAGAGCTGTTCGTGCTCTCGACCGCCATGGCGCGCATCCGCTCGCAGCGGCGCGCCGAGGGCGGCATCCGTATGCAGGCCGCCGACCTTGAGATATTTTACCGCACGCTCCCCTTCTCGCCCACTGGGGCGCAGCGGCGAGCTGTCGCCGCCGCCGTGCAGGACATGACCTCCGGCGTGCCGATGAGCCGCCTCGTGCAGGGTGACGTCGGCTCCGGCAAGACGCTCGTCGCCGCAGCGTGCATCTGGTTTGCGCACGAAAACGACTGCCAGAGCGCCTTCATGGCGCCGACCGAGATCCTCACTGAGCAGCACGAGCACACGCTGCGCACGCTGCTCGAGCCGTTCGGCATCCGCGTCGGCCGCTTAACGGGTGCGATGACCGTGCGGCAAAAGCGCGAGATGAAAGAAGCGCTCGCCTGCGGTCTGCTCGACGTCGTCGTCGGCACGCATGCGCTCATCAGCGACTCGGTGACGTTTTTCCGCCTCGGCCTCGTCATCACGGACGAGCAGCACCGCTTCGGCGTCGAGCAGCGCGCTGCGCTCGTGCGCAAGGGCGAGCAGCCGCACACGCTCGTCATGAGCGCAACGCCCATTCCGCGCACGCTGGCGCTGCTGGTGTACGGCGATCTGGACGTGTCGATCATCGACGAGCTGCCGCCCGGCCGCCAGCCGGTGCAGACCGTGTGCGTGGACGAGCGCTACCGCGCGCGGCTCAACGCCTTTATTGACAAGCTCATCGGCGAGGGACGGCAGGTGTTCGTCGTCTGCCCGAAGGTAGAGGAAACGGACGATGTCCCGTCCGACCTCAAGTCCGCCGAGGAACACACGCAGACGCTGCAGCGGACGTTTCCGCAGCACCGCGTGGCCTGCATCCACGGCCGCATGAAGGCCAAGGACAAGGACGCCTGCATGACCGCCTTCGCCGCCGGGGAGACGGACATTCTCGTCTCGACGACAGTCATCGAGGTCGGCGTGGATGTACCGAACGCGGCGCTCATGATCATCGAAAACGCCGAACGCTTCGGCCTCTCGCAGCTGCACCAGCTGCGCGGGCGCATCGGGCGCGGGCCGTTTCAGTCGTACTGCGTGCTCGTGTCGGACGCGCACACGGACGAGGCGCGCGCGCGGCTGAAGGTGCTGTGCGACACGGCCGACGGCTTTCAGATCGCGGAGGCCGACCTGCGCCAGCGCGGCCCGGGCGACTTCTTCGGCAACCGGCAGCACGGTCTGCCGGCGCTGCATATCGCCGACCTCGGCACGAACATGACCGCCGTCAACGACGCACGCGACGCAGCCCGCACTGTGCTCGCCGCCGACCCGGCGCTCTCTGCGCCCGAGCACGCGGCGCTGCGCGCCCAGTGCGCGCGGCTCTTCGCCGCCAACGACGGACATTTTAACTGACAGCCAACGGAGGCATCCTATGACCATCGCACAAATCCTGAACAAAATGATCGACGCATCCGATGGCAACATCCACGATATTGACCACCTCCTGCGCGTCTGGGCCTACGCCCGAACGATCGGCGAACTGGAGGAACTGGACACAGAGACGCAGTACCTTCTGGAGGTCGCCGCCATCACGCACGACATTGCCTGCCCGCTCTGCCGCGAGAAATACGGCAATACCAACGGAAAATATCAGGAGCAGGAGGGCACCGTGCTGGTGCGCGCCTTTCTCGCCGGTACCGGCATGACGGAGGCGCAGATCGCGCGCGTGGCCTACCTTGTGGGGCATCACCACACGCTGCAGAATATTTGCGGCATGGACTACCAGATCCTTATCGAGGCCGACTACATCGCAAATGCCTCCGAGAGCGGATACGCGAAGGAGCGCGTCGTGCATTTTCTGGACACGATCATGAAAACCGCAAGCGGCAAGCGCCTTGCCGCCGCCGTGCTCGGTATTTCCAAGGCAGATCATCTCTGACCCCACCGCCAAAAACCAGCGCCCTGCGCAGGAGCATTCTCCTGCGCAGGGCGCTTGCTTTTCCGAATAGAGGCGCACTCACGCGTCTCCGGCCGCAGACAGCAAAAAAATCGTCCGCCCGGAGGGGAATCCGGCGGACGATTCTTTGTTGGGGACAGCGGTCACGCACAGGCAATGTGCGTGGTGTCACACCGCTGCAGGGAATGGGGGAAGAGAAGAGAGGTGAGGTGATTTGGCAGATGCCTGTTGTTGGTATCGGTAACCGGAGGGGGATCCGGGTACGATCGAAAGAGTTAATCGACGAGCGCCTTACCGAGCGCCTGGCAGGCCGCGAGGGCCGCGTCATCGGGCGCTTCGTTGCAGATTACGCTGTCGCACACGAGCTGGATACCGGAGCTGCGGCAGTCGCGCTCCCAATTCTGCATCCACTCGCCGCCGCCCCAGCCGTAGGAGCCGAACAGGGCGACGCGTTTGCCTTTCAGGCTGGATTTGCAGCCGTCGAACATCGGCTCAAACTCCATGTCCTCCAGAACTTCAGAGCCCATGGCCGGGCAGCCGAGCGCCACGGCATCATATCCGCCGATGGCGGAAGCATCCACATCGGAGGCAGTCAGAAGCACCGCGTCCGCGCCAGCACTTTTCATGCCCTCGAGCACGGCGTTGGCCATGGCCTCGGTGTTGCCGGTGCCGCTCCAATAGATGACTGCTGCTTTTTTCATGATGGTAACATCCTTTCATTATATGCTGTATTTCGCTGCTGCGCGTTCACGGCGAGCTGTGCAATGCTCGAACCCTCGTGCAGACGTTGGCAGTAGATCTCCGTGCACCGCTGGTATTTTGCAAAGAGGTCGCGCGCCCGCTGCTCGTCGCCGTACACCTTCCAGAGGCCGGCGTACTTGAAATCAGCCGCGTGGTGCTCGATGAACCCTTTGACGTCTTCCGGCGGATAGCTCAGAAACAGGCCGATCTCGTGGGGGAATTCGTCGTACGCGCGCAGACGCTCGATGAGCTTCATCAGGCACTGCTCGCTGCTGCCGCAGACATAACCTGCGTGCCGCAGAATCTCCGTCGCCAGCTGGTCCTGCAGATCCCGCTCCAGATCGTGTGGGCGGTACAGATACAGCAGCGCGCTCTTGTCCGTGAATCGCAGCGGGAGGAGGCAGAGTCCTTTGGGAACCAGCACCTGGTTATACTGGCGGATCTCCATGAGCAAAGTCTCCCGACTTTCAAACGGACAAGGGAACAGGCTGCCGGTCTTGATCCCGGCCAGTGTCGGCGCGCAGAGCCGTACGACGTTTTCCTCCGACATGGCTTGCCTCCTTGTCTGTGGTTGTTTACCGGTTTTCGCGCAGTGAGCAATGCTGCGCAGTTGTTGGTTAAAGCAATCTAATTCATGTGTGAAAAGCTGCGCGTTTCGTTGCTTTCTGGTGTTATGATACTGCATGATACCCCCGGCATCCGCTCCAAATCATCGGAGCATGGCTCCGAAATGAAAAAGATGTCCGCCCCGTCGTCAGACTGCCGGCGCCTCCGGCGCGCAGCTGTCGCAGTCAATGCCGCTACGGTAGGCGTTGGGCGAGACGCCAATGACGTCCCGGAACGCTTTGGCGAACTTGCTGCCGTTATCATACCCAAACTGGCCGGCAATATCCAGCACCGTGCGGTCGGTCTGGCGCAGGAGACGCGCGGCACCGTGCATTTTCTGCGCGCGCAGAAACGCCGCCGGCGACATGCCATACACGCCGCGAAAGCTGCTGTTGATGAGCGTGGCCGAGGCACCGAAGCGCTGTGAGAGCTCCGCGACCGTCAGCCGCCGCTCCGTGTTCTCCAGCAAATACGCGCCGACCTGCTCGGCAAGCTGCACCTGCGACTGGGAATAACTGTGCTGCGGCTGGGCCGCCTGCATGGGGAACGCGCTCAAAAACAGCAACAGTTCCAGAATTTTGACCTTGAAATAGCCCTTGCGGATACCATCCGGCACGGAATAGAGTTCGGAGAAAATGTGCGCCACTCCTTGCGACGAGCGCGTAACGAAGCAGGCCGCGTCCGCGCAGAATTTTTCGATGAGCGCGCTCGTCCGCACCTCGACGTCCTCGAGAAAGCACGACAGGCAGTCCGGCGCGCGCGCCGGGTCAATCGACACCGTGATGCCGTGGTAGTGCCCGGTCGGAAAGCGCGCCGGGGCCGCCGCCGAACGCTGCACGATCGCCAGGTCGCCCGGCGCGAGGAAAAAGCAGGCGTCGCCATACGGGTAGGCGATGCGCCCCTCGCGGCAGTGGTGAATCTCGAGGCAGCCGGGCACGTGTGTGCGCTGCATGGCGCAAAACGTAGCGTGCACGTCGTGATACGCGATCTCGATGCCCGGAAAAACCGGGTAGACTGTCTGTGTCACTTCCCCATCGGCACCATCGAGACGATAGACCGTATGCGCGGCGTCCTGATGCAGCACCGTCGCCTGTGTGTCCGCCAGAATTTCATTTCGTTTCGCTGTGGCCATTGCGCCGCACCCCCCTGTATTTCAGTTAGATATATCTAATTTGTATTTGTAGAGAAATTAAAAGCCGTTCCAAACGGCTCCCTGGATATTTTATTATACCGTGCCTCCGCCGCCGCGTCAAGCGTCAGAGAGCAAAACGCCCTACAGATTTTTAAATTCAAAACTCTACACGAAACACGAAAACCATCACAACCCCAACCGGCAAACAGAAGTATATCCGCGCGGCAACAAAGGAGGAAAAGGAGGAATTGGAGCGAAAACATCAGCAGGCAAAGCTCGAGATCGGCGCGGGCATGGACACCACCGACTCCACCCCATTCGGCGAGTTCACCCAACTCTGGTACAACACCTACAAGCGGCCGAACCTGCGCGAGAACAGCAAAGAAAATGCGCATTACGATCGGCTCGTTCGCCTGGAGTCAACGGCCGAAAAAGTGCGCACCGCCACAGGCCTGTCCGTCTCGGGCATCGCCGTCTAGGGCGGGGTGCAACATGCTACTGCCGCGGGCGTTGCACCGCCCTTCCAGATCGTGTGAATCGCCGTTGCGCCAGGCGGTTTTATGAACCATAGACCTTTTGTTTTTGGTGCAACGCGGGTGCAACATCACAGGTCGTTTTACAGCCGAAAGGAGCTGAATTTGTTCCTAATTTTTACAGTTCCAGAGTGAAGAAAAACCCTGTAACCATTGAAATTACAGGGTTTTTGGATGGAGCTAGTGATGTGACTCGAACACACGACCTGCTGATTACGAATCAGCTGCTCTACCGACTGAGCTACACTAGCGTATTTCTTACAGCCTGCATATTCTATCACATGTCTCCGGGGATGTCAACAAAAAAGTTCGACGATTACTATTTGTTTTTATGCATGAAAAAATGTTGCATTCCTGCACAAATTGTCGATTTTCTTCGTTTCCTGTTGGTTGTGCAGAATTTGCACTGTTACGGCCATCCGGAAAACACGCGTGGTTTCAGGCTTTCCCGCTCGCGGAGAAGGTCGAAGTTCTTACATTTTCGTGACAATGTGTTTACATAATTATTTTTCAGTTTCCCGTTTGCTGTGAGTTATCAACATTTTCAACCGACTTTTCAACACGGAATTTTCTTTGGCATTTCAATCGATTGCTTCATTTCTGCATAAATCAGGAAACGCAGGAAACGAACTTTGTAGATTTTTCAAACACCGATTTTGTTACCATAACACGAATCTCTCGCAGCCGCGAGAGATTCGAAAAAATGCTTGACAGGCAAAATGCAGGATTTGTGCCGCTGGTGATGATTCAGAGCAGACCGCTGTCGGCAAATGACACATAATCCTCGCCGCAGACGATAATATGATCCGCGAGCGTGATTCCTACGAGCAAAAGTGCGTCCCGGATGCGTTTGGTCGTAAGCTCATCCTCGCGCGACGGCAGCGCATAAGCATCCACGTGGTTATGGCTGAGGATGACGGACACCGCCTTCTGCGACAGGGCTGTCTCGACGATGGCGCGCACGGACACCTCCGCCGCATTGACCACGCCGCGCCCGACCTCCTTGCAGCTGATGAGGCCGCACTTGGCATCCAAGCACAGGAGATAGACAACCTCCGTGCGCTCATACAGGTACAGCGGTACGAGATAGCTGCCGGCGTCCTCGCTCGAGCGCAGGATCGTCTGCTGGCGGCGCTTGGCCATCTGATACCGGCGGCCGACCTGCGGGATAAGCGTGAGGAGTGTGGCCACGTTCTCCCCCACGCCGGGCACGCGCATCATGTCCTCAAAGCTCGCCTCAAAGACGGCGTCGAGCGTGCCGAAGTGGTCCAGCAGCGCGTGTGCGAGCTCGTTGACGTCGCGCCGGGGCACAGCATAAAACAGCAGCAGCTCGAGCACGCTGTGGTCATCGAAATTATCGAGCCCGCTGCGCATAAAGCGCGCCTTCATGCGGGCGCGGTGGCCGTCATGCACGCCCATAAAACGGCACCTCGGAGATCTCCATATTCGCCCAGGCGTTGAGCTCGCTGCCGGCACGTGCGCCGCGCAGATACTCATAGTATGCCTGGCAGCCGATCATGGCGGCATTGTCGCCGCAAAGTTTCAGAGGCGGGACGAACAGGCGGATGCCGGCCGCGTCGCACGCGGCCTGAAAATCGCCGCGGATGCGGGAATTGGCCGCGACGCCGCCCGCCACGGCGAGCTTGTCATAGCCGAGCTCCCGGACCGCCGCCATCGTGCGCGGCACAAGGCTCTCGCTCATGGCGCGGCAGAACGACGCGGCGAGCGACGCTTTATCAAGCGGCTCACCCTTCTGCTCCGCCGTGTGGGCGAGATTGATGACGGCCGTTTTCAGGCCGCTGAAGCTCATGTCATACGGGCAGCCGTCCACGTGGCCGATGGGGAGCTTGTACTTCCGGTCATCGCCGGTCTTGGACAGGTTGTCAATGGGCTTGCCGCCGGGGTACGGCAGGCCGAGCACGCGCGCGGTCTTGTCAAAGCATTCGCCGGCCGCATCGTCGCGCGTGGCGCCGAGGATGCGCAGGTCGGTATAGTCGCACACGTCGCAGATGAGCGTGTTGCCGCCCGAGATGGCCAGGCACACGAACGGCGGCTCCAGTTCCGGGTAAGCGATGTAGTTGGCCGCGATGTGGCCGCGCACATGGTGCACCGGGATAAGCGGCACGCCGAGCGCAAGCGCGGCGGCCTTGGCAAAGTTCACACCGACGAGCAGCGCGCCGATGAGCCCCGGCGCGCAGGTAACGGCCACAGCGTCAATATCACTGCGGGTCAGGCCGGTCGCCGCCAGCGCACGGTCGGCCAGCTGGGAGATGACCTCCACGTGCGAGCGCGACGCGATCTCGGGCACGACGCCGCCGTAAATGGCGTGCAGATCGGCCTGGGAAAAGACCTGATCTGTCAGCACCTCGCGGCCGTCGCGCACAAGGGCGACGGCCGTCTCGTCACAGGAAGATTCAATCGCAAGAATAATCATATCGTCTCTGCCTCTCTCCGGAACCAGGTCATGAGGAGCGCGTCCTCGTCCGGCTTCTGATAGTAATTTCGGCGCTGACCGACGGTCTGGAACCCGTGCTTGCGGTACAGCGCGATGGCAGGCGCGTTCGATAAGCGCACCTCCAGCGTCAAAAACGCGAGATCGAGCGCCGCCGCCCGCGCGCACAGCGCATCGAGCAGCGCGTCCGCGATGCCCTGCCGCCGGTACTCCGGCGCAACGGCAACATTACCGATGTCGCCCTCGTCGAGCACGTGCAGGAAGTTTGCGTAGCCGAGCACCGTCTCCCCCGCCGCCGCGATGAGAAACACGTGCCGGTCGTCCGGCAGCTGACTCGCCAGCTGCGCGCGCGTCCACGGTGCGGAAAAGCACGCGCGCTCGAGCGCCTCGAGCTGCGGCAGGTGCGCCGCCCCGGCGTCGCAGATCGTGTAGTCCATCAGTGCGCCTCCGCCCAGCTCGCGCCGATCTTCGCGTCCACGAGCAGCGGCACGCGGTAGTCGACCACGTGCTCCATCTCCTCGATGAGGATGGCGCGGACCGTCTCAGCCTCCGCGGCCGGGCACTCGACGATGAGCTCGTCGTGCACCTGCAGCAGGAGCTGCGCCTCCAGCCCTTCGTCGCGCATGCGCACGTCCACGCGCACCATGGCGGCCTTGATGATGTCCGCCGCCGTGCCCTGAATGGGCATATTGAGCGCCACGCGCTCGCCAAAGCTGCGGAGGTTGAAATTCGACGATTTCAGCTCCGGCAGGTCGCGCCGGCGGCCGAAGAGCGTCGTGACATAGCCGTCCGCCTTGGCCTGAGCGACGATGCGCTTCATGTAGTCGCGCGCGCCGTGGTACTTGGCAAAATAGCTGTCCATGTACGCCTTGGCCTCGCTCTGGAACACGCCGATATCCTGCGCGAGGCTGAAGGCCGAGATGCCGTAGACAATACCGAAATTGACGGCCTTGGCGTGCGAGCGCTGCAGCGGCGTGACCTCATCGAGCGGCACGCCGAACACCTGCGACGCCGTGACGGCGTGGATGTCCTCCCCGCTGCGGAAGGCCGCGATCATGGTCTCGTCACCCGCGATGTGCGCCAGCAGGCGCAGCTCGATCTGGCTGTAGTCCGCATCTACGAGCACCTTGCCGGGTGAAGCCACGAACATATTGCGGATCTGCGCGCCGAGCTCGCGGCGCACGGGGATGTTCTGCAGGTTCGGCTCGGTAGACGACAGGCGCCCCGTCGCCGTGACGGTCATCTGGAAGTTCGTGTGGATGCGCCCATCGGCCGAGATCTCCTTGAGCAGCCCGTCGGCATAGGTGGACTTGAGCTTCGTGAGCATGCGGTAGTCGAGGATCTGGTCGATGATCGGGTGCTTGCCGCGCAGCTTTTCGAGCACAGCGGCATTCGTGCTCCAGCCGGTCTTCGTCTTTTTCCCGGCCGGAAGCATGAGTTGGTCAAACAGCACGTGGCCGAGTTGCTTCGGCGACTGGATGTTGAACGGCTCGCCCGCGCAGGCCCAGATGCTCTGCTGCAGCTGCTCGATGGCGCTCGTGAGGCTTTCGCCGAAATCATACAGTGCCTTGCGGTCCACGAGAAAGCCCGTGTGCTCCATGCGCGCCAGCACCGGGCACAGCGGCAACTCGATGTCCGTATAGAGCGGCAGCATGTCGAGCGCGTCCATCTTTTCCCGCAGCACCGGCTGCAGCGCCCAGATGGCTTGCGCATCCGGTGCTTCCCCGCCGAGATACGCCTGCGCGAGGCGCGGGAGATCATAGTTCCCGGCCGTGGCGTCGAGCAGGTAGGCCGCCAGCGCCGTATCGAACACAAAGCCATCCGTCGGCAGGCCTTCGGCGAGCAGCGCGCGCATGAGGTCTTTGATGTTATGCCCCGCTTTGTGCACACGGGTGGAAAACAGCAGATGCAGAAATGCGTTGTAATCATCGCCGAGCTGCGCCCACGCGAGCGCATAGCACGCCTTGCCGTCACAGAGCGTGAGCGCATCCAGCCCGTCAGGCGCGAGCACCGCAACATACGGTGCCGCCGTAACCATCTGCTCAAGCGCATGCAGCGCGGTGCTATCCATCACGTCCACGGTCGGCAACTGCGGCAGCGCACCCTCCGGCGCGGCCGCGCCGTCGGCCGGATGCAGGCCCCACTTTTCCGAAAGCTTCAAAAAGCCCAGCCGCCGGAACCAGTCATAGAGTTCGGGACGGTAATCCCGGTCCCATGCAGCCGATTCGGGCGCAAAATCAATGGGCGCGTCCGTGTGGATGGTGGCGAGCTCGAACGACAACTGTGCGCTCTCGCGTCCTTCCGCGAGCTTTTTGCGCACGCCAGGCTTGATGTCCAGCTGATCGAGATCGCGGTAAATATCCGCCACCGTGCCGAAGCGCACGAGCAGATCCTTCGCCGTCTTTTCGCCGATGCCGGGCACACCGGGGATGTTGTCCGAGCTGTCGCCCATGAGCGCCTTGAGGTCAATCATATGGATGGGGTCGAAGCCATACTCGGCGCGGAAAACCTCGGGCGTGTATTCGATCGTCTCCGTCTGGCCCATGCGGGTCTTGACGTGGCAGACGTGGGTGGTGTCCGTGATGAGCTGGAGGCTGTCCTTGTCGCCGGTGACGATCTCACACGCCCATCCGGCGGCCTCGCAGCGGCGCGCGACCGTGCCGAGCAGGTCGTCCGCCTCCCAGCCGGCCAGCTCCAGCCGCCGGATGCCCATGTGGTCGAGCGTCTGCTTGAGCAGCGGCATCTGCACGACGAGTTCCTCCGGCATGGGCTTGCGTTGCGCCTTATAGAGCGCGTACTGCTCGTGGCGGAACGTCGGCGCGTGCACGTCAAACGCCACGCACACCGCCTGCGGCTGCTCGAGCTCGAGGATGCGCTGGAAAATGGTCAGAAAGCCGTAGACCGCGTTCGTCGGTGTGCCGTCGGGCGCGTTGAGCATACGGATGCCGTAAAAGGCGCGGTTGACGATGCTGTTGCCGTCGAGAATCATGAGTTTCATTCGGGTATCCTCCTTGCGCGTCACTGGCCGCGCAGTTCAATGAGCCGGTCGCGCAGCACGGCGGCGTATTCGTACTCGAGCATTTCGGCCGCCTTCTTCATCTGGGCCTCGAGCCGCGCGATCTCGGCCCGGCGCTCGGCCTCCGTCATCTTCACGCCGTCGGCTCGCTTGGGCACCTCGACGTCACTCGAAATTTCGAGCAGCTCGCGCACGCTCTTGACGATCGTCTTCGGCACGATGCCGTGCACCTGGTTGTAGGCCGCCTGCTTGGCGCGGCGGCGGTTCGTCTCCATGATGGCCGCGTGCATGGCGGCCGTCTCCTTATCGGCGTACATGATGACCGTGCCCTCGGCGTTGCGCGCCGCGCGGCCGATCGTCTGAATGAGGCTCGTCTCGCTGCGCAGGAAGCCCTCCTTGTCCGCATCGAGGATCGCCACGAGCGACACCTCCGGCAGGTCAAGGCCCTCGCGCAGGAGGTTGATGCCGACGAGCACGTCAAACGCGCCGGTGCGCAGGTCGCGGATGATCTCCATACGCTCGATGGCGCCGATGTCGTGGTGCAGATAGCGGCAGCGGATGCCCGCGTTCGTGAGGTAGGCCGAGAGGTCCTCAGCCATCTTCTTCGTGAGCGTGGTCACGAGCGTACGCTCGTTTTTGGCGATGCGCGCGTTGATCTCGCCGATGAGGTCGTCGATCTGCCCCTCGATGGGCCGCACGAAGATCTGCGGGTCGAGCAGGCCGGTCGGACGGATGATCTGCTCGGCGATCTGGCCCGCGTGCTCGCGCTCATAGTCGCCCGGCGTGGCCGAGACGTAGATGACCTGATTCACCCGCTGCTCGAACTCCTCGAACTTCAGCGGGCGGTTATCATACGCGCTCGGCAGGCGGAAACCGTACTCAACGAGCGAGTCCTTGCGCGCGCGGTCGCCGCGGTACATGGCGCGCACCTGCGGCAACGTGACGTGGCTCTCGTCGACAAAGAGCAGAAAATCCTTCGGAAAATAGTCCAGCAGCGTCATCGGCGCACTGCCGGGAGCGCGGCCGCTGATGATGCGCGAATAGTTCTCGATGCCGGAGCAGTAGCCGAGCTCCTGCATCATTTCAATGTCATAGTCCGTGCGCTGGCGGATGCGCTGCGCCTCGAGAAGCTTGCCCTGCTGCTCGAACGTTTTCACGCGCGCGTCACACTCGGCGCGAATCTCGCCGACGGCGCGCTCCATCTTCTCATGCGTCGTGACGTAGTGCGATGCGGGATAGATCGCCACGTGGCTGAGCGTGCGGATGGGCGCGCCGGTGACGACGTTGATGTCCGAAATGCGGTCGATCTCGTCGCCGAAAAACTCCACGCGCACAGCATGGTCAGAGGAATAGGCCGGGAAAATATCGATCGTGTCGCCGCGGACGCGGAACATATTGCGCGCGAAAGCGATGTCGTTGCGCTCGTAGCGGATGTCGATGAGCTTGCGCATGAGTTCCTCCGGGTCGCGCTGCTGGCCGGTGCGCAGGGAGATGACCATGTTGGCGTAGTCGATCGGGTCGCCGAGGCCGTAGATGCACGACACGGACGAGACGACGATCACGTCCCGCCGCTCGAACAGGCTCGATGTGGCCGAGTGGCGCAGGCGCTCGATCTCATCGTTGATGGAGGCGTCCTTTTCGATGAACGTGTCCGTGTGCGGGATGTACGCCTCCGGCTGGTAGTAGTCGTAGTAGGAGACAAAATACTCCACAGCGTTGTTCGGGAAAAACTCCTTGAATTCGCTGCACAGCTGCGCCGCGAGGATCTTGTTGTGCGCGAGCACGAGCGTCGGCCGCTGGACGCGCTCGATGACCTTGGCCATCGTGTACGTCTTGCCGGAGCCAGTCACGCCGAGCAGCACCTGCTCGTCGATGCCGTTTTTCAGCCCCTGCACGAGCGTGTCGATCGCCTCGGGCTGGTCACCCGACGGCGCATAGGGCGAAATAACTTCAAAATCCGGCATGGCACAGTCTCCATTCGCAAAAACAAAAAATCATATTAATCATATTAAAATATTATACCACCATCCACTCTGCTTCACAAGCGAAAAACGCCCGGAAGCGGTGGCTTCCGGGCATATACCTGCGGCTGCAATTATTCGCCGAAATCGAGCACGCGGCGCATGCGGATGAGCGTCAGGCGGTTGCGGATGGCCGCCGAAACGCTGAGCATGTCCTCCGACAGGGCCGGGTCAATGCCGATCTGCTCGGGCTTGTAGAACGCGCCGAGCTTCTCACACAGCGCGGCCAGCTCCTCGGCCGAGGGGATCTCGGCGATGATGGCGCGAATCTCGTCCCAGTGGTCGACGATGTTCTGCGCATCGAACGTGCCGAGCACGTCGTTTTCGTTCTCCTTTAGGATGCCGTCGGCGAGGGGGCCGAACTTCTCATCCACCCACGCGCGGCTCAGCGGCTCGAAGGGCTCGGCCTTCGGCGTCGGGAGTGAGGCGAGGCGGTGGTACTCCTTGGCGCACAGGTATGTGCCCACGCCGACGCACTGGCCGTGCATGCCGTGCGCGGATTCAAACCGCGGTGGCTTCATCTCCACCAGGTGCGCCATCAGGTGCTCGGCGCCGGAGGCGGCGCGTGAGTGGTTGAGCAGCTGCATGGTCAGGCCGGAGATCATCTGCGCCATGGTCATGGCCTCGAAGTCCGGCTTGCCGCCGGCCGCCATATCATCGGCCGCTTTGCGCATGATGGTCAGCGCCTCCTGCGCGAGGTCGGCGACCATCGGGCAGTAATACTCGCCCGAAACGAGGTGCGCGATCTTCCAATCCGCGAGCGAAATGTACTTGGCCAGAATGTCCGAAATGCCGCTCACGGTCAGCCACAGGGGCGCGCCGGAGACGACGTTCAGGTCACAGACGACGAGCGCCGCCGCCTGCATGGGGATGGACTTTTTCTGCCCGTCGATGATGATTGAGCAGATATTGGCCGTGAAGCCGTCGGAGCTCGCCAGCGTCGGCACCGCGACGAACGGGATGCCGAGATGGTAGGCCGGGTATCGGCCGAAGTCCATGATCGTGCCGGAGCCGACCGCGACAATGACGTCCGGATGGTCAAGCTGGCGCATCATGTCCTCGATCATGCCCTTTTCGGAGTGCAGGCCCTCGGCGTTGAGGACGATCTCCTGATCGGCGCGCACATGCTTGAGCGTCGGGAGGTTATAGGTATTCGTATCGTAAATGACGGCGCGCTTGCCGGTCAGACCGACCTCGTCCATGTACTGGTCGAACTTGTCGAGCGCGTTATATTCAACAACGACCTTCTTCGTCTCCAGTGTGTGCTCGCGGCCACAGCGGCACGGGCCGACATATTTGCTGCAATCGAGAATCATGCAAACATCGCTCCTATTCCAAGATGAATTTATCATTACCAGCATATTGATTTTTGCCCGCAAAGTCAAGTCCCACGGCGGCATATCGCGCCCAAAACGCAGAAAACGTTCCATTTTCGTTTTCATTGAAAAACGTTTATCCAAAACTTTAAGGGTCCATGCCGGCATTGCCGGTTGCAAAACGCATACGCGGGGTGTAAGATGGCAAAGTCACTTTACAAAAATTTTAAATACATTTTACATTCTGGCGAATCTTTTCGCCTTTTCTATAGACATCCTTTGTACCTGGACGGTGATTTCCTATGGAACTGACTGCGATCGCACAGTGGCTCAACACGGCCTTTGCTGGCTATGACTACGCCATTTTGCAGGCGCTGCACAATCTGGCTGGAGCGGCGGGCGGATTCTTCACGCCGCTGTGCCGGGCCATCACGCTGCTGGGCGAGAAGGGCATTCTCTTTCTCGTGCTCGGCATCGTGCTGATGCTGTTTCCGAAAACGCGCAAGGTGGGCATCTGCATGTTCGGTGCCGTGTGCTGCGGCGCGCTCATCACGAACTTCTGGCTCAAGGACCTGGTCGCCCGGCCGCGTCCGCTGACGGTGGAGCCCTTCCGAACCTGGTGGAAGGCCGCCGGCGCGTATGCCGAGAGCGAGTATTCCTTCCCCTCCGGCCACGTGACGGCCGCGATGGCCGGCGTGACCGCGCTCGTGCTCGCGGGCAAAAAGCCCACGCGCTGGTGGGCCTATCTGTTCGTGGCGGCGATGGGCGCGGCGCGCAACTACCTCATGGCACACTACCCGTCCGACGTGCTCGGCGGGATGATCGCGGGGCTGATTGCCGCCACGATTGCCTATGCGATCACGCTTCTGATCTACCGCATCGTATCGGCACACCCGGACAATCGCTTCTGCCGCTTTGTGCTCCACGGCGGCATCAGGAGCAAAAAAGAACGGCAGGCCGCATGAGCCTGCCGAACGCAAAAGCCCGCTTCGCACAGCCGTGCGAAGCGGGCTTTTCCTATGTTCTTATGCCTTGGCGGCCTCGGCCGGCGGGTTCTCCGCAGCCTTGGCGCGAATGGTGTCGATGACCTTGCGGCAGCGCGCGGCGTTGTACACGACCGGCACCGGATAGTTCGGGTTGGCCTCGGCCAGCGCCCAGGTGATGATCTGCGGAATATCCTCTTCCTGGATGAAATCAAAGCCCTTCGGGATGCCCATGCGCTCGTTCATGGCATAAATCTCCGCGATGAAGGCCTGCGCCTTCTCAGCATCCGTGCCGTCGGTCTTGACGTCGGCGATCTCGCACAGGCGCGCGAGCTTCGGATACACGGCCTCGCCGTAGTCCTCGAGGACAATCGGCAGGATGACCGCATTTGCCAGACCGTGCGGCGTGTTGTACAGGCCGCCGAGCGTGTGAGCGATGGCGTGCACGTTGCCCACACCCGCGCGGGAGAACGCAAAGCCGGCCTTGAAGGCGGCGATCATCATGTTCTCGCGGACCTTGAGATCCTCGCCGTACTGATACGCCAGCTCAAGGTTATCGAAGATGAGCTTGACGGCCTCTTCGGCGAGGCGCAGGCTCTCCCTTGTGTTATACGTCCAGCTGATGTACGCCTCAATCGCGTGCGTGAGCGCGTCCATGCCGGTGGCCGCGGTCGTGCGCGGCGGCAGGCCGACGGTCAGCTCCGGGTCCAGAATGGCGTACAGCGGCATGAGCTTGAGGTCCATGAGCGCATACTTGTGGTGCGTCTCGCTGTCGGTGATGACGGCGGCGATCGTCGTCTCGCTGCCGGTGCCCGACGTCGTCGGGATGGCAACGATGGGCGGCACGGTCTTGCCGACGCGCATGACGCCGGCCATATCGTCGCAGCTCTTTTTCGGGCAGGCGACGCGGGCGGCCGCGCCCTTGGTCGCGTCCATCGGGCTGCCGCCGCCGAGGGCGACAAAACCGCTGCAGCCGGTCTCCACGTACTGCGCGCAGATCTTTTCGACCGTGTTCACCGAGGGGTTGGCCTCCACGGCGCTGAACACTTCATAGGGCATACCGGCGTCCTCGAGCGCGGCAAACAGCTTCGGCCCGAGCGACTTGACCACGTGCGAGCCGGTGACGACCATGACCTTCGTCACACCGCTCTTGCTCAGCACATCCGGCACCTGCCGGATGCTGCCGGCGCCGGAGATCACGATCGGCTTGCGCCAGTGCAGGCAGCGCATGCCAATGTCAAACACCTGCTGATAGGTACGGTAATATGCTTTTTTCAGTCCATCCATAAACGATTCCTTCCCTCCGCTGGGGCGGATATATCCGTTTTCCATCCCTCTTATAGTACCGGATTGCAGAAATTTGTCAAGCATTTTGTGCAAAAGCTGACAAAGCTTCCCGCCGCGGCTCAGAGCATACCGGCAAGCTTGCGGCCCATGAGCACGCCCATGGCCGAGGCCATCATCAGGCCGCGTGTCCAGCCGGAGGAATCGCCCAGGCAGTGCAGGCCGGGCACGTTTGTGTTCAGGTCGGCATCCATGGCGATGCGGTTGCTGTAGAACTTCAGTTCCGGAGAATACAGCAGCGTCTCATAGGCGGCAAAGCCGGGCACGACCTCATCCATGGCCTTGATGAAGTTGATGATATTGAGCATGGCGCGGTACGGCATGGCGGACGTGATATCGCCCGCAACGGCATCCGGCAGCGTGGGACGGACGTTTGACTGCACGAGTTCCTTCTGCCAGGTGCGCTTGCCGTCGAGAATATCACCGAAGCGCTGCACCATGATGTGGCCCGCGCCGAGCATATTCGTCAGCTCGCCGACCTTCTGCGCGTAGGCGATCGGCTGGTTGAACGGCACGGAGAAATTGTGCGAGCAGAGGATGGCCACGTTCGTGTTGGGCGACTTGAGCTCCTTATACGCGTGGCCGTTGACGACGGCGAGGTCGTTGTCATAGTTCTCCTGCGACACGAAGCCGCCGGGATTCTGGCAAAATGTGCGTACCTTATTCTTGAACGGGGCCGGGTAGCCGATGAGCTTGGACTCATACAGCACGCGGTTAACGGATTCCATGACCTCGTTGCGCACCTCGACGCGCACGCCGATGTCGACCGTGCCGGGCTTGTGCTCCACACCGTGCTCGAGGCAGACCTTCTCCAGCCAGTCGGCGCCGCGGCGGCCGGTGGCGATAACGGTGTGCTTGGCCTCGATGGTATAATCCTGATGCCCGTCGTGCGCCACAACGCCGCAGCAGCGCCCGTCGCGCAGAATAACATCCTCGCACGTGCAGCCGAAGAGCATCTCCACACCGTGGTCGCGCAGGTAGTTTTCGATGCCGAGGTAGACCTCGTGCGCCTTCTCGGTGCCGAGGTGGCGGATCGGGCAGTCGACCAGGCGCAGGCCCGCGCGGATGGCGCGCGTGCGGATGCGCTTGACCTCCTCCGTGTTCTCGAGGCCCTCGACGTGCTCATCTGCGCCGAACTCGAGATAAATGCTGTCGGCGTAGTTGATGATCTCCTGCGTCTGCCGCTCGCCGACGAGCGTGGGCAGGTCACCGCCGACGTCGCTGCACAGTGAGAGCTTGCCGTCCGAAAACGCGCCCGCGCCGGAGAAACCGGTTGTGATGTGGCAATACGGCTTGCAGTTCATGCACTGGCCGGTCTTGGCCTTCGGGCAGCGGCGGTCTTCGATCGCCTGCCCCTGCTCGATCATGACGATCTTTTCCGGGGTGCCGCGGCGCAGCAGCTCCAGCGCCGTGAAGATACCGGCAGGGCCCGCGCCGACAATGACAACATCTGCGTTCATGAAGGGTTCCTCCTTATTCTGCGATCGTGTTTTCCATCTCCGGATCTGACCAAAAACGTGCTGCTGAGCACAGCAAAGCACAGCAAAAACACCGCACGCAGTGCGGTGTTTTTGCTGTGTGTGGTTCTCAATCTGGAGCGGGCAACGAGATTCGAACTCGCTACCTCCACCTTGGCAAGGTGGCGCTCTGCCAAATGAGCTATGCCCGCATTTCGTGAATGCAAGCGTTATTTTACCACAAAAAGCCGACTTGTCAAGCTTTTTTTGTCCTTTTTGCAGATCCGGCGCTACAGTTTCTGTCCCTCACGCCAGATGAACGACTGTGCCGTGCATGCCGGGCAGCTCTCGGCGTCCCACTGATAGGTGCTCTGCATGCTCTCGTCGCTGCGCAACCACAGCGTTTCCGACTGCATGGACAAATCGAGGTGATAATAGCTCCCGCCGACCTGCACCACATTCCAGCAGCGCTCCGTCCCCTGGAAGCGGCCGCTCACGACCTGGCACGAGATATTCAGCGCATCGCAGGCCGCCTTGTAGGCCATGGCCAGGCCGCAGCTGTCGGCCGTGCCGCTTACAAGCGCGTCATAGGCGGTGCTCACGGTCGTTATCCGCTGCTCGCAGGCACGCATGACAACGAGTGCCGCCTGCAGAGGTGTCTCCTGCTCGCCCGCCGTAAGCGTGGACGTGAGCGTGCGCACGCGGCCGTCGAGCTGCGTGCGGCGGTCATTGACTGCGGACGCACTGGCGCCGTAGCGCAGCGTGATGCCAAAAATCTTCTGGCTGCTGTCCCCGCTGTAGACCGTCACATCGATGGCCGGAAAATCCACGACGAGCTGCGGCTGGTTCAGGCACGCCGAGCGCACGAGCGCCGCAATGTCGCCCGTTTCGAGCGTGCTGGTACTGATCTGGATGGCGAACTGCGTCTTCTGCCGGTCGAGCGCATCGACTACGCAGTCGAGGATGCTCTTTTGCGTCTGGGCGCTGTAAATGGAGCGCACCTCGCTCTCCGACCGGTTGTAGGTGATGGTGATGTTCGCCTCACAGTAGGCAATCACCTGTTCGGTCTCATAGCTGACGCTCTCGATGCAGTACGCGCCGATGGCAGTACCGGTGCGCAGCTCCTCGCAGGCGGCGGTCAGGTCGTCGGCAATAATGCCGTCATAGTCGCCGAAGACCAGAGCAAACGAGCGCTCGTACTGCGCCGCCATGGTGTTGAGCGCACGCATGAGACCCGCATAGTTGCGGATCTGCGTCGTGTCGGCATCCGTCAGGAGGTTCGACGGCTCTTCATATGGGCGCACCGACAGATATTCCTTGTCAAACACGGACGTGCATCCGCACAGCGACACCAGCAGTGCCGCCAGCAGGATGCCGGCGATGCAGCGTTTGTGCATACTCCGCTCCTTTCAATCGTCGCCGTAGATGTTTCCAAAGCCGCGGCCAAACACTTCCTTGGCCTCGGACACGATGACAAATGCGTGCTCGTCCACCGAGCGCACGACCTCGCGCAGCTGGGCGATCTCCGGCCGCTTGACCACGCAGAGGATGACCTGCATTTCCTTGCCAGACCACGCGCCCTCGCCGCGCAGCAGCGTGACGCCGCGGCCCATTGTGCAGGTGATGGCACTCTTGATGGCGTTTGCATTGCCACTGATGATGTAGCACACCTCCGACACACCGGGCCCATAGAGCACGAGGTTGACGACCTTGGAGCTGATGAACATCTCGATCATGGTGTACATGCAGCTGTCGTACTTCTTGAACAGGAAAGCAAACGTCAGCACGACGACGACGTTCATGCCGAACAGCAGCGTGCCGAAGTTGATGTACGGATAGCGCCGACGCAGTATCTTGGCCACGATGTCCGTGCCACCGCCGGTCGTACCGGTGGTATAGATCAGGCCGGAACCCGCGCCGTTGAGCACGCCGCCGTAGACCGCGCCGAGCATCGGCTCGTCCGTCACGACGAGGCCGGTCAGCGCGAGCACGTCGATGAGTACGGAGATGAACACCATGACGCACAGCGCCAGAATGAGCCGGCGTGTGCCGAGGCAGTGCCGCCAGCCGAGATAGAAAATGGGGATGTTGATGAGGATCGACAGCACGCCGACGGGAATGCCGGTCAGAAGGCGGATGATCTGGGCGATGCCGGTCACGCCGCCGGAGACGATGCTGTTCGGGAACGTGAAGAACTGGAACGCCGCGGCCACGAGCGCCGAACCGACGACCAGCTTCATGTAATCAAAAGCGGAAAAACGATGCAGATCCATATCCCTCTCCTCAGATCAGGCTCATCTGCTCCTCGCCGCGGTCGTCCTCGCGCAGCAGCGCGCCGGCAGCCGGCAGACTCCTGGCGCGGTAACGCGCATGGTTGCGGATGAGCGTATCGGGCACAAACTTTGCCTGCGTGACGACGGCCTTTTTCTTCAGCGCCATGACGGCGACGCCCTGCGTCGTGCGTGAGGCCTTGAGCGACACGGCCTCCGGCGGGAAGAGCAGTGCGCGCCCGTCGGACGCGAAGAGCACGACCTCGCTGCCCGCGTACAGCGGCAGCACGGCCACGAGCGGGCTCTTGTCCGAGTACGCGCCGGTCAGGCGGCGGCGGTTCGTCTTGGTCTCATACGCCGACATGGGGATGCGCGCGGCCTTGCCGTTTTGGAATACCAGCAGCAGCTCACCGCAGTAGTCACAGGGGTCGATCATGCACAGGACGTGCTCGTCAGCGTCCATGGACAGCACCGTCGGCAGGTACACGCCGAGCACGGATGCTTTCGTGTCCGCAAAGTCGCAGAGCTTGGCCTTATACACCTGTTGACGGTCGGTGAAGATGAGAAGTTCCCCGCGGTTCGTCGCGCCGAAGCTCTGGCTCAGCTCGTCGCCGTCCTTATACTTCTGCTCGCCGCTCATGCGCAGCGACTGCGGCGTGATCTTCTTGAAGTAGCCCTCGCGCGAGAGGAACAGCTGCACCGGATAATCCGGCACGAGGTCCTCTGCCGGCATCTGCACGACGGATTCCGCCTCGACGATGCCCGTGCGCCGCGGGGACGGGTACCTGCGAATGATCTCCTTGAGCTCACGGATGATAATGCCGCGGATGCGGCGCTTGCTCTCGAGCGTCGCCTTGAGGTCGGCAATATCTTTTTCCAGCGCGTCGGTCTCGGCCGTGCGCTTGAGGATGTACTCGCGGTTGATGTTGCGCAGCTTGATCTCGGCCACGAAGTTTGCCTGCACCTCGTCGAGGTCAAAGCCCGCCATGAGGTTCGGCACGACGTCGGCCTCGCGCTCGGTATTGCGGATGATGGCGATGGCGCGGTCAATGTCGAGCAGAATCTTGCCGAGGCCCTGCAGCAGATGGAGCTTGGCGCGCTTTTTCTGCAAGTCGAAGAACACGCGCCGGCGGATGCACTCCATGCGCCAGGCGATCCACTCGTCGAGAATTTCGCCCACGCCCATCACGCGCGGGTTGCCGGCAATGAGGATGTTGAAGTTGCAGGCAAAGCTGTCGCACAGCGGCGTGAGCCGGAAGAGCTTTTGCATGACCTGCTCGGGGTCCGCGCCGCGCTTGAGGTCGATAGCGAGCTTCAGGCCGCTGAGGTCGGTCTCGTCGCGCATATCGGCCACCTCGCGCAGCTTGCCCGCCTTGACGAGCTCGGCCACCTTGTCAATGACGGCCTCGACCGTCGTGGAATACGGGATCTCGTAGATCTCGATGATGTTTTCCTTCGGCAGATGCCGCCAGCGGGCGCGCACCTTCACGCTGCCGCGGCCGGTGCGGTAGATCTGGGCCATCTCGCCGCAGTCATACAGGATCTCGCCGCCGGTCGGAAAGTCCGGCGCCGGAAGCGTCGAGAGCAGGTCGTGGTTTGGGTCCTCGAGATAGGCGATCGTCGTGCGGCAGACCTCCTCGAGGTTGAAGCCGCAGATCTGGCTGGCCATGCCGACGGCGATGCCGAGGTTTGCCGACACGAGCACGTTTGGAAAGCGCGTCGGCAGCAGGGCCGGTTCTTTCATGGAGCCGTCGTAGTTATCGACGAAATCGACGGTGTCGCTGTCAATGTCGCCGAAGAGCTCGGCACAGATGGGCGCGAGCTTCGCCTCCGTGTAACGCGAGGCGGCGTAGGACATATCGCGTGAAAACACCTTGCCGAAGTTGCCCTTGGAATCCACAAACGGCGTCAGCAGCGCGCCGTAGCCCTTCGACAGGCGAACCATGGTCTCGTAGATCGCGGCGTCGCCATGCGGGTTGAGGCGCATGGTCTGGCCGACGATGTTGGCCGATTTCGTGCGCCCGCCCGTGAGCAGATTCATCTTGTACATCGTGTACAGCAGCTTGCGGTGGCTGGGCTTGAAGCCGTCGATCTCCGGAATCGCGCGCGAGACGATGACGCTCATTGCATACGGCATATAGTTTTGCTCCAGCGTCTCGGTGATGGGCTGGGAGATGACCTCCGCCTTGAGCCCGACAACGTTGGGGTCCACGGTTTTCTTGATTTCCGGTGCTTTTTTTCTCGGCATAACGTTACCGTTCCTTTACGCAGGTTTTTCTCAGGAAATATCGGCCAGATCGAGAAACTGGCTGCCGCACTCGGCAATGTGCGCCTTGCGTCCGGCGAGATTGTCGCCCAGGAGCAGATCAAACATCTGCGCCGTGCGCTCGACATCCTCCGGCATGACGCGGATAAGCTTGCGCGTGTCGGGGTTCATGGTCGTGAGCCACATCATCTCGGGGTCGTTCTCGCCGAGGCCTTTCGAGCGGTTGATGTCCGCCTTTGCGCCGCCGAGACTGTCGATGATGGCCGCCTTCTCGCGGTCGGAGTAGGCAAAGTAAGTCTTGCCCTTGCTCACGATCTCATACAGGGGCGACTCGGCAATGTACACATAGCCCTCGCGGATAAGCGTCGGGGCCAGCCGGTAGAGCATGGTGAGGATGAGCGTGCGGATCTGGAAGCCGTCCACGTCGGCATCCGTGCAGATGATGACCTTGTTCCAGCGCAGGTTCTCGAGATTAAACGCCGAGAGGTCCTTAGCCTGCTTGCTCTGCACCTCCACGCCGCAGCCGAGCACGCGCATGAGGTCGGTGATGACATCGCTCTTAAAAATGCGCGCATAGTCCGCCTTCAGACAGTTGAGGATCTTGCCGCGCACGGGCATGATACCCTGAAACTCCGCATCACGCGAGAGCTTACAGGCACCGAGGGCGGAATCGCCCTCCACGATGTAGATCTCGCGGCGCGAGACGTCTTTTGAGCGGCAGTCAACGAACTTCTGCACACGGTTGGCAAGGTCGACATTGCCGGTGAGCTTTTTCTTGATGTTCAGACGCGCTTTTTCCGCCGTCTCGCGGCTGCGTTTATTGATGAGCACCTGCTCCATAACGCGGTCGGCCTCGGCCTTGTGCTCGATGAAATAGATCTCGAGCTGGGCGCGGAAAAACTCCGTCATGGCCTCCTGGATGAACTTGTTCGTGATGGCCTTTTTCGTCTGGTTTTCGTAGGACGTGATGGTCGAAAAGCAGTTCGTGACGAGGATTAGGCAGTCCTGCACGTCCTGAAAGCTGATCTTGCTCTCGCTCTTCTGGTACTTGCCCTGCTGCTTGATGTAGGCGTCGATGGCGGAGGTAAAGGCGCTCTTCGCGGCCTTTTCCGGCGCGCCGCCGTACTCCAGCCAGGACGAGTTGTGGTAATATTCAATATCATTGACGCGGTTGGAAAAGCAGAACGCCGCCGAGATCTTCACCTTATACTCCGGCTTGTCCGCGCGGTCGCGGCCGCGGCGCTCGGTCTCAATGAAGGTCGGGACGGTCAGCGCGTCCTCCCCGGCGAGCTCCTTGACATAGTCAAGGATGCCGTCGGCGTAGCAGTAGTCCGTCGTCTCGAACGCGCCGCCGCGCTGCACGCGCAGGCGGAACGTCACGCCGCGGTTGACCACGGCCTGCCGGTGCAGCACGTCCTGAAAATAGCTCTCGGGCACGTCGATGTCCGTGAACACCTCCAGATCCGGCCGCCAGCGGATGGTCGAGCCGGTCTTCTTGCGGTCGGCCGGGGCGCTCTCCAGCCCGCCGACGACCTCGCCATGGCGAAAATGCAGGGTGTACTTTTTCCCGTCGCGCCAGATGGTCACGTCCATGTATTCCGAGGCGTACTGCGTGGCGCACGCGCCGAGGCCGTTGAGGCCGAGCGAGTACTCGTAGTTTTCGCCCTCGTTGTTCTTGTACTTGCCGCCGGCGTACATTTCGCAGAAGATCAGCTCCCAGTTGTAGCGCTGCTCCTTCTCGTTCCAGTCCACCGGACAGCCGCGCCCGAAATC
The DNA here is from genome assembly GCA_963627135.1 of Bacteroidaceae bacterium. Taxonomy (GTDB): domain Bacteria; phylum Bacillota; class Clostridia; order Oscillospirales; family Oscillospiraceae; genus CAG-103. Next base: position 88,004 of record CAVFZY010000007.1, on the reverse strand, counting down.
CTCCACCTCAATGGACTTGTCTTCGTAGCGCGTAACGGTTATAATACTGCCGAATCCCTCGCGCGCCTCGTCGATCGCGTTCGAGAGAATTTCAAACACTGCGTGCTCGCAGCCCTCCAGCCCGTCGGAGCCGAAGATGACACTCGGGCGTTTGCGCACGCGCTCCGCGCCCTTGAGCATCGAGATGCTGTCATTGCCGTAGGTTGTTGTTGGGGCCTTTGCCATGTCGTTGGATCCCTCTCATATCACAAGATGTGGTAGCATCATTTCATACCTTAACCAATCTAGTATAGCGTATCAAGGCCGGAAATGCAAGGAATTCCAAAAAATAGACGGGGAACGCGTGAAGTGCGCTCCCCGCCGCCCCGGAACCTTCGGGGCTGTCCCCTGCCGCTCCGGCACTTGACGCAATCCGTGCCGAACGGCGTTCCGGTGGTCCGGAGCGGGTCGTTCCCGCGCTGGATGCAGCAGCCTGCAAAGCTCTTGCAGGAATCGGATGTTGCGCCGCGGCCTGTGTGCCGGGCGGCCTCCGCGGGTTTGCTTCGCTGCAGCGCGCGTCGGATATGTTGTCCGAACACAGTATGCGCGCACCACCCACCGCTATGCCTGGAAAATTTCGCTGCGCTCTGACTAAAACCGCCGCTGCCGGCATAGAATATACAGAAAAGCGAACGGAGGCTTTTCCATGTCCAGTCAGAGAAAGCAGCAGCGGGCACACCGCGCGGAAGTGCAGCGCGTGCGCGCCGAGATGCTCGGCGTGCGCCGCGAACTCGAACAGGCCTACAATGAATTTGACAACATCACCGATCCCCTGCTGATGGAGGCGTGCATCTATGAGATCAACGCGCTGCGCGCAAAGTACAACTGCGCCGTGCACGATCTGAAAAATCTGACACAATAGGATGGTTTCTTATGTCGCAAACACTTACGGACATTCTGGTCGTGATCGCGGCCGTGTTTCTCGTCTGGCTGGTCATTCGGCTGCTGCGAAAACCGATCCGCTGGATCCTGAAACTGCTGCTCAACACGGCCATCGGCTTCGCGGCGCTGTTTCTGCTCAACTTTTTCGGCAGCGCCATCGGCATCACGCTCGGCCTCAACTGGATCAATGCGCTGGTCATCAGCGTGGCCGGGTTCCCAGGGCTGGTGCTGCTGCTGCTGATCAAATATCTCTTTTAGCCTACATAAACGGGTCCCCGCATCCGAAGATGCGGGGAATCTGCTTTATCCGGGCGTGCCGGTGCTCTGCGTCAGCTCCGGCCACGTACCGGCGTCGTTATAATTGTCGCGCGTGAGCGTCCAGCTGTACGGCGCGGCGAGCGTGATGTTCTGCGCATCCACGGCCGCCTTGGTGAGCGTATAGCAGAAGTCGTGCCACGCATCCGTCTCGTCCGGCGCGTGCCCCGCCGCAAGGAAGGCGGCCTTCTGCGCCTGCGTATAATTCTCAAGCGTGAGCATGAGCTTGCGCGTCTCGAACATCGAGGCCCAGTAGGCGTCCTCCGTCATGCCGGTGCCGGCGATGAACTGCTCATAGACTTCGCGGTTGTCCGCCGTCTGTGCGGCGGCGCGGGTATCGTCAATGTCCTGCTGCACGGCGGCGTCCGCGGCCGCATAGCCCTCGGTGACCGCCTGGTAGTACAGCGAGCGCGTCACGATATAGCGCGCGAGCGTGTACTGCGCAGCCTCTGTCTCCGTCATGCCGGAGGCGCGGTTCTGCGTGCACATGTTTTCAAACGTGTGCGCCGTGATCGTGAAGTCCCCGCCCGTGATGACCGGCGTCTCGTCGCCGGGCTGCAGGGACTCAGCATAACGCTTTCCCGCATCGCGGGCGGTCGTGTCCGCCGCGGGCTGCTTCGTTGAGATATACAGCACAACGCACAGCGCCAGCACCGCGATCAGCGCACACCAGAGAATGATCTTGCTCGTTTTCGACATGGTCGTTCCCTCCTGAAACTCATGTTATGTAAACTGATTTCCTCCGTCCTTGTATTCAAAATACCATATTCCGGCCAAAAAGTAAAGCCGTTTCCGAATATTTGGCGAAAAAGCACGCCGGGCGAAGCAGAGCTTCGCCCGGCGTGCGTATGTGTGCCTTCTATCAGCGAGCGGCGGACCGCACGCCTGTCAGGACTCAGTCATTGACCGTGACCACGTTGTCCGCGACGACGGCGGACGCCTCACCATTCGGCTGCACCGTCTCCACATAGGTGCCGGTGCTGCGTATGTAGGGGTTCATCTCGCGCGCTTTGAGCGTAGCGTAAATACCGGCGCAAGCCACCATCATTGCGATGAGCAGGCCCCACAGAACTGCGATCTTGGTCTTTGTCATGACAGATTCCTCCTTTAAGAAATCGAAAGTGCTGTTTGTTTTTTATCTTTTGCGTTCCGCTTTCCACACTTCCCACACAGGCGGCAACAGCCGCTGCGGCGAATCAGAACGAACGCTGTCGAACTTTGTTATTTTCTTATCAACTGCATTGTAGCGCCATTTTTCCCATTTGAAAAGCCCTTTTTTGTATTTCTACTTTTTTAACAAATACGTTTTATTTTTAACGTTACGTTTTTGACGAATTGACGAAGCGCAAAAATACCGGGCGAAGCACTGCCCCGCCCGGCTGGAAATACGCTGTATTCGCTATGCAAAAGCACAGCGAAATCAGAAATGCGCCATTTCCTCGCCCCTGCGGGGCAACCGGAAATGATGCACAAAAACTTCATGCACCGGCATTTGCGCTTTTTCGTGGTGCAGCACGCATGCATGAAGTTTTACGCCTGTGTCAGCGCCTGAACGACGCGCTCAAACTGCATGCTGTGCGACGCTTTGACGAGCACGCAGTCGCCCGGCTGCAGCAGGTCCGGCAATGCCGGGAGCAGCGCATCGAGCGTGTCAAACGACGCGGTCGCAACGGAAGCGTCCGCCGCAGCGGCGCCCGCTGCGATGTTTCGCGCCAGTTCCCCGCAGGTGATCACGAGCGACACACCGGCCTCGGCCGCGCAGACGCCGGTCTCGCGGTGCAGAGCAGCGGCATTTGCGCCGAGCTCGCCCATGTTGCCGAGGATGGCCACCCGGCGGCCGGCCGGAAGCGTCGCCATGGAGCGCAGCGCCGCCGCCGTGGAATCGGGGTTGGCATTATAGCAGTCATCAATGACCGTATAGTGCGCCGTGCGCACGACGCACGCGCGGCTGCCAATCGGCTGATAGGCCACGATGCCGCGGATGATCTCGGCATCCGTCAGGCCGTATTCGATGCCGACGGCCGCGCCCTCGAGCGCCGCATAGACCATGTGCTGCCCGTAGGCGGAGATGCGCACCGGGATGTGCCGCGTGCCCGCGACGATCGTGCAGGTGCTGCCCTCGTCGCCGAGGTCGCGCACGTCGACCGCGCGCACGTCACAGCCGGCCGAGAGGCCGAACGTCACCTTGCGCTGGCGGCAGGTCATGGCGCGCAGCAGATCGTCGTCCCCGTTGCAGAAGGCAACGGCATCGTCCGGCATGGTATCGAGCACAGAGGTCTTTTCCTGCAGGACGCCGCGGCGGTCGCGCAGGAACTCCAGGTGTGCATGGCCGATGATCGTAAAAAGCATGGCCGTCGGCTGCACCATGGCGGCCAGTGGCGCCATGTCGCCGAAGTGCGACACGCCCATCTCGACGACTGCGGCCTCGTGCTCCGGCTCAAGCCGGAAGAGCGTGAGCGGCACGCCGAGCTGATTGTTGAAGTTCTTCTCGGTTTTCAGCGTGTTCCAGCGCTGCAAAAGCACGGACGCGACCATTTCCTTGGCCGTCGTCTTGCCGACGCTGCCGGTCACGCCGAGGACCGGGATGGCAAAGCGGGCGCGGTAGGCGCGCGCGAGCGTCTCGAGCGCGGCAGCCGTATCCGGCACACAGATGACCGGACGTGTCTCCCCCGCCGGGACGCGCTGCGCAAGGCAGCAGGCCGCGCCGAGGTCGAACGCCCTGCCGATGTAGTCATGCCCGTCGACCCGCTCGCCGGGGATGGCGGCAAAGAGCGCGCCGGGCGTGACAGCACGGCTGTCGATGACGGCGCCGGTCACGGGCACTGTCCCGTCACCCGAGAGCACGCCGCCCGTGATGGCGGCGATGTCCGATACACAGTAGCCCGTCATCGGCTCACTTATGCAGCGCGGCGGCGATGATCTGCTCGCACAGTTCGCTGTAGCTGATGCCGACGGCGGCGGCCTCCTGTGGCACGAGGCTGGTGGGCGTCATGCCGGGCAGGGTGTTGATCTCGAGGAACCAGAGCTCACCCTCCGCGTCGAGGATGAAGTCCGCGCGGGAGTAGGCCGACAAACTCAGCGCGTGGAACACCGTGAGTGCGGCGTCGGCCAGGCGCTGCTCGGTCTCAGCCGGGATCTCAGCCGGGGTGATCTCCCGGGCTGCGCCGGGCTGATACTTGTTGCGGTAGTCATAAAAACCCTCGGCCGGGATGATCTCGATGCTGGGCAGGGCCTTGTCGCCGAGGATGCCGATCTGCACCTCGCGGCCGCGGATATACTGCTCGATGAGGATGCGGCTGCCCTCATGGGCGGCCGCTTCGAGCGCGGCGCGCAGTTCGGCCTCGTCATTGGCGATGGACACGCCGATGCTCGAGCCGGAATCGTCCGGCTTGACGACGCAGGGCAGCTTCACCTGCGCGCAGACGGCGTCGATGTCCATGCCGTCGCTCTCAACGAGCATCCATGCCGGGGTCTTGACGCCCAGCGGCGCGACGACGCGCTTGGTCAGGTCCTTGTCCATGGCGATGGCGCTGCCGAGGTAACCGCTGCCGGTATAGGGGATGCCGAGCAGGTCGAGCGTGGCCTGCACACGGCCATCCTCGCCGGTGCGGCCGTGCAGAGCCAGAAACACGATGTCCGCCATGGCGCACACCTCAAGCACGTGCTCGCCGAACAGGCTCGGGCTGCGGAGCTTGCGCTGCGCGCGCACGCGCTCCAGATCCGGCGCGCTCTCATCGATGCGCGTGCCGCCGAGGGCCGGCGGGTTGTCAAAGATCGTGGCGATGTCGCCGGTATAGTCCTCAAGGCCGAAAAACATATCCAGCAGCACGACCTGGTGGCCGCTCTCCTGGAGCGCGCCGGCAATTTTCGTGCCGCTCGAGATCGAGACGTTGCGCTCAGGGCTCAGGCCGCCGCAAAGAACTGCAATTTTCATTGGGAATACCCCCTTCGTTTTCTCATAGAACCGTCCCAGGACGGTATTTTTTGATTATATCACACTATGCACTTGCATTCAAATATAGAATTCCCGAAAAAAGGGCGTGAAAGTTGCACCATTGTGTGCTATACTCCTAATGTTACAGGAAAGGACGGAAAAGAGCCATGCATTATGTCGTGATGGATCTGGAATGGAATCAGGCGATGAGTTCCAAATCCTCCGTATTCAACAAGCTGCCCATTCACCTGCGCGGCGAGATCATCGAGATCGGCGCGGTGAAGCTCAACGAGGACATGACCCCCGGCGAAGAATTTCAGATTGATGTCAAGCCCATGTACTTCAAGCGCATGCACTACAAGGTCAAGAAGCTCACCGGCTTTGACCGCGAGCGGCTGGCCGCCGGCGTGAGCTTTCCGGAGGCGATGGCGCAGTTTCGCACCTGGTGCGGGGACGATGTGACGTTCCTCACCTGGGGCTGCGACGATCAGGGCATCCTCGAGCAGAACATCATCATCCACGATCTGGACTGGGACTGGATCGCCGGCTGGATCAACCTCCAGCTCATCTACAACCTCCAGACCGACGGCGACCGCAACCAGAAATCGCTTGCCACGGCGATGGAGCACTTCGCCATCGAGCAGACGCGCATCGCGCACGACGCGCTCGGCGACGCGTACAACACCGCGCTCGTGTGCACGCACCTGAACATGGAGAAGGGTCTGGCCGATTACCACGACGCCGCGCAGAAGCTCACGACCCGGCTGCCGAAGGAGCACCACGGCGAAAATAACGGCCCCGACCCGATCGAGCACGTCGCATCGGAGTCCTACGCCACAAAGTCGGAGCTCTTCGGAGATGCCGCGTTCGTCACACCCTGCTGCCCGCTGTGCAGCGGCGAGGTGCAATACAGCAAGTGGGTCAACCAGGGCGACCAGCGCTACATGACGCTCGGTGAATGCCCGACGGACGGCAAGCTGCTCGTGCGGCTGAAATTCCGCAAGGCGGACAACTGCACCTGGAGTGCCACGCGCCTGACCTATCAGGCGACGGACAGCATGGAGAGCTACTACAAGGCCAAGGCGGCCCAGCCGCGAAAGCGCGGCCGCGGCAAATCCCGCCGCCGGCCGGCCAAGACCGCGCAGTCAGCCCCGCAATGAACCGAAAACGCAAACCCGCGGCCCCGGTACTGAGTACCGGGGCCGCGGGTTTTGTATGTCTTTACGCGTGCTGGGTCTGCGCCTCAAAATAGGCGCGTGTCGTATCCGCATCGTAGAGGATGCGGGCCTTGAGCTCGTCAACAGAGGCAAACTTCTGCTCCGGGCGCAGGAACTTATAAAACTCCAGACGCACCTGGCGGTTGTAGAGATTGCCATGGTAGTCGAGGATGAAGCTCTCGACGCTCACACGCTGGCCGCCGCTGACCGTCGGCCGCACGCCGACATTCGTAACAGCATAATGCTCGCTGCCGTCGTCGAGATACACCTTCGCAGCGTACACGCCGTGGCGCGGCACGAGCACCCCGTCCGGAAACTGCATATTGATCGTGGGCGTGCCCATCTTTGTGCCGAGGCGGTAGCCATAATGCACCGTGTCCGACAGGGTATGCGGATGGCCGAGGAAAGCGTTGGCACGCTCGACCTCACCATTTTCGAGCAGCTCGCGGATGTAGGTGGAGCTGACGACGCGGCCGTCGAGCATGACGGCGGGGATCACGTCGCAGCCGAGGCCGCGCTCGGCGCAGTAGGCGGCGAGCTTTTCCGCCGTGCCCTCGCCCCGCCAGCCGAAGCTGAAGTCGTGCCCGACGACGAACGCCGCCGCGTCCATCTCGTCGACGAGCGTCTGGATGAACGTCTGCCACGGCATCTGCATGACCGTGCGGTCAAAGTGGATAAAGACCACGCTCTCGATACCGAACAGGCAGCGGATGAGCTCCTCGCGGCCGTGGGCACTGTTGATGAGCGGGACCTCCGTGCCGCGCACGAGCGTGTCCGGGTGCACGTCAAAACTCATGACCGTGGGGATGACGCCCATTTCTTCCGCGCGCGCGACCGTGCGGCGCATGAGCGCGGCATGGCCGATATGAATGCCGTCAAAAAAGCCCAGGGCAATGACACGTTTCTGGTTTTCCATACGTCAAGAAACCTCGAAAAAACTTTTGATCGTGACGGCCGTGCCGTCCGTGACCTGCGCCAGCAGGAGGAACTCCCCCGACGCAGCATAGATGCGGTAAGTCCCGTCCGGCGCGCTGAGCGCGAACGGATTGCCGCAGCGGGCAAGCCGCTCCGCCTTCGCGTCAATCATGACCTGCGGCGCATCCGGCCAGAGACTGTCCACCGGCAGGAGCAGGCGCTGCATCTGTTCACGCGGCAGAGCGCACAGTTCGTTCATGGTGTGCGCATCCTCCACGCGATACCCGCCGACCGCCGTCCGGCGCAGGGCGCTCATCACGCCGCCGCAGCCGAGGGCCGTGCCGATATCATGGCAGAGGGTGCGGATGTAGGTGCCCTTCGAGCAGCGGACACGCAGAACATAGTCCCCGTCCGTCTCGCCGAGCACGGTCAGCTCTTCGATCGTGATCGGGCGCGCCGGGCGCGCGACCTCGCCGCCGCGGCGGGCGATTTCATAGAGCTTTTTGCCGTCGACCTTGAGCGCCGAATACATCGGCGGCACCTGCAAAATGTCCCCGCGAAACTGCGGCAGCACCGCCTCCAGCTCCGCGCGGGTGACGTGCCGGTCAGAGCGACTGCGCACCGTGCCGGTCGTGTCCTGCGTATCGGTCGTGAGGCCGAGGCGCAGGTGCGCCTCATAGCACTTGCTGTGGTTTTCGGAAAACGACACCGCGCGCGTCGCGCGGCCGGCGAACACGACCAGCAGGCCGGTCGCCATCGGGTCGAGCGTACCGGAATGGCCCATGCGCCGCTCGCCGAGCACGCCGCGGAGCTTGGCCACAACGTCGTGGCTCGTCCAGTCCGCGGGCTTATCGACCAGTAAGATCCCGTTCATGCGGGCCACACCTGGTCAATGGCTGCAAGGATCTTGTCCACAGCCGTTTCCGTATCGCACGCCAGCGTGCAGCCGGAGGCCATCTTGTGGCCGCCGCCGCCGTAGACCGCGCAGATGGCGCACGAATCCACCTCGGGGTTCGAGCGCACGGAGATCTTGCTGCGGCCGTCGAGCAGCTCGCGGATCGTGACGCTCACGACCACGCCCTCCCCCCGGCCGGGCAGACCGGCAATGTCGTCGCAGTCATCCTCCGTCGCGTGCACGGCATCGATCAGCGCGCGCGTGACGACCGCGATGGCGACTTGGCCGCCGCGGAAAAAGCGCATGCCGGAATAGATCTGCCCCACGAGCGCCATGCGCGCGCGGGAGATCTTGCGGAAAAAGTCCATGCTGATCTTTCGGTTATCGGCGCCGAGCTCCAGCAGCCGCGCCGCCGCGCGCAGGGTAGCAGCGTTCGTGTTCGCGTACTGGAAGCAGCCGGTGTCCGTCGTGACAGCGATATACAGGAGGTTTGCCTCCTGCTCCGTGACACTGCCGGTCAGCAGCTCGATCACATCGAGCACCGCCTCACCGCAGGCGGACTTCTCCGCATGCAGGAGCGTGGCCCCGGCGTACAGCGCGTTCGATGGGTGGTGGTCGATGCACAGATCGACCGCGCCGGAAAAGCCCTGCGGGAACAGGTCCGGCGTCGCGATATCGACCGCGACCACGCATGCGGGCACAAAATCCGCAGGCGCAAAAAACTGCGCCACATACGGCAGATAGCGCGCCGTCGTCTCCGGGTTGGGGAACAGGTACGCCGTCTTGCCCATGCGGCGCAGCGCGCTGCAAAGCGCCGCACCGCTCCCGAGCGTGTCACCGTCCGGGCGCAGGTGCGACAGGATCAGAATCGCGTCGCGGTCACGCAGCGCCGCGGCAAACTCCCGATCATTCATACTTCAAGCCTCACTTCCGGTGTCCTTGTCGTGCAGCTGCTCGATCAGGGCGCTGATGTGCGCGCCCTCCTCAATCGAGTGGTCGATCTCGAACACCAGTTCGGGGGTGTAGCGCAGGTCCAGCACGGTGCCCAGCTCATGGCGCAGCCAGCCGGAGGCCGAACGCAGCCCCTTTTTGAATTCCTTCTCGTTTTCCATGCCGAGCACGGAAAGCCAGACTTTTGAATAGCGCAGGTCGCCCGTCGTCTCGACACGGGTGACGCTGATCATCCCCTGCTGCACTCGGGGGTCTTTGACCTGGGTGAGCAGGTTTGCCAGCACGCGCTGGATATCATCATTCGTTCTTGCCAGTTTGTTGGAAGCCATAGGAAACTCCTTTTACCGCTTGATTTCCTCCATGACGAACACTTCGATCACGTCGCCGACCTTGACGTCGTTGTACTTATCGACCTGCAGACCGCACTCGTAGCCCGCAGCGACTTCCTTGACGTCATCCTTGAAGCGGCGCAGGGATGCGAGGTCGCCCTCGAACACAACGATATTGTCGCGCACGACGCGGACCTTGCTGTTGCGCACGATCTTGCCGTCGGTAACATAGCCGCCGCAGACAGTGCCGACCTTGGAGACCTTGAAGGTCTGGCGGATCTCGACGTGGCCGATAATCTGCTCCTGGAACTTCGGGGCAAGCATGCCCTTCATGGCCGCCTCGATCTCATTGATGCAGTCATAGATGACGCGGTACATGCGGATCTCCACATTGCTGCGGGCGGCATTGTCGCGCGCTGCCGCGTCCGGGCGGACGTTGAAACCGACGATGATCGCGTTCGACGTGGCGGCGAGCATGACGTCGGACTCGTTGATGGCACCGACGCCGGAGTGGATGACCTGCACGCGCACTTCCTCGTTCGAGAGCTTCTCGAGCGAGGACTTGACGGCCTCGGCGCTGCCCTGCACGTCGGCCTTGACGATGATGTTGAAGTCCTTCATCTCGCCCTGCTGAATGCGGGAGAACAGGTCGTCGAGCGAAACCTTCTTGCTGCCGGCGTTGGCGGCGTCCTTCTTCTGCTGCTTGCGCTGCTCGACCAGCTCGCGCGCCATGCGCTCGTCGGCGACGGCGTTGAACGTGTCGCCCGCGCTCGGCACCTCGGACATACCGGCGATCTCAACCGGGATGGACGGGCCAGCCTTCGTCACGCGCTGGCCCTTATCGTTGGTCATCGTGCGCACACGGCCGACGGCCGTGCCAGCGATGATGATGTCGCCCTGATGGAGCGTGCCGTTCTGCACGAGCACAGTCATGATCGGGCCGCGCCCCTTATCCATGCGGGCTTCAATGACCGTGCCGCGGGCGGCGCGGTTCGGGTTTGCCTTAAGCTCCTGGATTTCCGCGAGCAGGACAAGGTTTTCGAGCAGCGCGTCCACACCCTCGCCGGTCTTGGCCGAGATCGGGCAGACGATCGTCTCGCCGCCCCACTCTTCGGGCACAAGACCGTACTCCGTGAGCTGCTGCTTGATGCGGTCGGGGTTCGCGCCGTGGACGTCCATCTTGTTGATGGCCACGACCAGCGGGATACCGGCGGCCTTGGCGTGGTTGATGGACTCGACCGTCTGCGGCATGATGCCGTCATCGGCCGCGACGACGAGGATGGCGATGTCCGTTACCATAGCGCCGCGGGCACGCATGGACGTGAACGCCTCGTGGCCCGGCGTATCGAGGAAGGTGACGGGCTTGCCGTCAACCATGACGCGGTAAGCGCCAATGTGCTGCGTGATGCCGCCGGCCTCACCGGCCGCGACGTTCGTGCGGCGAATGCGGTCAAGCAGGCTGGTCTTGCCGTGGTCAACGTGGCCCATGACCACCACGACCGGGGCGCGCGGGACGAGTTCGTCCTCCGTGTCCTCGCGGTCGTCGATCAGGCGCTCTTCGACCGTCACGATGACCTCATGCTCGACCTTGCAGCCGAGCTCCATGGCCACAAGCGCAGCGGTATCGTAATCAATGGTATCAGACAGCGACGCCATAACGCCCATTTTTACGAGACGGCGCACGACTTCCGCACCGGTCTTCTTCATGCGGGATGCGAGCTCGCCGACGGAGATCGTGTCCGGGATCTGCACCTTGAGCTGCTGCTTTTTCGCGATCTCGAACTGCAGCTTCTGCATCTTGTCGCGCTCCTCCTGGCGGCGCTTGGCGCCGGCGGCGGGGTTCTGCGGGCGCTGACGGTTGCGGTTCTGGATCTTCTGCTTGCCACCGCGCTTGTTCTGCGCGCGCTCGGGCACGAGATCGTCCAGGCGCTGGTCGTACTTGGACAGGTTCGTCGTCGCGCCGCGGGTATCGACGACGCGGCGCTCGGCCACCTGACGCGGCTGGTGCGGCTTGTCGTCCTTCTTGGGCTTCGGCTGCTGCGGCTGGGAAGCCTGCTGCGGCTGCTTTGTGGGCGCGGTGTCGGCCTTCTGCGCATTGCCCTGCGCGGCCGGGGCCGCCTGCGGCTTGACCTTCGGCTGATCCGGCACTTTGTAGAGCTCCTCCAGGCTGGCCGCCTGATGGTGCTGCGTGAGATACTCAAAGATGTCGTTGAGCTCGTCGTCCTCCAGCACCTGCATATGATTTTTCGGAGTGGTGGCATAATCCGTCAGGATCTGCGTGATCTCCTTCGAGGTCATGTTGAAATCCTTCGCCACCTCATGCACTCTGTATTTAATCAATCCGCTCATACTTGTTTCCTCCTCTTGCCGTTGCGCCCGCCGCTTGTCTGCGCCGTGCCCTTGTCTATTCTCGTCTGTGCGGCAAGCTCTGCCGCCGTGTTGCTGTATTGCTCCGGATCCACCTGTGCCAGCGCAGACAAAAAGGCCTTCGCCAGCCCCGGATCGGTAACCGCCGCGATGGCGCAGCCGGTCTTGTCGAGCCGGTCGGACAGCGCCTGCTTCGTGTACGGCAGGCGCAGCAGCGGCGCCTGCGCCGCATGGGCAAAGCCCTCGGCGCGCTTGCGCGCATTGTCCGATGCGTCCTGCGCCAGCAGCAGCAGGCACGCCTTGCCGGAGCGTGCCGCCGCTCCGGCGTCATGCTCCCCGAGCGCGATGCGCCCGGCCTTGCGCATGAGGCCGAGATAGTTGGCTGCTTTATCCGTCGCCGAGCACCTCCAGTTCCGCTGCGAGCTGCTCGTAGATCTCCGCCGGGATGGGCACGCCGAACGCGCGCTCGAGCGCGCGGTTTTTCTGCGCCTTTTTCAGGCATGCGGCCTTCGGGCACAGATACGCACCGCGGCCCGCCGCCTTGCCGCGCGCATCGAGTGAGATGGCCCCATCGGGCGCGCGCACCACCCGGATGAGCTCCGGCTTGGGCTTCTTTTCACGGCAGCCGACGCACTGCCGCTGAGGAATGGACTTGGGCATGGGTGACTGCCTCCTTTCGTTTTACGCCTCGCTCTCGGGCTTGATGTCGATCTTATAGCCGGTGAGCTTTGCGGCCAGGCGGGCGTTCTGCCCTTCCTTGCCGATGGCGAGCGAGAGCTGGTTATCCGGCACGATGACGCGGCAGCTCTTGCCCTCGTCGAGCAAGGTCACTTCCAGCACATCGGACGGTGCCAGCGCGGCCGCGATGAATTCCTCCGGCACCTCGCTGTACTTGACGATGTCGATCTTCTCACCGCCGAGCTCGTTGACGACGCTCGCGACACGGCCGCCCTTCGGGCCGACGCAGGCACCGATCGGGTCGATGACCGGGTCCTCCGCCCAGACGGCCATCTTCGTGCGGCTGCCAGCTTCGCGGGCGATGGACTTGATCTCGACCGTGCCGTCGAAGATCTCCGGCACCTCGAGCTCGAACAGGCGCTTGACCAGGCCGGGATGCGTCCGGCTGATAAGCACCTGCGGGCCACGCGTGCTGTTGCGCACCTCGACCACGTAGACCTTGATGCGGTCGCCCTCATGCAGCACCTCGCCGCGGATGCACTCCGCCGGGGCGAGCATGGCCTCGGTATAGTCCGAGTTGGAGCTGATCTTCAAAAACGCGCAGCCGGTGCGCGGGTCGATCTTATTGACAACGCCGGTGAGGATCTCGTGCTCCTTGGAGTTGAACTCCTCATAGATCATGCCGCGCTCCGCCTCGCGGATGCCCTGAATGATGACCTGCTTGGCTGCCTGCGCCGCGATGCGGCCGAACTGCTTGGTCTCGACCGGGACGCTGACAATGTCACCAATCTTGGCACGCTTGCTGATGCGGTGCGCCGCTTCCTCGCTGATCTCGACATACGGGTCGATGACGCGCGCGACGACCGTCTTCTTGACGACCATTTCGATCTTCTTTTTGTCCTCGTCGAGAATGACCTCCACGTTGTCCTCGCAGTCGGGCGTGTCCTTGCGGAACGCCGTCAGCATGGCCTGGCGGATCTTCTCATACATATATTCGCGCGGAATACCTTTTTCTTTTTCGATATCTGCAACTGCGTCAAAAAATTCTGCGTTCATGGTCGAATTCCCTTTCCTTATATGGTCAGGTGCAGGCGCACCTGTGCGATGGCGGATTTTTGAAAGACACGGCGGGTCTTGCCGTCGGAGACGGTCACGTCCCCGTTGTCATACTGTTCGAGCGTGCCGATGTGCACCTTGCTGCCGTCGACCGGCTGATAGAGCCGTACCTCGACCTGTGCGCCGAGAAAGCGCGCAAAATCGCTCGGGCGCTTGAGCTGCCGCTCCGCCCCCGCGGACGACACCTCGAAAATATAGCTGTCGGGGATGGGGTCGGCCTCGTCGAGGATCGGATCGAGCGCGCGGCTGAAATCCTCGCAGTCCCGGATCGACACACCGTCCGGCTTGTCGATATACACACGCAGGTAGCGGCTGCCCGCTTCCTTGACGTACTCCACGTCCCAGATCTCGCACCCCTGCTGCGCAGCCACAGGCTCGGCCAGCGCCAGGACGGCGTCTGTCAATTTACTCATAGATCACCATTCCATTTTCTGACACTTTGAAAGACCTCAAGAAAAAGAGTGGGCGGGTGCCCACTCTGTAAAATCCTGCTTCCTTCGTACGGCAATATCATACCATCCCGCGCCGGACAATGCAAGCCTTTTTTTGCGCCGGCAAACACTTACTGGTACAGCGCCACGAATTCCTCCAGGCAGAGGTTGTGCTCAGTCATGAACTGCGCCGCCGCATCGCCGACATAGCGCACGTGCCACGGCTCGTTGCGTCCGGTGATGCTGACCTTGTCCGATGGGTAGCGGATAACGAAGCCGTAGTCCGCGCAGTTGTCGGCAAGCCAGGTCAGAAAGCGCGCGTTGACCGTGTCCACGCTCAGCGAGGAATAGTACTGGTCGACGATGTCCGCGCCGAGGCCAGTCTGATGATCGCTCGTGCCGGGGGGCGCGGCGACGCGCGCCGCAGCCGTCTCGGCCTCGTCGAGGGTATCGCCGTTGCGCATGTTCTCGCTGACCTGGTCCTCATACTGCTGCTTCTGCGTGAGATACGGGCGGTAAGCGCAGTAGATATATGGGCTCCAGCCGGCGTCCTTCGCCGCCTGGAGCAGCGCGTTGAGCGCATCGACGGCGCGGGAATCGAATGTGGACTGCGAACCGCTGATTTTGCTCACGTCCGGAACATAGTCACTGATATTATGCGCCTGACTCGCGATGAGATACTCCCAGGAGGAAATATCCACATTCGGCAGATCGTCGTACTTCTTTGTATCCGGCTTCGCCGTCGTCTGGATGTCCGGCGGAAGGATCAGATCCGTCGGCGCTGCGGGCGCGGCATTGCTGCGCGCCTCATTGACGCGCGAGAGGATGAGCATGGCGCACACGACAACCAGGACCGTCAGCGCCACCGACAGCCAGAGACGTTTGTTCTTCATGCAGGTCCCTCCCGGACAAAAATAAAAAGCAGCTCGTATGAGCTGCTTTTCAGGATAACATATTTTTTGCGTTCCGGCAAGTCCCCGTCACAGATCGACCCGCTCGTAGTTTCTGGCCGCCTTCCGGTACGCCAGCCACGACAGCAGCGCAAACGCCGCCAGCCCCACGGCCAGCACCGGCAGCTGCCGCACCTGACCGGCCGCGTCGGTCGCATCGAGATACGGCCCGACGACCGGGAAATGGGACAACGCCTCGACGAGTACCATGAGCACCGTCATCGGGATGACCGCAAGCAGAAACGCCCGTCCGGCGCGGATGGCCGTCTTATAAAACACGGGCAGGAACACGACGTTGAACACGCCGTAGATCAGCAGCACGGAGCCGAAGAGCGCCACGTTTGCATCGATGCCGGCGAGGTTCGTGCCGTTGGGGTTGATGCGCGCGGAGAGGAACGCGAACGTGACCGCAATCACAAGCTCCGCCAGCTCCACCGCCACGACGAGCCAGGCGCGGGCGCGCACCTGGTCGCGCTTCGTGACCGGAAGCACGGCGCAGTAATCGACATCCTTATTCTCGCGGCCGTTGAGGAACGTGAAGAAAATACCAAGCAGACCGTAGAAAAACACGACCGTGTACGGATAGTTCGGGATAATGAGCATGACGCCGAAGAGCGCGAACACATACATCATTGGGTGCGCCGCGAGGCGCAGATCCTTAGAGAAAATCTTCGCTGTCATAGCTTCTCCTTTCCACGCGAACAAGAATGTCCTCGAGCGACATCTGCCCGTCGCCGAACTGCGTGCGATAGCGCGCGAGAAAGCCGTCGCGCGTGTCGCTGCACAGGACCTGCCCGTCTTTGATCATCGTGATGTGCGAGGCGCACTTTTCGAGGTCGGACGTGATGTGCGTCGAAAACAGGATGCTGCGCTCGCCGCTTTTGACCACACCGCGAAACAGCTCCATGAGCTCGTCGCGCGACACGGGATCGAGCCCACTCGTCGGCTCGTCGAGGATGAGCAGGCGCGCATCGTGCGACAGCGCGAGCGCGAGCATATACTTCATGCGCATGCCGGACGAGAGCTGCGAGACCTTCTTCGTCTCGTCGAGCGCGAACAGCTGCAGGTAGTGCCGGTATTTGTTCTCGTCCCAGCGGTCATAAAACGTCCGCGTCACGTTCGTGATGGTGCGCAGCTTTTTATTCGGGTAAAAGTCCACGCCGCCGAGCACCACGCCGAGCTGCTGCTTGCAGGCAGGCTCATTGGCGTAAAAATCCTGCCCAAACATGGTCACGCGGCTGCTGTCCGGATGCACGAGATTGAGCATGGACTTGATGGTCGTGCTCTTGCCGGCACCATTGCGCCCGATGAAGCCCATGATGGTCCCCGGCGCCACCGCGAACGACACGTCGCGCAGTCGGAACGCCGGATAGGTCTTGCACAGGCCCTCCACTTCCAGAATGTTCACGCGCCGTCCCCCCTATTCAGTTCCTGCTCCAGCGCGGAGGCAAACACCTGCGTCTGCTCTTCGGGCACGCCGGGTGCCGCCGCTTTCGCGCCCTGGTCGAACACCGCGCGCACGAAAGAATCATAATACCGGCTGCTCTGCAGCGCGATGCCGCGCTCGCGGTCGGCCAGCAGGATGAGCGAGTCCCCCGGCTCGAGGCCGAACATCGCGCGCACCTCCTTCGGGATCACGATCTGCCCCTTCGGGCCGATGCGCACCGTGGTCATGAATTTGTCCTGCATGGTCTCCATGCGATCCGCCTCCTGTAAGAATCGTATTACTTTTCTTACTTTGTACCACAAGTTAAACGAATTGTCAATCCGCTTTTTGCGTTCTTTGGCGCAAAGCATGGGTTATGTAAACCAAAACAGCAAAAAACGATCCCCTGCCGGCCGACAGGGGATCTGTTGCATATGAGATAACTTAGAGTGCCTCGACGTCCTTGATGAAAGCCTGGACGGCCTCTTCCGGAACGAGCTTCTTACTGAGAACGAGGTCAACGATGTCGCCGACGGTCTTCTTGTAGAAGAGCTTCAGGGGATACTTGGTCAGGGACGGAACCGTCTTCATCATGATTTCCTTGCCGTTCATGTCCTCGATAAACGTCTTAACACTCAGAGTTTTGTAATCCATGATATGTTCTCCTTTCAATTTTGAGCACACCGGCCATTTTTCAATCTGGAATGACCTTGCTGTTCAAAGATTAACGCTTTTTGGTGATTTTGTCAAGTATAACGTGTAATTTTCTTGGTCGCGCCGTCATTTTTTATTCAATAATCAACACTCGGTTGTGTAACATTTGCGCACATCCGGAAAATTGTGTGGCAGGCAAGTGTACTTGCAGCCACCGAATAGAATAACCTCAGGCAGAAACGGAGGGCTAAAAATGCTGTACAGTACCCTGATGCTGATGATGAGCAGTGCATTTCTGATGCTGCGCCTGACCCCCGGCGGCTCCTTCCCGCGCCCGCTGAGCGAGGCCGAGGAACGCAAATATCTCGACGCCTGGCTGCAGGGTGACCTGGAGGCGCGCAACGTGCTCATTGAGCGCAACCTGCGGCTGGTGGCGCACATCATCAAAAAATACTACACGCACTATGACGACACGGACGACCTGATCTCAATCGGCACGATTGGGCTCATCAAGGGCATCAACACCTACCGTCCGGATAAGGGCGTGCGTCTGGCGACATACGCCAGCAAATGCGCCGAAAACGAGATCCTGATGTATTTTCGCAGCACGCGCAAGAACGCATCGGAAATGCTGCTCTCGGACGTGCTCGACACGGACGGCGACGGCAACAGCCTGTCGCTGATCGACATCCTGTCCGAGGACGACGACATGGACGAACATCTCCAGGCGGACGAGGTCAGCCGGGCGCTGCGGCGCTGCATCGACGAAGTTCTCGATGCGCGCGAGGCGGAGATTATCCGCCTGCGCTACGCCATCGGCGGCGGCGAGGCGCTGACGCAGCGCGAGACCGCGCAGCGCTGCGGCATCAGCCGGTCGTACGTCTCGCGCATCGAGAAAAAGGCCATTGAAAAGCTGCGTGCCGCGCTGCAGGCCGACGGTTACTGACCGCCCATAACCGTATTTGCATTGACAAGGGGCGCAAAACACGGTAAAATTGCGGCGGAATGACAGGAGATGATACCATGGCAGAACAGGATCCCAACACGCTGGTGCACACGCACGTGGACGAGAACGGCAACGTCACCACCCACTGCCACGGCGGCGAGGGGCATACACACGCGCACCCGCACACCCACACGCAGACCAAGGCGGTCGTCAATCGCCTGGCCCGCGCGATCGGCCACCTGGAGTCGGTCAAGCGCATGGTAGAGGACGGGCGCGACTGCGCCGAGGTGCTCATTCAGCTTGCGGCCGTGCGCTCGGCGCTCAATAACACGGCAAAGATCATCCTGAAGGATCACATCGACCACTGCCTGGCTGACGCCGTGGAGACCGGCGACCAGCAGGCCATCGACGAGCTGAATCTGGCGATCGAAAAATTCATGAATTGACGCAAAGCAGTGCATCCCTCCGCCTGCCCGGCGGAGGGATGCACTTACTCTGCTTCCTGGTGCAAAAAGGACGCCCGATCGGGCGTCCTTTTCAGATACCATTATGTTCTGTCCACCGAGAGAACCGCGCCGGTCTGCTGATCGACAGTCACAACGTAATGCGGGTGGAAGTAGTACATCGTCGTGAGCGTCACGCGGTAAACCGGCTGTGCACCGCTCTCGTCAAGCTGGACATCCCACGCGGCAATATCACCCTGCGAGATGCCGGCCGCCGCAATGGCGATCTCCAGCGCCTGCTCCGGTGTGACCGGGCCCACAGGCGGGGTCGGTGTCGGAGTGGGCGTCGGCGTCGGGGTGGGTGTCGGAGTAGGCGTCGGCGTCGGAGTAGGTGTCGGCGTCGGAGTAGGCGTCGGCGTCGGAGTAGGCGTCGGCGTCGGTGTGGGCGTCGGCGTCGGTGTCACAGGCAGGTTCGGATTTGGCTGAACCGTCGGCGGCACCGGGATGATCTCCTCATCCTCCGGCTGCTTCGGTTCGTCGCCCGTCAGGCGGCAGACCTCCGCCGTCTCGGCATCGACGCTGCACACATAGTGCCGCTCACCGTCCGAGAGCGCAAACTCCATGACCATTTCCCCGTCGATGAGCGTGAAGCGCATGCTGGCCTGTGTAATATCATCCGCAGTCAGGCCGCAGCGCTCGAGCGCCGCCTGCAGCGCCTCGTCATACGGAATGTACGCGCCGGTGCTGGCAGCACCGATCGACTCCATGCCGGCAAACGCCACATCATTGGAGGCCGCCAGAATATTCAGATCGTTGATCGGCAGGCCGACCATCTCCTCGCCGGAAAGGTCCTGCACCTGGGCGCTGATCTGCCGGATCAGCATCGCTTTGCCGGCGCTGACACCCATAGCAGAGGCATAGGTCTCCAACTCCGGGTCCGCCTCCAGCACCTGAGCAAGTACCGCAGGGTCCATGCCACAGTCCGTCTGGGCATTTTCCACGGCCGCAGCCAGCCGATCGCGCAGACGCATATCACCCTTGCCGGCCTCGACCGTCACGAGGATCGAGTTCGTATCTGCCGAAATATAGCCATCCGTCTGCATATTGGCGACGATCGCATCCGCCGCCGTCTGCAGGGACTGATTGCGCAGCTCCAGATCGTCGAGCACGAACTGGGCATCCGGGTTGCACGCGCGGACAGACAGGACACGGCCGAGCTTGTTGACCGTCAGCTCGATGCTGGGGTTGGCATCGAGCGTAGCAACGCCGCCGGGCACCTGCGTGGCATACAGTCCGCCGCCGAGCACGGCCAGGAAGAACACTGCCGCCGCTGCGGCCCAGCGCTTCCACGCGCCGCGGCGACGTCCGCGCTCCGGCATCGGGACGACCTTCTCCTCCTCCGGCTGCTGCACCGGAGCCTGCACGCGCTCGAGGATGGCACTCCAGCAATCCGGCGTCTCGGCAACGACCTCGGTCCGCAGCTGTTCCAGCAATTCCTTATCGGTCAAGATCGTCACCTCCCATCGAATTGCGCAGCTTTCCAAGCGCACGATTATAACGAGAAATGGCTGTTGCCTGCGGGATTCCCAGCAGGTCAGCAATTTCTCTGTGCTTGAGCCCGGACAATGCATGCAGCATCACGATCTGCCGCTCACTGTCTGTGAGTGTATGTAACACTTTCTCAAGCACCATATGATTCTCTGTCACCTGATAGGCATCATGCGTATCTTCCACATGAAACAGCTCATCAAAGGACAGGTTTTTGTTTTCCGCCTTGCGCAGGCGCATCAACGCCAGGTTGCGCGCGATCGTCAGCAGCCATGCCATCGGTTTGCCCGACGGCTGATAGCCCTGTGCCGACTGCATCACGCTCACAAACGTATCCTGCATCACATCCTCAGCCGCCGTCGGATCCCGAAGAATGGACAGCGCAAAGCCGTAAATGGAAGCGGACGTCTGGCGATACAGCGTTTCCAGCGCAGCGGTGTCACCCCGCGCTATGCGCAGGATGAGCGCATCATCCGGCGGCTGGCCACTGGCCGCACACATACCGGTGATGTGCTTGTCGTCATTTCGCATATTCGATTACCCCACATGAGAATAATGCCTGAAAACGAAATTTAATGCACAGAAAATTGCTTTTCGTGAATTTTTCGCTTAAAAAATTTGTTTCCGGGCTGCGCGATCTTCTTAACGAAGTAGTTTACGTGAAAAAAACCGGTTTGTAAAGTGATTTACCACAATTTGTGTCCTTTCCTGCAGAATTTATGTCTCCGTATCCGGCGGAGCCGTCACCTCAAGTGCGTGATTAAGCACCACGCCCAAAATGAGCAGCAATCCAAACGCCTGGAACCAGTACAGCAAGATCACGACCGAGGCGAGAGATCCATACACAAGCGAATATTTCGTGCTACGACCGATCAGCCACGACAGCAGGATACTCATGCACACGATCGCCACGGTGGAAAACACCGCGCCCGGGAGCACCCGGTGCTGCGGCCGGCGCGGCGTGGTGAGCCGGTAGAGGATGAGGATCATCAGCAGCAGGATGGCAAACAGGATCAAAAACCGCAGCCACGTCCACGACCAGACGATGCTCACATGCGGCAGCAGCGCATCGAGCCAGAGCAGGAAGTGTTTTCCAGTCAGCATGAGCAGGATGCACAGGTACAGCACCAGCAGGAACGCCACGGAAAAGATCACGCTCACGATCGTGCTGCGCACGACGCCGCCAAAGCGTTTGGCACCGTGGATCTCGCCAACGATGGCGGCCATGGCGCGAAAAGCGGCCGACGCGCTCGTGATCATGACAAACAGGGCTGCAAAAAACATGACCTCGCTCGTATTGCCGGACACGTAGGTCAAAAACTCCGACACGAGCGCCTGCGTCTCGCGCGGGAGCACAAGCGTCTCAACGATGCGCAGCACGGCGGTCGGGTCACGCAGGATGAGCGCGAGCAGGTCGTACATGCAGATGATGGCCGGGAACAGCGCCATGACCATACAGTAGGCGAGTTCGGCCGCCGAGCGCGTCACGCGCCGGGCAAGAAACGTGTCCGCCATGGACATCAGAACTCGGGTAATACGCCAGTTTTTCAAGCGGCTGCCTCCTCTGATAGAATACAAAAACCGCCTTCACGGGAGCGAAGGCGGTTTTCATGAAAATGTGCCGAATTACTTGGAATTGAAGATCTTGAAGATGCTGTCGAACGGATCTTCCTCAGCAGGAGCGGCAGTGTCCGCAGCCGGGGCAGCGGCCGGAGCCGGAGCAGCCGGTGCGGCCGGCGCGGCCGGGGCAGCAGCCTTGGCAGCGGCGGAAGCAGCCGTATAGAGGCCGGCAGCGGGAGCCTGTGCCGGAGCGGCAGCAGCCTGCTCGGCCTGTGCCTTACCCGGCTCGTCGAAACCAGTGGCGATAACGGACACGCGGATCTCGTCGTCGAGCGAGGGATCGAAGCTCGCGCCGAAGATGATGTTGGCATCCGGGTGCGCGGCCTCTTGGACGAGGTTGGCGGCCGTCTCGACATCCTCCAGGCCCATATCCTCGGAGCCGGTGATGTTGATGAGCACGCCGCGCGCGCCGTTGATGGACGTCTCCATGAGGGGGCTTGCCACGGCCATGCGGGCAGCGTCCTCCGCCTTGCCCTTGCCGGCGGCGCGGCCGACGCCCATATGGGCGAAGCCGGCATCCTTCATGACGCAGGTGACATCCGCAAAGTCGAGGTTGATGAAGCCGGTGTTCTTAATCAGGTCCGAGATGCTCACGACAGCCTGACGCAGGACATCGTCCGCGATCTCGAAGGCGTTTGCCAGCGTGACCTTCTGGTCGGTGGCAAACTTCAGCCGGTCGTTCGGGATGATGAGCAGGGAGTCGACCTTGCCCAGCAGCTCGTTGATGCCGACCATGGCCTGATCCATGCGGCGCTTGCCCTCAAACTTGAAGGGCTTGGTGACGACGCCGACGGTCAAAATGCCAGCCTCGCGGGCGATGTCCGCGATCGTGGGCGCTGCGCCCGTGCCGGTGCCGCCGCCCATGCCGGCGGTGATGAAGACCATGTCCGCATTCTCCAGGCTCTTGGCGATGTTGTTGCGGCTCTCCTCGGCGCTGCGCTTGCCGACGTCGGGATCGCTGCCGGCGCCCTGACCATGGGTCAGCTTCTCGCCGATCTGGATCTTCTGGTCCGCGCTGGAGACGGCCAGAGCCTGCTTATCTGTATTGACAGCCACGTACTCAATTCCCTGAGTGCCGGACTTAACCATGCGGTTTACGACGTTGTTGCCGGCCCCGCCGACGCCAACGACCTTGATGGTGACGACATTTTCCGGACCGGACTCGGTAGCAAAGGACATATTCGGTTCCTCCCTGTTGTTTCTATTTGTATCGGCAGCCGGCGCGTGCGCGCTCTGAGAGCCGTTTTTTGGCGGGTTTCGCTTCTGTTTGTTCTTATTCTTTCCCATTTTATATCGTTTTCCTTATCAGGTCAATCTTTTTTTGTGAACAATCAGCCGGGGCTGAAATGCGCGCGTTTGTCGATCGACAGGTCGATGGTGCCGGTGTCGCTGTCCGTGAGCTGGGCGACCGCGCTCTGCAGCATGCCGAATTTGTACTCGACATTTTCATTCGCGCCGAGGCGCACCGTGAACCGACCGTCATAGGTAAAGCCGGGGTTCGACGCATCCGACAGGTCGATGACCGTGACCTTGGACGCCATGTCGCGCGTGAGCAGCTGGCCGAGGATCGCCGCCAGATACGTGACCTTCGGTGCGTCGGCCTCGCCAGCATTGAGCACTTCGCCGACCTTCGGTTCGACCGGTGTGATGCCGTCGACTCTGGCAAGGCCGGTCAGTTCGCTCTCCGTGACGGACTTGAGCAGCTTGCAGTTCTGGTCCACGACCCAGTAGCCGTCGTCCGCCTGGACGTAGGCCATGGCGCTGCTCTCCTGGATCGTGATCGTGACGCGGTTGGGCAGCGCGCGCGTGACCTTCGCTTTGTCCACATACGGCAGCTTGCTGAAGATGCGGCTGGCCGCCGAGAAGCGGTTGATGAAAAACAGATTGTCGCCCGTGCCGATGCCGGAGGCCTCGACGACCTCCTCGGCCGTGTAGATGGAGTTGCCCACCACCTCGACCTTCGCGACACGGAAAAATACGCTCATGCCCAGGACGAGCGCCGCACAGATCAGCAGAAAGATCAGCGGCTGCAGCAGCGACCTGCCCCGGCCGCCGGACGGGCGGCGGGGTCGGCGCGCGCGGCGCGGCCCGGGCTGCTTCGATTGTTTCATAGGCAGGTGATTCCTTTCACTGCGGCGCCACGCAGCGCACGTCGGCGCCAAGCGCCGACAGGCACGCATCGAAGCGGTCATAGCCGCGGTTGATATAACCGTTATCGAGAATCTCGGTCTCGCCCTCGGCGGAGAGGCCGGCCACGATCATGGCCGCGCCGCCGCGCAGGTCGCTGGCCGTGAGCGGCGCGCCGGTGAGCCGGTCGACGCCGGTGACATAGGCCACACGGCCCTCGATGCTGACGGCTGCGCCCAGACGCCGGAACTCCTCGGCATGACGGTAACGGTTGGTAAAAATGTTTTCGGTGAACACCGTGGTGCCCTTCGCCTTCAGGCAGGCGGCCATGAGCGGCGGCTGCGCATCCGTGGGAAAGCCCGGATACGGCTGCGTGACGACCGGCCGCGGCGCCGTGAGCCGTCCGGGCGATGTCAGGCGCACGGTGGACGCCGTTTTGATTATAGCACATCCCGCCTCGGAAAGCGAGTCCAGGACGGTCAAAAAGTGTTCAGGATCGACGCCCTGCAGCTCCAGATCGCCGCCGCAGGCGGCTCCTGCGCACAAAATCGTCGCCGCGACGATGCGGTCCGGCATGATCGTGTGCTCCACAAACGGCTGCGGCCGGAAGCCGCTGACCGTGACCGTTGAGGTGCCGGCACCGGAAATCTGCGCACCCAGCTTGCGCAGGTAGCACTGCAGATCGAGGATCTCCGGCTCACGCGCGGCGTTGCAGATGACCGTCTCCCCCGCCGCCGCGCAGGCGGCCAGCATGGCGTTTTCCGTCGCACCGACGCTCGGAAACGGCAGCAGGATGCGCTGTCCCTTCAGATCGTGCGCGCCGCAGACGATATCCCCGCCGCGCTCCGTGACCTCCGCACCGAGCGCACGCAGCGCGTCGAGGTGCAGGTTCACCGGCCGTGGGCCGAGCTCGCACCCGCCCGGCATGGACAGGCTCGCCGTCCCGAAGCGCGTGAGGATCGCGCCGAGAAAAATGACCGAGGAGCGCAGCTCCCGCATGAGATCGTGCGGGATAAAGTCGCGGTTCATGCCGCAGGAATCGATGCGCACCGTGTCCCCGTCGCGCTCCGCCGTGCAGCCGAGATGGCGCAGGATACGCAGCGTGATCGTCACGTCCTTCAGGTCGGGCACGTTGTGCAGAACCGTCTCACTGCCGGCGAGCACGGATGCCGCCATGATCGGCAGCACCGCATTCTTGGCGCCCTGCACCTGGGTACTCCCGGTCAGTCTGTTTCCGCCGTAAATGTGCCATATGCTCATAATCTTTCCTCCGCACAGCAAATTCATGCCATCCTATGCAGAGAAACGCGAGATTGTCATTTTCCGTGCCGGTCGGCCAGCTTCAGCACCAGATCGGCAATGCGCTCGGCAGCGTCGGCAACACCGGCGGCGCGCATATTCTCCGCCATCTGCGCAAGCTGCGCGGGGTCCGAGAGCAGGGCGCTGACGAGATTATACAGATCGTCCGCCGTGAACGCGCCCTCGAGCAGCACCTTCGCCCCGCCGGCGTGCTCGAGCACGCGCGCATTGCGCTCCTGATGGTTGTTCGTGACGTTCGGCGACGGGATGAGCACTGCGGGCTTGCCGATGCACGTGAGCTCCGCGAGCGTGGACGCGCCCGCGCGGCAGAGCACGAGATCGGCTGCGTCCATGACCAGCGGCATGTCGTAAATATACGGCCGCACATCCATACCGTGCGCGGCGAGATCGGCCGGGCACTTTTTGAGCAGGGTCGTGTGCATCTTCTCATAGCCGTTGCGCCCCGCCGAATGGATGAGCGCGAACGGTGCGTCCGTGACGGCGGCGCGCGTGATGAACGCCGTCATGACCTCATTCATGTACGACGCGCCGAGCGAGCCCCAGACCGACACGACCAGCGGCTTGTCCGGGTCGAGCCCGAGCTGGCGCTTGGCCTCCGCCTTGGAGCAGGCCGTGAACGCGCCGCGCACCGGCGTGCCGGTGACGACGACCTTTTCCTGCTCGCTGTAGTGCTGCTTGCTCTCCTCGAAGCCGACGAGGATGCGATCGACCGCGCCGGCGAGCATCTTCGTCGTCAGGCCGGGAACGGCGTTGGACTCATGCACGACGGTCGGGATGCCAAGCTGCGCCGCCGCCTTGAGCACGGGGTAGCAGACATAGCCGCCGGTGCCGATGGCGACATCGGGCTGGAAGTCCTCGATGATCTTGCGCGCGTCCTTCGTCGCCTGCCGCGCATTGTGCAGTGAGCGGAAGTTATACGCGATCTCCGCCGGCTTGAGGCTGCGGTGGATGTTCGTAACCTCCACGGTCACAATGTCGTAGCCTGCACGCGGGACGAGATCGGTCTCCATCTTGCCGTTGGCGCCGACGAAGAGGATGCCGCAGTCGGGCATCCGGTCGCGCAGGACACCCGCGACCGCGAGCGCGGGGTTGATGTGGCCTGCTGTGCCGCCGCAGGTAAAGAGAAAGTTCATAGCAATGCCTCCCAGGATCAAAAACGGAAATTGGGCAGTCCGCGCCGAAGGCCGCCGCGGGCTGCCGGATATACTTTTCAAAATCAGATACTAGCGCGCTTTTTTCGTCGGAATGTCGCGCGAAATGCTCAGGATGATGCCCATCTCCCCGAGCTGCATGAGCAGCGCCGTGCCGCCGTAACTGAAAAACGGCAGCGAGATGCCCGTGCAGGGGATGAGGTTCGTGACGACGGCGATGTTCAAAAACACTTGGATCGACAACAGCGTCGTGATGCCGACGCCGACGAGGAAGCTGTAGCGGTCGGGCGAGTGCGCGGCGATCCAGTAGCCGCGGCAGATGAGCAGCGCAAACAGGATCAGGATCGCGATGGCGCCGACATAGCCAAGCTCCTCGCAGACGATGGAAAAGATGTAGTCATTGTGCTCCTCGGGCAGATAGAGGTACTTCTGCCGGCTCTGGCCGAGGCCGAGCCCGAGGAAGCCGCCCGAGCCGATGGAATACAGCGACTGCACGATCTGGTAGCCGGCGGAGCTGGTATCAGCAAACGGGTCGCGCCAGGAAACGATGCGCTTGTGCACATAGGGCACGAATTTGCTCGCGATGAGCAGCAGCGCGCCCGCGCTGCCCATACCGACGAGCAGGTACGAGAGCTTGATGCCGCCGACAAACATCATCACGATCGCAAGCGCCATGATGATGATGGACGCCGACAGATGCGGCTCGAGCATCAGCAGGCCGACGATGACGACCGTAACGACCATGAACGGCACGACGCCGTAACGGAACGTCTGCATCTGCTCTTTATACGTACAGATCATGCTGGAGAAAAACAGCACAACCGCGATCTTCGCGATCTCCGACGGCTGGAACGTCGTAAAGCCAAGGCTCAGCCACCGGCGCGCGCCGTTTGCAACAACGCCGATGTGCGGGATCCAGACGATGGCGAGCAGGAAGATGCTCACGCCCAGCACCAGCAGCGACAGGCGGCGGTAGGTCGCCATGCGCACTTTTGACAGGAAGATCATGACCACGACGCCGGCCACGGCGAAGGCCGCCTGGCGGACGAAGTAATACGTCGGCGACTTGCCCTGCGCATACGCGCGGGCAAAGCTCGACGAGAGCACCATGATGACGCCAATCGTCAGCAGCAGCAGCGTGAGCACGAAAAACGGCAGGTCGAAGCTGCCGCGCTTCGGCCCGGCAGCCGCGCCCGCCCGGTGCGCGGGAAGTCTCAGATCGGAAATATTCATGCAAGCACCTCCCTGCACCGCGGCGCGCACCTCACACGCCGAAGCGGTGGAACACGCCGATGAACGACAAAACTGCAAACAGCACCGTCACGCCGGCAAACAGCGCCACGATCTGCGTTTCTTTCCACTTATGGCCCGTCCAGCCGCCCATCTCGAGATGGTGGTGGAACGGGGACATCTTGAACACGCGCTTGCCGTGCGTGAGCTTGAAGTAGCCGACCTGGATGATGTCCGACAGGGCCTCGATGATGTACATGATGCCGAGCGTCACAAGGATGAGCGGCATATCGTAGGCAAAGGCCAGCGCCGCGACCGCGCCGCCGAGAAAGAGTGAGCCCGTGTCGCCCATGAACACCTTCGCCGGGTGAAAGTTATAGACCAAAAAGCCCAGCAGGCCGCCGGCAACGCCGGAGGCAAACACGCCGAGGGACAAAAAACGCTCGCCCCAGAGGATGGAGATGACGGCGAAAAAGATGCACACCGGCATCGTCGTGCTCGCGGCGAGGCCATCCACGCCGTCGGTGAGGTTTACGGAGTTGACCGTGCCGACGATAACAAAGGCCGCAAAGATCACATACAGTGGCTCGGAGATCGGCAGCGTCTTGTTCCAGAACGGGATGTACAGGCTGTCGAGCGCGACATAGCCGAAGCGGCGCATGAGAAAAATGAACGCCACGGCCGCCGCCAGCTGCAGCAGCAGCTTCTTGCCGGCCGTCAGACCAAGATTCTGCTTCTTTTTGAGCTTTTCATAGTCGTCCAGAAAGCCGATCGCGCCGAACACGAGCGCGAACGCCAGACAAAACAGGTGGCCGTATTCGCCCTCAGCCATGCACTCAAAGCCGACCGACAGGCACACGACCGCGATCGCGGCGATGAACATCAGCCCGCCCATGGTGGGCGTACCCTGCTTGGACATGTGCCACGTGGGGCCGTTTTCCTTGATGCTCTGGCCCGCCTTGATGCGTTTGAGATACGGGACCAGGAAAAATCCGACGACGGCCGACACCGCAAACGCGATGGCGAACGCCAGTATCAGCTTCAGCGTCATTTCTCTCTCTTCCTCTTTTCGAGTATTTCGGCCACGATCTCGCGCTCGTCCATGTGCACTTTCGTCTTGCCGATGATCTGATAATCCTCATGGCCTTTGCCACAGAGGATGATGACATCACCGGGGCAATGGTTCTCAATCGCGTAGGCGATGGCCTCGCGCCGGTCGGGCCGCACGACATAAGGCGTGCGCGTCTCCTTGAGGCCGGGGAGGATGTCGGCGATGATCGCCTCCGGATCCTCAGTGCGCGGGTTGTCGCTCGTGACAATGACAAAGTCCGCCTTCTGGCCCGCAATGCGGCCCATCTTCGGGCGCTTGCCGCGGTCACGGTCGCCGCCGCAGCCAAAGAGGAACACGAGCCGCGCGGGCGCAAACTCGCGCACCGTCGTGAGGATATTATCGATGGCATCGGGCGTGACGGCGTAGTCGATGAGAATGGTGTAATTCCCGTCGGTCTCAAGCACCTCAGCGCGGCCCTTGACGGGCTTGGCCGTGTCGAGCGCGGCGGAGCAGTCGTCAAGCGATATGTTGAGCGCGCAGGCGCAGGCAATAACGCTCAGCGCATTGTAGACCGAGAACATGCCGGGGATGCCGAGGCGCATGCGCGCGATCGCATCGCAGCTCATGGCGACAAAGCGCACGCCCGACGCGCTCAGGCGGATGTCCTTGGCCACGAGGTCAGCGTCGTTGCGCTTGGCGGAGTACGTGCGCATCGGGCATTTGGCGCGCTCGATCATGACGTGCGCCCAATCGTCGTCGGCGTTGACGATGCCGACATCGCTCTGCGCGAACAGCAGCGCCTTGGCCTCGGCGTAGGCCTCCATGGTCTTATGGAAGTCCAGATGGTCCTGCGACAGGTTCGTGAAGATCCCCACCCGGAAGCGGATGCCCTCCACGCGGTGCAGCACCAGCGAGTGGGACGACACCTCCATGACCGCGTGCGTGCAGCCGGCATCGACCATCCGGCGCAGGAGCATTTGCAACTCATAGGTATCGGGCGTGGTGTGCTCGGTGTGCAGCACCTCATCGCCGATAACGTTCGCGTTCGTGCCGATGAGGCCGACCTTCGTGTGCAGGCATTGCTCAAGCATGTGCTTGATGAGCGTGGTGACGGTGGTCTTGCCGTTCGTGCCGGTCACGCCGATCATGGTCAGCTCGCGCGACGGGTTATCGAAAAATTCGCAGCAGATGCGCGAGAGTGCAAGACGGCTGTCGGCCACGAGGATATACGGAATATCGACCTCCGGCTTCCTCTGACAGAGCACGACGGCAGCGCCACGGTCGGCTGCCGGGCCGATGAACCGGTGCCCGTCGGACTCATACCCGCAGACGGCGGCGAACAGGTCGCCGGGCTGCGTGGTGCGCGAGTCAAAGCTGATGTCCCGGATGTCCAGATCCGGATCGGCGGTGCATTCACACACGTCCAGAACGGACAGCAGTCGCTTAAGTTTCATAAAGGTACCTCCGTTGATCGTCAGTATCGGCCAAGCATGCCCGAATCGGTCGTCACGAGCGTGACCTCCACGACCGTGCCGTGTTCAAGCTCGGTCCCGGCGGCCACGGCCTGCCCGGAGATCTTCTGGGAGGCGGTGTCCGTGATGGAGCTGTTGGTCTTGATATACAGGCCCAGCGCGGCCATGCGGTCACGGGCCGTTTCATAACTCAGGTTGGTCAGGTCGGGCATGGTTTCCTTGTCGCCCGACGGCTCCTTGCCGGCATAGAGCAGGATGGTGCTGCCATTGGCGACGACCGCGCCGCTGCCCGGAAGCTGTGCCGTGATCTCGTCGCCGTCGCCGTAGACGCGCGCCTGCAGGCCGACCTCCGTGAGCGCGGCCTTTGCCTGCTCGACGGACAAGCCGGTCACGTTCGGCACGGTCTTATCCATGTACGTCTTTTCCGTCTCGGAATACGACGGCTCCACGCCGAGGTACGGCAGGATGTCCGCCATCATTTTGCCGACGGTGGGCGCGGCCATCTGGCCGCCGCTGATGTAAATGCCGGTGCTGTTGCTTGGCGTGTCGAGCAGCACGAGGATGACGATCTGCGGGTCATCCGCCGGGGCGAAGCCGATGAACGAGACGATGTACTCCTTCGCACCGCCGGCCGCGTCCTGCGCGACCTTTTCCGACGTGCCGGTCTTGCCGCCGATGCGGTAACCGGCGACGTAGGCGTTCTTACCGGTGCCGTCAACGGGGTCGCCGACGACCTGCTCCAGGATCTGGCGCACGGTGGCGCTCGTCTGCTCGCTCACGACTTGGCGCACCACGGTCGGCGAGTTGGACACGACCGCTTCCCCGTCGCTGTTGACGATACTCTTGACGACGTACGGCTTCATGAGATAACCGCCGTTGACGCAGGCGCTGACCGCCGTGATGAGCTGCAGCGGCGTGATCGTAAACGTCTGGCCGAAGGAGGCCGCCGCAAGCTGGGAAAGGTTCTCCGAGTCGTAGAACGTGCTCTGGCTCCACCAGATGCTGCCGCTCTCGCCGGACATGTCGATGCCGGTTTTGGCCGTAAGCGTACTGTCAACGTTGTTGGTCAGGTTGAGAAAACCGAACGCTTCAGCGTACTTGTAGAACGTGCGCGCGCCGACGAGCTGGCCGATCTGCACGAGCGCCACGTTGCACGAGTGCTGAATGGCCTGCGTGAGGTTCTGGCTGCCGTGGCCAGTCGTTTTCCAGCACTTGAGGGGATCGGTGCGGCCGAGCACGTTTGTGCTGCCGCCGCAGTAAAACGATGAATTTTCATCGACCACGCCCTCTTCGAGCGCCATGGCCAGCGTGATGATCTTAAACGTAGAGCCGGGCTCGTAGGTGTCCGACAGGGCCTTGTTGCGCCACTGCTTCGTCTGCGCGGCAGTGAGCAGTTCGGCCTTCTTGTCGGAGTCGGTCTCGGCGTCGATAGCCTCCTGATCCTTGTCGCTGACCGTCTGATAATCGTTGAGGTCAAAGTTGCCGAGCGAGACCATGCCGAGGATGGCGCCGCTGTTGGGATCCATGGCGATGGCCGCCGCGCCGTTTTGCACGTCGTAGTCCTCGACCGCCTGCTGCAGGTGCTTTTCGAGGTAATACTGGATGGTGGCGTCGATGGTCAGGTTCATGTCGTTGCCCTTCGTCTCGTCGTAGTAATCCTCGTAGTTGACAAAGAGCATATCCGTGCCGCGGTTATCCGTCGCGCGGATGATGCGGCCGGTGCTGCCGGTCAGGTAGCTGTCATAGCGCTGCTCGAGGCCGGACAGGCCCTTGTTGTCCTGCCCGACGAAGCCGATGACGTGCGCAGCGAGACTGCCGTAGGGATAATAGCGCTTCGTGTCCGGCTCGATCTTGACGCCGACGAGATTATTCTCTTTTTTGAACTCGCGCACCTTTTCCGACACATCCGGCTCGACCTTGCGCTTGACGACCTCATACCAGCGGTCGGTGTTTTTCGTCATGGCCAGGATCTTATCATAATCAACGTCGAGGATCTCGGAAAGTTCGCGTGCGATCAGCTGCGGGTCCTCGTTGTTCTTGGCGATCTCGGCCGGGCTGATGAAGATCGTGTCGACCGAGGCGTTCATAGCCAGGATCTTGCCGTTCGTATCATAGATCGCACCGCGCGAGGCCGTGATCTCCGTCTCGCGCACCTGCTGGTCGATCGCCATTTTTTCGTACTCGTCATGGTGTACGATCATGACATTGAACAGCTTGATGCCAAGGACAGCAAATGCAAGGATGCCGCACACAATCAAGAGGAAGCGTGTGCGGCGGAGCATCATGATATTCGGTGTTTTGGTACTTGCACGAAAAGGCACGCGGTTGTCCCGGCGCCCGGAAGTTTCATTCGCCATGTCTGTCTCCTTGTTCCTGCGGGGATAGTTCTATCATACAGGCTGGCTCATCGAAAATATTCCAAAATAGATGAGAAGAAATCGCCGAGGCGGTCGGCCAGACTCAGCGGCTCGGCCGCGCTCTGGTCGAGGACCACCGCCGTGTCCGTGGCGTCGCTGCTGCTGATGTAATAGAGCTGGTCGCTGCGCGGCTTCTGCATGCCGAGCTCATGAATGGCGTAGTCCTCGATCTCCGTGAGGTTGAACGCGCTCTCATAGTCGATGCGCAGGCGCGTCTGCTGCTCCTGTAGCTCGGTGTACTGATCCTCGAGCGTCGAGACCTCCGCCGACGCCTGCGAGAGCTGCACGCGCGCGACAAGTGAGATGATAATCAGCACGGCGGCGATGGCAAAGCCGAGCACGGCCAGCGGGGCGATCGCCTGCTTGGGCGTCGGAACGGACTCCGGGACGACGGCCTCCGTCGTCCGGGGGGCATGCGGCAGCTCTACAGGCGCACTGTACAGATACTCCTCCGCAGCGTTGCTGCGCAGATCATACGCCGCGTTGCCGTCCATGCGCGCGGTATTCCGTTTTCTCGGAGTGGAAGATGCCATGATTGGTTCCTTTCTCAGACACGCTCCGCGACACGAAGTTTCGCGCTGTGGGCGCGTGGGTTATACTCCAGTTCTTCCTTGCCGGGCAGGATCGGCTTGCGGGAGACGCTGCGCAGCGTCTGCACAAAGCCGCAGGTGCACACCGGTGCCTCACGCGGGCAGGTGCAGCCGTGCTCCCGCCGGGCGATGCCGGTCTTGACGATCCGGTCCTCGAGGGAATGAAAGCTGATGACGCACAGCCGCCCGCCGGCGCAGAGCTTGTCCGGCGCGGTGTCCATCATCTCGCGCACCGCCGCCAGCTCGTCGTTCACGGCGATGCGGATCGCCTGAAAGCTGCGCTTGGCGGGATGCTGTTTTTCGCGCAGCGCCGCGCCCGGCATGGCCGAGCGGATCACATCGACCAGCTCCAGCGTGGTCGCGACCGGCCGCTGCGCCCGGGCGCGTACGATCGCCCCGGCAATGCGAGGCGCATAGCGCTCCTCGCCGTATTCATACAAAATGCGTTTGAGCTCGCTCTCCGGCCACTCGTTGACGACGTTCCACGCGCTCAGGCCACCGGTCGCGTCCATACGCATGTCGAGCGGCGCGTCGTGCATGTAGGAAAAGCCGCGCTGCGTCTCATCGAGCTGCGGTGAGGAAACGCCGAGGTCAAAGAGCATGCCGTCCACGGCGGCGACGCCGAGGCGGTCGAGAATGGCGGCCGTGTCGCGGAAGTTGCCGTGCACGAGCCGCACACGGTCTCCAAACGGAGCCAGCCGCGCACCGGCGCGCGCGATCGCCGTCTCGTCACGGTCGATGCCGATGAGCGTTCCGGTCGTCAGGCGGCCGGCGATCTGCTCGGAGTGGCCGCCCATGCCGAGCGTACCGTCCACGTAAATGCCGTCGGAGCGGATATTCAGGTTCTCGATGCATTCGTGCAGCAGCACGGGGATATGTCCGGCGTCCATCAGAAATCCAGCTCCTCCATCACGGCGGCGATGTTCTCTGGCAGCGTCTCTGCCGGGTACGTCTCATTCCAGAGTTCGCTGTCCCAAAACTCCGCATGGTTGTTGCTGCCGACGACCGTGACGCTCTTGCTCAGGCCGGCAAACTCACGCAGATTCTGCGGCAGGAGGATGCGACCCTGACCGTCGAGCTCGCAGCGCGCGGCGAACGCAAACAGCGGGCGCATTTTTTTCTGCTTGACGTAGGGCATGGCATTGACCTTGTCGGACATGACCTTCCAGTTGTCCGTACTGTACGCCGACAAGCACTTCTCCGAGGAGATGGTGACATAGAACGTGTCGCCCAGCTCTTCACGGAGCTTGGCCGGGATGAACAGACGGCCTTTGGCGTCGAGCGTATGCTGATAGATACCGGTCATGCTGCATCCCCCTTCTCCGGAATCGTGCACTTTCGCGCCACATGTGTGGGCTTTTGGTGCTTTTTAAACCACTTTACCCCACATGTAATCCTCATTATAGTGGCAGGCCGGGGAAATTGCAAGGAGAAATTCCCGCCTTTTTCTTGCAATTTCCGACAATTCTGTCAATCCGACTGTGGTTTTCCCGGTCACAAGCCTTTGCGTTTTCCGCCGAAAAAAGGAAAACGGCGGCACAAGATGTGCCGCCGTTGCGCGAAAAAGCACCCGCCGGAAGCGCCAAAAGCGCCCCCGGCGGGGAAAAATTTCGGCAAAACGCAAAACCGCCGCCGGGCAAGCCGGCGGCGGTGCGGATATACGGTTAAACGGCAGTCAGTTGACTCCCTCGTCCAGGGTCTCCTCGCCCTCGAAGCGGATCTCTGTCTGCTGGGCCGCGGGTGCAGTGGCTGGCGCAGCCGTGCTGCCGGCAACACCCTGGAACGCGGCGTGCGCCTGCTGCACATTGCCGAGCGCGGCGGAGATGGCCTCCTCCGTGCGGCGCAGTGCCTCATCGCAGAACTGGCTCGAGGCGCGGCGCAGCGCATCGGCCTTGGCCTGCGTGGAGGCAAGCATTTCGTTGCTGCGGGCCTTGGCGATGCGCACGATCTCCTGATCGTTCACGAGCGCGCGAGCGCGCTCCTCGGCCTGATTGCGGATGCCTTCGGCCTCACGCTTGGCGTTGTTGATGAATTCGTCGCGGGCGGAGACCAGACGCTTTGCCTCGGAAAGCTCCACCGGCATGGCGGTCTTGATCTCATCGAGGATCTCGAGGACCTGGTCGCGCTCGACGATGCACTTTTCGTTGCCGAGCGGCACGCCCCATGCCTCCGACACCATGGTATAAAGCTGGTCAATGAGTTCCATGACTTCGTTGTCCATTTTGTTTCCTCCCAAAGCGTGTTCCGGCAAAGCCGGTGAAAAAACTGCCTGAATCGAATTATTTGCCGCGCTTAGCGCGTTCGTGCACGTCGTCAATGATCTCGCACGGGACGAACGGCTTGAGATCCGCGCCGTAACCGGCGAGCTCCTTGACGACCGACGAGCTGAGGAATGTATATTTCTGACTGGCCGTCAGAAACATAGTGTCCAGCTCGGAATTGATCTTCTTATTGATGAGCGCCATCTGAAACTCGTTTTCAAAGTCCGTGTTCGCGCGCAGGCCCTTGACGATGACCGCTCCCTCCGGGAAGGTCTTGGCGTATTCGGCGAGCAGGCCGTCAAACGTGTCCACCTCCACATTGGGAAAGCGGCTGACGACGCGGCGCGCGAGCGCTACGCGCTCCTCGCGGGTAAACATAGGGTGCTGCTTGCCTGCGTTGGGCATGATGCACACGACGACGCGCTCGAAAATGCCGGATGCGCGGCGGATGATGTTCAGATGACCGAGGGTAATGGGGTCAAAGCTGCCGGGGTAGATCGCTGTTTTCATGCGTGGGTTCCCTTTCCGTAGAGCGTAAGCTTGATCTTGCCGTAATTGCGCTCCGTGAGCAGATGATACGGCGGCTGGAGCTGCGGGAGCACCTTTTCGCGGCGGCTTTCACACACGATTATACCACCCTCAGCCAATATGTCAAACTGTACAACATTTGCAAGCGATTTGTCAAGCAATCCCGTATCATACGGCGGATCGAGAAAGATCAGGTCGAATTTTCCGCACGTGCGCAGGTAGCTGAGCGACTCGCCCTGCACGACGTCGCCCTGCAGGCGGCAGAGCGCGAGATTGGCGCGCACGAGCTGCACGGCGGCGCGGCTCTCATCGACGAACACGGCGCTGCGCGCGCCGCGGCTGAGCGCCTCGATGCCGAGCTGGCCCGTGCCGGCAAAGAGGTCGAGCACGCGCCGGCCCTCGATGTCGAACTGGATGAGGTTGAACATGGATTCCTTGACATTATCGGTCGTGGGACGGGTGGCCATCCCCTCCGGCTCACGCAGCCTGCGGCCGCGGGCCGTACCTGTGATCACGCGCATGGCGGTTCTCCTTTCGGGTGATAGTGGTCGTAGACCGCGCGGGCGACGCCCGCCGGTACGGCCGCGCACAGCTCCTCATACGAAGCCGCGCGGGTGGCCTTGACGCTGCGGAAGGCCTTGAGCAGCGCATTGCGCCGCTTCTCGCCCACACCGGGGATCTGATCGAGCTCGGACGAGAGGCTCTCGCGCCGCAGCCGTCGCTGATAGTCGATGGAAAAGCGGTGCGTCTCCTCCTGGATCGTGCCGATGAAGGCGAACACCGCGGGGTTGGCGGCAATGCCGATCTCATGCCCGCCGGGCGTGATGAGCGCGCGCGTGCGGTGGCGGTCGTCCTTGACCATGCCGAACACCGGCACGGTCAGGCCGAAGCCGTCGAGCACCGCCTGCGCGACGGCCGCATGCTCGGCCCCGCCATCGATGAGCAACAGATCCGGCAGCGGGCAAAAGCCCGGATCGCCGTCCACATAGTGCTGAAAGCGGCGCGTGACCGCCTCGTGCATGGACCCATAGTCGTTCTGTCCGTCCGTCGTGCGGATGCGGAACTTCCGGTAGTCCGACTTGCGCGGCCGCCCGTGCTGGAACACGGTCATACCGGCCACGATGCCGGTATCACCGAGGTTGGAGATGTCAAATGCCTCGATGCGCTCCGGCGGCGCGTCGAGCTCCAGCGCGCGCTGGAGCCATTCGAGCGTTTTGAGGCTGCGCTGCGCGGCGGTCGTCGCGATGAGGATCTCTTCGCGCGCGTTGTTCGCCGCCATCTCCGTCAGGCGGCACTTGTCGCCGCGCTGCGGCACGGCGAGCGCGACCTTGTGCTCCGCCGCCTCGGTGAGCAGGCGCTCGAGCGCATTCTGCCCCTCGAGCGCGCACGGCAGCAGTATCTGGCGCGGGTAGGTGCCGCGGCCCTCATAATACTGCTGCACGAGCGCGGCAAGCGCCTCGCTGTCCGGCTCCATCGGCTCGTTGAGAAACGACCTGTCCTTTCCCGTGAGGCTGCCGTCCGTAAAGTGCAGCACGGTAAAGCAGCACTTGGCCCCACGCTGAAAGCCGACCGCGTCCGTGTCGGAATAGGCCGTGGCGATGACACGCTGGTGGTTCTGCAGGCCCTGGATGGCGCGCAGCCGGTCGCGCAGCGACGCTGCGTATTCAAACCGCAGCGCGTCGGCCGCGGCCTGCATCTGCTCGGTCAGTTCGGCCGTGAGCTCCGCCGTGCGGCCATCGAGGATCAGCTCCGCCTCGCGGATGGCCTTGAGATACTCTGCGCGCGTGACGTCCTTCAGGCAGTAGCCTGCGCAGGTGCCCATGTGGTAATTCAGGCACGGGCGGGCACGGCCGATGTCGCGCGGAAAGCGGCGCGTGCACGTCGGCAGGCGCAGCGTCTTGCACACGGTGTCGATGATCTCGGCCGTCATGCTCCGGCCGCCGTAGGGGCCGAAGTACTTCGCGCCGTCCTTCTCCGTGCGGTTGACGAGCGAGAACGTCGGGTACGGCTGCGTCACGTCCAGGCGCACGAAGGGGTAGCCCTTGTCGTCCTTGAGCAAAATGTTGTATTTGGGTTTGTGCAGCTTGATGAGCGAGTTTTCGAGCACGAGCGCCTCGAACTCGGACTGCACGACGATGACATTGAAATCCGCAACGTGCGCGACCATGGCCGCCACCTTCGGCAGGTGCTCGCCGCGAAAATAGCTCGTGACGCGGTTTTTGAGGGCTTTCGCCTTG
The DNA here is from genome assembly GCA_963627135.1 of Bacteroidaceae bacterium. Lineage (GTDB taxonomy): Bacteria > Bacillota > Clostridia > Oscillospirales > Oscillospiraceae > CAG-103. The sequence continues at coordinate 49,964 of CAVFZY010000007.1, read as the reverse complement.
CCGATGTAGATGACCTCGCCGTGCTCGTCGAGCATGATGTACACGCCCGGCAGCAGCGGGAGCATATTGGCCTTTTCGCGCAGTTGTTCGGGTCGGAGTTTTTCCATAGCTTGCTCCTGCGGTGCCGAAGAAGATCTGCGGTCAGGAAAACAGGGGCGTGCTGAAGACACGCCCCTGTTTCGGTTTCATGTTGTTGGGATCACTCGGAAAAATCGGAATTGATCAGTGCGGTCAGGGTATCGATCGCTTCCTGCTCGTCGGCGCCGTCCGCCACGAGTGTGACCGTCGTGCCCTTCACGATGCCGAGCGACAAAACGCCGAGCAGACTCTTGGCGTTGACGCGTCTCTCGTCTTTTTCGATCCAGATGCTGCTCTTGAATTCATTTGCCTTCTGGATGAAGAAGGTCGCGGGCCGTGCATGGAGTCCCACCTGGTTGTTGATGACTGCTTCTTTCGTGATCATTTTCTCCACTCCTTATGCACTATTATGCTTTTCTCATCTTATCAAAAACACCCTGCATCGTCAACCGATTTTCACTTTTTCGTTGCTTTGCACAGCGTTCTTTCGCCGGTATTTTCCGATTTTATTTCAGTTCGACAACGGTCACGCCGCTCTCGCCCTCGCCGTAGCGGCCAAGACGGTAGGACTTGACCGCCTTGTTTTTGCGAAGCGACTGCTGCACGGCGGCGCGCAGTGCGCCGGTTCCCTTACCGTGGATGATGGTGACCTTCTCGAGTTTTGCCATGACAGCGTTGTCGAGAAAGCGCTCAGTCGCGGCGACAGCCTCCATCGTGTCCATGCCGCGCAGGTCGATCTCCGACTCGGCGGCCACACTGCGCAGGCTGGCCGCGTGCGCGGCGGCAAACTTCTGCGCCTCGGGCTTTTCATTTTCGAGCAGGTACACATCCTGCTCCCTGGCCGTCACGTTCAGGATGCCCGCGCGCAGGCTCAGCGTCCGGTCGGCGGAGATGGCCGTGACGGTCGCCTTGATATCACCCATCTTGCGCAGCTGCACGGTGTCGCCCACGCGCACCGGGCGGGCGGAAACTTTTTTCTCCTGCGGACGCGGGTTCGCTGCGGCGGCGGCCGCGTCCTCGGCCACGTTCAGCTTGCGGCGCAGGGCGGCACGCGCGTCGTTGGCGCGGTGGTGGTCGGCGTCCGTCTTTTCCATCTTACGCAGTGCATCGAGCTCGCGCATCACCTCGTCCGCCGTCCGGCGGGCGTCGCCGATGATGCGCTCGGCATCGCGGCGGGCCTTCTCGTCCGCCTTTTCCAGCCGGACGGAGAGCTCTGCCTGCAGGCGCTCGGACTTGCGGCGGTTTTCCTCCGCAGCGCGCAGCTGGCGTGCCGCCTCGGCGCGGTCGCGCTCCATGAGCTGGCGCACCTGCTCAAGTTTTTCGATGGTGGCCTCCATGCTCGCGCTCTCGGTGCTGACGCGGCTGCGCGCATCGCTGATGATCTCCTGCGGCAGACCCAGCCGCTCGGAGATGGCAAAGGCGTTGGACTTGCCGGGGATGCCGATAAGCAGGTGGTACGTCGGGCGCAGAGAGTCCACGTCAAACTCGCACGAGGCGTTCATGACGCCGGGCTGCGTCGTGGCGTAGACCTTGAGCTCCGTATAGTGCGTCGTGGCCGCGATAAGCGCGCCGCACTTGCGCGCGTGCTCGATGATGGCAATGGCCAGCGCCGCGCCCTCGGTCGGGTCCGTGCCGGCGCCGAGCTCATCAAACAGCAGCAGCGACCGGTCGTCGCACTCCTTGAGCATGCGCACGGTATTTGTCATATGCGCCGAGAACGTGGACAGCGACTGCTCGATGCTCTGCTCATCGCCGATATCGGCCATAATCTCGTCGAACACCGGCATGGTGCTGCCGTCGGCGCATGGGACGTGCAGGCCGCACTGCGTCATCGCGGCGAGCAGGCCGATGGTCTTGAGCGTGACGGTCTTGCCGCCGGTGTTCGGTCCGGTGATGACGAGCGTGTCAAATTCGCCGCCGAGCGAAACATTGATCGGCACGGCGGTGTCCTTCGGCAGGAGCGGATGACGCGCACGGCGCAGCTGCAGGTGCTTATCCGTCAGCTCCGGCGCGATCGCATCGAGCTGGTAGGCGAGCTTTGCCTTGGCAAAAATGAGGTCCAGGCGCACGAGCACGTCAAAGTCGCTCGAGATGTCCTCCCGGTGCGCGGCGCACTCGGCCGAGAGCTCGGCGAGGATACGCTCGATCTCAGTTTTTTCGCGTGCGCGCAGCTCCCGCAGCTCGTTGTTTGCCTTCACGGCGGCCATCGGCTCAATGAACAGCGTTGCGCCGGAGGCCGACACGTCGTGCACGAGGCCGGGCACGGCGCCCTTGTGCTCCGCCTTGACCGGCACCACGTAGCGCTCGGAGCGCATGGTGATGATCGGCTCCTGCAGCGCCTTGGCATAGCTCGGCGAGGAGATGATCTTCTGCAACGCGTCGTGCACACGCGCGCTCGCGGCGCGGATCAGTCGGCGGATGGACGCCAGCTCGCTCGACGCGCTGTCGGCGATCTCGTCCTCACCGGTGATGGAGGTGAAGATCTTCTCCTCCAGAAAGCGATTGGCCTGCAGGGCGCTGAAGAGATAGTCGATGCTCGTCTTGTCCTGCCGCTCGCCGGTGCCGTAGCTGCGCACGCAGCGCGCCGCCTGCAGCACGCCCGCGATGTCCAGCAGCTCGCGCGTATTGAGCGCGCCGCCCATATCCGCGCGCTGCAGCGCCGCGCGCACGTCCTTCACGCCGGAAAACGACGGGCTGCCCTTGACAACCATCATCGAAGCGGCGGCGCTCGTCTCGCCGAGGCGGGTCGCCACCACGGCGCGGTCGCCGCTCGGACGAAGCGCCATGGCCTGCGCACGGGCCGTTTCGCTCACGGCCTGCGCCGCCAGCAGCGCCAGCACGGCCGGCAGTTCCAGCGTCTGCAGGGATTTTTCATAGGAATCCATAGGATGTCTCCTTTGCGGGGGAAAAATTCAGGATCAGATGCGCGCGACGCCGCTCTCGCGCGCGGCCTGTGCGACCGCCGCAGCCACGGCCGGGCCGACGCGCGGGTCAAAGGCCTTGGGGATGATATAATCGGTGCACAGCTCCTCAGGTGTGATGAGCGCCGAGAGCGCGTGCGCGGCAGCGAGCTTCATGGGCTCGTTGATGTCGGACGCGCGCACGTCGAACGCACCGCGGAAAATGCCCGGGAAGGCCAGCACATTGTTGATCTGGTTCGGATAGTCGCTGCGGCCGGTGCTGACGACGGCCGCGCCCGCAGCCTTGGCCTCGTCGGGGAAGATCTCCGGCGTGGGGTTGGCGCAGGCAAAGACAATAGCGTCGCGGTGCATGGTGCGCACCATGTCGCCGGTCAGCAGACCGGGCTGCGACACACCGATGAACACATCTGCATCGCGGACAACATCGGCCAGCGTGCCGGCCTGACGGCGGAGGTTCGTGACCTCGGCCATCTCGGTCTTGATCCAGTTCATGTTCTCCGGCCGGCCGGCGTAGATCGCGCCCACCCGGTCGCAGAGCGTCACGTCGCGCGCGCCGGCGCGCAGCAGCAGCTTACTGATGGAGATGGCGGCCGCGCCCGCGCCGGACAGGACGATCTTCACGTCCTCAAGGCGCTTTCCGACCACGCGCAGGGCGTTCGTGAGGCCCGCGAGCGTGATGATGGCCGTGCCGTGCTGGTCATCGTGAAAGACCGGGATATCGCACAGCTGCTTGAGCTTGCGCTCGATCTCAAAGCAGCGCGGTGCGGAGATATCCTCCAGATTGATGCCGCCGAAGCTGCCGGAGAGCAGGTACACCGTGCGCACGAACTCGTCCACGTCCTTCGTGCGGATGCACAGCGGGAAGGCGTCCACATCCGCAAACGCCTTGAACAGCACACATTTGCCCTCCATAACGGGCATGCCCGCTTCGGGCCCGATGTCGCCGAGACCGAGCACGGCCGAACCGTCCGTGATGACGGCGCAGAGATTGTGCCGGCGCGTGAGCGTGTAGCTCTTATCGGGGTCGCGCTGGATCTCCAGACACGGCTGGGCCACACCGGGCGTATATGCGAGCGACAGGTCGTCCTTGGTCGAGACCGGCACGCGGGTATTGACTTCGATCTTGCCGCCCCACTGCTCGTGCAGCCGGAGCGATTCCTTTGCGTAATCCATGGTCAAGCCTCCTCCTGTTTCGGGTGCACCATATCCTCGGGCCGCACCCAGGCGTCAAACTCCTCGGCCGTGAGCAGGCCGAGCTCCACCGCAGCGGCCTTGAGCGTCTGGCCGGTGGCGTGGGCGTGCTTTGCGATCTTTGCCGCGTTTTCATAGCCGATGTGCGGGTTGAGCGCCGTGACAAGCATGAGCGATGCATCCAGATGTGCCTGAATGACATCGTAATTTGGCCGGATGCCGCGCACGCAGTTGGCCTCGAACGAATCCATGGCGTCGGCGAGCAAACGCGCCGACTGCAGGAAGTTATAGATCGTCACCGGCAGGAACACATTGAGCTGGAAGTTGCCCTGCGACGCCGCGATGCCGATGGCCGTGTCGTTGCCCATGACCTGCACGGCCACCATTGTGACGGCCTCACACTGCGTGGGGTTGACCTTGCCGGGCATGATGGACGAGCCGGGCTCGTTGGCCGGGATGATGAGCTCGCCGATGCCGCAGCGCGGGCCGGAAGCGAGCCAGCGCACGTCGTTGGCGATCTTCATCAGATCGGCTGCCAGCGCCTTGAGCGCGCCGTGCGCAAACACCATCTGGCCCTTGCTCGTGAGCGCGTGGAACTTGTTTGGCGCCGACAGGAAGGCGTAGCCCAGCAGCTCGGAGATCTCCTCCGCCGCCAGGTCGCCGAACGCCGCCGGAGCGTTGAGCCCGGTGCCAACAGCCGTACCGCCGAGGGCGAGCTCGCTCAGCGCGCGGCAGGCCTGCACGATCATGTCGCGGTCGTGGCCGAGCATGGCGCTCCAGCCGCTGATCTCCTGCCCGAGCGTGAGCGGCACGGCATCCTGCAGGTGCGTGCGGCCGATCTTGACCACATCACGGTACTCCGCACTCAGGCGGTCGAGCGTCGCCATCAGGCGGCCGATGGCCGGCAGCACCTGCTCCTCAAGCGCGACGCGGGCGGCCACGTGCATGGCCGTCGGGAACGTGTCGTTCGAGCTCTGCGAGCAGTTGACGTGGTCGTTCGGGTGCACGAGCGCCTCGCCCAGCAGCTCATTGGCGCGGTGGGCAATGACCTCGTTGACATTCATATTCGTCTGCGTGCCGCTGCCGGTCTGCCAGACGGCGAGCGGGAAGTTGCCGGCGAGCGAGCCGTCGAGGATCTCGTGGCAGGCGCGCTCGATCGCGCCGGCTCGGCGGGCATCGAGCACGCCGAGCTGCGCATTGGCGCGCGCAGCCGCGAGCTTCACGACCGCGAACGCACGGATGACCTCCGGCGGGATCTTCTCGGTGCCGATGCGGAAATTTTCAAAGCTGCGCTGCGTCTGCGCGCCCCAGTAACGGTCGGCGGGCACACGCACCTCGCCCATGGTATCATGCTCCAGACGGTATTCCATCCTGTAACCTCTTTTCGCAAAAATCTCAGATGCCGCTATTATACGCCCATCTGCCCGCACACCGCAACCCCGGAAACACGCAAAAGCAGCGCCGTCCGGCCGGACGGCGCTGCTTTTTTATCACCCCGCGCGGCGCAGCACCCAGAGGCTCTGGATCTGCCCGGCGAGGGTGTCATAGTCCCAGCTCTTTTTGGAGTTCGTGGGGCTGTTCGGATCGTTGAGCGTGATCTTGTCGCCATCGTGCCCGGTCAGGACGAGGAAGTGCCCGTCGGTCGTGAAGTCGCCGGGGCCGACGACCACGATGATCGGATTGCCGACGTCGAGATTGCGGTAGATGCGGTCCTTGTCCAGCGGGATCTGCGTCACGTCCAGACCGAGCATCTGCCCGCCCTCGGAGATGAGCGACCACTTGCTGCCGCTGCCGGGCACGTTGAACTGGTGCTGCTCGGCAAATTGACACATCCAGAGCGGGTCCTTCGTCGTGTCGCCGGTAAGGTAGATCGTGACCATGGACAGGCACGTCGGTCCGCAGCCGGCGAGGCCGATGATGCTCTCGTTATATGTGCGGTAGCCCCAGCGCTCGTCCCACTGCAGCAGCAGCGGCACGGTCTCCGACTCGGCAAGACCGCTGAGGTCGATCGTCGGGGTCAGATCCTTTTTCTTCGGGTAGTCGCGCACGAAATCGCGCGCGTCCGGATTGCGGGCATAGAGCTGCACGAGCGCATCCGGATAATCGTCGAGCGAGACGTCGTTTTTCTCGGCATAGGTATCCAGCTCGCGCTGCGCGTGCTCGGTCGTGGTCCTGCCGCTCGTGAGCAGACCGCGCGCAAACACGCCGAATACGATCAGTGCCAGCAGCACCACGATGACGAGCAGCCGCCGGCGGCTGCGTTTTCTTGTCTTTCGGGACATATCGGGTCTCCTTTCCCGTAGGGGATGTTCCTGATTATACACGGTTTGGGGCCGGAAATCCTGAAAAAATTCTGAAATCCTGCGAAAACGCAAAAACAGCCGGACGCTGTCCGCGTCCGGCCGGGATGATCCGGGGTGATTCAGTTGGCTGCATCGCCGGAAGTGCTCTGCGTCTGGCGGAACACATCGGTGAAGGCCTGATATGCGCCGTTATTGCTCATGGGCGTGAGGTACATAAGCCCGTTTTCGAGCGTGCAGCGGAACATCTGCACCGTGCCGTTGTCGAGCGCAAGCGTCAGATTGTCGCCATTGAGCGCAAACGTGAAAACCTGCGCCGCACCGTCGGCATCCGTGTAGCTGCCCGTGCCGTCGACGCGGAACATCAACTCGCGGATCGTACCGGACTCTTTGATCTCGGTGGCCGTTTTCTCGCCGGTATCCGTATCGGACAGGATCTGGCTGAGGCTGCTGTCGTCCGCTTTCTTGTCAGCGTCCGTGCGCTCAAACGCCCACGTGCCGGCCAGGATCTTGTTGACCTCGCTGTCGCCGGTCTGGATGCCGGACTTGACGTCCGTCGTGGCCGTCGGCGTTGCCTCCGGGGCGGCGGTCGCCTGCGCCTCGATGCCGCGGCCGGTGCAGCCGGCGATCAGCAGCGTGCAGAACAGAAAAATCGCAGTGGTGAGAAGCTGAAAACGTTTCATCAGAACAGTCTCCTTTCCGGGGTGCGCACGGAGCCGATCTTGACCGGCACCGCAGCGGTATCGGGCTGCCGCTCGACGACCACAAACATAGCCACCATGAGCAGCGCGTTCGGCATTGGGCAAAACATACCCGGGTTCGTCATGGAAATGAGCAGCATGGCAAAGTAGGACAGCGCGAACGCCAGCGTCGTGCGGCTGCGCTTGCGCCAGAGCAGACGCACGCGGTCATAAAACAGCCAGCCGTAGCCGACCACGCCGACGAGGCCCATACTGCCGAGGATCTGCGCAATGAGGTTGTGGTACCAGACGATACTGCCCTCCACGCCAAGGAAGATCGGCGCATTGTGCATCGAACCAAGGCCGCAGCCGAAAAGCGGATTCTTCACGAAATCCAGCAGACCCTGAATGAAAAACGTGTACCGGCTGTCATCCGGGGAGATGAGCGCACCGTCGACCATACGCGAGGCAAACAGGCGCGGCACGAGCACGATGAGCAGCGCGACCGCCGGGATCAGGCCGATGAGCCCAACGCGGCGATAGACCGCACGGCGCTCGGGGTTGCAGTGGTACACATAGGCAAAGCACAGCAGCAGCATCGTCGTGCCGAAGATCAGGCCGCTGCGCGAGCCGGTCATGAGCATCATGAGGTACAAAAACGCGACCGACAGGAAGTGCCGCCGGTCATGCGCGGCAAAGTACGCCGCAGCGGGCAGCGCGATGAGCAGCATCGTGGCGCTGAAGTTGCGGTACTTGAAATAGATCGTGGCAAAATCCTGCAGGAACTCCTGCATGTGGCGTGCGTAGAACAGCGCCACCACAAAGCCCGTAAACAGGCCGCCGGCATAAAGGATCTGCAGCATACGCTCGGCGACGTCATAGTCGCGCGTGCAGTCCGCCTCGCTGCGGCACAGCAGGTAGACCAGCAGCATCACCACGCCGAGACCGAGAGAATAGTACAGCGCCGTGGGCGAGAAATACTCCTCGCGGGAGATGAAGCCGAGGCCGCCGAGCAGCGTTGCGACCGACACGGCCACCATGCCGTGCAGACAGCCGCCGTTGCGCGGCGCGCGGGCGTAGGCCCCGATGTGCACGAGCAGCGCTGCCGCGGCCAGCAGGCCGATCCACCAGAAACGCAGCAGGCTGTAGAGCTCATCATAAAACTCCGTGCCCACCATGGCCAGCAGCACAACCGGAAACAGGATGCTCAGCAGATCGTCGCAAAACAACAGCAGGAAGATCAGCGTGGACATGACCAGCACGCCGCCCACAACGGGGAAGCCGGCTGCCATAAACACCGCGAGCATCAGAAAGCAGACCGGAAAGTACAGCTTGCTGTGCCAGAAGCGGTCAGCCACACTCTGACAGGCGGCGATGAGCGCTGACGCGCCACCAACGCGCTCATCGAGAAACGCGCACACACGGTCAAGCATCTGCGCGAGACCATAGCCGCGCCCCGTCTGCTCCGTATTCGATTGGACAGGTTTATCAAAAGCATTCATAAGCATCAAATAAGCATCAAAAATCGTTCGGAAAGCTCCGCCGGGCTGCCCCGGCGCGGGAAAAAAGAATCGTGTAACCGGCTGAAACCAGCCTAAATCTTCCCATCTTTCAATTGCGGATGCATTATAGCGCGCCCCCTTCCGGAAGTCAATACTTAAAATAGATTTAACATTTCTGAAATTTTTTCACGTGCGTTTTTGATGTATATTACTATATTTTTTCTGCGTATTTTGTCGCATTTGCACAGCAAAGCCGCAGTTTTCCAAAAACTGCGGCTTTCCACTTACCGAATATTTTAAAAACGCAAGGTGTTAAAATGTTACGAAAGAATGACAGAGCCGGCTCATGCCTGCGGGAAATGCCCGGTTTTGCGCAGCGCACGCACGAGATACATGGCGGCCACGCCGGTGAACGCCCCGGTAATGACGCTCGCCGCGATGAGCGCGGGCGCATACACCAGAATGGACGGTGTGCCCGTGACCCAGACGGCGACCAGCAGCTGCCCGGCGTTGTGCCCGAAGGCTGCCAGCACGCTCACAACCCACAGCAGCCGCTTCGGAAAGCGGCGGATGGTCAGGCACATGACGAGATAGGCGAACACGCCGCCCGCAATGCTGAAGAGCATCGCCGACACACCGCCGGTAAAGACGCTGCCGAGCACGATGCGCACGAGCAGGATCTCCCCCGCCTGCCGCCGGCCGAGCAGGGCCATGGCAATGAGCGTGACGATGTTGGCGAGGCCGAGCTTCACGCCCGGGATCGGCACAACGGGCGGGATCTGCGCCTCGGCGACGAAGATCGTCAGCGCGATGGCGGTAAACATGGCCAGAACGGCCAGACGCTTCGTCCCCTTCATGGTGTCCCCTCGATCTGCACCGTCAGGTGGTGCGGCACGCAGGCGATCGGGATGGCGGACGTGGTGATCTTTCCCTGCTGGACGCACAGATGGTCCGGGCAGTCGGCATAGGTGACGGACACACCGTCGGGTTCGACGTGCACGGTGTTCGTGCCCCGGTCGGTCTGCACTTCGATATCATATGGTATGGTCACGGCGCGCAGGTCGATGCGCCGGTAGACCTCGCCGTCGACCCGGATGACGGCCGTCTGCCCCGTCTGCCCATGGCCGCGCAGCAACAAAAACACGCCGCCGCCCAAAATCGCGAGCGCGGCGAACAAAAGAACCCAAAATTTCGTCTGTTTCATCATAGGTTCATTTTAGGATGCCCGGCAGTGGTTGTCAATGGATTTTTGCCGTGGTATAATGGTTTGATTTTTATCGCTTTATTATAAAATGTACCGCTCCCCGCGCGGGAGCTTCGGAAAGGAGGCGGACACCGTGTCTGCCGTAACTGCCTATGCCGCGCAGGCCGCGCACTTCATTCTGCCGGTCATCGCGCTCATCGTGCTCATCCGCTGCATCGCATCCATGTTCTACGGCCGCGCCGAGCCGGAGACCTGGGGCCATCTCGTCACGCCGGACGGCAAGGTCTATCCCCTGCTGCACTGGGAGTGCCTGATCGGCCGCGCCCGCAGCGCGGACATCACGCTGCCCTATGCCGACGTGGCCAACGTCCACGCCGTGCTCATGCGCAACGATGCCGGCGAGTGGACCGTCAGCGACCTGAGCCGCAGCGGCGGCGTGTACCTCAATGGCGAACTGATCACGGAACCGACGCAGGTATTCAGCGGCGATATTCTCCGCTGCTCGACGCACATGCTCAAGTTCGCCGACATGAGCGAGGAGCGCCGCGCCGTGCAGGAGCAGCGCCGCACGATTGCGGGCCGAAAAGTCTCCGCCGGCGGCACACTGTTTTTCCTGACGGTGTTTCAGCTGCTGCTGGCGCTGGAGTTCGTGTCCTCGGCCGACAGCACGCATCTGCTGGGCATTCTGATGTCGTTTGCCGCGCTCGCGCTCACACAGTGGTTCTGCTACGTGCTCATGCGCACGATGGACCGCTCGGGCTTCGAGGTCGAGACGATCGCGTTTTTCCTCTGCACGCTCGGGCTCGAGATCTGCGCGACGAGCACGCCGGACGATCTGACCAAGGAGATCATCCTCATCATCGTAGGCATCGCACTGTTTTTCCTGCTCGGCTGGTGGCTGCGCGATCTGAGCCATGTCAAGGCGCTGCGCTGGCCAGCGGCCATCATCTCGCTGGCGCTGCTGGCGCTGAACCTGTTTGCCGCGCGCGAGGTGTTCGGCGCGAAAAACTGGCTGACGATCGCAGGCTTCTCCCTGCAGCCGTCAGAGCTCATTAAGGTCGCGTTCATCTATGTCGGCGCGACGTCGCTCAACCGCATGTTCCGCAGCAAGAGCATTCTGCTCTTCATCGCCTTTTCCGCCATCTGCGTAGGCGGGCTCGCCCTGATGGGTGACTTTGGCTCCGCGCTCATCTTCTTCGCGACGTTTCTCGTCATCGCGTTCATGCGCTCGGGCAGCATCGCGACCGTACTGCTGGCCGTAACATCCGCCGCCATGGCGGGCACGCTGGTGCTGAGCATCAAACCGCACGTGGCACAGCGCTTCGCCACCTGGGGCCACGTGTGGGAGGACGTCTCCGGCGCGGGCTATCAGCAGACGCGCGCGCTGAGCGCGGCCGCCTCCGGCGGTCTGTTCGGCCAGGGCGCGGGCTGCGGCTGGCTGAAAAACATCTTTGCCGCCAACACCGACATGGTGTTCGGCATGCTGTGCGAGGAGCTTGGCCTGATCGTGGCGCTGTGCGCGATGCTGGCCATCATCGCTCTCGCCATCTTCACCGTCAAGAACGCGGCTCAGGGCCGCTCGTCGTACTACGTCATCGCCGGCTGCGCCACCGTGACACTCATGCTCGTGCAGATGTCGCTCAACGTGTTTGGCGTGCTCGACATCCTGCCGTTTACAGGCGTGACGTTCCCGTTCGTGTCCAAGGGCGGGTCGAGCATGCTCTCGTGCTGGATGCTGCTGGCCTACATCAAGGCCGCCGACACCCGGCGCGGCGCGAGCTTCGTGGTGCGGCTGCCATCGCGCAATAAAAAGGAGGCGCAGGCATGAACAAAGTCAAACGCCGCGCCATGAGCGCGCTGCTCGTCGCCGTGCTGGTGCTCGGCGGCATCGGCGTGTACATCGTGCGCTACATCGAACACGGTGCCGAGTGGGCGACCTTCGCCGCCAACAGCAGCGTCTACACCAGCGGTGTGCTCAGCACCGGCACGCTCACCGACCGCAATGGCGTCGTGCTCGCGACGGCCAACGGCGGCTCGCGCAGCTATTCCGATGATGCCGCCGTGCGCACGGCCTGCTATCAGGCCGTCGGCGACTACACCGGCAACGTCGGCACCGGCGCGCTCAAGGCATTTTCCAAGCAGCTCTCGGGCTACAACCCCATCACCGGCACTTACGCGACCGACGGGCACACCGTCGCGCTCACGCTCGATTCGAGCCTGTGTGTGACCGCCTACGAGGCGCTCGCCGGGCGTAAGGGCGCCGTGCTCGTGAGCAACTATAAGACCGGTGAGGTGCTGGTCATGGTCTCCGGCCCGAGCAGCGACCCCAGCAGCGACGGCGACGTGCCGGATGGCGCGTACATCAACCGCTGCATCAACGGCTCATTCACGCCGGGCTCCATCTTCAAGCTCATCACCTCCGCCGCCGCGATCGAGAACATCAAAGACATCGACAGCCGCCGTTTTACCTGCGCGGGCAGTCTGGATGTCAACGGCGTTACCGTCAAGTGCACAGGCGTGCACGGCAGTCAGACATTTGAGGACGCGCTGGCCAACTCCTGCAACTGCGCATTCGCGCAGATCTCGCTCGAGCTCGGGGCCGACACCATCGAGAGCTACGCCAAGAAGTTCGGCTTCCTCGATTCGCAGTCGCTGAGCGGCATCCAGACGCTCGCCGGCAGCTTTACGAAGGCCGCGTCCGGCAGCGCGAGCCTCGCCTGGTCGGGCATCGGCCAGTACGAGGACCTCATCTGCCCGTACTCCATGCTGCGCTACGTCTCGGCCATCGCCAACGGCGGCAGTGTCGTGGAACCGTCGCTGCTGCTCGACACACCCAGCGGCTCAACCACGAGCCTGCTGAGCAGCACGACCGCCAACAAGCTGCGCGACATGATGAACTACAACGTTTCGGCCCACTACGGCACGAGCCGCTTCCCGGGTCTGAACCTCTGCGCCAAGACCGGCACCGCCGAGGTGGGCGACGGCACGTCGCACGCCTGGTTCACGGGCTTTCTGCTCGACGATGCGCATCCGTACGCCTTCGTCGTGCTGGTGGAAAACGCCGGCGGTGGTCTGACGAATGCGGGCGCCGTGGCCAACACCGTGCTGCAGGCGGCCGTGAGCAAGTAATTTAGGAGTCACACATGATCGATCTATCCGTCCGCGGGCTCGTCAAGGGCTTTGAGCAGGGCAACGACATATTAAAAGGTATCACATTCGACGTCAACGCCGGCGAGCGCGTGGGCATCCTCGGACGCAACGGCTGCGGCAAGACGACGTTTTTCCGCATTCTCTCGGGCGAGCTGCAGCCGGACGCCGGCACCGTGTCCATCGCCTCCGGGCGGCGGCTGGGGCTGATCTCTCAGATCCCGGTCTACCCCGACGGCTGGACGACGGAGGACGTGCTGCGCGAGGCGCACCGGCGGCTCTACGACATGGAGGCGCGCATGAACGAGCTCACCGCACGCATGGCGACGGACGACTCCCCCGCCCTGCTCTCGGAGTACGACCGGCTGTCGGAAAACTTCCGCCGCCTCGGCGGGTACGACATGGAGCACGAGCGCAACCGCGTCGCCAACGGTTTGGACATTCCGGCCGCGATGCGCGCGCAGCCGTTTGACAGTCTCTCCGGCGGGGAGAAAACGCGCGTGAACCTCGCGCGGCTCATCCTCGAGGACACGGACATTCTCCTGCTCGACGAGCCGACGAACCACCTCGACCTGCGCGCGACCGAGTGGCTGGAGGCGTATCTGCTGCATTTTCGCGGCACGGTGCTCGTCATCAGCCACGACCGGTATTTTCTTGACCGCGTCGTGCAGCGCTCGATTGACTTCACGTCCGGGCAGGCGGAGTTTTACAGCGGCAACTACAGCTTTTACGTCGTCGAGCGGCAGCGCCGCTTTGACGAGCAGCTCAAAAAATACGAAAAGGATCAGGCCAAGCTCCAGCAGCTCACGGAGGCGGCGGCAAAGCTGCACCTCTGGGCCTTCATGGGCAACGACAAGCTGCACAAGCGCGCGTTTTCCATCGAAAAGCGCATAGAAAAGCTCGAAACGACCGAGCGGCCGACCGAGGCGCGCAAGCTCAATGTGCACTTCACCGCGCAGAAATTTCGCGGCGACGACGTGCTGACCATGTCAGGTCTGAGCAAGCGCTACGGCGAGCGGACGCTCTTTCACGACCTCGACCTGACCGTGACCGGCGGCGAGCGCATTGCCCTCATCGGCGACAACGGCGCCGGCAAGACGACGTTTTTAAAGCTCGTCATGAACGAGGAGACACCGGACACCGGCTGGGTACAGCGCGGGCCGTCCGTGCGCACGGCCTATCTGCCACAGATCGTCCACTTCGCCGTGCCGGAGCGCTCCATGCTCGACACGATGCTCTACGAGTGCAAGTGCACGCCGCAGGAGGCGCGCGACCAGCTCGGCGCCTACGGCTTTTGCGGCGAGGATGTGCTCAAGCCCGTGTCGGCCCTCTCGGGCGGCGAGCTGTCCCGGCTGCGGCTGTGCATGCTCATGCGCCGGGAGATCAACTTCCTCATCCTCGACGAGCCGACGAACCACCTCGACATCGCCAGCCGCGAGTGGATTGAGGACGCGCTGAGCGACTATACGCAGGCGCTGCTGTTCGTGTCGCACGACCGGTACTTCATCGAGAAATTTGCCACCCGCATCTGGCTGCTCGAAAACGGCACGATCACGGACTACCGCGGGACGTATGAAGCATTCCGTGAATACCGCGCGCGCCAGACCGCCCTGCAGCAGACGGCCAAGGCCGTCGAGCGCAAAAAGGAGCCGAAGTCGAAACCGAAACGCGCCCCAAACACCACGCGCCAACGCGAGCGCACGGAGCGCGAGATTGAAAAGCTGGAGGAGCAGCTCGCGGCGCTCGACGCAGAGAGCGAGGCCAACGCAACGGACTATCAAAAGCTCATGGAGCTCGACGCGCAGAAGCAGGCGCTCAATGCGCAGCTCGAGGCGCTCTACGAGGCGTGGGAGGCGCTGTGCGAATGAGACACAAAGCATCCTGGATCCTCGCCATCGTGCTCGTCATCGCGGGCTGCGTGCTGCGCTTTGCGATGCCGGGGCACGACTTTCTGGGCTACACGCTCTGGGGCACCGCCGTGCTGGTATTTCTCTTGGCGCGGCTGCACCGCGCGGGGCGCATCGTGCTGGGCGTGCTCGTGTGCGCGGGAGTGATCGTGTTCGCGGTCTTTGAGATCCCCGTCGTGCGCGACGCGCGCACGGACACGGACGCCCACCCGGGCGCGATCATCGTGCTCGGCGCGGGCGTCAACGGCAGCACACCGTCGCTGTCGATGTGCAACCGGCTCGACGCCGCACTCACGTATCTGAACGCGAACCCGAACGCGCTGGCCATCGTCTCCGGCGGTCAGGGCGAGGGTGAGGACATCACGGAAGCCAGGGCCATGGCCGACTACCTGACGGCGCACGGCATTGACAGTACGCGCATCGTGCAGGAGGATCAGTCGCGCACCACGCGCGAGAATCTGGAAAATTCGTTTGCCGTCCTCCGCGCGCGGGGGTACGACCCGGCGGACGGCGTCGGCATCGTGACGAGCGAATACCACCTCTACCGCGCCAAACGCATGGCGCGGGCACTGGGGGCGGAGCCCGTCGGCATCGCCGCAGAGACCACCCTGCCGTCCATGCGCATCAATTACTTCATCCGGGAGGCCTTTGCCGCCGCGTACATGCAGCTGGCCGGCACCCTGTACTGAGAGGAGCCCTATGGAAAAAGTCAACGTATACGACTGGGACAAAACCATCTTCCCCGTGGACAGCACGGTGGCGTTCGTGCGCTGGTGCCTGCGGCGGCATCCCGGCGTGATTTGGGAGCTTTTGCGCGCGCTTGCCCTGCTGCCGGGCTACTGGCTCGGCAAAGTGAGCAAGACCACCATCAAGGAGCAAATGTATGGCTTTCTGCGCCGCGTGCCCGATGTGGACGCGGAGCTGGAGGCGTTCTGGGCGAAGAATTTTGACCGCGTGAACCCGTGGTATCTCGCGCAGCAGCGCCCGGACGACATCATCATTTCCGCGTCGCCGGAGTTTCTCGTGCGCATCCCGGCACAAAAGCTTGGTGTGCGGCTGCTGGCCTCGCGTGTGGATAAGCACACCGGAAAGACCGATGGGGAAAACTGCCACGGTGTGGAAAAGGTCCGCCGCCTGCACGAGGCCTACCCCGACGTAGAAATCGCGGAGTTTTACTCCGACTCCCGCAGCGACAGCCCGCTCGCGGAGCTGGCCAGGCACGCCTACCTCGTGCACGGGCAGGAACGTACGCCCTGGTGAGGGCGGCAGAAAGGAGAACACATATGTATTCCGCATCCGATTACCGCAGTATGGCACGCCGCGCGCTGAAAAATTACTGGTGGCTCGCCGTCGGCGTAACGCTGCTGGCAAGCCTCCTCGGCGGGGTGAGCAGCAGCTTCATCCCATCATTTGGCCTCACGATCAACGGGAATGACCTGCCGCAGTACTATCCCGAGGCCCTATACCACGCACTGCGTGTGTTTCTCCCCGTTTCCGGGATCATCTCGCTGGCGCAGTTCGTCATCGGCGGCAGCATCTCCATCGGCCACAACCGCTTCTGCCTGAAGCTGGTCGACGGCGAGCAGGCCCGGTTCGAGGATCTATTTTCCGGCTTTGACATCTTCGGCAACGCCTTCGTGCTCAACCTGCTCATCACGCTCAAGGTGATCGCATGGTCTCTGCTGTTTGTCATTCCCGGCATCATCGCCGCCTACCGCTACTCCATGGCGACGTACATCCTGGCCGAAAATCCTGGTATGCAGGCCACGGAGGCCATCGAGCGCTCCAAGGCGCTCATGGATGGGCGCAAGGGCGATCTGTTCTGGCTTGACCTGAGCTTCATCGGCTGGGCGCTGCTGGCCGCGCTGACCGCCGGAATCGGCTATCTCTGGCTCGCGCCGTACGTGACCGTGTCGCACGCCGCGTTCTATCGCAGCCTGCCGCGCAGCATGGGCGACCGGGCACCCAACGGCTGGCAGCAGCCGAACCCCGGCCCGCAGCCGGGCGGCGACTGGTACAGCCAGAACTGAACACGGGCTCAAAAACAGCCCCGCAGCGAGAATGAATTCCCGCCGCGGGGCCATTTTATATACAAGGATTGACAATTTTCCCGTTTCCGGGTACACTTGGATCATAGGCCCGATCAGAAAACACCTTTGGGAAGGGAGAAAACACAATATGTGGAGAAAACTGAGCTGCCTGCTTCTGTGCATCGCCATGCTGGCAGGCCTCGCCGGGTGCGGCCAAGCCGCCTCCGATACCGGAAAAACCGAGGAAAAAACCGCAGACAAAGTGACAAGCACCGACAACGCAGCGGCCGCCGACACGGCAGCGCAGAACAAGGCATACGGCGCCGCGCTGTGGGACATTTACCTGTACGGCATCCTCCCGGACAACTCCAGGCTGGACTACGAAAACACGCAGCAGGCGGAAGAAAACACATTTGCCATCTATGACGTAGATCACGACGGCCGCGAGGAACTGATCGTCCAGTGGAGTGCGCGCGCCGCGATGGCCAGCCAGATGTGCCTCATTTACGGCTACGACAACGGAAAGCTCCATGAAGAGCTGTCCGAATTTGTCGCCGCGCGCTTTTACAGCAACGGCGCCGTGGAAGCAAGCTGGTCGCACAATCAGGGGCTGGGCGGCCGCATCTGGCCGTACAACGTCTACACCTACGACGCCAAGAGCGACAGCTACCGTCAGTTCGGCGCCGTGGACGGCTGGGACAAGCAGTATATGAGCACATATTATTTCGATGGTGAACCCTTCCCCGACGATCTGGATCAGGACGGGGACGGCCTCATTTACTTCCTCTACTCCGGCGAAGAGATCTACTCCTTCGGCGACGAGTCCAAAGCGCAGAGAGCGGACGGACGGGAATACGAGACCTGGCGGCAGTCGTACCTCAACGGTGCGACGGAGATCACCCTGCCCACGAAGTACATCACGCCGGACAACATCACGCCCCTCGGCTGCCCGATGCCCTGAAGCGCGCCGGGCCCCAACAAGCAGAACCCCCTCCGCAGGTCGTATCCCTGCGAAGGGGGTTCGGTTTTGCGCCGTCAGACAAAATAGCCCGCATCCTCCCGCACCGGGCAGGCCGCGAAAAGCTGGCGCACCGCGCTCTCATACTCCGCAAGATCCTGCGCCTTGCGGATGCGGCGCAGCGGCCGCTCGGCGTCGGCAAAGCTGCAGCCGAGATAGCGCCACGCCTCCTTCATGCGAAACAGCAGCGCGCGCCAGTCGGGGATGCGCGCGCTCGTGGCCGCGTAAAGCCGGTCGTGAAACGCCTGAAACTGCGCCGCCGTCGGCACGGCACCGGTGCGCAGCTGACCGATGAGGCCGGGATTTGCAGCGAGCCCGCGGCCGAGCATGACGCGCTCCACAGTCGGGAACCGCGCCTGAAACACGCGCACGGCCGGGACGTCAAACAGGTCGCCGTTGTAGCACACCGGGGCGCGGCTGTGCGCGAGCGCGTAGGCGAACATGTCGAGATCCGGATGTCCGTGGTACTGGTCCGCCTGCACGCGCGGGTGCACGATCAGCTCACAGATCGGGTAGTCATTATATAATTCCAGCAGCGCGGGAAACGTCTCCGCCGTTGTCTTGCCGAGCCGCGTCTTGACCGACACCGGCAGCGGGCAGACTGCAAACACGACGTCGAAAAACCGCCGTAGCAGATCCGGCTCCGTGAGCAGACCCGCGCCCTTTTTCTTCACCGTGACGGTGTTTGACGGGCAGCCGAGGTTGAAATTCACCTCGTCGTAGCCCATGTCGGAAAGCTTTCCCGCCATCCAGAGAAAATCCTCGGCGCAGTGGCCCATGAGCTGCGGTACGACACGGATGCCCACGTTGTGCGCGGGCTCGACCTCGCGCAGCTCGCGCGGGGAAAACGTGCGGTTCGCCGTCGGCGAGAGAAAGGGCGTATAGTAGCTGTCCGCCGCGGGGAACGTCTGCCGCTGCGCCTGCCGGAACAGGTCGCCGGTCACGCCCTCCATCGGCGCGCAGAGATACTGCATGGTCATCACCTCGTTATCCGGCCCATGATAGCGGAAAATCCACCCCGCGTCAAGCTTTACAAGCCCGCGTCACGGCCATCACCCCTACGCCCGCTGGCGATGGCAAGACGGCCGCATCACCGGCCTGTTTTGAGCGTTTGCGCCAGCATACGAGACCGTGTGCTGGCGTTTTTCTGCATACAGGTTAAAGTTATGTAAACCGAAAAGGCGCATACCGTGCCTCACCTGCTCATAGGATGAAGGCAGAAAGCCGGAGGTGGTGCAATGTACAAAGTGCGGCAAGCCGTCAGAAAACACCGGAAACTGCTGAGCGTGTGCGCGATGGTGCTGGCCATCGCGCTCATGTTCTGGGCGGTCAACAGCCCCGCGATCGTAGGCGTGAGCACGGCCAAGCGCGTGCTGCCCATCTACTGCGTGCAGCGCGACGACCGCGTCGTGAGCCTGTCGTTCGACGCAGCCTGGGGCAACGAGGACACGCAGATGCTCATCGACATCCTCAACAAGTACAACGTACACGCGACGTTCTTCGTCGTGGGCGAATGGGTTGACAAATATCCGGAGTCGGTCAAGGCGCTCGCGGACGCGGGCAATGAGGTCATGAACCACTCGTCCACGCACCCGCACATGGCGCAGCTAAGCGCCGAGCAGATCCAGACGGAGGTCAACACCTGTGCCGATAAGATCGAAGCCGTCACCGGTACGCGGCCGACGCTGTTTCGCTGCCCCTACGGGGAGTACAACGACACGGTCGTGAGCACCATCAATGGTCTGGGCATGCACGTCATCCAGTGGGACGTCGATTCACTCGACTGGAAGGGGCTGAGCAGTGACGAGATCACCTCGCGCGTGCTCACGCGCGTGCAGCCTGGCAGCATCGTGCTGTTCCACAACGCGGCCGAGCACACGCCGGAGGCGCTGGCCGGCATCATTGAGGCGCTCATCGCCGACGGATATTCCATCATCCCGATCTCGCAGATGATCCTCCCCGGCGACACGAGCATCGACCCCAACGGCCGACAGTGCCCGGCAACCGCGGGCGAGAATGCATGAGCAGGAAGCGAAAGCGGGGATTACACCCCGCTTTCGTTGCATTTTGCGCGCAAAAACATTATAATAGAGAAAAACTACCGCCCGCAGGGCGGTTCAGGAGTAACATCTATGGAAAATTTCCAGAAAATCGCCGTGCTCATCGACGCGGACAACACACAGCTGTCCAAGCTGGAGGCCGTACTGCACGAGGTATCGACCTACGGCCGCATCGTCGTGAAAAAGGCCTATGGCAACTGGCGCAAGGACTCGCTGAAAAACTGGGAGCCGGAGCTCAAGCGTCTCGCCATCCGCGCCGAGCAGCAGTTTGACTACGTCACCGGCAAGAACACGACCGACATCGCCATGGTCATCGGGGCTATGGATCTGCTGCACAACAATATGTACGACGCGCTCGTGCTCGTGTCGAGCGACAGCGACTTCACGCCGCTGGCAATCCGCCTGCGCGAGTCGGGCCTGTATATCATCGGCGCCGGCGTGACGACGACGCCGGAGTCATTTAAAAATGCCTGCGACGACTTCATCCTCATCGACTATCTGTCCAAGGCGGACGAGAAGCCCACCGCCGCGGAGCCCGCGGCCAAGAAGCCCGCCCGCAAGACGAAAAAGGCCACCCGCAGCACAAAAAAATCTGCGGCCGAGTCTGCCCCGGCCGCCGAACCCGAACCGGTTCCCGAACCCGAACCGGTGCCCGAACCTGAACCGGTGCCAAAAAAGCCCGACATCCGCGAGATCCACAACCTGCTGCACATCGCGTCCGAGAAGTATCAGGACGCTGACGGCTTTGTCAACGTCAGTTCCTCGGGGCTGTACATCAAGCGCGTCAAGCCCGACTTCAACGTGCGCGCCTACGGCTACAGCAAGCTGCCGGAGCTGCTGGCCGCCTTCCCGAACAAGTACCAGATCAAGCGCTACGAGGGCAAGGGCGGCGCAACGATCATCGCCTATAAATGCCTGTAATATCAAGCATTTGAGCACTTGATAAGGACCTGCTCAGATTTGCAAAAAGCTCTTGACTTTTCGCAAAAAACGCGCTAAAATTCCTTTCCAATTGGGGTGGGATACCACTGCGAAGCAACCCTCTTTCTTCGATGCCTCTGCGTCGGCCCCCCTCAAATTTTAAGAAAGAAGGTTCTTATCATGACTGCTCAAATCCTTGCGGCTGTCATCTTCGTCGGCATGTTCGCGCTCATCATCATGGACAAGTTCGAGCGCCAGTATGTCACGCTTGGCAGTGCAGCTCTTGTGCTCGTGGTCGTGTTCGGCATCTGTATGCACAGCTGGGACGCGATCAAAAACGCTCTGAATCTCGCGGAGATCTTCCGCGCCGACTTCTGGTACGGCGCCTCGGAGAGCGCAAGCTCCGGCGTCAACTGGTCGACCATCTTCTTCATCACCGGTATGATGATCATGGTCGAGGGCCTCGGCAAATCCGGCTTCTTCCGCTGGCTGTGCCTGTCGCTGGCAAAGCTCGCGCACTACCACGTCGTGCCGCTGCTGCTGTGCTTCA
Organism: Bacteroidaceae bacterium; assembly: GCA_963627135.1. Taxonomy (GTDB): domain Bacteria; phylum Bacillota; class Clostridia; order Oscillospirales; family Oscillospiraceae; genus CAG-103. Next base: position 28,455 of record CAVFZY010000007.1, on the reverse strand, counting down.
TGGCCATGGCTGCGTTTTTGGCCATGTTCATCGACAGCATCACGGTCGTGCTGTTTCTCGCGACCGTCACACTGGAGCTGGCGCAGATCCTGCGCTTTGACCCCGTTCCGATGATCCTGTCGGAAGTCTTCTGCGCCAACCTCGGCGGCGCCGCCACCATGTGCGGCGATCCCCCCAACATCATCATCGGCACCGCGCTCGGCTATACATTCACGGACTTCATTGAAAACACCGGCGTCATCGTCGGCATCTGCTTTGTGTTCGTGCTGATCTTCTTCTGGCTGTGCTTCCATAAGGAACTCAAGGCCAGCGAGGCCGCCCGCCCGGCCGACGCCGTCTGCCCCGCCCCGACGACCGCAATCTCGAACCGCACGGCGTTCATCGCCGACCTGTGCATCTTCCTCGTCGCCGTCGTCCTGCTCGTGACGCACGCGCAGACCGGCCTGACCGTCGCGTGCATCGGCGTGATCATCGCATGTCTGACGCTGCTCACCGCCGTGTTTACGAAGGGGCCCAGTGCCGTGAAAGAAGTCATCCGCGGTGTGGACTACAAGACGCTACTGTTTTTCATCGGCCTGTTCATCTCCGTCGCGGGTCTGGAGCAGACCGGCGTGCTCAAGCTCATCGCGCAGTTCATCTCGAACATCAGCGGCGGCAGTATCAAGGTCGTCATCCTCATCATTCTGCTGCTGTCGGCCGCGTGCAGCGCGCTGATCGACAACATCCCGTTCGCGGCCACCATGGTCCCGGTCGTGCAGTCCATCGCGGCGACGCAGGGCATGGACCTGTCCGTGCTCGCCTGGGCACTGTCGCTCGGCACCGACCTCGGCGGCAACGCTACGCCCATCGGTGCGTCGGCCAACGTCGTGGCCACGTCTGTGTCGGCCAAGAGCGGCCACCCCATCAGCTGGGGCAAATACTGTAAATACTGCATTCCGGCGACCGTGCTGGTCGTGGCCGTGTCGCTGGTATGCCTGTTCCTGAAATTCCTGTAACTCTCTGAAGGAAAGGCGGTAATCTACTGTGAAACAACTCATCGTGACCGTCGGCCGTGAACACGGCAGCGGCGGCAAGTACATCGCCGAACAGATCGCCGAACAGCTCGGCATCGCGTTTTATGACAAGGAGCTGCTGCTCACCAGCGTTTTTAACGCCGAGGACGCCGCGCGCTATGACGAAAAGCCCGTGCACCTGCTGTGGTCGCGCCGTATCGGCGAGAACTTCAACGCGCCGGAGGATGCACTCGCGCACGAGACGTTTGAGCACATTCAGAAACTGGCGGACAGCGGCGAGTCGTTCGTCGTGCTCGGCCGCTGCTCGGACTTTGTGCTGCGCAGCAACCCGAACGCCGTGCACCTGTTCATCGCCGGAAAACCCGACCAGAAGCGCCAGCGGCTCATGGAGGAAAAGTCCCTCACGGCCGATCAGGCGGCGCTGGAAATGCGCCGCGTTGATCGTAATCGCAAGGCCTACCACAACTACTACTGCGACACGAAGTGGGGCGACGCGCGCGGGTATGACCTCGTCGTCAACAGCGGCAAGCTCGGCATTGAGAAAACCATCGACACGCTCGTGGCCTACGTGCGTGCCTATCAGGCGCAGAATGAATAAGCATGAAAAATGCCCTGGATGCATTCATCCAGGGCATTTTCCGTTTTTTCAGCCGCCGGTTTTCTGCGGCCAGCAGGACACCAGGATCCCGGCCAGAATCAGCGCACCGCCGAGCAGGCCCGCAAGGCCGAAGTGTTCGTGAAAGCACACCGCGCCAAGCGTCGCGGCAACAAACGGGTTGAGCGCGCAAAACAGTGCCGCGTGATCCGCCGTCGTCCCGCTCTGTGCCACCGGCTGGAGCGTGAAACCAAAGCCGCTGCACACGACCGCCAGCGCCAGCACGACCAGCCACTCCGTGCCGCTGCCGGGCAGGTGCGGCGCCTCAAACAGGAACGACGCGATGAGCGCCAGCACGCCCAGAACTCCTACCTGCACCACGCCGGACAGCAGTGGGTCCGCTCCGGCGTGCGTGAGGCGGTCGGTCACGAGAATGGCCGCCGAATACAAAAACGCCTCCAAAATGCAGTACCCGACGCCCGGTGTGAGTGAGAGGCCATTGCGCAGTGTCAGCAGCGCCACGCCCAGCAGGCACGCCAGCGCACCGAGCAGCACGCGGCGCTCCGGCCACCGGCGGCTGAGCACCGCCTGAACGAGCGGCACGATGACAACGGCCGTGTTCGTCACGAATGACACAGTGGAGGTCTCCACCGTTTTCAGCGCTGTGAGCTCCGCCGTCATGACGCAAAAATAAATGCCGCCCATGGCAAGCCCGCTCAGCAGTGTGTGCCGGTCGACATGCAGCAGCTGCCGCCAGAACAGCACCGCCAGGAACGCAAATGCCAGCAAAAACCGCACCGCCAGCAGAGTAAATTTGCCCATGTCCTGCAAACCAACTTTTGTGAGCACATACGATGTGCTGCGCGCAATGATGACCGCTGCCAGCAGCAGCTCCGCCTGTGTGCGCGTCATGGTCCGGGTCTTCATCCGTATTCCTCCCGAAAATGTCTTGACGAAACGATACCACGGTTATATCATTGCGTAAAGAGACAATGTTTCAACGGTTCCTTGCAAACTTCGCAAGGATGGAGGCACCTTATGGACACGGAAAAATGCCGCGCACTGCTGGCCGTGCTCGAGGCCGGGAGCCTCTCGGCGGCGGCGGAAAAACTGGACTACACCCCCTCCGGCCTGAGCCGGATGATGGCAGCGCTTGAGCAGGAGCTGGGCTTCCCGTTGCTGAGCCGCTCGCACAACGGCGTGCAGCCGACGCGCGCCTGCCGAACACTGCTGCCGACGGTGCGGGAGCTGACGCACTGGAGCGCCCTTCTCGACGCGCAGGCGGCCGAGATCCGCGGTATCGAGACCGGCACCATCGCCGTCGGCTGCGTCTACGGGGCATACTACGGCTGGCTCAGCCGCTGCATCGCCCGCTTTTGTGAAGTCTACCCCGGTATTGAGGTGCAGGTCCTGCAGGGCAACAGCAGCCAGCTCACGCGCGCCGTGAGCGAACACACGGCCGACTTTTGCATCACGAGCTTCCGCGAGGGCGACTTTGACTGGCTCCCGCTGTACGCCGACCCCATGGTCGCGTGGCTGCCGCCGGAGCATCCGCTGGCCGGGGGCAAGACGTTCCCACTCGCGGCGTTTGCGACCGAGCCGACCATCGCAACCTATATGCACCAGGACACGGACAACGCGCGCGTGTTCGCCCGCGCAGGCATCACGCCGAACGTCCGCTACACATCCGTGGACAGCCGCGCCACCTTTGCCATGGTGCAGGCCGGTCTCGGCGTGAGCCTGAACAATCAACTCATCACCCGTGGCTGGGACACGACCGGCATCGTGATCCTCCCGGTCGATCCGCCGCAGTATGCCGAGATCGGCATCGCCGCGCCCGCGCCGGAGGAGCTGTCCCCGGCGGCGAAGCGGTTTCTCGCCTTCGCCCGGCAGACGCTGCGCACGGACCCCGAGGCCGCGGAACTTGGAAAGGAGCAAGCATGAAAGTATCCGAACTCCCCTACCGGCGCGTGACGTGCGAGGAAATGACCGAAGGGCTGCAGCGCGTAATCGAGCGCGTGCGCGCCGCGCAGAGCGTCGAGGAGATCCTCGCCGTGCGGGCGGAATATCTCTCGCTCACGACGGAGTACGCCACGGCGCAGTCGCTGTCGTACATGCGGTACACGATCAACACCGTGGACCCGTTTTATCTGGCCGAGAAGGACTACTATGACGAGATCGGCCCGGAGGTCGAAAATCTCGCGCTGCAGTACACCTCCGCCGTGCTCGACAGTCCGTTCCGGGAAGAACTCGAGACGGCGCTCTCGCCGATCCTGCTGCGCAGCATGGAGCTGCAGCGGAGGAGCATGTCACCGGAGATCATCGACGATATGGTCGAGGAGAACAGGATCGTGAGCGAATACGCCCAGCTCATGGCGGGCATACTCTTCCCCTTCCGGGGCGAGCAACTGCCGCGGCCGATGCTGATGAAATACGCCCGCAGCGCCGACCGCGCCACGCGCAGGGAATGCTACGAGGCGCTCGGCACGACGCTGGAAGCGCACAGCGCGCAGCTGGATGATATTTTTGACCGGCTCGTGCACGTGCGCGACCGGATGGCCAAAAAGATGGGCTATCAAAATTTCATCGAGCTCGGCTACTGCCGCATGGAGCGCATGTGCTACGACGCGCAGGCCGTGCAGACCTTCCGCGAGAACATCGTGCGCGACATCGTGCCGGTCGTGTCCCGGCTACGGCTGGAAAACGCGAAGCGTCTCGGCATCGACACGTTCCGGCTCTACGACAACGAATTTTTCACCCCCGGCGGCGACCCGACGCCCTGCGGCAAAGACGAGCTCTTCGCCGCGGCGCAGAAAATGTACGACGCCATGGGCGACGTGCCGGGCGCATTTTTCCGCATGATGTGCGAAAACGAGGCCTTCGACGTCGAGTCTCGCCCGAACAAGTGGGGCGGCGGGTACTGCACGGAGTTTCCGAAGTTCCGGCAGCCGTTCATCCTCGCAAACTTCAACGGCACGTCCGGCGACGTAGACGTCGTGACGCACGAGGCCGGCCATGCGCTCAACGCCTACCTGATCGCGGACAACCGCTTCGCGCTGGAGCTCGGCTGCGGCGGCATGGAGACCGCCGAAACGCACTCGATGAGCATGGAGTTTTTCGCCTGGCCGTATCTCGACGCCTTCTTCCCGAAGGCGGGCGACGCGGAGCGCTACCGCTTCCAGCACGCGCTCGATGCGCTCAGCTTCCTGCCCTACGGCACGATGGTGGACGAATTCCAGCACCGTGTCTACGCCGAGCCCGACCTCACCCCGGCCGAGCGCAACGCCGTCTGGCTGAAGCTGGAGGCAAAATACCGCCCGTATATCGACCAGCGCGGCATCCCGTATCTCGAGCGCGGCACCCGCTGGCAGTACCAGATGCACATCTACGAGACGCCGTTTTACTACATCGACTACTGTCTGGCGCAGACGGCGGCATTCCAGTTCCTGCTCGCGTCGCAGGACGATTATGACGACGCGTTCGCCCGCTACCTGCACCTGTCGCAGCAAGGCGGCGAAAAGTTCTGGACGGATCTGCTGGCCGAGGCCGGCTTCCGCTCCCCGTTCGAGCCGGGCGCGCTCGCACAGCTGGCAGCCCAAGTGGAGCCGCTCATCCGCAAACACACTGTCTGATAAAGGAGGAAAGCACCATGTATGAACTGACCCAGGTGGCCGGAAACAGCTACTATATCCAGAGCCCGGCCAAGATCGGCCTCGTGCGCCTGAACGACACCGACGTCTGCCTCATCGACAGCGGCAACGACAAGGAGGCCGGGCGCAAGGTGCGCCAGATCCTCGACGCCAACGGCTGGCGCCTGACCGCCATCTACAACACGCACTCCAACGCCGACCATATCGGCGGCAACCAGTACCTGCAAAACCAGACCGGCTGCAAGATCTATGCCCCCGGCATCGAGTGCGACTTCACGCGCCACCCGGTGCTCGAGCCGTCGTTTCTCTACGGCGGCTACCCGCCGAAGGAGCTGCAGCACAAGTTCCTCATGGCCAAGCCCAGCGACGCACAGGAGCTGACCCCGGCGTGCCTGCCGGAGGGGTTCGAACTGCTGCGGCTGCCAGGGCATTTCTTCGACATGGTGGGTTTTCGCACGCCGGACGACGTGGTGTATCTGGCCGACTGCCTGTCGAGCCGGGAGACGCTCGAAAAGTACCAGATCGGCTTCCTTTACGACGTTGCAGCCTACCTGAGCACGCTCGAAATGGTCAAGACGCTCTCTGCCCGTGCCTTCGTGCCCGCGCACGCTGCGGCCACGGAGGACATCGCCCCGCTTGCGCAGTACAACATCGACAAGGTGCGCGAGATCGCGGACATCATCACGGAGCTCTGCCGCGCTCCGCAGACGTTCGAGGCGGTCTTGCAGCAGCTGTTCCGGCGCTTCGACCTCGTGATGAACTTCGAGCAGTATGTGCTCGTCGGCAGCACGGTGCGCTCCTACCTCGCGTGGCTGAAAGACAATGGCAAACTCCGCGCCGTCTTTGCCGATAACCACCTGCTCTGGCAGCAGGCATGAAATGCATACCAAAAAATCTCCGCATCCGATCGGATGCGGAGATTTTTTCATTCCAGAAGACCGTACTTTTCCTTCACACGCGCGAGCTTGGTGAGCAAGGGCTTATACAGCAGAAGCAGAAACACGGCCGTGCTGCCCGCGTGGATGAGGTTAAACACAAGCCCCGACGCGCAGGTCGCCAGCCACAGCTGCCACGAGGGCACGGCGTTGTACATGAGCATACTTGCCGTGTCGAGCAGCACGCCGTAGACGATGAGCACCGAGAAAAAGCCGTAGAGCAGCAGCGGCACGAGCCGCACCTTCCGCCCGGCAAACAGCACGCCGCCGAGAAAGCCCACGAGCCCGAAGCCGAGCATCTGCCACGGCGTCCACGGCCCCTGACCGAAGAAAAAGTTTGATATCAGGCCCGCCGCCGCGCCGGTGACGAAGCCCGCCTCCGGCGTGAAGGCTACGGCCGTGAGGATCACGATCGCGCACACGGGCTTGCACTGCGGCAGCCAGTAAAACGCCGCGCGCCCGGCCACGGCCAGCGCCGTCATCGTCGCGAGCAGCACGAGCTCGCGCGCCTGCGGCCTGCGGCCTTCAAACCGCAGCACAAACGGCACAAACATCAGCCCCACGAGTAGCAGCGACGTGAGGTAGTACTTCCGCTCGTCCCACACGCACACGAACACCGCCATCAGCGCCGGGATCGCCACAAGCAGGATGCCGAGTGCGGCCCAGGTGCGCCGCGTCAGTCGGTGAGACATTGCACGACCTCCCCGCACAGCACCGCGCCGGGCGCAGCGGTGCGCGCGATGCGCGCGGCCGCCGTGGTGTAAAAATAATTGCCGGAGAAAAACGCACGCGCGGTGTTTTCCGTCACGACCTCGCCGCGAAAGAGCAGGCCGCAGCGGTCGGCATACTGCGCGCAGAATTCCACATCGTGGCTCACGATGCACACGGCCGCCCCCTGCGCGCAGAGCGCGCGCAAAAGTGCGCCGAACGCTGCCTTGAACGCGCCGTCCATGCCCTTGGTCGGCTCGTCGAGCAGCAGCACGCGCGGCTGCATGAGCAGCACCTTTGCCAGTGCGGCGCGCTGCTGCTCGCCGCCGGAGAGGTCAAAGGGGTGTCCGTCGAGCAGCGGCGCAAGCGCCATCTGCCGCACGACCGTGTCCACCAGCGTGGCGTCCTTGCCGAGCGACGCGAGATCGGCGCGCACCGTGTCGGCCGCAAAGATCGTGCGCGGGTCCTGCGGCACGGCGGCGATGCCGTCGCGCAGGGGCTGGAGCGCGCGCTGCCGCTTCCCGTCGAGGTACACGCTGCCGCGGTAGAGCCGCAGCCGCCCGGAGAGCACGCCAAGCGCCGTTGTCTTGCCGCTGCCGTTGCTGCCGGTGAGCGCGTAGAGCTCGCCCGGGCGCAGCATGAGCGAGAAATTGCGCAGCACATCCGCACCGCCCTGCGCATAGCGAAACCAGCCGTCGCGCACGGTCAGCACCGGGGGCGTGGCCACGGGCGCGGGTGACGCGTCCGGCATCGGGCGCGGAGAAAAGCGCCCCAGATACGCCCGACCCGCGCGCACGGTGAGCGGCAGGCGCTCCGTCTCACCGAGTGCGGCGGCAATGCGTGCCGCTGTGGGCATGGCGGAAAAGATCGCATGGCCGCGCACTGCGGCCGCCGCCTCCTGCGGCGCACCGGCTGCCAGCAGCCGCCCCTGCTCGAGCACGACAAGGTGGTCGGCCAGCGGCACGGCCTCCTCCAGCCGCTGTTCGGACAGCAGGATCGTCAGCCCCAGTTCCTCGTTGAGCTTGCGCAGCGTGTGCAGGAAGGTGCTCGCCGCGATGGGGTCGAGCTGGCTCGTCGGCTCGTCCAGAATGAGCACGTCCGGCCGCATGACCACGACGGACGCAAGATTGAGCATCTGCTTCTGGCCGCCGGAGAGCGTGGCCACGTCGCGCTTAAACCAGTCGGCAATACCGAAGTAGCTCGCCATCTCGGCGACGCGCAGACGCATGGTTTTTTCATCGCACCCAAGGCTCTCAAGCCCGAACGCCAGCTCGTGGAACACCTTGTCCGTCACGATCTGGTCATCCGGGTGCTGGAGCACGAAGCCGATGCGCCGCGCCTGTTCGGCAAACGGGATGTCCTGCAAGAGCGCATCCCCAAGGCACACCGTGCCGCTGACCGTGCCGTGCGGCGTGAGGCAGGTCTTGAGCTGACGCAGGAGCGTCGATTTTCCGCTGCCGCTCTCGCCGCAGAGGACGGTGACCGCCCCCTCCGGAATGGTGAGCGTGAGGTCATTGAGCGCCGGGCGCGTCTGGCCCGGATAGGTAAACGTCAGATGTTTGAGCGCAAACGACGCCATGTCAGCACCTCCTTTCCATCGAGCAGCAGCGGCAGAAAGCACAGCAGCGCAAAGCACGCCATGCACACCGCGCCGAATACGCCGTCGCCGCCGATGCAGATCGACGGGTAATAGCGCACATACAGCGCGCCGCTGCCGACGCCTACACACACGCCCGCAAGCGCAAGCGCAAGCACGGCGCTGAGCACGCCGTCGCGCCGGGTGAAGCGGTAATTGCCGAAATACGTTCTTCTGCCGGCACCGTAGCCCCGGCTCTTCATGGAGTCCGCCGCCGTGATGCCGCTCTCGAGCGCCCACGAGACGGTGACGGACAAAATACGCGCGCCGTTACGCAGCCGCTGCCACGCGCTGCCCTCGCGCGTGCCGCAGCCGAGCGACGCCTGCGCCGCGCGCACGGCGCGGATGTGCGCGGAAAACTTCGGTACGAACCGCAGCGCCATGCTCAGCAGCAGCGACATGCCCGGCAGCGCGCTGCCGAACACGTACAGATATTTCTCCGCCGTCATGACAACGTTGCAGCACTGGAACCACAGGATCACGGCCGCGAACATCGCCGCCGCGGCCGCGCCGTAGCACAGCGCCTCGCGCGTGACGGGGTTGCCGTTCGGCAGGTAGAACAGCATCGTCACGCCGGCGTGGTTCAGCAGCGCGTTGAGCGCCGCCATCAGCACCAGAAACGGCACGAGCCAGCCGAGCGTCCGCCCCAGGCTGCGCCAGCCGCGCAGCACCGCACAGTAGCCCAGCGCGCCCAGCAGGCTCAGTGCCAGAAACACCGGGTGCAGCACGAGCATCGTCAGCAGCAGCACGGCCGCAAAATAGCAAAAGGTCAGCGCCGGGTGCAGCGCCGAGAAGGAATCGTTCATGGTTCTCCTTGCTGGGCGCCAACGTCGCGCCCGAGGTCGCAGGTATAGCTCCAGACGACGGTGTCGCCGTCGTGCAGTGTATAGCCGCTGCAGCCGTAGTCCGGCCAGACGCCGTTGACGCTGTACATCCAGCCGGAGAGCTCACCGCAGTCAAATTCGTAGAGGTTGCCGATGCCCTCGATATAGGCGCTGTTGTACGCAGGCGTCCAGGTCGACTCCATGTGGATCCCATGCGCGCGGCAGACCCGCTGCAGCACGTCGAACACCGTGTCTCCCTCCGAAAAGGCGACCGTCGTCTCCGGCAGGAGCACGCCGTCAGGCGGGACGATGTCCGCCTTGCCGGGCTTCAGATCGTCCGTGTGCTCCAGCACCGTGCTGCACTCGATCGTTACCGTGCAGTGCAGGGTGCCGGCATCCTCCTGCGTCTGCCCGCCGCAGGCCGTGCACAGCAAAAGCAGCAGGCACAGCAGCAGACTGAGCGCGCGCCGCTCAGCCATGCTGCACCGTCCCGTTTACGACCGTGAGCGTGGCCGTGGTCGTGGCAAGGCTCTCGGTCTCGTCCGCGGCGGCCAGCACGGCGTCCGACACCGTCAGCCCCGCCTCCGTCACGCCGTCGGCGAGCTGAAAGCGCAGCCGCACGAGCACGCTGCCCGTCGACGTGGCAAGCGTGCCGCCCGCCTCCGGCAGGCACAGGGCGCGCGCGCTGCCGGTCTCATTGGCACGCTCGGAATCACTCTCCCACTCCGGGAGACTGCCCATCACGAGCGGGATGTCCCCGTCCGACGTGCCGAGGAACGTGATCTGCGTCGGGTCAAAGGCCACGGCGAGGCTCGCCGCCTCGTAGTGCGCGCCGTCCGGCAGGCCGGAGAGCACAACGTCGACCGTGCACGTGCCGTCCGCGTCCGCGCTCTGGCACGTGAGTGTGAGCGTGGGGTCGACGTTCGCGACGCTCTTTTGCCGCAGAGCGATGCACAGCACCACGACGACCACGACCAGCAGCACGGCAAGCACGATGGCAAGGTTCTTTTTCGTCCGGAAAGTCTTCATTGTCCGTCCTCCTGCGCCGTGGGCAGCGCCGTGTTGTGCACAAAGCTGTCAGCCAGCGCGCGCACATCCTGCGCGTCGACGCGGCCGTCGAGGTTCACATCCATCGTCAGCAGCAGCTCTGCCGCCGGGGCTTTGCTGTCTGCGCAGGCCGTGCGGATATTGATTGCATCCTGCGCGTTGATGACGCCGTCGGCATTCACATCGCCGACGGTCAGCACCGGGCCTTTTCCGTCCGTCACGGTGTAGTTTGCCGTGTCATTGAGCGCATCATCCGTCACGTCCGGCGCAAAGAGCCAGACCCATGTCGGCGTGTCGCTGCGCTCGGACAATACGGGGCTGTAGAGCAGCTGCGTCCCGTCGGAAAACGTGACCGTGCTGTCCGCCGTCACGTCCGGCAGGCACACGGCGACCGTGCGGTATCCGGCCGGGATGAGGCCGCTGCCGTCCGCCGTGCAGAGCACGCGCGCGACCGGTTCGTCCGGCTCGGCGGGCGTCTCGACCGCGGGCGTGTCTGTCTCCTGATAGAGGCCGCTCTGCCCGCGCCGGAACCGCGAGACGGCCACGAGCGCATACACCGCCTGCTCCGTGGCGAGACTGTCCGTGCCACCGGAAGCCTTGTGGCGGAACGCGGCCGAGGACGGATCATAAAACGTCAGCAGCGCATCGACCGCCGAGCCGCCGTCCTTGACGAAGCGGCTGTCCGTATCCGGGTCGATGCCCAGCGCCGTGCAGGCGACGATGACCTGCGCAACGCTTTCTGCGTTGGCGGAGCCCCACGAGGTGAAGCCGCCGTCGCCGTTTTGCATGGCCGAGAGTGTGTCGATGCCGCGCGACACGGCCGCCGCGACAGCCGTCTCCCCGCGGTAAGCCGCCAGCGCCTGCAGCACCATGGCCGTCACGTCCGGGTCGGCCGCCGCGCCGCTCATGGCCCAGCCGCCGCCGGAGAGTTCCGCCGCCAGAATGGCGTCCACGCACTGGCGGCGCACCGCGCTGCCGGACAGATAATTGCGGCTGTCGAGCGCGAGCAGCGCAAACACCGGGCCGTTGATGCCCTGATTGCGCACCCAGGCGAAGTCTGCATACGGCGCGGTAAGGTCGCAGCCACCGACCTGCGTCGCGTCGCGCCCAATGGCGGACAGCGCGAGGATGACGCGCGAATTGTCCGTGGATTTGTAGGCGTTGAGCGCACCGTCGCGCCCGGACGCCGCCGTGAGCTCCGGCGCCTTGGATGAGACGTCTGCATAGTAGTGCGCAAAATAGTCGCTGTCCACGGCGAAATATCCGCCGCGGGCAAGGCCCAGCACCGTCCACTCATCGCCGTAGCCCGGCGACGGGACGGCCGCCGCCTGCTGCGCCAGTGCGGCCGAGAGCACCGGCTGCACATCCGCGCCCTGCACCGCCGGCGCCGGCAGCACCGCACACGCGAGCAGCAGCGCCAGGCACAGCGCCAGAAACCGTTTGTTCGTTTTCATGATCTGCCTCCTGAAGGGGTCACGATGCGCGCGGTCGATGCGCGCGCCGAATTTTCCGAAATCACGCAACATTATACCAGCCGGATCGCGCAAAAGCAACGTTCTGCGGCATTTCCCGCCCCGGCGATGCATGGACTTTCTGTCAGGTTTTCCGGCAGGCCGCTTTTGCGCAATTTCCCGCGCGCGGCGTGCTAGGATACCCCCATGGACGTCATCTATCTCGACAGCCTGTTCGGGCTGAATCTGCTGATCGACTACTGCCTTGTGCTGGTCTCGGCGCGCGTGTGCGGCGTGGTGCTGCGCCGCCGGCGATACGCGCTCGCGGCGCTCATCGGCGCGCTGTACGCGGCGCTCATGGTCCTGCCCGGCTGCGGGTGGCTGGCAAACGGCGCGATGAAGCTCGCGCTCGGCGCGGCCATGGCGCTCATCGCCTTCGGCGGGGAGGCGCATCTCGTACGGTGCACAGTGGTATTCTTCGCCGTGTCGGCCGCGTTCGGCGGCGCGGTGTACGCTGCGAGCATGCTCGCGGGCGTGCCGCCGGGCAGCGGTGCGCTCGTGACGGTGTCGGGCCGGGTGCTGGCGCTGTCATTTGCCGCGTGCTACGCGGCCGTGTCGCTCGTATTCCGCCGGCGGGCAAAGGCCGCCGACCGCGAGGTACGCACCGTGACGGTCACGCTCGCCGGACGCAGCGTGACGCTCAAGGCCCTGCGCGACAGCGGCAACGACCTGCACGATCCGGTGTCCGGCCTGCCGGCGGCGGTGGTCGAGCGCGCGGCGGTGCTGCCGCTGTTTCCGGCGCTGCACGCGCTGCCGGACGACGCGGTGCAGACACTGGAGGTGCTCGGCGCGCTGCCGGAGTGCACAGGCCGGGTCGTGCTGCTGCCGTACCGCGCGGTGGGCGTGGCCGGCGCGCTGCTGCCGGCGTTCCGGCCGGACAGCGTGGTGATCGGCGGCGCGGCAGAGCCGATGCTGCTGGCGCTGAGCGCGCAGGCGCTCACATCCGACGGCGCATTTGCCATGGTGCTGCCGCCAAAAAGCTGAGGAGGGGTTTTTCGTGCCAAAACTACTGGAAAAACTACATACGCTCTGGGCGGCGCTGCGGCTGCGGCTGCACGGCGGCACACCGGGGCTGTTTTACATCGGCGGGAGCGACACCATGCCCGCCCCGCTCGACCGAGAGGCAGAGCAGCAGGCCATCCGGGCGCTCGCCGCCGGGAGCGAGGAGGCCGCTTCCCTGCTCATTGAGCACAACCTGCGGCTGGTGGTGTACATCGCGCGCCGCTTTGAAAACACGGGCATCCACATCGAGGACCTGATCTCGATCGGCACGATTGGCCTCATCAAGGCCATCCACACCTTCAAGCCGGACAAGAACATCAAGCTCGCGACTTACGCCTCGCGCTGCATCGAAAACGAGATCCTCATGTACCTGCGCAAATGCAGCGCGCAGAAAACGGAGGTGAGCATCGATGAGCCGCTCAACACCGACTGGGACGGCAACGAGCTGCTGCTCTCGGACATTCTCGGCACGGACGCCGACGCCGTGAGCCGCCCGCTCGAGGACGACGCGGAGCGGGCCATGCTCCTGCGTGCCATCGAGACACTCGGCGAGCGCGACCGGCAGATCATCCTGCTGCGCTTCGGCATCGGCGGCGCGCGCGAGGCGACGCAAAAAGAGGTCGCAGATCTGCTGGGTATCTCACAGAGCTACATCAGTCGGCTCGAAAAGCGCATCATCGCGCACCTGCGCCAGGAGATGCTCAAGCAGATGCAGTGCTGAATCTACGCAAAAGCGGCGGCTCCGACCGGAGCCGCCGCTTTGTCTGTCATTTTTTCACGCGGCACCGGATCCGCTGCACGCCGCAAAAGAGCAGGAACACCACAAGGTCGACCACCACGACGCTCGCGCCGGACGGCGTCTCGAGCACGTAGGACAGCACCATGCCGAGCAGGAAATTCACCACCGACACCACGGCCGCGCAGATCGTGACCGAGCGGAACGTGCCGAACACGCGCATGGCCGTCAGCGCCGGGAAGATGATGAGGCTCGAGATGAGCAGCGCGCCCATCATGCGCATACCCAGCACGATCGTGACCGCCGTGAGCACCGCGAGCAGCATGTTGTACGCCTGCGTGTGCACGCCGGTCGCACGCGAGAACGTCTCGTCGAACGTGACGGCGAAAATGCGCGGATAGCACAGCACGAACAGCGCCAGCACCGCCGCCGACAGGATCAGACTCAGGCGCAGGTCGGCCGACGACAGCGACAGGATGCTGCCGAACATGTAGTTATTCACATCGGTGTTCATGCCGCTGGTCATGGACACGGTCATCACGCCGATGGCCAGCGCGCTGCTTGAGAGCAGCGCGATCGCAGCGTCGCCCTTGAGCTTGCCGTTTTGCGACAGGCGCAGCAGCAAAAACGCCGCCACGACCACGACCGGCACCGCCACGGCCAGCGGCGCGAGATTGAGCGCCGTGGCGATCGCGAGCGCGCCGAAACCGACATGACTCAGCCCGTCGCCGATCATGGAATAGCGCTTGAGCACGAGCGATACGCCAAGCAGGGATGCGCACAGCGACACGAGCACGCCCACGACGAGCGCGCGCACCAGAAACGGATACGACAGCATTTCGAGGATGACTTTCATAGCTTCCGCCCCCCCAGGAACCGGCGCGCGGCGGCGCTCTGCTTATAGGCCGCTGCCGTGCCGAAAAAGAGCTGCTGATGCCCCAGGTGCAACACGTGCGTGGCGTAGCGCAGGGCGGCGTCAATGTCGTGCGTGACCATGATGACCGTGATATCATTGCAGAGGTTCACGAGCTTGATGAGGTTATACAGCTCCCCCGTCGCCACGGGGTCGAGCCCCGTGACCGGCTCGTCGAGCAGCAGGAGCTTGCGCGTGGCGCACAGGGCGCGCGCGAGCAGCACGCGCTGCTGCTGGCCGCCGGAGAGCGCCTGATAGCTGTGATGCGCCAGATCCTCGATACCCATGCGCTCCATGTTCTCCTGCGCGCGGGCGCGGTCGGCCCGCGCGTAAAACGGGCGGCCGTGCATCTGGTTGATGCAGCCCGAGCGTACGACCTCCGCCACGCTCGCGGGAAAGTCGCGCTGGAGCTGCGTCTGCTGCGGCAGATAGCCGATCTCGTTGCGCACGAGCCCGTCGCCGAGCGTGATGCTGCCCTGCTCCGGCGCCTTGAGCCCAAGCAGGCCCTTGATGAGCGTGGACTTGCCGGAGCCGTTTTCGCCGACCACGCACAACAGATCGCCGCGCGAGACCGTAAAGTTCACGTCGCGCAGCACCGTCTGCCCGTCGTAGCCGAGGCAGACGTGTTCACAAATAATGAGTGCCATAATTAGTTCAATGCCTCCCGAAGCGCCTGCACGTTGCGTTCCATGAGCTGCAGGTACGTCGCGCCGCTTGCAAATGCCTGCGCCGTCACGTTGTGACAGGTCGCAAACTCCAGTTTTTTCGCGCCCGTGGCCTCGCAGATCGTGTCGGCGAGCTTGCCGTTCGAGAGCTCGATCGTGAACACGACCGGGATGCCCTCCGCGCGCACCTTGTCGATCAGAAACGCCACCGTGGCCGCCGAGGGCTCGGCCGCGTCCGCGCAGCCGGGATAGGCGGCGTAATAGTCCAGGCCATAGGCATCGGAAAAGTACCGCAGTGGGAAACGATCAGCAAAAACTATCGTTTTTCGCGCAGCACACTCCACTACGTCCTGAAATTCCGCATCCAACTGGTTTAATTTCTCCACATAGTCCCCACAACGCTGCACATACGCCGCCGCGTGCGCGCTGTCCGCCGCAGCGAACGTATCGGCAAGCTTTTGGCAAATGCGCGCCGCGTTGCGCGGGGACGTCCAGACATGCTCGTCCGGCTCCGTGTCGTCCTCCGCATGGTCGTGGTCGTGCTTTCCCGTCTGCATGCCCTCGACGGTCTCCTCGTCGAGCAGCTCCACGCAGTCCATGAGCGTCACAACGCGCAGGTTCGGGTTATCGACGCCGTCAAGCACGGTCTTCACCCACGCGTCCGATTCGCCGCCGACGTAGACGAATACGTCGGCATTGCGGATGGCGATGATGTCCTTCGGCGTCGGCTCATAAGAGTGCACCTCACAGCCGGGGCGCAGCAGCATCGTGACCGACACATCGTCCCCGCCGATCTGACGTGCGAAATCATAGGGTGCGAAGATCGTCGTGACGACGTGGAGCTTGCCGTCGTCCGCTTCCGGGTTTTGCTGCACGGTGCAGCCCGAAAACGCCGACACGGCCAGCACCATTGCCAGCAGCACACACAGGATCTTACGCATGGCCGTCACGCTTTCTGCCGCAGACGGCACACGTGCCGTAGATTGTCGTGCTGCGGCCATCGACCGTGAAGCCGGCCACGCGCAGCAGGTCCGACTGCAGCGCGTCGGACACGCCCTTGTCCAGATGGATCAGCCGCCCGCAGTCCACGCACTTGAGGTGCAGGTGCGCATCGCAGTGTCCGGGGTCCATGGCCTGATAGGCCGCGCTGCCGCCGCTCTCGGGCGCGAAGCGGCGCACGGTGCCCTCCCCGACCAGCCGGTCAAGCGCACGGTAGACCGTGCTGCGGCCGGGCGCCTCGTCGCCCATGGCCGCAAGCAGCTGCTCGACCGTGAACTGCTCGTCCGCGTGTGCAGACAAAAACGCCAGCAGCGCACAGCGCTGCTGCGTGTGATAACTGTTTCGCATGGTTCCGCCTCCAAAATCGGGAATGAATCCCGAATTCAAGCCGTAGCATACACGCAGTTTGCCCATCTGTCAAGGGGGAAATGCAAAAATCCCGCCGGACATAGTGTCCGGCGGGATTTCGGGTTTGGATTCAGGCGAGGGCGGCCTCGGGCTCGCTCGCGTCGCCGAGCGTGTCGCTGATGAACTGCGGCACCTGCTCGCGCGTCATGTCCAGCGCGACGGCCAGCTCCCCGTGGAGCATCTCCTTGGCGCGCTTCATATAGCGCTCGTCGACGAGGCCGAGCTTTTTGCCGCGCTCGGTCATCTGCTGACGCTTGGCGCGCACGTCCTTGATCAGCTGCAGGAGATCGGCGCAGGTGTAGTTCTGGATACACTGCTGATAGTGCTCGTTGAGAAAGCGGAGATTGGAGTTTTCATAGACCTGCGCGGTCATCTGCGGGATGTGGTCAATGAGCGCGAGCGCCTCCTCGCGCGTAATCACGGGCCGCATGAACACCTTGCTGTCCACAGGCGTGAACACCTTGCCCTCCCGGTAAATGGGTGCGAGGGTATAATAGTCCCGGTGCTTGTCCACACCGGAGATCTTCGGCGTGCCGATCTCCTCCACGCGGCAGACGCCCTCGTTGGCATACACGATCAACTGACCAATCTCGTACATCTGAATATCCTTCCTCAGCCAAACAAAACCAAAAACAAACAAAGCAGGGCGGCATTACAGCCGCACTGCAGCCGCAACCCTGCCCTCTGTGCAATAGTTTAGCACATTTTTTGCAAAAAGGTAAGACTTTTTTCATTTAGGACTTGATTTTTTTGCGGAAACGGATAGAATAAACAATTTACAGAGAGAAAAAACAGGAAAGAAGATCCGCATTTGCTATTTTTAGGGGGAGGAAATCGGGATGCATATCGGGTGGAGCCGTATCTGGAAGATCCTGCTTGGCTGTGTCTGTGCGGTCGGGAGCATCATCCTGCTCGCCTGCGGGCTGGTCGGCTGGGGCATTGCTGCGTTGGAGGCGGCTGCGCTGCTGCTCGCGCTGCAATACGCGCCGCGCGCGGCGCGGCTGTGGAAAACGTGGTGGTTTGTGGAGCTGGTGCTTGTGCTTGCCGCCACCGTGGGGTACACCGGCTTTGTCACCGTGCGCGCGGTGCAGACACCGGCGGCCGCCGTCGTCATCACGACGGAGCGCGACGCGCCTCAGACTACGCCGACGCCGGAAGCCGAAACGCCGGAGCCAACTGCCACTCCGGAGCCGACACTCGCGCCCGACACGGCGGAAGCGACCTATGTCGCCAGCCGCAAGGCGAAGAAATATCACCGGCCGTCGTGCCAGTACGCCGCCAAGATCAAGGACGAGAACCTCGTCACCTTTGACAGCGCCGCGCAGGCGCAGGCCGCGGGCTATGCGCCCTGCGGCACGTGCAAGCCATAAGAATAAGAAAGCGAGGTGGTCTCCGGAGCAGGAGAACGCCTCGCTTATCTTATGTGTTCTGCCGCAGGAACTGCCGGCTCGTTTCCACGGCGGCGAATGTTCCATTCAGCGCAGCCAGATAGACCGCCTGCACGACCGGGGCCGGGATGATCTCGCCCGCCCATGTCAGCTCCTTCGTGGCACACGCATCCGCAATCAGGTGCGCACGGTAGCCGAGATCCTGCGCACGGCGCACGGTCGTGTCCACGCACATATACGTCATCATGCCGCACACAACCAGCTCATCCGCGCCCAGTGCCGTCAGGCGCGCGTGCAGCGGCGTGGCCTGAAAGCTGTTCGGAACGTGCTTGGCAAGCACTTCCTCCGCGCACGGGTTCAAGTCCGGATGCAGCGCCGCGCCCACGGTGTCCGGCAGAAAAATTTCGCCGTCCGCCGCCGCAATATGCTGCATGTAAAAGGTGGGCAGTCCGTGCGCATGAAAGTACCGTTCCAGCGCCAGCACTGCTGACAGCGCCGCCTCCGACCGGTGCAGCGCACACCGACCGCCGGGGAAATAATCGTTTTGTACATCAATGATGAGCAATGCCTGCATATGCGTCATCCCTTTCTGTCCGGATGACCTCAGTATAACTGACACGACGGCAAATGAACATTACTTACTTTTTCGTGTATAGCAGATGCCCCTGGCATCGAGCGCGGCCGTCATGCCGTGCTCGACCATGTAGTCGACACCGACCTCCTGCAAAATGCGCACGGCATCGAGCACGCGCTCGCCCTGCGGCGTGAGAAAGTACTCCACCCGGAGTGGGTAGCCGGGATAACTGTGCTTGCCGACGAGGCCGAACTGCTGCAGCTCGCCGAGCTGCTCCAACAGCATCTTGGGCGTGATACCGCAGATACCGTGCAGCAGCGCGGAAAACGACGCCGTCCCATCGCGGAGCTGGAAGATCAGAATCGGCTTCCACTTGCCGCGGAGCATATCGTGCGCCAGTTCCAGTGGGCAGGTATAGTCGCGCCTGAGCTTCACGCCTGCAGCCCCGGATAGAGCGGGAAGCGTGCGCACAGATCGAGCACCTGCGCACGCACGGCGGGCACGGCAGCCTCGCCCTCGTCGATCAGGCGGCAGATGAGCGCGCCGATCTCGCGCACCTCGTCCTCGCCCATGCCGCGGGTCGTGACGGCCGGCGTGCCGAGACGCACGCCGCTCGTGACGCGCACGGACTGCGTGTCGAACGGGATGGTGTTTTTGTTGGCGGTGATGTTCGCCGCGTCGAGCAGGTCCTGCATCTGCGCGCCGGTGCGGCCCCGGCTGTAGACGTCGGCCAGCATGAGGTGGTTGTCCGTGCCGCCGGAGACGAGACGCACGCCGCCCCGCTGCAGCGTCTCGGCAAGCACGGCGGCATTTTTGACCACCTGCTGCTGATAGGCGCGGAAGGCCGGCTGCAGCGCCTCACCGAAGCAGACCGCCTTGCCGGCGATGACGTGCATGAGCGGGCCGCCCTGCGTGCCGGGGAAGACCGCGCTGTCGATCTTTTTGGCAAGCTCGTCGCGGCAGAGGATGATCGCGCCGCGCGGACCGCGCAGGGTCTTGTGCGTCGTGCAAGTGACAACATCGGCATACGGCACCGGGCTCGGGTGCACGCCTGCGGCGACAAGACCGCCGATATGTGCCATGTCGACCATCAGGTATGCGCCGACGGAATCGGCCACGGCGCGAAAGCGCGCAAAGTCGATCACGCGCGGATAGGCGCTCGCCCCGGCGATGATGATCTTCGGGCGCACCTCCTCGGCCACGCGCGCGAGCGCATCGTAGTCGATGGTCTCGGTCTCGGGGTCAACGCCGTAAAAGTGCGCCTCAAAGTATTTCCCGGACAAAGATGCCTTGCTGCCGTGCGTCAGGTGGCCGCCGTGGGAAAGGTCCATGCCGAGGATGCGGTCGCCCGGCTGCAGCAGCGCCGCGTACACGGCCATATTCGCCTGTGAGCCGGAGTGCGGCTGGACGTTGGCGTGGTCGGCGCCGAAGAGCCGTGTCACGCGGTCGATAGCCAGACGCTCGACCTCGTCGACGTAGTCGCAGCCGCCGTAATAGCGCGCGCCGGGATAGCCCTCGGCGTATTTATTCGTCAGGTGGCTGCCCACAGCCTCCATCACGGCCGGACTCGTGAAATTCTCGGACGCGATCAGTTCCAGATGATCGCGCTGGCGTGCAAGTTCCCGCTCCATGGAGGCGTACAGCTCCGGGTCGGCTTGCAACAGGTGTTCGTAATTCATATCGGCAACCTCCGTTTGTGTCAAAATAGCGAAAATAGTTTACCACGACTCGCACGTATTTTACAAGTGGGCACCACATAAACTAAAGCATCCCGATTTCCCTTCGAGGTGATGCAAATTGAACAAATGGAAGCGCATCCGCCCGTATGTTGCCTTCTGCGCAATCGCACTGGCCGTCGGCGGCGCATCGAGCTTTGCAACCCGCGCGGGCATGGCCGACTTTGACCTGCTGACAAAGCCGCCGGCCTCCCCGCCGGACTGGCTGTTTCCCATCGCGTGGACAATTTTGTACCTGCTCATGGGCATCGCCATGGGGCTCGTCTGGCGCAGCAGCTCCGGCCGCGCACGCAAGGAGGCCACCGCGCTCTGGAGCATCCAGCTGGCCGTCAACGGTCTGTGGCCGGTGCTGTTTTTCCTACTGGGTGCGCACGGACCGGCGTTTTTCTGGCTCGTGGGGCTGATCGTGCTCGTGCTGTTTCTAATCGCCGATTTTTCCCGCCGCAATGCCACGGCCGCGTGGCTGAGCGCGCCGTATCTGCTCTGGCTGCTGTTCGCAGCGTATCTGAACCTCGGCATCTGGCTGCTCAATC
The DNA here is from genome assembly GCA_963627135.1 of Bacteroidaceae bacterium. Classification (GTDB taxonomy): domain Bacteria; phylum Bacillota; class Clostridia; order Oscillospirales; family Oscillospiraceae; genus CAG-103. Next base: position 7,582 of record CAVFZY010000007.1, on the reverse strand, counting down.
GGTAAGGTTTGGGTAAAGATCGCGTCAAGAGTGTGTTTGCATGGTGCGGCAGATTGTGGTACACTGCCCCCGAGGAGGGAACTGTCCTATGAAAAAACCGCTCAAGATCATACTCATCATTCTGGCCGTCCTTGTCGGCCTGGTCACCACGCTGCTCATCTGGCTGACCGCCACGCAGCTGAATGTCAAAACCGAGACCGCCGTCGTGACCCACGGCGAGAACAGTACCGCCAGCTTTGCCCCGGGCGACAGCGTATCCATCCTGACGTGGAACGTCGGCTACGCCGGACTGGGCGAAGAGTCCGATTTCTTCATGGACGGCGGTGAGCAGGTCCGCGCGCCGAGCAAAGCCGTCGTGGAAAAGAACATGGACGGCATCGTCAGCACCGTGGAGGAACTGAACGCCGACTTCACGTTCCTGCAGGAAATCGAGGCCGACCCCTCGACCCGCTCCTACGGCATCGAAGAGGCCAGCCGCATGCGCACCGAGACCGGACTGGACACGGCGCACGCGCGCAACTATAAATGTGCCTTCGTGCCCTACCCCATCCCGCCGATCGGCAAGGTGAGCTCCGGCATCATGACGCTCTCGACCGCACCCATCGCCTCAGCCGAGCGCATCGCCCTGCCGAGCCCGTTCAAGTGGCCGGTGTCGGTTGCCAACCTCAAGCGCTGCCTGATGCCGGTGTATATCGACCTCGAGGGCACGAACGCGCAGCTCGTGCTCGTCAACCTCCATCTGGAGGCCTATGACGACGGCGAGGGCAAGGCCGCGCAGACCGCCGCACTCAAGGCGTTCCTCGAGCAGGAATACGCCAAGGGCAACTACGTCATCGCCGGCGGCGACTTCAACCAGACGTTCCCCGGCGGGCTGGACAAATACCCGATCAAGAACGCCGACCTCTGGACGCCCGGCACGCTCGACGACAGCATGCTACCCGACGGCTGGCGCTTTGCCTATGACACGTCTGTGCCGACCTGCCGCCTCGACAACCAGCCCTATGACGCCGAGAGCGACGCCACGCAGCACTACGTCATCGACGGCTTCATCCTCTCGCCGAACGTGGAGCTCACGAGCGTGCAGACGCAGGACGACGGGTTCCGGTTCTCCGACCACAACCCCGTGCTGCTGAATATCCGGCTCAAATAATGCAGACAGCAAAGCCCGCTTCCGACCGGAAGCGGGCTGGTTTTTATTTTGCACTGGTGATGTGCAGCTCCCGGCAGGAATTGGGGCCGAAGAGCGCCTCCATCCCCTTCCGATAGGCAGTGAAGGCGCCGCACGGCATGAGCGCCTGCACGCACCCGGCAAAGCCGCCGCCGTGCACGCGCCACGCGCCCACGCCGTCAAGCAGCTCGGCTGCGCGCGCCAGGCCGCGCTCGAGCCGGTCGTCGCCGCCCGGGGCGCGGATGTTGCGCAGCAGCTGCTCTGATGAGCGGCCGGAAGCGTTCATCAGGCGCAGGTAGGCCGCAGCGTCCCTGCGCACGAGCGCGTCGCGCATGCGCGGCACGCGCGCGTTCTCCTCGAAAAAGTGCGCCGCGCGGTCGTCGGCAAGACCCGGCTGCCGGTGGGCATAAAAGTCCGCCGGATGGACCTGCGAGAGCGTCTCGGCGCCGAAGCGCCGCGCCACACTGCACATATCGGCCGGCAATGCTGCGTACGCCGCCGTGAGTCCCGCGTGGCTGCCGCCGGTATCCGTCAGGCTGAGCGTGAGGCCCATATCGGCAAACGGCGCTGCGACCGGGGCAATCTCCCCGGCGGCGAAGTCGATATACACCGCGCCGTCGAGCGCGCACGCGAGCTGATCCATGAGGCCGGACGGCTTGCCGAAGTGGCGGTTTTCCGCCTGCTGGCCGAAGCGCGCGAGCTGCTCGGGCGAGAACGCGCCGCCATTGTAGAGCGCGTTGAAGATGCGGCCGACGAGGATCTCAAACGCAGCCGAGGACGACAGGCCCCCGCCCGGCTTGAGCGCGGATGACGCCCACGCCTCGAAGCCGCCAATCTCTCCGCCGGCGTCTAGAATGGCCGCCGCCATGCCGCGCACGAGCGCCCACGGCTTGCCATACACGCGTGGATCTACGGCCAGATCGTCCAGCGCGACGGTGAACGACCGGAACCTCTTCGAGTGGATGCACACGCGGCGGTCGCGCCGCCGCGTCGCGCGCGCGGTGATGCCCACGTCCACGGACGCCGCCAGCACGCGACCGAGCTGATGATCGGTGTGGTTCCCGGCCAGCTCCGTGCGGCCGGGGGCAAAGAATCGCTGCATGATCTTCCTCCGAAAAAAGCCGGCAGGCGTCCTGCCTGCCGGCTCAAGTGCAAAAAGCTCAGTGCTTGCGCGCAAGCACCCGCTCAATGCCGCGCACGACGCCGACTGCGTCCACGCCGTATTTGGCCAGGAGATCGGTGTACTTGCCGGTCTCGGTAAACGTGTCGGGAATGCCGACAAACTCCGTCGGCGCGCCCGTGCCGCCCCAGGCGAGCACTTCCGCCACGGCGCTGCCGAGACCACCGTAGATGTTGTGCTCCTCGGCGGTGACGATGGCGCCGGTCTCCTGCGCGCAGCGCAGGATAAGCTCGCGGTCGATGGGCTTGATGGAGTACATGTCCACCACGCGCACGGACACGCCGCGCGCGGCCATCTGCTCGGCCGCCTCGAGCGCCTTGTGCACGAGGATGCCGCAGGCGATGACGGTCACGTCCGTACCGTCACGCACGATGGCGCCCTTGCCGCACGCAAATTTCGTGTTCTCATCATACAGGTCCGGGTACACGTCGCGCGACAGGCGCAGGTACATCGGGCCGTAGGTGTCCACGGCGTACTTCGTGGCCCAGCGGGTGCTGGCGGCGTCCGACGGGACGAGCACGGTCATGTTCGGCAGCGCGCGCATGACGGCGATGTCCTCCGTGGCGTGGTGCGTCGCGCCGTCGAGCGCGTCGGACATGCCGCAGTAGGCGCCGCCGAACTTCACGTTCAGGTTGCCGTAGCACACCTGCGCGCGTGCAGAGATGAGGCCCAGCGTGGTCAGAAAGACGGTGAACGTGTTCACGAACGGGATCTTGCCGGTCGTGGCGAGGCCCGCCGCCGTGGCGACCATGTCGGACTCGGCGATGCCCATGTTGAAATGGCGCTCGGGGTGCGCCTTGGCGAAGATGCCGCTCTTGGTGGAACCGGACAGGTCGGCATCGAGCACGACGATGTTCTCATGGGTGTCACCGAGCTCGGCGAGCACGGTACCGTAAACTTCACGAATGGATTTTCCCATCAGACGTCACCTCCCAGTTCCTGCATTGCCTGCGCGAATTCCGCGTCCGGAATGGCCTTACCGTGCCAGGCGGACTTGCCCTCCATGAAGGACACGCCCTTGCCCTTGACCGTATCGGCGAGGATCACGGTCGGCACGCCCTTGCAGGCGGCGGCCGCATCGAGCGCGGCATCGAGCGCCGCAATGTCGTGCCCGTCGCAGCGCAGCACGTTCCAGCCGAAGGCCTTCCACTTGCCGGGCAGGTCGCGCAGCGGCATGATCTCGTCGGTCGTGCCGTCGAGCTGGACCTTGTTCCAGTCGACGATGGCGGTGAGGTTATCGAGGCCGAACTTCACGGCCGAGGCGGCCGCCTCCCAGACGGCGCCCTCATCGAGCTCGCCGTCGCCGAGCACGGCGTACACGCGCGCATCGGAATGATTCAGCTTCAGGCCGAGGGCGATGCCCTGCGCAGCGGCCAGGCCGATGCCCAGCGGGCCGGACGGCATGTCCACACCCGGCGTGCGCATGCACGGGTGGCCCTGCAGGGGGCTGCCGGTCTGGCGCAGGGTGTTCATGCTCTCGGCGGGCAGAAAGCCCTTGCCGATCAGGTTGCGGTAGAGCATGGGCGCGGCGTGGCCCTTGCAGAGCACGAGCCGGTCACGGTCCGGATCGTCGGGGTGCGCGGCGTCCACATGCATGCGCTGCTGATACAGCAGCGTGAGGATCTCACAAACGGACAGGCTGCCGCCCGGGTGGCCGGACTGCGCGCCGTGGATGGCGGTGAGTACGTCGATCCGATACTGCCGGCAAAGCTCCTGAAGCTCGGCCGTGCGTTCCGGTGTCAAAGGCATGGTGGTTTGTCCTCCTGTTTGATGTTACTTTATAAAGATACAACGCGCATTTTTTGATGTCAACGGCGCGCAGCGATTTTTCGCGCGTTTTCCCTTGTTAATTTAATAATCGTTGCTTTACCGGGCGACAATCGTTATAATTAAAGAGAATATATTTTACTTGTCTGCATCCCCGCAGACCATTCAGGAGGCGAGGTCAATGGACCCCAACAAAGCGCTGAATATGACCATGCTCTGCGATTTCTATGAGCTGACGATGGGCAACGGTTATCTGGAACACGGCATGCAGGATCGCATCACGTATTTCGATGTGTTCTTCCGCAGCGTGCCGGACGACGGCGGCTATGCCATTGCCGCCGGTCTTGAGCAGATCATCGACTACATCGAGAACCTGCACTTCACCGACGAGGACATTGCCTATCTGCGCAGCCGGAAGCTGTTTAGCGAGGCATTTCTGGACTATCTGAAGAATTTCCGCTTCACCGGCGACATCTGGGCCGTGCCGGAGGGCACGCCCGTGTTCCCGCGCGAGCCGCTCATCACGGTGCGCGCGCCCGCCATTCAGGCGCAGCTCGTGGAGACGTATCTGCTGCTGCAGATCAACCACCAGAGCCTGATCGCCACGAAGGCCAGCCGCATCTGCCGCGCAGCGAACGGCCGCACGGTGCTCGAGTTCGGCTCCCGCCGCGCACAGGGCGCCGACGGTGCGATCCTCGGCGCACGCGCGGCCTACATCGGCGGCTGCGCTGGCACCGCCTGCACGATCTCGGACGAGGTGTACGGCGTGTACGCCGGCGGCACGATGGCGCACTCCTGGGTACAGATGTTCAACTCCGAGCTCGACGCCTTCCGCGCCTACTGCCAGACGTATCCCGACAACGCCACCCTGCTCGTGGACACCTACAACAGCCTGCAGTCCGGCGTGCCAAACGCCATCCGCGCGTTCAACGAAGTGCTGCGGCCGAAGGGCATCACGCACTGCGGCATCCGCTTCGACTCCGGCGACATCGCCTACCTGACGAAGAAGGCGCGCAAAATGCTCGACGATGCCGGCTGGCCCGACTGCAAGATCACCGTGTCCAACGCGCTCGATGAGCGCCTGATCGCGGGGCTGCTGCGCCAGGGCGCGCAGGTCGACAGCTTTGGCGTGGGCGAGCGTCTCATCACCGCGCGCAGCGAACCGGTGTTCGGCGGTGTGTACAAGCTTGCGGCCATTGAGGACCAGGATGGCAACATTATCCCGAAGATCAAGATCAGCGAGAACGTCGGCAAGATCACCAACCCCCACTTCAAAAAGGTCTACCGCTTCTACAGCAAGGACTCCGGCATGGCCGAGGCGGACTACATCTGCCTGCATGACGAGGTCGTGGACGACACGCAGCCGCTCGAGATCTGCGACCCCGACGCGACGTGGAAGAAGAAGGTGCTCACCGGCTTCACGGCGCGCGAGTTGCTCGTGCCCATCTTCCGCAGCGGCAAGCTCGTGTACCAAAAGCCCGCGCTCGATGACATCCGTGCCTACTGCGCAGACCAGCTCACCACGCTCTGGCCGGAGGTGCTGCGCTTTGACTATCCGCACAACTACTACGTCGACCTGTCGGAAAAGCTGCTGAAGATCAAGCTCGATCTGCTCAACGCCGGCGGAAAGTCGCAGGGCTGAGCATGGACGCCGCATCCCGCCGTCAGGCCATTCTCGACCGGCTCCGAACGGCTGACCGACCCGTGAGCGCGTCGCTCCTCGCCGCCGAGCAGAATGTCAGCCGCCAGATTATCGTGGGCGATATCGCGCTCCTGCGCGCCGGCGGCGCCGAGATCTCTGCCACCCCGCGCGGCTACGTGCTGCCGCGGGCGACGGACGGCATCTCACGCACGATCGCCTGCCGCCACACGCTCGAGCAGACCGGGGCCGAGCTCGACATTCTCGTCGATAACGGCTGCACCGTGCTCGATGTCATCGTCGAGCACCCGGTCTACGGCCAGCTCACCGGCCAGCTCCAGATCAGCAGCCGCTACGATGTGGCGCAGTTTCTCGCGCGCGTGCAGGCGCACGACGCCGCCCCGCTGAGTATGCTCACAGGCGGCATCCATCTGCACACGCTGCGCTGCCCGGACGAGGCCGCCTTTGCGCGCGCCTGCGCCGCGCTGAAAGCGGCCGGTCTGCTGCTGGACGATTGACAGAAGTTTATTTTAGTTGACAAGTGCACAGGAAATCTTTATAGTATGCTTTATAGGTGTCATGACACATGTAAAGCATACTTATTCTCTGGAGGAATGCACTATGCAGCGGTTCCGGGACTTTCTGAAGCGAAAGGATATTGAGATCTCTCTGCGGCGCTACGGCATCGACGCGCTCGGCGCGATGGCGCAGGGCCTGTTCTGCTCACTGCTGATCGGCACGATCCTCAACACACTCGGTCAGCAGTTCCACATCGGTTTTCTCAACGCGATCATCTTCACCCTCGGTAAGGGCGACGCCGCGGTCGGCTACACGATCGGCGGGTGCGCATCGCTGATGGTCGGCCCGGCGATGGCAGTGGCCATCGGCTACGCGCTGCACGCGCCGGCGATGGTGCTCTTCTCCCTCGTCCCGGTCGGCTATGCGACCAACGCCATGGGCGGCGCCGGCGGCCCGCTGGCCGTGCTCGTGACGGCGATCGTCGCGGCCGAGTTTGGCAAGGCCGTGAGCAAGGAGACGAAGGTGGACATTCTCGTCACGCCCATCGTCACGATCCTCGTCGGCATCGGGCTGGCCATGCTCGTGGCCGCGCCCATCGGCAAAGGCGCCAACTGGGTCGGCACGCTCATCATGTGGGCGACCGAGCAGCAGCCGTTCGTCATGGGCATCCTCGTGTCGGTCATCGTGGGCATCGCGCTCACGCTGCCGATCTCGTCGGCCGCCATCTGCGCGGCGCTCTCGCTCACGGGGCTCGCGGGCGGTGCGGCCGTGGCCGGCTGCTGCGCGAACATGGTGGGCTTCGCCGTGCTGAGCTTCCGCGAAAACGGCTGGGGCGGCCTGGTCAGCCAGGGCCTCGGCACGAGTATGCTGCAGATGGGCAACATCGTGCGCAACCCGAAGATCTGGATCCCCGCCATCGTGACGTCGGCCATCACAGGCCCGATCGCAACGTGCGTGTTCAAGCTGCAGATGAACGGCGCGGCCGTCAACTCCGGCATGGGCACGTGCGGCCTGTGCGGCCCCATCGGCGTGTGGACCGGCTGGGTCGCGCCGAGCGAGGCCGCCATCGCCAACGGCGCCGTGGCCATCCAGCCCGGGCCCATGGACTGGATTGGTCTCGTCATGGTCTGCTTCGTGCTCCCGGCCGTGATCTGCTGGGCAATCGGTCTGCTGTGCCGCCGCCTCGGCTGGATCCGCGAGGGCGACCTGAAGCTGGACTGATATCGGACATGGGAAACCCCGCACAGGACGGTGTGAACTGCTCCAGTTTGTACGGACAGCACAAAAAGCCCCCTATGTAGGCGATATG
>CAVFZY010000006.1:0-28108 GCA_963627135.1 Bacteroidaceae bacterium | reverse complement strand
ACATTGTGGACTTGAAATTTTCTTTTGTTCAGTGCTGCCGCAGGGCGTTTACATCATTTTATTGGCCAGTTAGTGGAGCTGAGAAAAAATAATTTAGAAAATTAGTGAAAGCAGCGGGAAAATCGCAAAAAAATTCGGCAAAGAGAAAGTGAGAGGGCAATCTCATAAAACCCGGTAGGAGTGATTCACATGAACAACAAAATAAACATCAACCCCAGCTCGACAAAGTGGCTCGAAAAAGATGATCAGGTCGTCGCTGATTACTTTTGCGATTTGGGCTTCCGTTCCCTGAAGCAGATCCTTGATATGCGTGTTTTCGACCTGATGAATATGCAGGGCCTGAACGCTGTCCGAGTCGAGGAAGTGATTATCTGCCTATACAAGTGGCTGAATCCAAACACAGCTATCGACGAGGCAATCTATAACGGCATGATGTTACAACCCTTCCACTATACCTCATGGAGGAAAGTACATAAAGACCTTTCGGACATCAAAGTCAGCGATCTGGTGCTGACCCCCAATATCAATATGAGAGCCATCCAACATTTCTACGATGCGATCCGCAAGGCGTTTTTCAAGTCAGGGGAATACAACTGGAGATGGTACAAGTTCCGAAACAGAAGCGAGTATATCGCCTATCTTAAAAGGCACGGGGAGGTAAAATAAATGACCAGAACAGAAAAAGAAAACCTCGTTCCTGTTTGGGAGCGCATTACCATTAGCCTTGAAGAAGCTGCCGCATATAGCGGTATCGGCGTGAGGAAGCTGCGGGATATGACCGATAAGTCCGAATGCAACTATGTTATTTGGGTTGGAAATCGAAGGATGATCAAGCGGAAAAAGTTCGATGAATACCTTGAGTCGGCCTATTCTGTATGAGTCAAGTATGCGATTTGCTTGATATAGGCTGATTCGCAACATTGGAAAACGAGATGTCTCTATGTATCCTTAATGGTGCCAAGAGAAAAGCGAAAGCAAAGGAGTGAAGACTATGCAGTTAGAATGAGATGAAGCGGCTGGTGATTGCCCTTGCCGAGCTTAATCTGACCATAGATGAATGGCTCTGCTTTAAGATGAAAGAGTTGATTCTGGCCGACAGACTATCCAAGGAAAATAGAGGCGAAAAATAAGAAATTATGCGTTACTATGTTGTCTCCGATATTCACGGCTACTATACGCAGATGAAATCTGCATTGGAAAAGGCAGGCTTCTTTTCCGATACAACTCCTCATAAGTTGATCGTGCTCGGAGATTTATTTGATCGAGGGCATGAGGCGAAACAGCTTCAGCAGTTCATATTGGAGCAGATGGAGCAAGACAAGATAATTCTCATTCGTGGAAACCATGAGGACCTATTTGTGGAGCTTGTGACCACGGATGCAGGGATGCCATATAGCTATCACAAATCAAACGGAACTTATGATACTGCACTCCAGTTGACGGGCTTTGATCCAGTGATGGCATCTATACGCCATTATGATTTTGCCGATGCAGCGAAAGACACACCGTTTTACAAAGAGATTATCCCAGCGATGCTTGATTACTTTGAGACGGAACACTATGTTTTCACGCATGGCTGGATACCAAGCATTCCTAACAGGGATAAAAGCTACAGCTATATTTCTTCTTGGAGAGAAGCAGGCCGTGAGCAATGGAATCAAGCAAGATGGTTCAATGGCATGGATGCAGCACAGACCGCAGATGAGAATAAGACCATTGTTTGCGGACACTGGCATACTTCGTATGGCCATAGCAAATACGAACACAAGGGGACCGAGTTTGGAGAAGATGCGGACTTCTCTCCCTATTATGGTCCCGGAATTATTGCCATAGATGCCTGTACAGCGTTCAGTGGAAAGGTAAATTGTCTTGTGATAGAGGATTAACGGAGTGGCGTAGTACGGGATTGAACTTTGCATATCCGTTTATAACCACGCTTTAGACGGGCACAATATAAAGAGTGAATGTAAGCAGAGTATTGAAGTTTTTTCTGGATTCCTTACGGAACGACCTGAAACCCATTGAAATTCTGAGATTCTACTGTTATAATATTAACTACAATCTTTCGGAGGTGCGAAAGGTTGGAGTTGCACCACATACACCACTTGGAGCACCACTATGGTGTATGCTTTCAGCAGGGAAATGTACAGAGTTATCACACACGGGAAAATGTGACCTGTAAGCAAAGCACAGTATTAACAGGGCTTCTACACAGCTATTCCATGTGAGGAATCTTATCCCCACAATGAAACCTTTGGACTCCGACAAGAAGGTTTCCAAGGAAGTTTCGGCTCCTGCGGAGGCTGCTCAGGCGGCTCCCGAAGTTGAGGAAAAAATTGATTTTTCCAATGTTCAGATCGAGCCTTTGTTCCAAGATCAGGTCGATTTTGACACCTTCTCCAAGAGCGATTTCCGTGCCGTAAAGGTCAAGGAATGCGAAGCTGTGAAGAAGTCCAAAAAGCTCTTAAAGTTCGTATTGGACGACGGAACTGGCGTAGATAGGGTCATTTTGAGTGGTATTCACGAGTATTATGAGCCGGAAGAGCTGGTGGGCAAGACCTGCATCGCCATCACCAACCTGCCGCCTCGCCCCATGATGGGCATCGACTCCTGCGGTATGTTGATCTCCGCTGTGCATCACGAAAACGGCGAGGAAAAGTTGCATTTGCTGATGGTTGATCCTCACATTCCGGCAGGCGCAAAGCTGTATTGATTTCCCCCAAATTGGCTGTGCTTACGCCTCACGATTTTTAGCCATGAAGCCCGCTGAATGTAATCAGTGGGCTTTTTCTGTTTTTTCGGCCATTACATGATAGAGATGTGATGCGCCGGCGTTGTACCTTGTGACAGGAATGTTATGGTAGAAAATGCTCGGAAGATGTGGTATAATACGCCATATCAAAATGGAGTTGTCTCTACTTTCCGGAACGAGGAGTGCAATGTTGCATTCCGGTGGTTGAAGAAAGTGCCGTGATCATGCGGCTTTTGACGGTTCACGTACACCCAATATTTTTACGAAAGAGAGGAACAGAAGCATGGAAACGATGGACAAGGAACGCCGCATCAGCACTGGCATCGATGGCTTTGACGAGGCGATCGATTTTCTTCGCCCGGGCGACACGGTCGTTTGGCAGTGCGAGCACATCAGCGACTATATGTATGTCGCAACGCGATTTGTGACCAATATCGCCCGGCAGGGCAACCGCATCGTCTATATACGCTTTGCCGACCATGAGGAGATCATGGATGCGGCAGCCCTGCGTGATGGCGGCGCCAATGTTGAAAAATATGAGCTGGACCCGCACGTCGGATTTGAGACCTTTGCCGTGCAGGTGCACAGAATCATCGACAAGGAGCCGCTCGGTACGTTTTTCGTGTTCGACTGCCTGTCGGACCTGCAAAAATACTGGTTCTCTGACCTGATGATCTCGAACTTTTTCCTGCTGATCAACCCCTTCCTGATCCGCCGTCAGGCGATCGCATATCAGCCGATCGACTATGAAAAGCATACCTACGAGACCATATCGCGCATCCGGAAAGAAGCGCCGCTGCTTGCCAATATCCGCACGCTTGATGGCAGCGTTTATATCCACGCGGTCAAAGTGCGCGGCCGCAGCACGCCGACAACGTATTTCCCACTGAAGATCACCGGAACCAAGTGGCGCACGCTGACATCCAGCGCGGATACCTACGCCATTTTTGAGCGCTTCACCCAGACCGGCGAGCGGCGCGATTGTTGGGACAGCATGTTCGATTCCGTTTCCGACGGCAGGGAGCCGACGGACGAGGATGGACAGCAGCTCAAGGAAAACATCCTACGCTGTCTGCTCGGTAATGAGCCGACGCGTCTTGCGCTGTGCCGGAAATATTTCTCCATGAAAGATCTGCTGTATATCAAGAATCGCGAGATCGGCACGGGCTGCATCGGCGGCAAAGCCGCCGGTATGCTGCTGGCGCGCAACATCCTGCGAGATGTTGCGCCGGAGCTGTATCGGACACGTATCGAGCCGCACGATTCCTATTACATCGGCGCCGACGTCTTTTATACTTACGGTGTTCAAAACGGGCTGTGGTCCTCCCGTATCCGGATGGTCGAGGCGGCGGACTACCTCGAATACGCGGAACCGATCCGCGAGCTGCTGCTCAACGGGACCTTCATGCCAAGCATCAAGGAACAGTTTCTGTCCATGCTCGAGTATTTCGGCCAGTCGCCGATCATCGTGCGCTCCAGCTCCATCTTGGAGGACGGCTTTGGCAATGCCTTTGCTGGCAAATATGAGAGCGTTTTCTGCCCGAATCAGGGTAGCCTGAAAGAGCGCTATGATGTCTTCGAGCGTGCTGTCAAGCAGGTCTATGCAAGCACCGTCAACCCGGACGCGATCAAATACCGCGCAGAGCGCAAGCTCCTTGACCGCGATGAGCAGATGGCGCTGCTGGTCATGCGTGTCTGCGGTGATGTGCATGGAGACTACTACTATCCGCATATTGCCGGCGTCGGCCATTCCAAGAACCTGTACCTGAACAAGCAGAACGCTTCGGCGGAGAATAAGGGCATGCTGCGGCTGGTGTTCGGCATGGGCACGCGCGCGGTCGACCGTGAGGCCGACGACTATGCCCGGCTGCTGAACATGGACAACCCGACTGCCCCGCCGATGGTCGCATACGGTGATGAGTATAAGTATTCTCAGCACAAAATGGATGCGATCAGCCTGAAGGATAACGAATTTGAAACGATCCGCGTGGACGGCATCGACAAGCGTGACCTCAAGGCCGACCCGTCGCTGTTCATGGAGCCGGACTATCCCACCGTTTCGCGGCTGCGCGAGATGGGGCAGAGCACCGCCGGTGCACCGGATATCCTGAATTTCCGCAAGCTGCTGCGCAACACGGATTTCACCTCCGTCATGACCGAGGTCATGCGCATTCTGGAGGAGAAATACAGTTACCCTGTCGACATCGAATATGCCTGCAACTTTGACGCAGATGGCGATTACCGTGTCAATCTTCTGCAGTGTCGGCCGCTTCAGACGCGCGGCGTAGGTGCTGCCGGGGTCATGCCGAATGTCAAGGCATTCTATTTCCGCACCGAGGGCAACTTCATGGGCGGCAACGTGTGCCTGCCTGTGCGCTACGCTGTCATGGTCCAGGTCGAACCCTATCTAGACCTGCCGGAGCAGTGCAAGTATCAGGTCGCGCGCAAGCTTGGAGAGCTCAACAACCTCCTGCGCGACGAGGGCACGATCCTGCTCGGCCCGGGGCGCTGGGGGACGACCATTCCCAGTCTCGGCGTGCCGGTGCATTTTATGGAGATCAATCGCTTTGACTGTATTGCCGAGCTTGCCTACAGCTCGCACGGCCTGCGCCCGGAACTGAGCTATGGCAGCCACTTCTTCCAGGACCTTGTCGAAGCCGGAACGTTCTATGTTGCTCTCTACCCCGGCGAGGACGGATGCGTATTTGAGGATGCACTGTTTGCGGGCTGTGAGAATGTGTATTCCAAGCTCATGCAGGCAGATGCAGACGATGCGATGGCAGACGTCATCTGCGTCTATGATCTCGGGCAGGATCAGGCGATCCTCTACTCCGAGGTCGGGAGTCAGGCGTGCTTTCTCGCCAAGGTCTGACCGCTGCACATCGGGGCGCGTTCCAGACAAGCGATAACAGATAATACCACAGGGCGGAGCCCAGCACAGAAGTGTGCTGGGCTCCGTTTCGTTGTGTAGAGGTCCATACTGTAGACGTGCAAGCGCCTCGGCGGCATCGGCTGAAACAATGGATACAAAGCGGCCCTCCGCAGACGCGGAGGGCCGTTTTGCTGTTTATTTTATGTTTTCACAGAACGCCGTCAGGATGGCGGCGGCCTGCTCGCGCGCGGCGCTGCTCTGCGGGCTCAGCCAGGCAGTGCCATTGCTGTCGGTCGTACCGAAGATCAGCCCGAGCGCGACCGCGTCCGCCATCGCATCCCGCGCCCAGTCGGACACGCTGCCGCTGTCCGGGAAGCGGCTCAGGTCCGCCGGTGTCCACGTGCGCGTCGGCTTCAGGATCCGATTTGCATATTCCATGAGCAGAACGGCGAGCTGCTCGCGCGTTACCGGCGCGTCGGGGGCGAAGGTCGTCTCACTCGTTCCGGCCACGACGCCGGTCTGATAGGCCCAGAGGACTGCGTCTTTGTACCAGTCCTGCGTCAGGTCCGTGAACGGCATGGTGCCGCTGACCTTCGGCGCGCCCGCAAGATTGTAGAGGATCTGCACGACCTGTGCGCGTGTGGTCGTATCCTTCGGGGCGAAGCGGCCGCCGCCGACGCCGGACATCAGGCCGCTGCGCACGCAGTAGTCAATGCCCGCATGCGCCCAGTTGTCGGGCGCCGGGACATCTGTCAGGTCTTTGCTGGGGCATGGCGATGCGGGGAGGGCCTCCGTTCTGGTCGCGCCGCAGCGCGTGCACGTATAGCGCAGCACACCGTCGCCCGCGCAGCTCGCCTGTTGGATCACCGTTCCGGTGTCCCAGACGTGCTCGCTGCTGATTGGGCGCAGGGGCTGGGTCATGGATGCACCGCAGCCGCTGCACGTGTAGACGTTCCGGCCAAAGTCCGTGCATGTCGGCGGAATGTGCTCCGTGATCTGATAATCATGTGTGTGGTCCGCACGCAGCGACTTGCCGTACCGCAGGTCGAGGTCCACGTTCGTCTGGATGCCGGGGATGCTGCCGCTGTTGCTGTTTTGCCACGTGCTGTAGCTGCCGCTGTAGCCGGTCTCGGCTGCCCAGACGGCGAGCCAGCGGTCCCACTGGTCATAGGCGGGGTCGTCAAGCGTGGTTGTCCACCAGTAGCGGTTGGCGTAAATACCGACCGAATAGCCCGCGGCCTGCAGTGTTTCGCAGAAGATGGTCGCGTGGCGCAGGACCTCTGCCTTCGTGCAGTTGTCGCGGATGGAGCTGTCTTCCAGGTCAAGGTACACCGGCAGCTGTGGGTGCTTGCCGTCGAGCAGGCGCAGAACGTGCGCGGCCTCACTGCGTGCGTCCTCGTCGGTCTGCGCAAGGGAATACAGATACACGCCGTACGGGATCCCGAGCCGCTCGCATGCGGCGGTGTTGACGGCCCACTTCAGGTCGTCCCGCTCGGTCTGGTCATTGCCGCGGCCGCATCGAATAATGGCAAAGTCGATATACTGTGCCGTCGTATCCCAGTCGATCTCGCCCTGAAACTGGCTGACATCGATGCCGGCGCCCGTAATCTGCTCTCCGGCGGAGAGAACAGCGGGGGATGCCGCGTCCTCCGCCGGGAGATCCGCGGCGGCGGCGCTTCCGGTCAGCAGAGCGCACAGAAGCAAAATGGAAAGAAGTCGTTTTCGCATGGTATTCCTCCGATCTGATGGACGTGTGTGGTTTGCTCCCCATTGTAAGGCAAAACGCCGGAAAAGGCAACCGCAGATGCGAAAAAAGAACGCGGCGCTCTGCCTCAGCAGAACGCCGTGTTCGATGCGGGTTTCAGAACATCTTGATGTACGCGTCGCGGTCGGGGCCGACGGAGACGTACTTGATGCGGCAGCCGACGGCTGCTTCCAGATAGTGCACGTAGTCGAGCGCCTCCTTCGGCAGGTCGCTCACCGTGCGGCAGCCGGAGATGTCGCAGTGGAAGCCGGGCAGATATTCGTAAATGGGCCTGGCCTTGGCCAGCTTCACGCCGATAGGGAAGCGGTCCACGCGCTCGCCGTCAATGTCGTAGGCGACGCACACGGGGATCTTGTCCAGGTAGGAAAGCACGTCGAGCTTTGTCAGCGCGATGCTCGTGCAGCCCTGCATCTTCACGCCGTAGCGGGAGGCAACCACGTCGAACCCGCCCACGCGGCGCGGGCGGCCGGTCGCGGCACCGTATTCGCCGCCGGCGTCACGCAGCGCGGCGGCCTCGTCGCCGAACATCTCGCAGGTGAACGGACCCTCGCCCACGCATGTGGAGTAGGCCTTCATGATGCCGATGATCGTGTCGAGCCGCGCCTCCGGGATGCCCGCGCCGATGGGTGCGTAGGCCGCGATGGTCGAAGAGCCGGAGGTGTACGGATAGATGCCGTAGTCAATGTCGCGCAGCGCGCCGAGCTGGGCCTCAAAGAGCAGGGACTTGTTGTCCTCAATGGCCTCCGAGAGGTAGTCGGTCGTGTCGCAGACATAGTCCTTGAACGGCATGGCGTAGGTGTCGATCCAGTCCATCATTTCGTCGAGGTCGATGGGATCGTGGTGGTAGCCGTTGACGACGAAGAGATTCTTCCACTCGAGAATATCGGTCAGACGGGCCTTGAGCGCGTCGCGGTCAGCCAGCTCGCCCATGCGCAGCGCCTTTTTCATGTACTTATCCGAGTAGGCGGGGGAGATGCCGCGGCGGGTGGAGCCGAACTTCTTGTCCGCCAGACGGTCCTCCTCAAGGCAGTCGAGCAGCTTGTGGTACGGCATACAGATGACGGCCTTGTCGCTGATCTTCAGGTGCTCCGGCGTGACGGTGATGCCGCCTTCGCGCAGACGACCGATCTCGTGGAACAGGTGCTCCGTATCAATGACCATGCCGGGGCCCATGACGTTCACGGTCTCGTCGCGCAGGATGCCGGACGGCAGCAGATTGAGCACGAACTTGCCCTTGTCGTTGATGACGGTGTGGCCGGCGTTGTTGCCGCCCTGATAGCGCACGACGACATCGTACTTCTGGCTGAGCAGGTCGACCATGCGGCCCTTGCCCTCATCGCCCCAGTTGATGCCTACGATGGATGTCAGCATATTCGAGAAACCTCCTGTTTCTTTTACACGTTTACAGATGCATCGCACCCGAGCAGTGCTGTATATTTGTTCAGGACCGGCGCGACCTGCTCGCGCAGGAACGTCTCGGTCTGGTGCACGGCCATGCCGGTGAAGGCATGGGGGTCAACGAGCTTTTGAAGCTCGGCGCGCGTGAGCCCGAAGACCGGGTCTGCAAGAATGCGCTCGAGCAGGTCGTTGCGGCCACCGCCCAGCTTGACGGCTTTTCCGGCGGCCACGCTGTGCTGCCGGATGGCCTCATGCAGGGCCTGCCGGTCGCCGCCCTTTTCCTTGACGCAGTACATGAGGATGTTCTCCGTCGCGAGAAACGGCAGCTCATCCGCCAGATGCTTTTCGGCCATTTTCGGGTACACGGTCAGCCCGCGGATGACATTGAGGTACAGCGTCAGGATGCCGTCGGTGGCGAGGAACGCCTCCGGGATGCTGATGCGGCGGTTGGCCGAGTCGTCGAGCGTGCGCTCGAACCACTGTGCGCCTGCCGTGACGGCAGCATTCTGCAGGTCGCAGATGACGTAGCGCGACAGGGAAGCGATGCGCTCGCTGCGCATGGGGTTGCGCTTATAGGCCATGGCCGAGGAGCCGATCTGGCCGCTTTCAAACGGCTCGTCCACCTCCTTGAGGTGGGACAGCAGCCGGATATCGCTGGAGAATTTCGATGCGCTCTGCGCGATGCCGGACAGCACCTGCAGCACCTGAAAGTCCACCTTGCGGGAATAGGTCTGGCCGCTGACGGGGTACGCGCCGGGAAAGCCCATCTTCTCGCAGATCTTCTGCTCGAGCGCGACGACTTTCTGCTCGTCGCCGTCAAACAGGGCGAGGAAGCTCGCACCTGTGCCGGTCGTGCCCTTGCAGCCGAGGAGCTTGAGATTGCTGAGCTGAAACTCCAGCTGCTCGAGATCCATCAGCAGATCCTGCGTCCAGAGCGTGGCGCGCTTGCCGACGGTTGTCGGCTGTGCGGCCTGAAAGTGCGTGTAGGCGAGCGTCGGCTCCGCCTTGTGCGCCTCGGCAAAGTCCGTGAGCGCCTGAATGACATTCACCAGCAGGCTGCGGATCTGCTCAAGCGCCTCGCGCATGAGGATGATGTCCGTATTATCGCCGACATAGCAGGACGTGGCGCCGAGGTGCAAAATGGGCTTTGCCTCCGGGCAGCACGCGCCGTAGGTCAGCACGTGGGCCATGACGTCGTGCCGTACCTCGTGCTCGCGCGCTGCGGCGTAGTCATAGTTGATGTCTGTGATGTGCGCGCGCAGTTCCCGGATCTGCTCGTCCGTGATTGGAAGACCGAGCTCCTGCTCGCTCTCCGCCAGCGCGACCCAGAGCCTGCGCCAGGTGGAAAACTTGTTGTCATCGGAGTAAATGTGCTGCATCGTGCGCCCGGCGTAGCGGGTGCACAGGGGATTGACGTAGCGGTCGTGCATACTTATCCTCTCTCTGCGTGGCGCAGCGCCGCCGAGATCAGGCCTTTGAACAGGGGGTGCGCCTTATTCGGGCGGCTCTTGAACTCAGGGTGGTACTGAACGCCGATATAAAAGTCATTTTCGGGGATCTCAACGGTCTCCACGATGTGGCCGTCCGGCGACAGGCCGGAGAGCACGAGACCCTTTTCCTGCATGAGCGGGCGGTAGTCGTTGTTGAACTCGTACCGGTGGCGGTGGCGCTCGGAGATGTCCAGCGTGCCGTAGCAGGCCTCCATTTTCGTGCCGGGCACGATGTGGCACGGATACGCGCCGAGGCGCAGCGTGCCGCCCTTGTTGATCTCGTCGCTCTGGTCGGGCATGAAGTCAATGACCTTGTGCGTGCTGCCCTCGTCGAACTCGCCGGAGTTGGCGTCGGCAAGGCCGCAGACGGAGCGCGCAAACTCGATGACCGCGATCTGCATGCCCAGGCAGATGCCGAGATAGGGGATGTTGTGCGTGCGGGCATAGTGCGCGGCCGCGATCTTGCCCTCGATGCCGCGGTTGCCGAAGCCGCCGGGCACAAGAATGCCGTCGCAGCTGCCGAGCACTTCCTCTACATTATCGCGCGTGATCGTCTCGCTGTCAATCCATTGAATGTCCACGCGCGTGCCGTAGACATAGCCGGCGTGGCGCAGCGCCTCGGCGACGGACAGATACGCGTCGTGCAGCTGCACATATTTGCCCACGAGACCGATCGTCACGCGGCGCGAGCGGTTGCGGATGCTCTCGAGCATGGCGTCCCACTCGGTCATGTCCGGCGCGGGCGCGTCGATGTGCAGCTCGCGGCAGACAATCTCGGAAAAGCGGTTCTTTTCGAGCATGATCGGCGCCTCATACAGCACGGGAATGGTCATGTTTTCGATCACGCAGTCGGGCTTGACGTTGCAAAACAGGGAGATCTTGCGGAAGATGGACTCCTCGAGCGGCTCATCGCAGCGCAGCACGATGATGTCCGGGGAAATGCCCATGCCCTGCAGCTCCTTGACCGAGTGCTGCGTGGGCTTGGTCTTGTGCTCCTCGCTGCCGTGCAGATATGGCACGAGCGTCACGTGGATGTAGAGCGCGTTCTCGCGCCCGACCTCCAGCCCGACCTGACGGATGGCCTCGAGAAACGGCTGGCTCTCGATGTCGCCGGTCGTGCCGCCGACCTCCGTAATGACGACGTCGGCGTTCGTCTTGCTGCCGACACTATAGATAAAGTCCTTGATCTCATTCGTGATGTGCGGAATGACCTGCACCGTTTCGCCGAGGTACTCACCGCGGCGCTCCTTGTTGAGCACGTTCCAGTACACCTTGCCGGTCGTGAGGTTGGAGTATTTGTTCAGGTCCTCGTCGATGAAGCGCTCGTAGTGGCCGAGGTCGAGATCGGTCTCCGCGCCGTCCTCGGTGACGTACACCTCGCCGTGCTGATACGGGCTCATGGTGCCGGGGTCGACATTGATATAGGGGTCGAGCTTCTGCGCGGCGACCTTCAGGCCGCGCGCCTTGAGCAGACGGCCGAGTGAAGCTGCCGTGATGCCCTTGCCGAGGCCGGAGACGACGCCGCCGGTCACAAAAATGTACTTGGTCATGATCCACACTCCTCAATCTTCATAGGTACGAATGATATTTTCCGCAATGGTCCGCCGGCGCATACTGGTGTCCATTGCCTGTTTCTCGATGTATTTGTGCGCCTCCGTTTCCGTCATCTGCAGATGCTGCACGAGCAGGAGCTTCGCGCGGTTGATGATGCGGATGTCGGCAACCTTTGCCTCGAGCTTTTCTGTCTTGTGCTGCATCTGTTCAAGCTGGATGCGCACGGCGGTCAGCAGCCGGATAGTCTGCACGATGAGCGATTCCGGCGCGTCGTTCGGCAGCACCAGCACGCCGGACTGCTCGAGCAGGGAGGCGGCCGCATCCGCATGTTCCGGCGCGGCCAGCAGCAGCACGGCCATACAGTGCCGCTTTTTGAGCTGCAGTGCCAGCTCCTGACCGGAGCTGCCGGCGATGGGCTCTGCGATGAGCACACCGTCGATGCCGCCTGCGTCAAACTGTTCGAGTGCCTGACGTGCGCTATCGGCGTGATCGAACGGTACGATGCGTGCCCGCGTGAGCAGGGTGCTGATGCGCTTGGTCTGTGCCTCGGAGCCGGAGACCAGCAGGGCGCGCACGGTGTGCAGTGATGTGTTCATGGCAGTCACCTCGAATCAGAAGTCTGTGCGGAAAAACAAAAAGACGCTTCCGATGCCGATAAGGGGCACTTTCCCCCAAGTCATCGTGAAACGTCAGCGTTCTCGAAAAGTTACCATATGAACTTATGTTTGCGGCCGCAAAAACAGCACACAGAATTTTGCCAATCAAAATCCATGTATATAATACACCACGGCATTTGCACGTGTCAAGGATAAAAAAACGGGCAAATTCGCCGAAAATTCTGTGGAATCCGCCGAAAGAAATTGCGTTTTTCCCGCTTGACATTTTTCCGTAACAGGCGTATATTTTGCTACATTGAAACGGCAATGGCGTCGTGGAGAGTTCAAGATCTCCGGGCACCAGTGCCGTTTTTTTGTTGTTGACACCGATTTTTGAAATACAGAAAGGGGACCATGCGAGATGGAAAAGATCTCTGACATTTTTGGATCCATGGTATTTAACGATGCAGTCATGCGCGAGCGTCTGCCGAAGGAAACGTACCGGCAGGTGCAGGCGACGATGGAAAAGGGCAAGCGTCTCGATGACGATGCCGCGCGCATCGTGGCCAATGCCATGAAAGACTGGGCGATCGAAAAGGGTGCCACGCACTTCACGCACTGGTTCCAGCCGATGACCGGCATTACCGCCGAGAAGCACGACAGCTTCATCTCTCCCTGCGGCGGCGGGCAGGTCATTATGGAGTTTTCCGGCAAGGAGCTCGTCCGCGGCGAGCCGGACGCGTCCAGCTTCCCGTCCGGCGGCCTGCGCGCAACGTTTGAGGCGCGCGGCTACACCGCCTGGGACCCGACGTCCTATGCCTTTATTAAGGACAATGTACTCTACATCCCGACGGCGTTCTGCTCTTATGGCGGCGAGGCGCTCGATAAAAAGACGCCGCTGCTGCGCAGTGCCGAGGCGCTCAACCGTCAGGCCCTGCGTGTGATCCATCTGTTCGGCAACGAGGACGTGACCGCCGTGCGCACGACCGTCGGCCCCGAGCAGGAGTATTTCCTGGTCGACAAGTCCGTGTATGACAAGCGCAAGGACCTGATCTATACCGGCCGCACGCTCTTCGGCGCCAAGCCGCCGAAAGGCCAGGAGCTGGACGATCACTATTTTGGCAGCATCAAGCCGCGCGTTGCGGCGTTCATGAAGGATCTGGACGAGGAGCTCTGGAAGCTCGGCGTCTATGCCAAGACCGAGCACAACGAAGTGGCGCCTGCGCAGCACGAGCTCGCGCCGGTGTTCACGACCGGTAACATCGCCGCCGACCAGAACCAGCTGACGATGGAGATTATGCAGAAGGTGGCCACGCGCCACGGCATGGTCTGCCTGCTGCATGAAAAGCCGTTTGCCGGCGTCAACGGTTCCGGCAAGCACAACAACTGGTCCCTGACCACCAACACCGGCATGAACCTGCTCGAGCCCGGCGAAACGCCGGCCGAGAACGCACAGTTTTTGCTCTTCCTGTGCGCGGTGATTCAGGCTGTGGATGATTATCAGGATATGCTGCGCATCAGCGTGGCGTCGGCCGCGAACGACCACCGTCTCGGCGCGAATGAAGCGCCCCCGGCTGTCGT
Source organism: Bacteroidaceae bacterium (assembly GCA_963627135.1). Classification (GTDB taxonomy): domain Bacteria; phylum Bacillota; class Clostridia; order Oscillospirales; family Oscillospiraceae; genus CAG-103. The sequence continues at coordinate 14,100 of CAVFZY010000006.1, read as the reverse complement.
GTCGATGTATGTCGGCAACGAGCTGGAGAACATTCTCGACGCCATCGTCAGCGAGACACCCTATGCCGGTCAGGAAAAGGAGCTGCTGAAGATCGGCGTGCATGCGCTGCCGCGCTTCCCCAAGGATACGACCGACCGCAACCGCACCTCTCCGTTTGCGTTCACCGGCAACAAGTTCGAGTTCCGCATGCCCGGTTCTTCGGCCTCCATTTCCGGCATCAACGTCGTGCTCAACACAGCGGTCGCCGAGAGCCTCGAGCAGTTCGCTGACGCGCTCGAGGGCAGCAAGGACTTCGAGGCCGACCTGCAGGCGCTCATCCGCAGCGTGCTTATCAAGCACAAGCGCATCCTCTTCAACGGCAACGGCTATGACGATGCCTGGCTGGCGGAGGCCGAGCGCCGCGGTCTGCTGAACCTGCGCACGACGCCGGAGGCGCTGCCGTATTACCTCGCTGACAAGAACGTGGCGCTCTTTACCAAACACCATGTTTACACCCGCACCGAGATGGAGGCCCGCTACGAGATCCACCTCGAAAACTACAGCAAGATCCTCAACATCGAGGCACTGACGATGCTCGAGATGGCGCGGCGCGACATCATGCCCGCCGTCAGCAGCTATCTGCGTGAGCTGTCCGAGACCGCCACGGCGATCCACGCCGTGTCCGTCACGGCCGACTGCTCGTATGAAGAGAGCATCATCCCCGAAATGTCCGCGCTGCTGGGCGATGCTTACCGCAAGGTCCGCAGTCTGGACGAGGCGCTCATGGGCGCCAAGACCGTCGAGGGCAGCCAGGCGCTGGCCAACTATTACCGCGACAAGGTCTTTTCCGCCATGGCGGAGCTGCGCATCACGATCGACCAGCTCGAGACCATGACGCCGTCTGACAAGTGGCCGGTCCCATCCTACGGCGAGCTGCTGTTCAGCGTGCGGTAAAAAACGCTTTCTCTTTCTTTTTCTCTCTTCTTTCATTTTCATACTTCTGTCAAAAGCATTGACGGAGAAAAGTAGCACGGGCGATCATTCCCAGCGAGTGCGGGACGGTGCGAGCCGCATAACAGAGCCTGTGTGAAGAACACTCCCGAGCTGCAATCTGAACGGGCGAGAGCCTCAGTAGGTGCGCCGTCAAAGCCGGACGTTATCCCGGTGCGGTTTGTTAGAACCCGTGAGAAGTAAAATAGGTGGCACCACGATACGCAGCTACTCGTCCTATTATCTGGACAGTAGCTGCGTATTTTTTGATGCATTCAGGAGGAAAAAATCATGTGTTCCATCATTGGTTATCTCGGCTCGTCCATCTCTGCGCAGGATCTGCGCGCCGGCTTTGACAAGACTATTTCCCGAGGTCCGGACGATACGCGTATGCTGCACGTCGGCGCGGCGACGCTCGGTTTCCACCGTCTGGCCATCATGGGCCTGCACCCGGAGGGCATGCAGCCGTTCACGCGGGATGGCAGCGCGCTTGTTTGCAACGGCGAGATCTACGGCTTCCGGCCCATCCGCGAGCGGCTCATCGCCGAGGGCGAGACGTTCGAGAGCGAGTCCGACTGTGAGATCCTGCTCCCGCTCTATGAGCGCGAGGGGCTGGATATGTTCCGCGGACTCGACGCGGAATTTGCCATGGTCATCTATGATGCCAAGCACGGCGGCCTCGTCGCGGCGCGCGACCCCATCGGCATTCGCCCGCTGTACTACGGCTATGACGCCGAGGGCGCGATCATCTTTGCCAGCGAGGCAAAAAATCTCGTCGGCCTCGTGCACGATGTGATGCCGTTTCCTCCCGGACATTATTATGCCGACGGCAAGTTCACCTGCTACCGCGACATGACGCAGGTAGACGCCGTCTGCGAGGACGATCTTGAGACGGTCTGTACCCACATCCGCGAGAAGCTCATTGCCGGTGTGGAAAAGCGTCTGGATGCCGACGCGCCGCTCGGCTTCCTGCTCTCCGGCGGGCTGGACAGCAGCCTTGTGTGCGCCATCTCGGCAAAGCTGCTCCAGAAGCCCATCCGCACGTTCGCTATCGGCATGCGCAGCGACGCCATCGACCTCAAGTACGCCCGCGAGGTGGCGGAGTATCTGCACGCCGACCACACCGAGGTCATCATCACGCCCGAGGACGTGATTCAGGCGCTCCCGGAGGTCGTGGCGCTGCTCGGCACCTATGATATCACGACCATCCGCGCGAGCATCGGCATGTACCTCGTCTGCAAGGCCATCCACGAGCAGACCGACCTGCGCGTGCTGCTCACGGGCGAGATCTCCGATGAGCTCTTCGGCTACAAGTACACCGACTTCGCGCCCAGCCCGGAGGCGTTTCAGGCGGAATCCGCCAAGCGCATCCGCGAGCTGCATATGTACGATGTCCTGCGCGCCGACCGCTGCATCTCCGTCAACAGTCTCGAGGCCCGCGTGCCGTTCGGCGATCTGGACTTCGTGCAGTATGTCATGTCCATCGACCCGGCCAGGAAGTGCAACGTCTACGGCAAGGGCAAGTACCTGCTGCGCCACGCCTTTGAGGGCGACTGGCTGCCGCATGACATTCTCATGCGTGAGAAGGCGGCCTTCAGCGATGCGGTTGGCCACTCCATGGTCGATGATCTCAAGGCCTACGCCGAGCAGAAGTACACGGACGAGGAATTCGAAACCCTGCGCCGGAAGTACGATTTTGCGCAGCCGTTCACCAAGGAATCCCTGCTCTACCGCGAGCTGTTCGAGCAGTATTACCCCGGTCAGGCGCACATGATCGTCGACTTCTGGATGCCGAACAAGTCGTGGGCCGGCTGCGACGTGGACGATCCGTCCGCGCGCGTGCTCGCAAACTACGGCGACAGCGGAAAGTGAGAAGAACATGGACGGCAACGTACTGCACATCCGCACCGCGCGCCTGAGCGACGCGCCCGCGCTGCGCGCGATCTACGCGCCGTATGTGGAAAAGACGGCCATCACGTTCGAGTACACCGTGCCGGATGTCGAGGAATTAGCTGCGCGTATGCGCGCCACGCTCCGCCGGTACCCGTATCTGGTCGCGGAGCGCGGCGGCGAGCTCGTCGGCTATGCCTACGCCGGGCCGTTCGGCGAGCGCGCCGCCTATGCCTGGGCGGTGGAGATGAGCATTTACCTGCGCGAGGATCAGCGGCACCAGGGCACCGGCAAGCGGCTGTACGCCGCGCTCGAGGCGGTGCTGCGCGCGCAGAATGTTCAAAACCTCTATGCCTGTGTCGGCTACCCGGACGGGGCGGACGATGCGTACCTGACGAAAAACAGCGCGCAGTTTCACGCGCACCTCGGCTACCGGCTCGTCGGGGAGTTTTCGCGCTGCGGGTATAAATTCGGCAAGTGGTACTCTATGGTCTGGATGGAAAAGTGCATCGGCGCGCACGAAAAAAGCCCCGCGCCCGTGCGCCCGTTTCCGGAGCTTGTCCCGGCGGAGCTCGACGCGATTTTGAACCAAGCATAAAAAGCACGGACCGTTTCCAATTTGGAAACGGTCCGCTTTTTTATCGCTTTTGCAGCAGCTCATATGCACCCAGCAGCATCTGCGCCGCCTCGGCGCGCGTGATAGACGCTGCGCAGTCGCCGCCGTCCGGATACACGCCGCAGGATGTCAGGCTCGACACGGCGGCGCACGCCCAGTCGGGGATATAGTCGCTCTCGAGCGCGGTGGCGGGGGAGGGCTCGAGGAAGCTGCTGAGCATCACGGCCGCTTCGCCCGCCGTGATGCCGCGCTGCGCGTCGAACACGATCGCCGTGCCGTCGGAGCAGCCGGCAATGTTGCCATTCATGACCGCGGTCGCGACGTAGGTCTTGGCCCAGGCCGGGATCTGCTCGTCGTCGCCGAAGCCGGTCGAGAGCACGCCCTGCAGCGTCTCCGTGCCGGTCAGGCGCGTGCATATGGCGAGAAATTCATCGCGTGGCATCGGGCTGTCGGGGTCAAAGAGATACTGTCCGCCGACCTGCCGGCCGACGCACAGCTCCTGCTCGGCGAGCATGACGGCGGCGTATTCCTCCGCCCGGCCGGCCATGTCGCTGTAGGTGACGTCCGGTTTCTGCTTTTTGATCGAGATGAGGACGGTCGCCTCCTGCGACTCGTTGCCGCTGCTGTCGGCGGCGCGGAAGCCGAAGTAGTCGCGCCCGCGCTTCCCGTCGGCGGGGGTGTAGACGAACGTGCCGCTGTCGGTGAGCGTCACAGTGCCCTTGATCGGCTCGGTCGTGATGCGGAAGGTGAGCGGGCTGCCGTCGGGCGCATTTGCGCTGAGCGTGCCGCCGATGGACGTGTTGCGGAATGTGGTCAGCTCCAGATTTTCGGCCACGGGTGCGGTGCCGGCTGTGTCCTGTTCGGCAAAGCCCGCCGGGACGAGCGCCGCACACAGCGCCAGCGCGCAAAGGACCGCAAGAATTTTCTGCTTCATATTGCAAAACCTCCGTGCAAATGTAGGTTGCTCCTAGTTTGCACGGAGGTGGTGGAAATATGCGTTTTTGCCTTACTCGGTCCGCAGGGCGACGACCGGGTCTTTTTTCGCTGCCATGCCCGACGGGATGAGGCCGGCGATGAATGTCAGCACCATGCTGATGAGGATCAGCATGATCGCGCCGAACACCGGCAAAATGGCGCTCAGGGTCGGCAGACCGGTCAGATGGTGCACGATGAGGTTGATGGGAATCAGCAAAATCAGCGTACATAGGATGCCCATCACGCCGGCTGTGAAGCCCTCAATGAGCGTCTCGGCGTTGAACACGCGCGAGATGTCCTGCTTGCTCGCACCGATGGAGCGCAGGATGCCGATCTCTTTCGTGCGCTCGAGCACGGAGATGTAGGTGATAATGCCGATCATGATCGACGACACGACGAGCGAGATGGCCACAAAGCCGATGAGCACATAGCTGATGGCGTTGATGATCGTCGTGATGCTGCTCATGAGCAGACCGACATAGTCAGTGTAGCTGATCTGGTCGTCCTCCGCGGCGCCGGCGTTGTAGTCATCGATGCACGCGGAGATCTGGTCCTTGTTTTCAAAGCTCGAAGCGTAGATGTTGATGGCGCTCGGGGAGTCCTTATCGACGTAGCCGAGTTTTTTCAGGTTGCTGTTGTAGGTCGAGCCGCTGGCAGACGAGGCAACGTAGTTGTCGTACACGTCCGCGTACTGGCTGCGGCTGATGCCCTTGGCGTTGATGGCCGAGATGATCTCCTGCGAGGTCATGCCGCTGTAGGACTTGACGGTCTCCTGCTGCATCTGCATGGAGAGAATCGCGCGCATGTACGGCCGGAAGAAGCGGATGAACGTCTCGTCGTCCATGGCGTCGATCATTTCCTTCATCTGCTGTGCGGTCTTGCCGCTGGCCTCAAAGATGCCGTTGTCGGCCATCTCTTTGGCGTCGTCTCGGGTGAAGGTCGCCATGGTCTGTGTGAGCGCGGCATCGAGCGTGGCGTCATCCGGCGTGGTCATGCACTTGCGGTAGACGGTTGCGCGTTCGTCCACGCTCAGCTTGTTCAGATAGGCCTGCGCGGCGGCGACCTTCTGGTCGGTCGTGGCGGTCGCGGCGTTCGGGAACGCGGAGCCGGTGAACACGTCCACGTCCGGATTCGCGAGCTGCTTCTGGATGATCTCGGTGCTGTCGGCCTGATCGATGGCGTAGTCCGTCAGGGCGGAGGTGTAGCCGATGGAACCGTAGGTGTTGCCGGTCACGCTGCCCTTGGCCGGGCGCACGATGCCGACGATCTTGAGCTGCACGCCGACGGAATCGTTGTTGTAGAGCTGGCGCAGGCCGTCGGCCGTCTGGCTGATGTCCGTGTAGCCGGAGCCGCTGGCCACATAGCCCTCCGACGGGAGGATGAGCTTGAAGCTGCGGCCGCACAGATCGGCATAACTCCAGCTGTTTTGCGTCGTGTCGATCTGCTGCTTGCTCATGGACTGCATCATGGCGTTGCTGATGTCGTCCATGCTCTCGAGCCCGAGGGCGTAGAGCGTCAGGTCGGAGATCTCGTTGTTTTTGTCCACGACGAGTACAACCTCGTTGTAATTCTGCGGCCAGGAGCCGTAGACCACGTCGTACTGATTCTGCGTCGAGGCGCTCACGAGCTCCCCGTCCTCGCCGGAGAGCAGCTCCTGCCAGACGTTGAAGCCGGAGTAGAAACTGCCCATGGAGTCAAAGTAGGACGTATAGTCGCCGCCATACATGGACTTCATGACGTTTTGCAGCAGCTCGGTCGTGTCGGCCTTGATGACGGTGCCGTTGGGATCCTCGGTGTAGACGGCGAAACCCATGTCATACGTGTACTGGATGCCGCTGATATAGTCATGGATCTTGTTGTCGGGGTTTTCGAGATATTTCTTGAACTCCGGCAGGTTGTTCGACTGGCCGGTCGCGCTGCTGACCATGGAGTTGAGCATGCTGTACATGACCGTGTTGGCATAGACCTTGTCGAGGTCGTGCGCGTCCTTGCTGTCATCCTTTGCGCCCGACATGGCCGAGAGCATCCCGGACATGTCCACGGGGTTCGCCTCGATCGTCAGCGGGTAGGATGAGAGCGTCTGCTCCTGCACGGTGTCGATGTAGGACTGGAAGCCGTGCGAGAGCGACAAAATGAGCGCAATGCCGATGATGCCGATGGACCCTGCGAACGCGGTGAGCAGGGTGCGGGCTTTTTTCGTCATGAGGTTGTGCAGCGACAGGCTCATGGCCGTCGCAAAGCTCATGGACGTGTGCTCCTTGACCTTGGTGGTTACGGGCGCAGACGTTTCTGACTCCGTGCACGGATTGTCGTCGCCGACGATCTTGCCGTCGAGCAGGCGCACGGTGCGCGTGGCGTATTTCGATGCCAGCTCCGGGTTGTGCGTGACCATGATGATGAGCTTATCTTTTGCGATCTCCTGCAGCAGATTCATGATCTGCACGCTCGTCTCGCTGTCGAGCGCGCCGGTCGGCTCGTCGGCGAGCAGGATGTCAGGGTTGTTGACGATGGCGCGCGCGATGGCCACGCGCTGCATCTGGCCGCCGGACATCTGGTTCGGCGCCTTGTCAAGCTGGTCGCCCAGGCCGACCTTTTCCAGCGCCTCAACGGCGCGCGCGCGCCGCTCCTCACCGGAGACACCCGAAAGCGTCAGCGCGAGTTCCACATTTGCCAGCACACTCTGGTGCGGGATGAGGTTGTAGCTCTGAAAGACGAAGCCGATGGAGTGATTGCGGTACGTGTCCCAGTCGCGGTCGTCGTACTCTTTCGTGGAGCGGCCGTTGATGATGAGGTCGCCGGAGGTGTAGCGGTCCAGACCGCCGATGATATTCAGCAGTGTGGTCTTGCCGCAGCCGGACTGGCCCAGGATCGCGACGAACTCGCTCTCACGAAAGGCAATGTTGATGCCCTTGAGCGCCTCGACCTGCGTCGTGCCGGCCTCGTAGACTTTGGTGATGTTTTTCAGTTCCAGCATGGACGGGATGCTCCTTTATATGGATGCCGCGTGGCGGCGCAGCCTTAGATACCAATTAAAAAAGTATTAGGACATAATGATAAGCGCCGCACCGACATCCGTCAAGCGGCAGCGCGCCGGTTTTGCAGAATTTTTACTGTTTATTCACAAACAAACACAATACAATTTCCCTGCGGCTGCTGTTGAAACATGGGGGAATGTCTGCTATAATAATTCGCTGACCGGACAAGAGGCCTGAACATGATAAATGGAGAGCTTGAAATATGAAAATTGTGATCGTGGGCGCTGGCCGGGTGGGCTATGCCATCGCGGAGCAGCTCCTGACAGAAGGGCATGACATCACCGTCGTCGAGAGCGACCCGGAGCGCGCTGCCTATATTTCCTCCACGCTGGATGTGATAGTGGTCGAGGGCCGCGCGAATGTGGACCAGCTGCGCATCGCCAACGTTGCGGATGCCGACCTGCTCATCGCTGCGACGACCTCGGACGAGACGAACCTCATCAGCTGCATGGTCGGGCGCAAGCTCGGTGCCACGCATACGATTGCGCGCGTGCGCGACGAGGAGTATTATCAGGACGTGGCGCTGCTGCAGGATGAGCTGGGGCTGAGTCTGTCCATCAACCCCGAGCGAACCTCCGCCAAGGAGATCTCGCGCACGCTGCGCTTTCCGGCCGCCACGAAGGTCGAGCCGTTTGCCAACGGCCTCGTGGAGCTCGTGGAGTTCAAGCTGCGCGAGGGCAGCAAGCTCGACGGTCTGCGCCTGAACGACTTTCGCGGCCGCTACAGCGACGGCATCCTCATCTGTGCCGTGGAGCGCGAGGGCAGCGTCACGATCCCGAACGGCGACTTTGTGCTCGCCGCTGGTGACTATGTCACCGTGGTCGGCGCGCCGCACGAGCTGCATGAGCTGTTTCGCAAGATCGGCGAGTTCCGCCATGAGGCCGAGAGTGTCATCATCGTCGGCGGTGGCCGCATTGCCGAGCGGCTGGCGCTGGAGCTGGCGCGTATGCACATCCACTCGACGATCATTGAGCGCGACCCGGCCCGCTGCCGCGTCATGAAAACGCTCCTGCCGGAGGCGACCATCATCTGCGCCGACGGGACGAAGCCGGACGTCCTGCGCGAAGAGGGCCTGCCGGAGGCGGATGCGCTCGTCACACTCACGGAGTCGGACGAGACGAACCTAATCATCTCCTCCTTTGCCTACCACGAGCATGTACCGAAGATCGTTACCAAGGTGGACGAGGACAACTTTATCGAGCTTGCGGAATCGTATGGCCTGACGACGATCATCCAGCCGGCGGATGTGACGGCTGGCCGCATTGTGGAGTATGTCCGCTGGATGCAGAACTCCGCGCACAGCAGCGGCGTGGAGACGCTGCGCATGGTGGCCGACGGGCAGGCCGAGGCGCTGGAATTCATTGTGCGCGCCGAGAGCCAGTTTCTCGATGTGCCGCTCAAGGCGCTCAAGCTCAAGGATTCCGTGCTCGTTGCCTCGATCATCCGCCGCGGCAAGTGCCGCGTCCCGTCCGGCAACGACGCCATCGAGCTCGGCGACCGCGTGGTCGTCGTCACCACCAACCATGGTATGCACGAGCTGAAGGACATTCTGAAATAATTGCAGAGAAAACGGCCGCCGCTCCCCATCGGGGAGCGGCGGCTTTGCCGTGTTTTATTCCGGACGGCGGAAGATGACGATCTGCGCCGGCGTGTCCGGCGTGAGCGTCATGCGGTTGGTGTCATAGCGTTGGACATTTGCACCGTTGCCCTCAAAAATGCCGGTGAAATCCTCCGGTGCGCGCAGGCGGTGGTTGCTGTGACCGGGCGCCTGAAAGTGCATCGGGATGATGACGCGCGGCTGCAGCTGCTCGCAGAGGTAGTAGGCGGTGTCCGGCTCGATCGTGTAGATGCCTCCGACGGGGATCATCATCGCGTCGAGCCCCTGCAGCTGCTGCATCTGCTCCGGGGTGGGTTTCGCGCCCAGGTCACCCAGATGTGCCACGCGCATGCCCTCAACGGCGAAGATGCGCACGGTGTTCATGCCGCGCAGGCGTCCGCGCATGATGTCGTGGTACGTCTCCAGCTCCTTGACGGCAAACGGGTTCGCCTTGCCGGTGTTGCGCAGCGTGACGCCCTCGCGGAAGTTGTGGTCGCGGTCCTCGTGGCTGATATAGACGGCGTCCGCCGTCAGCCGCACGTGGGGATAGGCCGTGCCGACGCTGGTGTCCTGAAACGGGTCGATGACGGCACTGTAGCCGCCGGAGACCAGCTCAAAGCAGGAATGGCCATGCCAGATGATGTCCATAAGATGCACCTCGATCATCAAATTTTTCTTTATTTTACTTCCACATCCTGCGATTGTCAATCTGCGCGTTGGAAGATGCGGGCCTTGTTTCCCAGGGGAAAATGTGTTAAAATCAGACGCTATGAATACAACAACGACTTTTGAACAACGCTATGTGCAGGCGCGCAGACGCTTCATCGAGGCGGACTTCGCGAACCTGAACGATATGCAGAGAAAAGCGGTCCTGGCCACGGAGGGTCCACTGCTGCTGCTGGCCGGTGCCGGCAGCGGTAAAACTACGGTGCTCATCCACCGGATCGCGAATCTCATCCAGTACGGCCGCGGGGCCGACACCGACGAGGTGCCGGACTCGGCGACGGAGGCGGACCTTGCGCTACTCGAGCGCACGGACCTGACGCCGGAAGAGCGCCGGCGCGCGCAGCGGGCGGCGGCGGTCGAGCCGGTCGAGCCGTGGCGCATCATCGCCATCACGTTCACGAACAAGGCGGCCGACGAGCTCAAGGACCGCATTGAGCGCATGCTCGGGCCCGAGGCTGCGGCGGACATCTGGGCTTCGACGTTCCACTCCGCGTGCGTGCGCATCCTGCGGCGCGATGCCGACAAGCTCGGCTACCCCAACAGCTTCACAATCTACGACACGTCGGACAGTCAGGCGGTCGTCAAGCGCATTCTCAAGGACATGAATCTCGACGAGAAGGCGTTTCCGTACCGCGCCGTGCTCATGGAGATCAGCCGCGCCAAGGACGCCGGCATCACGCCCGAGCAGTATCTGGCGCGCGCACAGGCGACGCACAACCCGCGCAGCATCTGCATCGGCGAGGTGTATCAGACCTACTGGCAGCGCCTGTTTTCCGCCGGGGCGATGGATTTTGACGACCTGATCTACAACACCGTCCGCCTGCTCGATGAGCACGAGGACGTGCGCGAGCACTGGCAGCGCCGCTTCCGCTACGTGCTCATCGACGAGTATCAGGACACGAACAACCTCCAGTACCAGCTTGCGGCCCTGCTGGCGGACGGCTGGGGCAACATCTGCGTCGTCGGCGACGATGACCAGAGCATCTACAAGTTCCGCGGCGCGACGATCGAGAACATCCTCAACTTTGAAAAGCAGTACAAGAATGCCCGCACCATCCGGCTCGAGCAGAACTACCGCAGCACCGGCCGCATCCTCGACGCTGCCAACCACGTCATCGCCAACAACACCGGCCGCAAGGGCAAAACGCTCTGGACGAAGGCCGAAGCCGGCGACCCGCTTACGCTCTACTGCGCCACGAACGAGAACGACGAGGCACGCTATGTCGCGACGAAGATCATGGACGATTTCGGCCATGGCATGAACTTCCGCGACCACGCCGTGCTCTACCGCATGAACGCGCAGAGCAACCAGCTCGAATATGCCTTCAAGCGCAACGGCATCCCGTACCGCATCATCGGCGGCACGCGCTTTTTTGACCGCGCGGAGGTCAAGGACATGCTGGCCTACCTGTGCGTCATCCAGACGCCGGGCGATGACCTGCGCCTGACGCGCATCATCAACACGCCTGCCCGCGGCATCGGCGCGCGCACGGTCGAAACGGCCGCGCAGCTTGCGCATGCGCAGCAGACGAGCCTTTTTGACGTCATCCGCCACGCGGACGCCTATCCCGAGCTGCAGCGCAGCCAGATGCGCCTGTGCCAGTTTGCCATCCTGATCGAGGAGCTGCAGGCGGTGGCTCAAACCATGCCGCTGGACGAGCTCTATGACCTCGTCGTGGAGCGCAGCGGCTATGTCCGCGCGCTTGAGGAAAAGAACACGGCCGAGGACGCCGCGCGCATCGAGAACGTGCAGGAGCTCAAGTCGAACATCATCGCCTTCGCCAAGGAGGCCGATGACCCCACGCTTGCGGGCTTCCTCGACGAGGTCGCGCTCTATACCGACCTCGATAACTACGACCAGTCCATGGACTGTGTCACGCTCATGACCATGCACGCGGCCAAGGGTCTGGAGTTCCCGACGGTGTTCATTGTCGGCTGCGAGGAGGGCATTTTCCCCGGCCTGCGCTGCATCGGCGAGCCGGACGAGATGGAGGAGGAGCGCCGTCTCTGCTACGTCGCGCTCACCCGCGCGCGCGAGCACCTCATTCTCACGTGTGCCCGCCAGCGTATGCTCTTCGGCCGCACGACGGCCAACCGAGTCTCCCGCTTTGTCGAGGAGATCCCGGCCGAAGATATTCAGAAGCTGAACGTCCCGCGCGGCTACGGTTATTCCGAGCCCAGCCGCGACCAGCAGCAATACCCGCCGCGCCAGAGCGCGCCGCGCGCCTATACGGTCTCTGCGCCGGAGCCGCAGCGCAAGCCGCCTGTGCGGCCCACGCCGCCCGCGGCAAAACCGGCGGGCAAAGCCGCCCCGGCCTTCGCCGCCGGCGACCGGGTCACGCACCGTGCGTTCGGCGCCGGCATCGTCACGAAGATCCAGCCCATGGGCGGCGATGCGCTGCTCGAGGTGGAATTCGAGACTGCCGGCACCAAGCGCCTCATGATGCGCGCGGCCGGACAATTCATGAAAAAGGAACCCTGATTTCTATGCCTGACCCCGGCGCAAGCCATGCCCATACCCGCCTCGGCCGCCTCGCTCTGATTGCGACGACGCTCCTCTGGGGCAGTTCGTTCACGATTATGAAGGACGCGCTCGCGACCGTCCCCACGCTGTGGCTGCTGGCCATCCGCTTTTCCGGCGCGGCCATGCTCATGGCGCTCGTCGGCATCCGGAGCCTGCGCCGGCTCGACCGCGGCTGTCTTGGCGGCGGGGCGTGCATGGGTGTGTGCCTGTATCTGGCTTACACGATTCAGACATATGGCCTCGTGCACACCACGCCGGGGAAAAACGCCTTCCTCGCGGCGACGTATTGTGCGTTCGTGCCGTTTTTCTGGTGGCTGATCTATAAGCGGCGGCCGGACCGGTACAACCTCGCGGCGGCGCTTTTGTGCCTGTGCGGCATGGGGCTCGTATCCCTACAGAGCGACCTGCGCTTCGGCCGCGGCGAGGGGTTGACGATCCTCAGCGGCGTGTTCTACGCGCTGCACATCATTGCCACCGCCAGTGCGGCCAGAGGGCGCAGCCCGGTGCTGCTCTCGTTCGTGCAGTTTGCCGTGGCGGCGGCGCTCAGCTGGATCACGGCGCCATTTTCCGCGCCCGCGCCTGAGGAGATCTCCGCGGATGTGTGGCTGCGCCTTGGCTATCTGTGCGTCATGTGCACCGGCCTGTGCTTTCTGCTTCAGACATTCGGGCAGAAGTATACCCCGTCCACAACGGCGGCGCTGCTGCTCACGCTTGAGAGCGTGTTCGGCACGCTGTTTTCCGTCGCATTCTATCACGAGCATCTGGAGCCGCGCGTGCTCGTCGGCTTCGCGCTGATCCTGATCGCTATCGTCCTCTCGGAGACGAAGCTGAAGTTTCTGCGCCGCAGGACGGCATGAAAAAATCCGCCGGAACCATCCGGCGGATTTTTTCAGCCCAGAAGTGCTTGCAGCTGCGCAATGTCGGCGGCGAACTGCTGTGCGCCGGCGCGCTCGAGCACGTCCCGGTCGCGAAAGCCCCACAGCACGCTGATGCACGGCAGATTCGCCGCGCGCGCCGTGGCGATGTCGACCTCGGAATCGCCGACAAAGACCGTCCCTGCGGGATCGGCACCGAGCTTTTCCATGGCGGCCAGCAGCATGTCCGGCGCCGGCTTGCGCCGGATGGCCGCCGTTTCGCCGACGGCGATCGGGACTGTGTCGGCAAAGAAATCCGCCCGCAGTGCGCGCACGGCTTCGGCCGGCTTGTTGGACACGATGGCGAGCTTGCGCCCCTGCGCGTGCAGCTCGCGCAGCAGCGCGGCGACACCGGGGTAGGGGGCGGTCTCGATGCGGCAGTTGGCGGCGTAGTCGGCGTTGTATTCCGCCAGCAGCGTCTCGAACAGCGCGCTGTCCGTTCCCTCCGGGACGGACAGCTCCATCAGCCGCCGGGCCCCGTTGCCGAGCGCGGCGCGCATCTGCTGCCGCGTGCGTTCCGGCAGGCCGTGGCGGGTGAGTGTGCGGTTCATGGCGGCGGTCAGGTCGCCGAGCGTGTCGAGCAGTGTGCCGTCGAGGTCAAAAAGTACAGATGTGTAATGCATAAACGTATCTCCTTTGTTCTGGCACACTTATAACGCATTTTATGCACGGTGTCAACCAAGGATGGCTGCCTGCTTTTTGGGAACACAATTTTCTTGCGCGGGACTTTTTGCAAAAAATCGTGGGAACGGAAAAAATGGGCTTTACAAATGCGAAAAATGTGTTATAATAAACAAGCCTTGTGGGGGCGTAGCTCAGCTGGGAGAGCGTTCGGTTCGCATCCGAGAGGTCA
>CAVFZY010000005.1:0-14578 GCA_963627135.1 Bacteroidaceae bacterium | reverse complement strand
GCTGATTGGTGACGGCACAGCCAGTTATATGAACCTGAAGCTCGGTGAGGGCAAGTGTGAGGAGGCTGAAAAGGGCATGGCCGCAGGTCTTGCCGCGTTGGCTGCATCCGGTGCCACGCTGAGTATCCTGCTGACCGTTTTCCTACAGCCGCTCTGCCGCCTGTTTGGAGCAACAGACGATATTATGCCGTATGCTTTGGACTACGGATATATTATCGTTGCCGGAACGATTTTCAACATTTTCCCCTGCGGTGCTATGAGCATCGTCCGCGGAAACGGCGGTCCCAAAACCGCGATGCTCAGTATGCTCACAGGTTTTACAATCAATATGATCGGTGACCCGCTGACCATCTTTGTCTTTCATTGGGGTGTGAAGGGTGCAGCCATTGCCACGGTATTGGGTCAGGCAGCGAGCGCGGGCGTATGCATTGTATATCTCGTCCGCAAAAAAGGAACCATCCGGCTCACGAAAAAATCGTTCACTGGATGTATTCGGTATGTGCCGAGAACGGCAAAGCTGGGTCTCTCCAGTTTTGTGACACAGCTGGCAATTGTGGTCGTTCTCTATTTTCAGAACAATCTTCTTGTCAAATACGGAGCACTGAGCAAGTACGGTGCGGAGATTCCTCTCACCGCGCTGGGCGTTACCATGAAGGTGTTTACCTTGCTGCAAAACGCCATCACCGGGCTATGCTCCGGTGCGCAGCCCATCATCAGCTATAACTACGGGCGAAACCTCCGCAGCCGGGTCAGACATATCCTAAAGCTGCTGCTCATCTTATCTGCAGCGCTCATGGGTCTTGCTACGATTTGGTTCCAGCTTGCGCCTATGAGCATTGTCCGCATTTTCGGCTCGGCAGATACGCTCTATAACGAGTTTTCGGTGAAGTGTCTGCGGATTTTCCTGATGCTTATTTTCCTTGACAGCTTCCAAATGGTCGGCAGCTCTTTCCTGCAATCCATAGGCAAACCGATCCCCGCAACCGCCTTGGTTCTGTTCCGGCAGATCATTGTTCAGATTCCCGCAATGCTGATATTGGGAGGGCTTTTCGGCGTTGACGGATTGCTTTACGCCGGGGCGCTGTCCAGCCTGCTGGTAGGTATTCTGGCTGTTGTTTTTATTGCACGCGAATGGAGAGCTTTGCAGGAAAGTACAGCCCCTCCCCGCGTGTCTGCGGCAACAAGTGGACGAGGTTGTTCCGGTAATTAAAAACTGGCGGAAAAAGACCGCACAGCCGACACTGTAGTCAGTTGTGTGGTCTTTCTGTTTGCACCGCTTGAGGACGTCACTCAAAATTATCGTTGTTTTCAATAATCCCTAAGTGAACGCTCCAAACCGGCGTTTCTTTTGAAAATGAAAAATAACGCGGCACGCCCGCAGGAACCGGAATTCCTGCGGGCGTGGTTTTTCGTTTGGCGGGAAAACGGCACCGGTCCGTGCCGCGAAAACGGAAAATTCGTCCGGTGCGCATATCCGCACGCAAATCCGCCGACAATAACCGGGAAGCAGATCCCGCAAACTGCGGCTTTGGAGGAATGGATATGTACAAAAAAGATTTTATTGACACCAACGATTTCACAAAACAGGAACTGCTGGACATCATAGACCTGTCGCTCGCCATCAAGCGCGCCATCCGCCGGGGTTATTATCCCCCGCTGATGAAAAACAGGAACCTCGGCATGATCTTTCAGCAGTCGAGCACCCGCACGCGCGTGTCGTTCGAGACGGCCATGAGCCAGCTCGGCGGCCACGCGCAGTATCTCGGCCCCGGCATGATCCAGCTCGGCGGCCACGAGACCATCGGCGACACGGGCAAGGTGCTCTCGCGTCTGGTTGACGTGGTCATGGCCCGCGTCATCGAGCACAAGACCATTGTCGAGCTCGCCGACGCGTGCACGATCCCGGTCATCAACGGCATGAGCGACTATAACCACCCCACGCAGGAGATCGGCGACCTGTGCACCATCTGTGAGAACCTGCCCGAGGGCAAGCGGCTGGAGGACTGCAAGGTCGTCTTCGTCGGCGACGGCACGCAGGTGTGCGCGTCCCTTGGCTTCATCACCACAAAGCTCGGCATGC
This sequence comes from Bacteroidaceae bacterium, assembly GCA_963627135.1. Lineage (GTDB taxonomy): Bacteria > Bacillota > Clostridia > Oscillospirales > Oscillospiraceae > CAG-103. Next base: position 12,498 of record CAVFZY010000005.1, on the reverse strand, counting down.
ACTTCGTGCACTACGGCCCGGAGGGGCACCAGCTGGGTGCCGACCACAAGCACATTCTCGAGGCCAACTGCAAGTGCTCCGGCGGCACCTGGGCCGTCACGGATGAGCGCGACGCCGTGCGCGGTGCGGACTTCATCTATACCGACGTCTGGTACGGCCTGTATGAAAACGAGATGCCGAAGGAAGAGCGCGTGCGCGTCTTTGCGGATTATCAGGTCAACCGCGAGCTCATGCAGCTCGGCGCGCTCGGCTGCAAGTTCCTGCACTGCCTGCCCGCCACGCGCGGCGAGGACGTGACCGACGAGGTCGCCGACTCCGCCGCCTCCCTCTGCTGGGAGCAGGCCGGCAACCGCCTGACGGCCATGCGCGGATTGCTGGTGTATTTCACGCGCTGCCGCCGCTGCCCGTCGGAGCTGGAGCTCGCCGCGGCGCAGGAGGAGCTCGACACCTTCCTCGACGCGCGGCTCGGCGGCTGCTGACCGGCTGCCAAAGGAGCAGACACCATGGAAGAACAAAAAAAATTCCGCCTTGCGGACGTCGTCCTCTCGGTCATCTGCGTCGTGTTCGTGGCGGAGGCGGCGGCGCCCGTCGCCTCCATCGGCAACAGCCAGTATTTCTGGTGGGTGTTCATGATGATCGCCTTCCTGCTGCCGTACGGCATGATCTCGTCCGAGCTCGGCACGACGTACACCGGCGACGGCGGGCTCTATGACTGGATCAACAAGGCGTTCCCGCGCTCAAAGTGGGGCGCGCGCGCCTCGTGGTACTACTGGATCAACTTCCCGCTGTGGATGGCCTCGCTCGCCGTCGTGTGCCCGGAGCTGCTGAGTGTGCTCACGGGGCTGCAGTTCGGGTGGCTGGCAAAGCTCCTCATCGAGCTGGCCTTCATCTGGATCGTCACGTGGATCGCGTTTTACCCCGTGTGCGACAGCATCATCATCCTCAACATCAGCGCCGCCATCAAAATGATCCTCGCGCTGACGGTCGGCGTGCTCGGCATTGTCTACGTCGTGAAAAACGGCTTTGTCAACGACATGGCCTTCCGCACGTTCCTGCCGGGGTTTGACCTGCACAGCCTGTCCTATATCTCGGTCATCATCTTCAACTTCCTCGGCTTCGAGGTCGTGTGCACGTATGCCGACAACATGCGCGATCCCAAGCGCCAGATCCCGCAGGCCATCATCACCGGCGGCATCGTCATCGCGCTCATCTACCTGTTTTCGGCCTTCGGCATCGGCGCGGCCATCCCCACGCACGAGATCAGCGAGGACTCGGGCCTCATCGACGCCGTCTCGCTCATGACCGGCCGCACGAGCGGCCTGTTCGTCGGCGCGGTGGCGCTGCTGTTTCTCATTACCCTGTTCGGCAACATGATCTCGTGGTCCATGGGCGTGAACTCCACGGCCGCCTACGCCGCCGAAAACGGCGACATGCCTGCAATTTTTGCCAAGCGCTGGGCGAAAAACGACATGCCCATCGGCTCCGCGCTCACGAGCGGCATCGTGGCGAGCGTCGTGTGCATCCTCGGCATCATCATCGAGCTGCTCTCGCCGGATTCGTCCCTGTTCTGGAGCTTTTTCGCGCTCAACCTCGTCATGCTCCTGCTGAGCTATGCGCCCGTGTTCCCGGCGTTTTTGCGCCTGCGGGAGATCGACCCCGATTCCGAGCGGCCGTTTCGCGTGCCGGGCGGGCGCGGGATGCTGCGCGTGCTGGCCTATGTGCCCATGGCGCTCATCCTCATCTCGATCTTCTTCACGGCGGTGCCGCTGTCGATGGACAGCGAGACGCTTTCCAGCTATCTGCCGATCACGATCGGGTCGATCCTCAGCATCGTCATCGGCGAAATTCTCATCGCGGCGCGTACGCGCCGGCATCATTCTTAGGAGGAACCATTATGGCAAAACGAATCACCGGCTCCACGCCGAAGCTCGATGGCTACCGGATGCCTGCGGAGTTTGAGCAGCAGGCCGGCGTCTGGATGCTCTGGCCGGAGCGCAACGACAACTGGCGCGACGGTGCCAAGCCCGCGCAGAAAGCCTTTCTGGACGTGGCAACGGCCATTTTGCAGTTTGAACCCGTGACGGTCTGCGTCTCCCCGGCGCAGTACCAGAACGCGCGCGAGCGCCTGCCGCGCGAAGTGCGCGTCGTCGAGATGGCGAGCAACGACGCCTGGATCCGCGACTGCGGGCCGACGTTCCTCGTCAACGGCAACGGCGGCGTGCGCGCCGTGGACTGGACGTTCAACGCCTGGGGCGGACTCGTCGACGGACTCTATTTCCCGTGGGATCTCGACGATCAGGTCGCGCAGAAGGTCTGCGAGATCGAGCGCGTCGATTCCTACCGCACCGAGGGCTTCGTGCTCGAGGGCGGCTCCATCCACGTCGACGGCGAGGGCACCGTGCTCACGACCGAGATGTGCCTGCTGTCCGAGGGGCGCAACCCCGACATGGACCGCGGCGCCATCGAGCGCATGCTCTGCGACTATCTCGGCTGCGAGAAGGTCCTCTGGCTGCGCGACGGCATCGACCCCGAGGAGACCAACGGCCACATCGACGACGTGGCCTGCTTCATCCGCCCGGGCGAGGTCGCCTGCATCTGGACGGACGACCCGGAAAACCCGTTCTATCAGCCGGCGCGCGACGCGTACGACACGCTCTCGCAGGCGACGGACGCCAAAGGCCGCAAGCTGAAGGTGCACAAGCTCTGCCTGACGCAGCAGCCCTGCCTGCTGCAGGGCGCGGCGACGATCGACGCCGTTGAGGACACCATCCCGCGCGAGGACGGCGAGGTCGCCATTGCGTCGTATATGAACTTCCTCATCGTCAACGGCGGCATCATCCTGCCGCAGTACGGCGACGCGAACGACGCGCTTGCCGTGCAGCAGGTGCAGGCCATGTTCCCCGACCGCCGCGTGGTCGGCGTGCAGACGCGCGAGGTCGCGTTCGGCGGCGGGAACATCCACTGCATCACGCAGCAGCAGCCTGCGCCGCAGCACAGGTGATGCCATGGCCAGAATCGTCATTGCCCTCGGCGGCAACGCGCTCGGCAACACGCCGGCGGAGCAGCGCGAGCGCGTGGCCGCCGCGTGCCCGGCGCTCGTCGGGCTCATCCATCAGGGCCACGAGATCATCATCAGCCACGGCAACGGCCCGCAGGTCGGCATGATCCAGGCTGCGTTCGACACCGCCGCGAAAACGAACCCCAAGGTTGCGCCCATGCCGCTGCCGGAGTGTACAGCCATGAGCCAGGGCTATATTGGCTACCACCTCCAGCAGGGCATGCGCCGCACGCTGCGCGCCAACGGTATGCCCTGGCAGGTGGCGACGGTCGTCACGCAGGTCGTCGTCGACCCGGACGACCCCGCGTTCGACGAGCCGACAAAGCCCATCGGCGCGTTTTACGACGAGGCCGCCGCGCAGCAGATGATGCGTGACGATCCGTCCCTGCGCATGCGGGAGGACTCCGGCCGCGGCTGGCGGCGCGTCGTCGCCTCGCCGAAGCCGGTGGACATCGCCGAGCGGCGCTCGATCCTGAACCTGCTCGACAGCGAGTATATCGTCATCGCCTGCGGCGGCGGCGGTGTGCCCGTCGTGCGCGACGCGCACGGGGATTACTACGGCGTGGACGCCGTCATCGACAAGGACTTTGCCTCCGCGTGCCTGGCTGAGGCCGTCGGCGCGGACTATCTGTTCATCCTCACGGCGGTCGACCACGTCTGCCTGAACTTCGGCACGCCGGAGCAGCGGGAACTCGACGAGCTGCACGTGGACGAGGCGGAGACCTACCTGCGCGCCGGGCAGTTCGGCGCCGGCTCCATGCAGCCAAAGGTGGCTGCGGCCGTGCAGTTCGTGCGCAGCGGCTGGCGGAGGCGCGCCGTCATCGCCTCGCTCGAGCAGGCCCCGGCCGCCATGCGCGGCGAGAGCGGCACGCGCATCGTGCCGTAAAGAACGAAGCAAAAAGAACCCCCGGCTGTTTGAACTGCACCCCATTTGTTAGACATGTGGTATCATGTCTAACAAATGGGGTGTTTAACTATGCCAAGATGTTTGGAGTTCATACGAATCTCCTTTTTGTGTTTTGTTTTTGTGCTAATTACATTCTGCCAGAGTTTCGTATAATCTTCTTTTTTGTTTTTCCTGTTGCACTTGATAGTATAATTCACCCGCAGCAAATCTGTTGAATCGGGATTTTCATGCGGACAGGCCAAACCGGAAATGGGTCACGGATGTGACAGAGTTCAGTCTGTTCGGTAAAAAACTCTATCGATCACCGATTCTGGACTTGTGCAGCAGCGATCTGGCCAGCTATACCATCTCAGATCGCCCTGTGCTGAGTATGGTAACGACCATGCCGGACGAGGCCTTTGAGAAAATTCCAGACGGAACAAGCTGAATTCTTCATTCAGACCAGGGCTGGCAATACCAGCACAAGCAGTATCAGCGGATGCTCCGAGAGAAGGGGAGCCACCAGAGCATGCGTCGCAAGGGAAACTGTCTGGACAACGCTGTGATAGAAGATTTCTTCGGGCTTGTCAAAAGTGAGCTGCTGTATTTGCAGGCGTTTCACGCAATGAAACATTTCAAGCAGGAACTTCTTGTATATTATAACAGCAGGCGTATCCAGGCAAAACGAAAGGGCCTGCCGCCTGCAATTCACAGACAGCAAGCTCTTTCGGTAGCTTGAACAATTTTTAAGCCGCTTTTTTGTCTAACTTTTTGGAGTCACTTCAATCGCTTCCGGGGGTGTCATTCGTACAAAATCAAAATCAAAAGTCCGCGTTGCCGACCGTGCGCGGGTGCAGCTCCACGTCGCGGATGTTGCTCACGCCGGTCAGGTACATGACCATGCGCTCAAAGCCGAGACCGAAGCCGGCGTGGCGGCAGCTGCCGTAGCGGCGCAGGTCGAGGTACCACCAGTAATCGGCCTCGCGCAGGCCGAGCTCCTGCATACGCTTCGTGAGCAGGTCGAGCCGCTCCTCGCGCTGACTGCCGCCGATGATCTCACCGATGCCCGGCACGAGGCAGTCCGCCGCGGCGACGGTCCTGCCGTCGTCGTTCATGCGCATGTAAAACGCCTTGATCTCCTTCGGATAATCCGTGACGAACACGGGCTTGTTAAACACCTGCTCGGTCAGGTAGCGCTCGTGCTCCGTCTGTAGGTCGATGCCCCACTCGACGTGGTAGTCGAACTTGTGGCCGGAGTCCTTGAGCAGCTTCACGGCGTCGGTGTACGTGATGCGGCCGAAGTCGTTGTCCACCACGTTGTGCAGGCGCTCGAGCAGGCCCTTGTCCACGAAGGAATTGAAAAATTCCATCTCCTGCGGGCACTTTTCGAGCACGGTGTTGATGATGAACTTCACCATCGCCTCCATGCACTCGAGATCGTCGTCGAGGTCGGCAAACGCCATCTCCGGCTCGATCATCCAGAACTCGGCGGCGTGGCGCTGGGTATTGGAGTTCTCGGCGCGGAACGTGGGGCCGAAGGTGTACACGTCGCCAAAGGCGAGCGCGAAGTTTTCGGCGTTGAGCTGGCCGGACACGGTCAGATTCGTGCTCTTGCCGAAGAAGTCCTTGGAGAAATCGACCTTACCGTCGGCCGTGCGCGGGATATTATCGAGATCGAGCGTCGTGACACGGAACATCTCGCCCGCGCCCTCGCAGTCAGAGCCCGTGATGATTGGGGTCTGGACGTAGACAAAGCCGCGGTCCTGAAAGAACGTGTGCACCGCCTGCGCGGCCACGCTGCGGACGCGGAACGTCGCGCTGAAGAGGTTCGTGCGTGGGCGCAGGTGCTGGATCGTACGCAGAAACTCCACGCTGTGGCGCTTTTTCTGCAGCGGATAATCCGGCGCGGACGCGCCCTCGACCGTGACGCTGTCGGCCTTGAGCTCGAACGGCTGCTTGGCGTCCGGCGTGAGTACGAGCTCGCCGTGCACGATGAACGCCGCGCCGACGTTCTGTCGGGCGATCTCGTCGTAATTTTCGAGCTTGCCGCGTTCGAGCACGACCTGCAGGCTCTTGAAGCAGCTGCCGTCGTTGAGCTCGATAAAGCCGAAATTCTTCATGTCGCGGATCGTGCGCGCCCAGCCGCAGACAGTCAGGGTCTGGCCGCCGAAGGTCTCCGGCGCGGCATAGATGCCGGCGATGTGCTGTCTTTTCATATCATCAGCCTCGTTTCCGATGGATTTTTATAGATAACTTCTTTATTATACGCACTCGGCGCGGTTTTTTCAACCGGTTCTTGCCCGTAAGCGCACAAAACCGGCGGAAAATCCGCCGGTTTTCCGTATCTTCTCCGCCGTCAGGCGATGATGTGGATCGCCGCGTGGTTATTGCGTAGCGTCACGTCCGTCGTCACGCCGCCGGCCTCGCCGTCGCGCGTCCAGGCCACAGGCTCGTCAAACGTGAAGCGCAGCGTCCGGGACTGCACGAGGATGACATTCTCATTGTCGTAGTTCTGGTTGAGCACGCCCGAGATAATGCGGCTCAGGTCGCCGAACTGCTGCGGGCGGCGGATGAGCAGCGTCTCAAACAGCCCGTCGCCCAGACTCACGAGGTCCTTGCGCAGGCGCACCATGCCGGCCACGGAGGTCGAGTTCGACACGCCGCCGAAGATGAAGTCCCCGTCGACCGTGCCGCCGTCATACTCCACGTGCGCGCAGTAATGGTCGATGCTGTTGAGCCGGCCCATCGCCTCAAGCACATAGGCCAGATGGCCGAGCGCCTGTTTTTCGTTTTGCGGCGTCTCATAGCTCACGGCCGTGAACGCGCCGAAAGCCGCCACGTAGGTGAAAAAGCTCTGGTCGCCGAAGCTGCCGACGTCAAACGCCGTCGGCGTGCCGGTCACGATGCGCAGGGCCGCATCCGTCGCGTTTTTCGGCAGACCGAGGGTCGAGGCCACGTCGTTTGTCGTGCCCATCGGGATATAGCCCAGCGGGGGCGGATTCGGCACCTGCATCAGGCCGGACACGACCTCGCTGAGCGTGCCGTCGCCGCCGATGCAGGCCACGGTGTCATACTCCGCCGCGTGCTGCGCCGCCATCACTGTCGCGTCGCCGCGGCCCTGCGTGAAGTACACCGTCGTCAGGTATCCGCCGCTGTCGAGAATGTTCATCACCTCGCCGAAGCCGGTCTTGTAGCCGCTGCGTCCGGCCATTGGGTTGATGATCAGCATCATACGTTTTTTCATAGTCAGCCTCCTGTCGGGGTAGCAAAAAGGGCATGGCAAACTGCCATGCCCCCGAGATTCTGTGGATCAGCCAAGCTCATTCATTTTCTGAGCCATCGCAGACTTCTTGTGCGCTGCGTTGTTCTTGTGGATCAGGCCCTTGCCGGCCGCGCGGTCAACAGCCTGGACAGCAACTTTATAGGTACTGACGGCTGCGTCACGGTTGCCTTCGGCAACAGCCGCATCAAACTTCTTCAGGTTGGTCTTCAGGGCGGATTTCTCAGCCTTGTTTTTCAGATTCTGCAGCTTGGACTTTTCGTCTCTCTTCATTGCGGACTTGATGTTCGGCATTTCTCAATCGCCACCTCCTCCTATAAAATTCAGTCATGGACATGACCGTGCAATGTTCTGCAAGTGTTGATGATATCATCAAACCCTGCAAATTGCAAGCCTTTTTTTCGATTTTCATTATAAATGTATCCATTTGTGGCAACGCTTCCAGTGAGCCACAAGATGTGGCGTCAGAAAGGAGCCTGTTATGCCGAATTTTCCCCGCACCGACCTCGCCGTCGAGGCCGAAGCCATCCACCGCAGCGCCGCCGCCGTGACGGAGCTGCCCGGCGTGCGCGCCGAAGAGACCGAGCGCCGCGGCTTTACCGTGACCGAGGTACACGTGCTCGACGTCGCCGGTGAAAATGCGTTATGTAAACCAATCGGCGACTACTACACCCTTGCGCTCGACCCGCTACTGCGGCGCGAGGACGACGCATTTGAAAACGCTGCGCAGACGCTCGCCGAGCTGCTGCGCGGCGTGCTGCCGCTGATGCCGGACGCGTCTGTGCTCGTCGTCGGCCTCGGCAACCGGGCGATCACACCCGACGCCGTCGGCCCTGACGCGGTCGACAGCGTCATGGTCACGCGGCACCTGCGCGAGCAGCTGCCGGAGCATTTCGGGCAGTTCCGGTCCGTGGCCGCGCTCGCGGCCGGCGTGCTCGGCACGACGGGTGTGGAATCTGCCGATATGATCCGCGCGCTCGCAGACCGCCTGCACCCGGACGCCATCATCGCCGTGGACGCGCTCGCCTGCGCGGAGCTTGACCGGCTCGGCCGCACAGTTCAGCTCACGGATACCGGCATCACGCCCGGCAGCGGCGTCGGCAACGACCGCGCAGGCCTCAGCCGCGACACGCTCGGCATCCCGGTCGCGGCCATCGGTCTGCCGACCGTCATCGACGCGGGCGGCTTTTCGGACGATCCCCGTGCAGAGCAAATGTTCGTCACGCCACGCGACATTGACACCGTAGTGCACGATGCGGCAAAGCTCATCGGTTACGGCATCAATCTCGCACTGCACGACGGTCTGACCATCGGCGACGTGGATATGTTCCTGTCCTGAGGCAATGTTTCACGTGAAACATGCCCGCCGTGTTTCGCATTGTTTCACGTGAAACATCACAAAAATTCACCGCAGTGCCTTCAAGCAGTTGAAAACGTGGCCTGACGCTGTTATAATAGCTGCAAACACAACTCAGGGAGGCAAACCATGGGCAAAATCATTGCCGTCGCCAACCAGAAAGGCGGAGTCGGTAAGACGACCACGTGCGTGAATCTGACCTGTGCGCTCAAAAAGCGCGGGCGGCGCGTGCTCCTCGTCGACTGCGACCCCCAGGGCAACAGCACGTCCGGCATGGGCGTGGACAAAACCGCGACGCCCAACTGCTACGATATGCTGATGAACGGCGCGGCCGCCGCCGACTGCATCCGCAGCACGAAATACGGCGACGTGCTGCCGGCAAATATGAATCTCTCCGGCTGCTCCGTCGAGCTCGTGGGCTCCGAGCAGCGGGAATACATCATGAAGACCGCGCTCGCCGCAGTGCAGGACGATTACGACTTCATTCTCATCGACTGCCCGCCGTCGCTCGAGCTGCTGACGATCAACGCGCTCGTCGCGGCCGGTAGCGTGCTCATCCCGGTGCAGTGTGAATACTACGCGCTCGAGGGCATTGCTGACCTCATGCGCAGCATCAAAATGTGCAACAAGCGCCTGAACCCGGAGTTAACCGTGCAGGGCATCGTCATGACCATGTATGACGGCCGTACAAAGCTGTCCGATCAGGTCGTGAACGAGGTGCGCAAGTTCTTCGGCAAAAAGGTCTATAAGACCATGATACCGCGCAATGTGCGCCTGTCCGAGGCGCCGAGCCACCGCAAACCCGCCATCGCCTACGACAAAGAGTCCAAGGGCGCGCGGGCGTACCTGCATTTGGCGGGCGAGCTCATCAAGCGCGAGGAAAAGGCGGCAAAAGCGGCACAGGGAGCAGCTGCGGCCGCCGCAGTGGAGGTGGAACATGGGTAAAGACGGAAAGAAAGGTCTCGGCATGGGCCTCGGAGCGCTCTTTGGCGAGGAATATCCGGCCCCGCAGCCCGAACGCGGGGAGACGGCACCCGATTTATTGCCGATCGAAAAGATCGAGCCGCGCGCCGACCAGCCGCGCAAGCACTTTGACCCGGAAGCGCTGGAAATGCTCGCAGAGTCCATCCGCACCTACGGGCTCATCCAGCCGATCACGGTCCGGCCGCTCGAGGGCGGATTTTACCAGATCATCGCGGGCGAGCGCCGCTGGCGCGCCAGCCGCATGGCCGGGCTCAGGGAAGTGCCGGTGCGCATCCTGACAGCGGATGAGCAGCGCGCCATGGAGATGGCGCTGGTCGAAAACCTCCAGCGCGAGGACTTAAACCCCATCGAAGAGGCCAAGGGCTACCGCGCCCTGCAGGATGTCTACGGCATGACGCAGGACGATGTGGCGCAGAGCGTGGGCAAATCACGCCCCGCCGTCGCGAATGCGACACGGCTGCTGGCCCTGTCCGAGCCGGTATTAAAGCTGGTCGAGGATGGCTCGCTGTCCGCCGGGCACGCGCGCGCGCTCCTGCCGCTCAGCGCCCCGGAAATGCAGCTCGTCGCGGCGAAAACCGTCATCGAAAAGGGCCTGTCCGTCCGCCGGGCGGAGGCACTGGCCGCGCAGTTGCTGAAAGATACGCAGGAAAAACCGGTCAAAAAGGCCGCCGGTGTGGATTATCTCGGCGAATGCGCACGGCATCTCGAGCAGGTGCTCGGCCGTAAGGTGCGCATGACACAGGGCCGCAAAACTGGGCGCATCGAACTGGAATACTACGACGCGGACGACCGCGAGGCGCTGCTGCAGGCGCTTGAGGCCATCGGACGCAGAAACTGATACACATAGAATATTGAGGAGACAGAGACATCATGATTGACATTCGATTGATCCGCGAAAACCCAGATCTTGTGCGGGAAAACATCCGCAAAAAGTTTCAGGACGCCAAGCTCCCGCTCATCGACGAAGTGATCGAGCTTGACAAGGCCAACCGCGCCGCCATCAACGAGGCATCGAATCTGCGCGCAGAACGCAACAGCCTGTCGAAAAAGATCGGTATGCTCATGGGCCAGGCGAAAAAGGACCCGGCCAAGCTTGCCGAAGCCGAGGCCGTCAAGGCGCAGGTCACCGCGCAGGCTGCGCGTCTGGCCGAGCTCGAAAAGCAGGAAGAGGCGCTCGAGGCCAAGATCCATAAGATCATGCTCACCATCCCGCAGATCATCGACCCCAGCGTGCCGCTCGGCCCGGACGACAGCTGCAACGTTGAGGTGCAGCGCTTCGGTGAGGCCGTCGTGCCGGATTTCCCGATCCCGTACCACACGGAGATCATGGAGCGCTTCGACGGTATTGATCTCGATTCCGCGCGCCGCGTCTCCGGCAACGGATTTTACTATCTCATGGGCGATATCGCCCGCCTGCACGAGGCCGTACTGGCCTACGCACGCGATTTCATGATCGGCAAGGGCTTTACTTACTGCATTCCGCCGTTTATGATCCACGGCAACGTGGTCGAAGGCGTCATGAGCCAGACGGACATGGACGCCATGATGTACAAGATCGAGGGCGAGGATCTCTATCTCATCGGCACGAGCGAGCACTCCATGATCGGCCGCTACATCGACCAGATCCTCACCGAGGATCAGCTGCCGCAGACGATGACGTCCTATTCGCCCTGCTTCCGCAAGGAAAAAGGCGCACACGGCATCGAAGAGCGCGGCGTGTACCGCATCCACCAATTTGAAAAGCAGGAGATGATCGTCGTCTGCCGTCCGGAGGAGAGCATGGACTGGTACGAGAAGCTCTGGCGCTACTCCGTTGAGCTCTTCCGCAGTCTGGATATCCCAGTGCGCCAGCTCGAGTGCTGCTCCGGCGACCTCGCCGACCTGAAGGTCAAATCCTGCGACATCGAGGCCTGGAGCCCGCGCCAGAAAAAGTACTTTGAGGTCTGCTCCTGCTCGAACCTCGGCGATGCACAGGCCCGCCGTCTGCACATCCGCGTCAAGGGCAAGGACGGCAAGAATTATCTCGCCCACACGCTCAATAATACCTGCGTCGCTCCGCCGCGTATGCTCATCGCGTTCCTCGAGAACAACCTGCAACCCGACGGCAGCGTCGTCATTCCCGAGGCGCTTCGCCCATATATGGGCGGCACGAAGATTCTGGTGCCGAAGCACTGAAACTACAGAAATAAACAAGGAGGTCCCACTATGAAAAAGCCCAACTGGCTCGACGAATTCAAGGTTTTCATCTCGCGCGGCAATGTCATTGACCTGGCCGTCGGCGTCGTTGTCGGCGGTGCGTTTACGGCCATCGTCACCGCGCTCGTCAACGATATCATCAATCCGCTCATATCACTCATCATCGGCGGGCTGGACTTCTCCGGCCTGACCGTCGGCGTATTCCCGATCGGCGATCTGATCATGTCCATCATCAACTTCCTGTGCATTTCGCTGGTCGTGTTCTGGATGGTGAAGATCATCAACCGCTTCAACCGCAAGAAAGAAAAAGAGCCCGAGCCGGAGGCTCCGGCGAAGCCCACCACGGACGAGCTGCTGGCGGACATTCTCGCCGAGCTCAAGCTGCAAAACGGTCGCGCAGAGGCGGCTGAGACACTGGACGCCGCAGAAAAGGAAGAATTTTCTGCTTCCGAGCGCTAAAATAGCACTTGACAACGCAAGGCTCATATGTTATAGTATATGAGCCTTGAGGGGCAAACAAAATATCGCGGAGTGGAGCAGTTCGGTAGCTCGTCGGGCTCATAACCCGGAGGTCGCAGGTTCAAATCCTGTCTCCGCAACCATGTTGTGCAACCAAAAAAAGGTATTGCACCGGAAAACCCAGAAGTTTCAACGACTTCTGGGTTTTTTCGTACCCCGAATTTCAAGTGCAAACAAAAAGATATTTTTCTTTGTTGAGAGGACTTGAACTACCGACC
>CAVFZY010000004.1:0-35258 GCA_963627135.1 Bacteroidaceae bacterium | reverse complement strand
CGTTCACGGGCTGCAAGTAGCAGAACTCTCGCGGCTGGCAGATCGTACTTGCACGACGTGACGTGCAAGCTAGTAACAGAGGGCTTTGCCCGTCTATGAAAAACCGCCGGCTAGGCCGGCGGTTTATTATTATAATGATGCCGTGCTCGTTCTTCCGCGGCGCAGGAGGACTTTAGAGCAGCGGGGGAGCTCGAGGGGGCGAAGCGCCCGCCTCGAGTGAAATCTATAAGCGCCAAAGCGCGAGACGCTTCGCGCTTTGGCGTGCCCGGGCAGCTTTCCGGAAAGCTGAAACCGATCTTCGGATCGGTTCTTTTTTATTGTTTATCTTTGGATTTGAAGCACATGGCCACAAGCAGACCAAAGAAAATGGCCGCGCAAATTCCTGCGGCACCGGCCTCAAAGCCGCCGGTGAACGCGCCGAGCACGCCCTTTTCGGCCACGGCATCATGCACGCCTTTTGCCAGCAGATTGCCGAAGCCGGTCAGCGGCACGGTCGCCCCCGCACCAGCCCATTTGGCGAACGGCCCGTAGATGCCGACTGCACCGAGCACCACGCCCGCTACCACATACAGCGTCAGGATGCGTGCCGGGGTCAGCTTCGTCTTGTCAATCAGGATCTGACCGATCATGCACAGCACAGCGCCGATCAAAAATGCTTTTACATAGCCAAGGATCATGTGTTCACCTGCGTTTCGATCGCCACGGTGTGGCAGATTCCGGGGATGCTCTCGCCCTGCATGGACGCGGTGGGCGACATGAGCGCGCCGGTCGCCGCAAACAGCAGCCGCCGGATCTGGCCGCCCTCCAGCAGCTTCAACAGATGCCCCGCGAGCACGGATGCACTGCATCCGCAGCCGGAGCCGCCTGCGTGCACGTCCTGCCCCTCCAGGTCATAGATCAGCAGGCCGCAGTCGGTGTAGAGCCCCTCAAGCTCGATGCCGTCGTCCTGAAACAGCCGCGTCACGACGGCGTGTCCGATCTTGCCGAGGTCGCCGGTCACGATCAGATCATAGTAGTCCGGTGTGCGGCCGGTGTCGGCGAAGTGCGCCTTGAGCGTCTCATAGGCGGCGGGCGCCATGGCGGCGCCCATGTTGTTTGCGTCCGTGATGCCCGCGTCGGCGATCTTGCCGGTCGTCACCATCGTCACGCGCGGCCCGCTGCCGGCCGCGCCGAGAATGAGCGCGCCGGAGCCGGTGACGGTCCACTGTGCAGTCGGTGTGCGCACGCCGCCGTACTCCAGCGGGAACCGGTACTGCCGCTCGGCAGAGCAGAAGTGCGAACTCGTGAGCGCGGCGGTGTGTTCGGCGTAGCCGCCGTCGATGAGCATGGCGGCCAGACTGAGCGATTCCGCCATCGTCGAGCACGCACCGTACAGCCCCAGGTAGGGCACGCAGATGTCACGCATGGCATAGGCCGAGCCCACGCACTGGTTGAGCAGGTCGCCGGAGAGCACATAGTCGAGCTGCTCCGGCTGCAGCCCGGCTTTTTGGCACACGAGGTCGAAGCACTGCCGCAGCATGGCACTCTCGGCCTGCTCCCAGCTCTTCGTGCCGAAATATGCGTCCTGACTGACGCTGTTAAAGCGGTCGCGCAGCGGGCCCTCGCCCTCCTTTTTGCCCACGACGCTGGCGGAGGCGAGGATCACGGGCGGGACGGTAAGCTGCACTGTCTGCGTTCCGATTCGTTTGGATTTCAAGCAATCACCTTCGACGGTAGCGTTTCCGTTTTTGTGAGAAATATGCGCGGCGCGGCCGCCCATCCGGGAGGCCGCGCGCCGGTTTATGTACCTTTGTATTTTCGCCGCGTCGCCATGCCGCCGCGGATGTGCCGCTCCGCCTTGTTGCGGTCCAGCAACTGCCGGACCTGCTGATAGAGCGCGGGGTTGATCTTCTCCAGCCGCTCCGTCAGGTCCTTGTGAACGGTCGATTTTGAAACGCCGAATTGTTTGGCGGCGGCGCGGACGGTGGTATTGTTGGCGAGAAGATATTCCGCAAGATCGCATGCGCGCGCTTCCATGTCCGTGTGCACTTACACCACTCCCCATATTTGCGTAATTCAGTATATGAATTTCTGCGGGGAATATGAGGCGGGTCCACCGCACCCCGTTGCTTTTCGTGGGCAACCGTGCAGGGGGTGTATTATATAATATGACCGGTAATATGACCGGCGGGGCGTTTTGCTATCTGTCGAATCAGGTCATTTGCAAGGTGACCGCTGCTGCAGATAAAATATGCACAGTGAGTGGCTGCACCTGCAATCAAAAATAGCTGACGGTTACATCAATAGCGGTGACCTTTCAACATTTTGTCGGAAAGGTCACCGCTACTGCTTATCCGTACGCCACGGGAAGAAAAAATGGTTGACAGTATATATATATATATATATTAAAATTAGGACAAGAAATACAATTGTGGCAGCTTTGCACACTTTCAGGTTGCATTTGCTTGGGATGGTGCATCGCGTCTGCGGATGCAGTGGCGCTGGTGCGTCTGCTCGCCGGGCTAGCGTAACTGAAATGCACACAGGATGAGGCGAATCAGATGAAAAAACGGATCTTCAGTTTCCTGCTGGTATTGGCGCTGCTGCTGACGATGTTCACGGCGTTTGGCATGGACGGTGCGGCTGCCGACAGCGCACGTGATGTGCAGCTGTCCGAGGGCGTTCGGAATATTGTCAAGCGCGCATATCAGATGACGGACATTCAGTGGACGCCGCAGGCGGATATCGTCGGCTGGGACGGCGGACTTACATATCGCGCCGGTGTTACCTATACGGGCCTTCCTTACGGTCAGCCGGTCTACGCGGCCTATGTGCCGTGGGTGACCGATCTGGACGGATTCGCGGCGGCGGTCAAGGACCCGAACAGCCGCATGTATACCTCCTATTCGACGTATAACTGCAGAGCGCCTTACTATTCCTGCGACTGCAGTGCTTTTGTCTCCTGGGCGTGGGGGCTGGGCGGCAGGCAGACGACGAGGACCATCGCCAATTATGCGACCGAGATCAGCACGACCTCCTACGAGAATGCGCAGGTCGGCGACTGCCTCTGTCTGGCCGGCACCCACGTGGTACTGATCACGGCACTCACATATGACAGTGATCATAAGATCAACGGCATGGAGATCTCGGAATCGACCGTCAATGCGGCGACGAACTACTGCTGCCAGAAGACATGGTACGGCGACGGGCATGCCTACCCGCTGTCAAAAGTTCAGTCCAAGTATCTCGATAATGGCTATATTCTCTACCGCAGCAATACGCGCGACTCCGTGACCTATACGCACGCGTGCAGTGTGCCGCTGGCCGGTGATGTGTGCGCACAGTGCGGTTACGGTCTGCAGCTGCAGACGGTCGCTGTGACGCTCCGCACCCGGGCGGACACGAACCTGTACGCACAGCCGGATGCCGCCGAGCCGGTCGGCACGGTGTATCAGGGTGTTGATATTCAGGTCGGCACCTGCGCCCGGACGACCAGTGGCGTCTGGTGCAAAACGGGTGACGGCCAGTGGCTGAAGGCTTCGGATGTTGATTTCGTCTCCTATGACAAAACGGTTTCCGTCACGGACAAGGCTTTCCCGGATGACGAGCTTCCTGCCGGCAGCGCCTTTGCGCTCAAGGGGACGGTCCGGTCCGTCAACCCCATGACGGAGATCTGTGTGGCGGTCTATCCGGCGCAGGAGGATTCGGAGCCGGTGCTGGAAAAGCGCATCGTGCTCGATCATGCCGACAGTTATGTGCTTGCCGGCAGCGAGCTGGATAGCGCGCTGCAGTTCCAGACGCTCACGGCCGGAGATTACCGGTTCGTGCTTACGGTCGCGGAGCTGGCGTCCTATCCCGGCCGGGAGGACGAGACGCTGGTGACGACGGAGGAGAGCGCTTTCCATGTAAGCGAGGCGGTCCCATGCAGCCACACGCACACAAGAACCGAGGAAGCTGCCCCGACCTGCACGGAGGACGGCCTGCGGACCGTGACGTGTCTGGATTGCGGCGCGGTCACGCAGGAGACGCTCCCTGCCAGAGGGCATACTTATCAGGATGGCAAGTGCACCGCGTGCGGGGAGACGGAGTATCTGCTAGGCGACCTCAACGGGGACGGTTTGGTGACCTCCGCCGATGCGGTGCTGCTCTCGCGCAGCCTGACGGATCTGGTGAAGCTCACGGCCGAGCAGCAGAAAGCCGCGGACATCAATGGCGACGGCGTGATCACGTCCGCCGACGCCGTGATTCTGGTCCGCTTCCTTGCCGAGCTGATCCCGTCGCTCCGGTGAGCGGAGGACGCATGTCGTTTTGCGGAAACGCGTTTCCGCTGAATATATGGAAGAAAAATAAAAACAGGAGGATGAAATGAAGAAACGAATACTGAGTATGCTGCTGGTATTGGTGCTGATGGCGACACTGGTGCCGCTGCGTGCTGACGCGGCAGTAACCATTTACTGGCCGGTTCCGGGGCATACACATTTGAGCCAAGGATACCACGGAAATAACGCAATTGATATCAATGATAGCAGTATTAACGGTGCGACAGTCATTGCTGCTGCATCCGGTACGGTAACGCATATTTACCTCTGCTCGAATACGCATAATGATTCCTATTCCATTCAGCATCCTGAGAGCACGGACTGCAATGGCTTTGGAACCGGGCTCGTAATCAAAGCGGATGACGGAAGAATCTATCAATATGCGCATATGCAGGGCGGAAGCATTCCGTCGAATGTGTATAGGGGCGCATACGTTACGGCTGGTCAAACGATCGGCAGGGTTGGCGCTACTGGCTGCGCGACTGGGCCGCATTTGCATTTTGGCATATCTACAACGCCGGATAAATATTGGGAATATGGACCGAACCCTGACCCGGCTGCCGGTAATTATACCTATATTTATGACAGCAGCTGTCTGCAGCATACATACGGTGACTGGACCTATACGAAATATCCGACCTGCACGGAAAATGGTACGCAAGTCAGATCTTGTACCAAATGCGGGAACACAGAAACAAGAAGCATTGCGGCCACGCTTCATAGTTATGGGGATTGGGTCGTGACCAAAGCGCCGACATGTACGCAGAACGGCACAAAATCCAGAACATGCCCGAAATGCAACGATGTCGAAACTCGGGAGATCGCAAAAACCGGCCACAGCTACGGCAGCTGGACGGTCGTCCGGGAAGCCACGTGCACAGCCGAGGGCAGCAAGACCAGAACCTGCTCCGTCTGCGGCAATGTGGACACCGCTGCGATCGAAATGGCGGAGCACGCCTACGTCTCCGAAACGATCCCCGCGACGTGCTCTGACCCCGGCGGCACGAAATACACCTGCTCCGTCTGCGGCAAGACCTACACGGAAACGGCCACCGTTGGCTGGTCCGATTGGTCAGAGACCAAGCCGGTCGGTGTGGAGGACGGCCTGATCGAGAGCAAGACGCAGTATCGCTCCTCCAAATATGAGACAAAGACCTCGTACAGCACGTCCGAGAGCGGCTGGACGTGCAAGAGCAGCGACTGGGAAAAGGCCAATTCCGATTCGGTCACCTATGTCAAGTCCTGGCCCGGCGGCTTTAACACCGGAAACGCGCTGTATGGAACGTACAACAAGACGCCGGTTTCCGCTTCGGAGACGGCCACGGCCAAGACCGTTGTCAACAGCGAGGCGGTCAGCGGTTATATCTATTGGCACTGGTGCCGCGGCAGCTACACCGCCGGTCCGATCAATCGCAAGGTGTCGGATGTCTGCGAAGGCGAGTTTCAGGCTTTCCACGCCTTTTTCAGCACGACGAACGCCTCGTCGACGGACGCGAACGGCGCCAACGGCGGTGACTGCAAGTATTATCCGAACGGCAGCTGCTGCTCGGATACGTACTGGTATTTCCAGATCCCGGTCTACACGCAAAACTATACAAACTATAAAAAGCTCTTTACCTATGAGCGCTGGACGGATTGGTCCGACTGGGGCGATCAGGCGGCCAGCGCCAGCAGTACACGCAAGGTAGAGACGCGCACAGTCTATCGCTATTATACCGCTGCGCAGGAGCACGTCTGGGATGCGGGCACGGTGACTGCAGCTGCGACCTGCACGGAAGACGGCGCAAAGACATATACCTGCTCCGTGTGTCATGCAACCAAGACGGAGCCGATTGCGAAGCTGGGCCACGATTACCGGCAGACGGTCGTTGCGGCGACGTGCACGTCCAAGGGCTATACGCTCAACAAGTGCAGCCGCTGCGGTGATGAATACTGCAGCGTAGAGACTGCCACGCTTCCGCACAAGTATGTGGACGGTGTCTGCATCGCCTGCGGCGACAAGGTAACTATGTTCACCACTGGTGCGGTGACGGCCAAGGCCGGTGACACGGTCACGGTCCCGGTCGAGATCAAGAACAACACCGGCATTGCGGGCTTTACGCTCAAGATCGCCGCTGATGCAAACCTGACTCTGACCGGCATTGCCAAGGGCGAGCTGCTGGAGAAGGCAAACAGCGGCCTGTTTGTGGACAATGTCAAGGGCGGCGTCATTAACTGGACGAGCGACCGGAATATCACCGGTGACGGCGTATTGCTGAAGCTGACATTTACCGTTGCGGACAATGCGCCGGACGGAAAATACGAGATCTCCATTGCGCTCAAGGACGA
Organism: Bacteroidaceae bacterium; assembly: GCA_963627135.1. Taxonomy (GTDB): domain Bacteria; phylum Bacillota; class Clostridia; order Oscillospirales; family Oscillospiraceae; genus CAG-103. The sequence continues at coordinate 28,632 of CAVFZY010000004.1, read as the reverse complement.
AGAGGCGTCCAACTGCGTCGATGAAAACGGCCAGGCGCTTCGCGCGGCGTTTGAGGCGGGTTCTGTTCTGGTTTCCGCTACACCGCATACGCATGACTATGCGGTGACCGTCACCACTCCGACCTGTACCACGAAGGGTTATACGACGCACACCTGTACCTGCGGCGACAGCTATGTGGACACTTACGTCAATGCGCTGGGTCACAGCTGGAATAACGGCGTGGTGACAAAGCCTGCCACGGCGACGGAGGCCGGTATCAAGACCTACACCTGCACGAGCTGCAGCGCGACGAAAACGGAGACCATCCCGGCCAGCGGTTGTCCGAGCACCGGGTTCACGGACGTTCCGGGTGAAGACAACTGGGCACACGCCGGGATCGACTACTGTGTTGCCAACGGGCTGATGTCCGGTGTCGGGAACAATCTGTTTGCCCCGTCCATGACCACAACGCGCGCCCAGATTGTGCAGATCCTCTATAACCTCGAGGGCGGGCCGGAGGTTTCCGGCACGACGCCGTTTACCGATCTCACACAGGACTGGTACAAGGATGCGGTTCTCTGGGCGTACCAGACCGGTGTGGTGGCCGGAACGTCCGGTACGACGTTCGATCCCGACCTGCCCGTCACGCGCGAGCAGATTGCCGTCATCCTCATGGAGTACACAGACCGGATCCTGAACATCAAGCGCACGTGGGCGCCCGCCGATCTGAGTGCCTTCCCGGATGCGGGCAGCGTGTCCGACTGGGCGAAGGACGCGTTGGCAGATGCCGTGGCACTGGGCTTGATCTCCGGCGCGGTGAGCGGCGGCCAGACCTACCTCAACCCGCAGGGCAGCGCGACCCGTGAGCAGGTCGCGACCATCCTGATGGAGTTCTGCAAGAACGTAAAGAAGTAAACCGTTAGAAATGCATCCCCCTCTGATTCATCCGGAATCGGAGGGGGATGTTGCTGTTTCAACCTGATTTGTGTGCAAATTCTGCAGAAAAGTGTACCAAAAATGCAGATCGCATTGCATGACTGATAAAAAATGTTATAATTAGCTTACTTTGCCTTACCGGCGAACCGAGTATGTTGACACGCGGCCGCGCGCGTCGCTTTCACGGTGTCGGCAGGGCTGCAGACAAAAGACAGGAGAAAAAACGAACAGGGAGGAAACACATGAGAAAACGACTTTTGAGCTTCGTACTCGCGGTGCTGATGATCGCGTCGCTCCTGCCGGCCACTGCGCTGGCGGCGGACGAGACGGTCACGCGCATTGCGTGGGTGCAGAAGCTGGTCAAGACCTTCGACATGACTGTCGAAGCGGACAACTATCCGGACAATTACTACAGCGACATCGACAGCAGCGCAAGCTACTATAAGGATCTGATGATCGCGGTGGAGTTCGGTGTGATCGACCTCGAGGCGGGCAGCGCGTTCGAGCCGGACAAGCCGGCGACGCGCGAGTTCGCGGCGCACACGCTCAACTTCTGCCTGGGCTTCCAGCTCGACGAGGGCGCGGCGTACACCTATACGGACAAAGATGCGGTCACGTATCCCGAAGACGTGCAGGTGGCGGTCAACCGCGGCTGGTTCCAGCTGTCCGGCGGAAAGTTCCTGCCGGAGCAGACCGTGACGAGCGCGGAAGCGGCCAACATGCTCGCCGACGCGGCCAAGGTGCGCAAGGGCGACACGGTGCAGGCGGGCTATGACAGCAAGTACGTCTTCACGGACGGCGTTGTTGTTGTGCCGTCGAGCGTCGCGGCCGAGATCGCGGACGACGGTTCGGTCATCATTCCGGACACGACCGTGGCCCTCAAGGAGGGGGACACCTTTGTCGTCTTCGTGGAGGATTTCCCGCGCGCATTCAAGGCCGGCAGCATCACCAACGACGGCAAACAGCTGACGGTGACGGGCGAGAAGGTCGACATCAACTCGGTCCTCGTGAGCATCGATGCACAGGGCGTCGTGAAGGGCGACCTCGCACAGATGCAGCCGAACGAAGGCACACAGATCACCTATATTCTCAGCGACGACACCGAAACGCCGGATCTGATGGCGGCCCTGAATGGAGAAAAACCGATCAAGTCCATCCATTTGAGCAGAACGATCAGCGGCGTGACCGTCGGCTGCGACATTACGAGCATTGTCGGCGAGTACAGCATTCGCGCCAACAGCTCCAAAAATATTGAGGCCTACGTGGCGGTGCGCGGCGATGCGACGGCGACCTGCACGATCCCGTTTTCCATGTCGGCCGCCGGCCTGCCGGATACCATTGAGCTCGGCTCTGTCCCCGTGGGCTTTCTCGGCGCTATCACGGTTTCCGCCAGAATTTCCGTTGACGGCTCCGTCACGCTCAGCTACAACACGAGCTTCTGCACCGGCGTCGAGTATACGTCCTCCGGCGGCTTCCGTGTGATCCGGGATTTCGCCAAGGGCAGCTTCACGGTCAGCGCGGACCTCACGCTGACCATGGGTGTGAACATCACGGCTGCGATCACGGAGCTGCCGGTCATTTCCGGCCGCTGCTTTGCCGAGATCGGCGCCAAGTGCAACTATCAGGCCGTCACGCATCCGGAGCCGGAACTGCCGAACCTGTGCATCGGCATCGCCTCCTGGATGTATGCCAAGGTCGGCTGCTCGGCCAACATTTCCTTCGGCCGCTTTGATGAGTCCTATGGCAAAACGCTGGACATTTGGGACAGAAACAACAGCCCCGTCCGCTCCGTGAGCCATTTTGAGGACGATGTTCTGGTTCCGTCCTGCACCTGCGATACCACGGGCGTCTTCGGCAGCTACTTCACGCCGGTCAACTCGCGTTATTTCAATGCCGGCCGCGCGAACGTCGTCAACATGCCGGTCTACAAATATTCGCTCGATGAGGACGGCAACGCGACCATCACCGGCTACAGCGGCAGCGTGTCCGCGCTGGCCATCCCGCAGACGATCGACGGGCATAAGGTCGTTGCGATTGGGGAAGGAGCATTTAAGGGCACTTGCCTCGTGAATGTGACGATTCCGGACACGGTGACAGAGATTGGAAATAGTGCATTTGAAGACTGCGATAATTTGAAGAATGTAAAAATTTCTGAGAATCTGAAAGAATTAGGTATTATGGCGTTCGGAAATTGTGACTCGCTGACAGAGGTGAAAATTCCCAAGAGTATTACAACTGTAACATATAATGAGTTTTATAATCCCGTTAGGGGGCCGTTTACTGGGAGTAATTCACTGCAAACAGTCGTTTTTGAAGAGGGGATGACATGGCTACCCGGCTACATTTTGGCTGGATGCAGCGGTTTCACCACCGTTAAAATTCCCGAGACAGTAACAGAGATTGGTAATGGTGCATTCAGAGATTGCAGTAGACTGGAATCCATTACAATTCCGGACACGGTAACGGTGATCGGGAATAGCGCATTTGAGAACTGTGACAATTTGAAGAATGTAAAAATTTCTGAGAACCTGAAAAAACTAGGTATTATGGCGTTCGGAAATTGTGACGCACTGACAGAGGTGGAAATTCCCAAGAGTATTACGACTGTAATATATAATGATTTTTACAATCCCGTTAGAGGCCCATTTACTGGGAGTGATTCGCTGCAAACAGTTGTTTTTGAAGAGGGAATGACATGGCTACCTGCCTACATTTTGTCTGGGTGCAGTGGTTGCACCACAGTCAAAATACCAGAAACAGTAACAGAGATTGGTAGTGGTGCATTCAGTGATTGCAGTAGACTGGAATCCATTGAGATACCAGAATCGGTAACAGAGATCGGCTCGCATACATTTTCCAACACGAAACTGGAGAGCATCCGAATTCCTGATACTGTAACCAGCATGGGCGATCATGTATTCAGTGGCTGCACGGAGCTGAAAGAGATCACGCTGCCGAATACTCGTCAGAACATAACGGCCGGAATGTTTGAAGGCTGTACCTCGCTCGAGAAGATCGTTCTGCCTGAGACGGTAACTGCAATCCGGGAAAACGCATTTAAGAACTGCACTTCGCTCAAGGATATTACATGGAGCAAGGCGCCGGAGATTATTGAAAGCAACGCATTCCGGAATTGCTCTGCGCTCAAAGAAGTGACGATTCCCGGCACGGTCAAGTCCATTGGTGATTGTGCATTTCTTAACTGTGACGCACTCGCGACCGTCACGATCCCGGACAGCGTGACGAGCATTGGTAAGCAGGTGTTCTACGACTGCGACGCGCTCACGACCGTGAAGCTCGGCAGCGGTCTGACGGAAATTCCGGCATCCACATTTGAGCACTGCGACGTTTTGGAGAGTTTACGCATTCCGCGCCGCGTGACGACCATCGGCGACAACGCCTTCAAGGACTGCGTGAAGCTGACCTCCATCACTATTCCGCGCAGCGTGACGAAGATTTCTTCTAACGCGTTCAGCTATCCCAAGATCCTGACGATCTACGGCGTGGCCGGCACCTATGCCGAGACCTTTGCCAACGAAAACAGCATCAAGTTCGTCGATCAGCAGATCAAGGCCACGGCTGCGAGTCTGGACAAGACGGAGCTGACGATCAACAAGGGCGCGGCGGCCCAGCTGAACCTGAACGTGACGCCGGAGAACTTCACAGATCCTGTGACCTGGAAGACGACGGACGACAAGGTCGTCACGATCAGCGATTCCGGTGAAGTGAAGGCCGTCGGCGTCGGCACGGCAACGGTCAAGGTCACGGTGGGCGACATCAGCGCCAGCTGCAAGGTGACGGTGCTGCAGCCCGTGACCGGTATCAATTTGAATAAGAGCTCTCTGACTATGGACGCGCTCGGCACGTTCCGGATGACGGCGTCTGTCTACCCGGACAGCGCCAATGACAAGCGCATCACGTGGAGCAGCTCGGATCCCACGATCGCATCCGTCGACGCAAACGGTCTCGTGACCGCGCTCAAGAAGGGCACGGCGACCATCACGGCCGCAGCCATGGACGGCAGCGGCGTGAAGAGCACCTGCAAGGTCACGGTCAGCAATACAGCCTATGTCTGCACCGACCCGGCGCAGCTTGAGAGCCCGCACAACTATGACAATAGCTGCACCGACGTCTGGAGTTACAAGCTCAACGGTGCTTCGTCCCTGAACGTGACGTTCGACGCCCGGACGGAGATGGAGGACGGCTTTGACTACCTCTGCATCCTCGACGGCAGCGGTAAGGAAGTCGGCAAGTACACCGGTAAGGAACTTGCTGGCAAGACCATCAGCGTTCCCGGCGACACGGTGCAGATCCGCATGGCCAGCGATGATGCAGGCAACGCCTGGGGCTTCAAGGTGACCTCCGTGACGGCCGGCAGCGAGACCTGCCAGCACATCTGGGACAACGGCAAAGTGACGAAGGAGCCGACCGAGACCGAAGACGGCGTGAAGACCTTCACCTGCATGCGCTGCGGAGAGACAAAGACGGAAGTCATTCCGGCTCTGTCGCATAAGCATAGCTACAAAGCTGTTGTCACCGCCCCGACCTGCACAGCAAAGGGCTACACGACGCACACCTGCGCCTGCGGCGACAGCTATGTGGACACTTACACGGACGCGCTCGGCCACACTTGGGACAATGGTAAAGTGACGAAGGAGCCGACCGAGACCGAAGACGGCGTGAAGACCTTCACCTGCATGCGCTGCGGAGAGACAAAGACGGAAGTCATTCCGGCTCTGTCGCATAAGCATAGCTACAAAGCTGTTGTCACCGCCCCGACCTGCACAGCAAAGGGCTACACGACGCACACCTGCGCCTGCGGCGACAGCTATGTGGACACTTACACGGACGCGCTCGGCCACACTTGGGACAATGGTAAAGTGACGAAGGAGCCGACCGAGACCGAAGACGGCGTGAAGACCTTCACCTGCACCCGCTGCGGAGAGACAAAGACGGAAGTCATTCCGGCTCTGTCGCACAAGCACAGCTACACGGACGTCATCACGGCCCCGACCTGTACAGCAAAGGGCTACACGACGCACACCTGCGCCTGCGGCGACAGTTATGTGGATACTTACACGGACGCACTCGGCCACACTTGGGACAATGGTAAAGTGACGAAGGAGCCGACGGAGACCGAAGATGGCGTGAAGGCCTTCACCTGCACCCGCTGCGGTGAAACGAGGACCGAGACTATCCCGGCCACAGGCGTCATGGATGTCACGAAAATGTTCACGGACGTGTCGCACAGCTGGGCCGATGATGGCATTCAGTACTGCGTGACGCATCAGTTGATGTCTGGCATCGGCAACGATCTGTTCGGGCCGAAACTGACGACGACGCGCGCACAGATCGTCCAGATCCTCTATAATCTCGAGGGCGAGCCGAAAGTCTCCGGCAAGACGCTGTTCACTGACCTGACGAACGACTGGTATCAGGACGCGGTCCTCTGGGCGTATCAGACCGGCGTGGTGGCCGGCACGTCGGCCACGACATTCGAGCCCGACCGGCCGGTGACGCGCGAGCAGATCGCGGTCATCCTCATGGAATACATGACGCGTGTACTCAAGCTCGAGCGCACGTGGACGCCCGCTGACCTGAGCGTCTTCCCGGATGCGGGCAGCGTGTCCGACTGGGCAAAGGACGCGATGGCAGATGCCGTGGCGCTTGGCCTGATCTCCGGCGCGAGCAACGGCGGCCAAGCCCTCCTCGATCCGCAGGGCAGCGCGACCCGCGAACAGGTCGCGACGATCCTGATGGAGTTTTGCAAAAACGTAAAAAAGTAACACGGCTTTCTCGGATGCACCCCGCAGACCCTGCGGGGTGCATCTTTTTGCCGGACGGGAAACATTTTTCTTTCTTTTTGCCGCCGCGCGTGGTACACTATACTGTACAATTTTATCAGGAGGTATTTTTCTATGCCGGAAAATTATATTACTTGCCAGGATGAAAAGGGCAGCATCAATATCTCTGAGGACGTCGTTGCCGCCATGGTGCGCGCAGCGATCACGGAAGTGGACGGCGTCGCCGGTGTTGCGACCTCTGCCGGTACGGAGCTGGCTGAGCTGCTCGGCATCAAGTCCGCCGCCAAGGGCATCAAGGTGCAGATCGTAGACGGCACGATGACGGTCGATACCATCATCACGGTGCGCTATGGCTGCAGCGTCGTGGCGGTCGCCAAGGCCGTGCAGGAATCGGTCACGAGCGCGGTCGAGTCCATGACCGGCATCGGCAAGCCGATCGTCAACGTGCACGTGTCCGGCGTGGCTTTCGACAAATAAAGAAAAGCAGGAGTAATCACTATGACAAGAACGGTTGCGCGTGAGATCGCGATCCAGCTCAGCTTTGCCGCGCAGCTCGCCGGGGATGACGCCCGCGAGACGGCGGACGCCTTCTTCAGCCGCGAGTACTTTGCAACGCTGGCGGAGGAGGACGCGCTGTTTGCGGAATACCCCGACGAGAAGCAGCTCGCCTACATCCGCCGTCTGACCGGCCTGGTCTATGACCATATGTATGAGCTCAACCACATGATCGAGAAGTATGCCCGCGGCTGGCGGCTGGAGCGCATTTCCCGCATCGCTGCGGCGATCATGCGCTGCGCCATGTGCGAGATCCTGTATATGGACGATGTTCCGAACGCCGCCGCCATCAATGAGGCAGTGGAGCTGGCCAAGGGCTACGAGGAGCCGGAGACGGTCGCGTTCATCAACGGCGTGCTCGGCAGCTTCGTGCGCGGCGAGGTCGAGCCGGTAGCCGAGGCGGAGCAAGCAACTGCTGAGGAACCGGCTGCCGAGCCCGAGCAGGCACCCGAGAACGGTGCCGAAAGCTGACATGGCGCGTACATCCTTTACCGTAACGGAGCTCAACGCCCACATCAAGCAGCTGCTGGATGCGGATGCGCTGCTCGGCAACGTCTGCGTGACGGGGGAACTGTCCAACTATAAGGTCTACCCGTCCGGACATCATTATTTCACGCTCAAGGACGCCGAGAGCAGTCTGCGGTGCGTGATGTTTCGCAGCAGCGCGCAGTCGCTGCGCTTTCGCCCGGCAAGCGGTATGAGCGTTGCGGCAATCGGCCGCATCGCGGTCTATCCGCGCGACGGCGCGTATCAGCTCTACTGCACGCGGCTCATCCCGGGCGGCGTGGGCGACCTGTATGCCGCTTATGAGCAGCTCAAGGAGCAGCTGCAGAAAGAGGGCCTGTTTGACCGCACGCACAAAAAGCCGCTGCCGGTATTTCCGCAGCGGATCACTGTGATCACATCGTCGGCGGGCGCGGCCGTGCGCGATATTATCCGCGTGCTCGGCAAGCGCTGGCCCGCCAGCGAGGTCGTGCTGCTGCCCGTGCGCGTGCAGGGGACGGAGGCACCGGCAGAGATCGCCGGGGCCATCCGGTATGCCAATCGCTATCAGGTCGGCGACCTCATCATCACCGGCCGCGGCGGCGGGTCGATCGAGGACTTATGGGCATTTAATGATGAGCGGGTCGCGCGTGCGATCTATGATTCGGACATCCCGGTCATATCCGCCGTTGGGCACGAACCGGATGTGACGATTTCGGATTTCGTGGCCGATCTGCGCGCCGCAACGCCGTCGAACGCGGCGGAGTTGGCCGTGCCGAATGCGGAGGATATCCGCGAAACGCTGCGCGGATATGACATCCGTATGGCACAGGCGATGCGCAAGCAGATGGTGCAGCGTCGGTCTGCTCTGGAGAATCTGGCCGGCCGCCGTGTGCTGCAGTCACCGGCTGCTTATTTTGATCTTCGGCGCGTGGAGCTGGACTATACCCGCAGCCGCTTGACAGCGGCGGGGGAGCGCTGGCTTGCTGCGCGCAAACATGACTTTGCGCAGTACACAGCGGCGCTGGACGCGATGAGTCCGCTGAAAGTACTTGCCCGCGGCTACGCCGTGGCGACGGACGCCGATGGCGCAGTGCTCCGCTCGACGGCGCAGGTGCAGCCAGGCGACCCGATCTGCGTACAGCTTCAGGACGGTGCGCTGCATTGCACCGTGAACAACAGGGAGGATGCCCATGGCAAAACAGAAACTGACCTTTGAAGCGTCCATGCAGCGGCTGGACGAGATCGTCAAGCAGCTGGAAAAGGGCGACGTGCCGCTCGATGCGTCGCTGGCGCTGTTTGAGGAGGGATCACATCTGCTCACGGCCTGCAATGAGATGCTGGATACTGTAGAGCAGAAGGTCGTGCAGCTTAAGAAAGGGAGCGACGGTGCGCCCGTTGAGCTCCCGTTTGAAACCGAGGAATAACGCATGGATTATCAGACCCAGTATCAAGAATATAAGGCGCTCGCCGATGCGGCGCTCAATACCTATTTTGCGGATACGTCCGTGTCCTACCACCGCCTGCTGGAGGCGATGCACTACAGCTTGACTGCCGGCGGAAAGCGTCTGCGTCCGGTGCTGGTGCTCGCGTTCTGCGCCGCGTGTGGCGGGGACGTACAGGCTGCGCTTCCGGTCGCGTGCGCGGTCGAGATGGTGCATACTTATTCGCTCATCCATGACGATCTGCCGTGTATGGATAATGATGACCTGCGCCGCGGCAAGCCGACGAACCACGTGGTTTACGGCGAGTGCACGGCGACGCTGGCGGGCGACGCTCTGCAGGCGGAGGCATTCCGCACGATCCTTTCGACGGAGCTGCCTGCGGATGTGCGCGCCGAGTGCGCGTGCCTCCTTGCGGAGGCTGCCGGTGAAAACGGCATCTGCGGCGGCCAGCAGCTCGATATGGAAGGCGAGGGCAAGGTCCTCACCAAAGAGGATCTGATGGATATCAATGACCGCAAAACGTCGGCGATGATCCACGCTGCCTGCCTCATGGGCGTGACCTGCGGCGGTGGAAACGCACAGCAGCGCGCGGCCGCGGCGCAGTATGCCAAGGCGCTTGGCCTGGCGTTCCAGATCCGCGACGATATGCTCGATGTCATCAGCACGGAGGCAGAGCTCGGCAAGCCCATCGGCTCGGATGCGCGCGAGGGGAAGAACACCTTCATGGCGCTCTATGGCCTGGAGCGCTGCAGCGCCTATGTGCATGAGCTGTCCGAGGAAGCGGCGGCGGCCGTGGACGGTGTGTTTGCGGACAGCGCTTTCCTGCAGCAGCTCGCCCGCTCACTGGCAGATCGGAAAAACTGAACCCATAAAACCACCGGACTTCCGGTGAAAATGCGAAAAGTGTCGGCTTACTCTTGTAAAGTCCGGCACTTTTTGTTATAGTATACTATGTATTATTATGCGTGAGGTATTCTGTTTTGAGTATATTAGAGCGAATCCATTCACCGGCCGACCTGAAGGCGCTGCCGGCGGAAGAAATTCCGGCACTGTGTGCAGAACTTCGTTCTTTTCTGGTCGAGAATCTTGCAAGGACCGGCGGGCATCTGGCGTCCAATCTCGGTGCAGTGGAGCTCACGGTCGCGATCGACCGGGTATATAACACCGAAAAAGACCGGCTCGTGTTCGACGTCGGTCATCAGAGCTACGTGCACAAGATCCTGACCGGGCGGCGCGAAGCATTTTCGACGCTGCGGCAGTTCGGCGGCATCGCCGGCTTCCCGAAGCCGGATGAGAGCGTGCATGATGCATTTGTGGCCGGCCATGCCTCCACGTCGATCTCCGTCGCGCTGGGTATGGCCCGGGCGCGTACGCTCACGGGAGCGGACTATGACGTCATCGCCCTCATCGGCGACGGCGCACTGACCGGCGGCCTGGCATACGAGGGACTGTCGGACGCCGGGCAGAGCGGCGAGCCGATGGTCATCGTGCTCAATGACAACGGCATGTCCATCAACAAAAACGTCGGCGGTATGGCGACGCTGCTGTCCAAGCAGCGCGTGAAGCCGGGGTATCTGCACTTCAAGCAGTTTTACCGCAACACCGTCGGCAAGGCGCGCGGGTTGTATAAAGTACTGCACCGTATGAAGGAGCGTGTGAAAGACCTCGTCCTGCCGAACAACATGTTCGACGATATGGGCTTTTACTACATCGGCCCGGTGGACGGGCACGATGAACCGCAGCTGGAGAAGATGCTGCGCTGGGCGCGCGACCTGCGCCAGCCGGTGCTGCTGCACGTCGTGACGCAAAAGGGCAAAGGTATCCCGTATACGGAGCAGGCGCCGGAAAAATACCACGGCGTCAGCTCGTTCGACCCCGTGACCGGTGCGCTGCCGGCAGCCAAGCCGGACTTTTCGCACGTATTCGGCGAAACACTCGCGCAGCTGGCAGACGAAGACCCGACGGTCGTCGCCATCACGGCAGCCATGCTGACCGGAACAGGTCTGACGGGCTTTGCCGAGCACCACCCGGACCGCCTCTATGATGTCGGCATTGCGGAAGGGCACGCGATCACGATGGCCAGCGGTATGGCCAAGCAGGGGCTCAAACCTGTTGCGGCAATTTACTCCAGCTTTCTGCAGCGCGCGTATGACATGCTCATTCACGACACGTCGCTGCAGCGGCTGCATCTGGTGCTCGGTGTCGATCGCTCCGGTATCGTCGGCAACGACGGCGATACGCACAACGGCTGCTTTGACATCAGTTATTTGAGCTCCGTGCCATATATGCGCATTCTCTGCCCAGCGAGCTTCGCCGAGCTGCGCGTGATGCTGCGCAAGGCGGTGCTGGAGCTGGACGGCCCAGTCGCCGTGCGTTATCCGCGCGGCGGTGAGGGCGCTTATCGGGACTGTAATCCGAAGCCCGTCACAGTTTTGCGAGAAGGCAGCGATCTGACGCTCCTGACCTACGGCATTGTCATCAACGATGTGCTGCAGGCGGCGGATCAGCTTGCGCAGCAGGGTATTTCGGCCGAAGTTGTCAAGCTCGCGCAGGTCGCGCCGCTGGAATGGACGCCGGTGCTTGCGTCCTTACACAAGACGGGGCGGCTGCTGGCGGTCGAGGACGTCTGCGCGGCCAACTGTGTTGGCGAGCAGGTTCTCTCCGCAGCGGAACAGGCCGGTATCCCACTGTACGCTGCGCGGCTGCTGAATCTCGGCAACGGCATCATCCCGCATGGTGCGCCGGATGTGCTTAAAGCAGCATACGGCCTGGATGCCCGGGCAATCGCCGCCGCCGCGCAGGCGATGCGCTCCGGCGAGAGAGAGGGGAACGGCGCATGAAGAAGGTACGACTCGATCAGCTTGTTTTTGATCAGGGTTTTAGTGAGAGCCGCGAGCGCGCGAAGGCGATCATCATGAGCGGCGTGGTCTATGTCAACGGTCAGCGCGCGGACAAGCCCGGCGCGCAGGTCGCGCCCGATGCAAAGGTCGAGGTGCGCGGCAACACGCTGCCCTATGTCAGCCGCGGTGGCTTCAAATTGGAAAAGGCGCTCAAAGTATTTCCGGTCGATCCCGCCGGCCTGACGTGTATCGACTGCGGTGCCTCGACCGGCGGCTTCACGGATGTGCTGCTGCAAAATGGCGCGGTAAAGGTCTATGCCGTCGATGTCGGCTACGGCCAGCTGGCCTGGAGTCTGCGCAATGATCCGCGCGTGATCTCCATGGAGCGCACGAACGTGCGCTATATTACGGCCGAGCAGATCCCGGAACCGCTGGATCTCGCGGTCATGGATCTGTCATTCATCTCCGTGAAACTCATCCTGCCGGCGATCTGTCCGCTGCTGAAAGACGACGCTGCGGTTGTCTGCCTCATCAAGCCGCAGTTTGAGGCCGGGCGCGAAGAGGTCGGCAAAAAGGGCGTCGTCCGGGATCCGAAGGTGCATCTGGAGGTGCTCGAGAGCTTTCTGGCCTTTGTACCCGGCGCGGGCTTTACCGTCATGGGGCTGGACTATTCACCCATCAAGGGGCCGGAGGGCAACATTGAGTATCTCGGCTACCTGCGCAAGGGGACGCACCCTGCGCCGGAGCTGGATCCGGCGGCCGTTGTGGAGCGGTCGCACGGCGCATTGGCCCACGGAAAAGAGAGCAGCATATGAAACACATTGTCATTGCGGCCAATCCGTATCGGGACAGCGGATTAAAAAAAGCGCTGACAGTTTACCGGATGCTCACGGAGCACGGCCATCACGTGGTCGTCTCACCGGTGTTTGCGCCGAAAACCTATCTGCCGGAAAACATCCCGGTGCAGCCGCTGGATCAGGCGGCGCAGGATGCCGCGCTCATCATCGTCATGGGCGGAGACGGGACGATCCTGCATGTTGCGGTCACGCTGCGCGACCATGCGATCCCGATCATCGGCGTGAACTTCGGTGGCAAAGGATTTTTGGCTGGTCTGGAGGATAACGAGCTGGATATCCTGCTCGAGATCGCGGACGGAAAATATACGATCAGCCGGCGCATGATGCTCGACATGGAACTCGTGCGCAATGAGCGAATCATCTGCACGCAGTCGGTGCTCAACGACGTGGTCATTCACGGCGGACAAGTGGACTGCATCGGCGTGACCGCTTATGGTGACGGCGTGCCCATCACGCGCTTCAACGGTGACGGCATCATCGTTGCCACGCCGACCGGTTCCACGGCCTACTCCATGTCGGCCGGCGGCCCGCTCGTCGAGCCGGAAAACGAGAACATTATCATGACGCCCATTTGTGCGCACAGCCTGGCTGGGAAGTCCTTTGTGCTTGCGCCCGGGCGGCGGATCACGATCGTGCCGGAGCGAATCCACGACCGCCCGGCCATTCTTGTGGCAGATGGCGGCGACAGCATCGCACTCATCCGCGGCGATCAGATCCGTATCCGCAGATCGGAAAATTACACGCTGCTGGCCGATACCGGCATTCGCAGCTTTTATGAAACGGCTTTTGGCAAGCTGACAGACAGACTATGAGGAGGGACGACGTGAAATCCACCAGACAAAACATCATTTTGCAGATCATTGCTGAGCAGGAGATCGAGACGCAAAACCAGCTTATGGATGTGCTGGCACAGCACGGCGTTCCGAGCACGCAGGCGACGCTGTCACGTGATATCAAAGAGCTGCACCTGACAAAAACACTCTCGCCGAGCGGGAAATATCGCTATGCCGCACCGGCAGCGGACGAATTTCCCGGCTACGACGAGCGGCTGAAAAAAATCTTCCGCGAGTGCGTGACTTCCTATGCAGAGGCGCAGAACATCATCGTCATCAAAACGCTGCCGGGCCTTGCCTCGGCTGCGTGCTCCGCGCTCGACAGCATGCGCATCGACACGCTCGTCGGCACGCTGGCAGGGGACGACACAGCGTTCCTGCTCATGAAGGACAACACGTCTGCCGATGAGTTTTTCCACGAGATCGAAAAGCTGCTTTGAGGACACCGCAGGAGGTGAAGCGCTTTGCTGCGAGAACTGCATATTGAAAACGTCGCGGTCATCGAGCGGGCCGATCTGGAGCTCGGCCCCGGCCTGAACATCCTGACCGGCGAGACCGGCGCGGGCAAGTCCATCCTTGTGGACGCCATGCACGCGATTTTGGGCGCACGTGCCTCGCGTGAACTGGTGCGCACCGGCGCGGAAAAGGCGGTCATCTGCGCGACGTTCGATCCCGACCTGTGTCAGGCATGGTGCGAGGAAAACGAGATCGAGTGTGATGATGAACTCATCATCCGCCGCCAGATCACGACAGAGGGCAAGACATCCTGCCGTGTCTGCGGCGTCCCGGTCACAACGGCCCAGCTGCGCACGCTGGGTGCGCTGCTGCTCGACATCCACGGCCAGAACGACGGGCAGCACCTGCTCGATGAGCGGGAGCACCTGCGCAATCTGGACCGCTTCGGCCAGCTGGAGCCCGAGCTTGCGCGCTATCGCGAGCAGTACCGGGCCTATCAGGCACTGTGCAAGGAGCGCGACACGCTCTCTACTTATGAAAACGAAAAAGAACTGCTGACCGAAAGCCTCCGCCGCCAGATCGAAGAGCTGGAGCGCGCGGAGCTCAAGGCCGGGGAAGAGGCGGAGCTTACCGAGCGCAGTGACCTGCTGCGCAACTTTGAAAAGCTCTCGGAGGCAGTCGATCAGGCATATGATCTGCTGGCCGGGCGGGACGATTCTGCATCCGCACTGGCGGGTGAAGCTCTGTCGGAGGTCGAGCGGGCAGCAAACTACGCCGGCGAGCTCGCGAGCCTGCCGGAAGCGGTCAAGAGCGCCGTCTTCACGCTGCAGGATGCGGCGGAGACGCTGCGTGACTTCCGCGACGGGCTGGACTTTTCCGACGAGGAGTTTGACCGCATCGAAACGCGCCTGTCGCTGCTGCGGCGATTGGAACGAAAATACAACACGGACGAGGCAGGGCTGATCGATACGCTCGAAGCGGCCCGGAACCGGCTCGATCAGATCGAATACGCCAGCGACCGGCTGCAGAAGCTCGAATCGCTGATCGAAAAGCAGGCAGAGCAGACGCGCGCCGAGGCGGCAAAATTGACGCAGGCACGCCAGACCGCCGCAGCGGCGCTGGAGCAGCAGGTCGAGCGCGAACTGCGCGAACTGTCCATGCCGTCGGTGCGTTTTCGTGTGGAGATCACGCCGCTTGGCGGCGATCCCGGCTTTCAGGGCGCAGGTGCGGACAATGTGCGCTTTCTGATCTCGGCGAACACCGGCGAGGCGCTCGGCCGCATCAGTAAGATCGCATCCGGCGGCGAGCTGTCGCGCATCATGCTTGCACTCAAAAACGTCTTTGCCGAGCGCGACGACGTGCCCTCCATGGTTTTTGATGAGGTGGATGCTGGTGTTTCCGGCGTGGCCGCGCAGCGTGTGGGGGAGAAGCTCAGCAAACTCTCCGCGACCAAGCAGGTCATCTGTATCACGCACCTGCCGCAGATCGCGGCCATGGCCGACCGGCATTACCTGATCGAGAAGCGCGAGCAGGACGGCCGCACCCGCACAACGGTGCAGCCGCTGGATCATGACGGCCGTCAGCGCGAGATCGCGCGGCTTTACGGCGGTGACCATATTACGCCCCTGACACTGGCCAGCGCGGCCGAGCAGCTTGCCTCTGCCGCGGCCTATAAACGGTCGATTAAGAAAGGTGAGAGAGAACCATGAGTATCCAAGAATCCGCCATTGCATATCACAACAGCGGCTGTAACTGCGCGCAGAGCGTGCTCGCAGCGCTGCAGGAGGAGACCGGTCTGGACGAAAACACCGCCAAGCGTGTCGCGGCCGGTTTTGGCGGCGGTGTGCGCTGCGGGGAGATCTGCGGGAGCATCACCGGCGCTGTGATGGCGTTCGGCCTTGCGGCTGACCAGGCCACGGCTATGGCTATGGCGAAGCAGATGACGCAGAGCTTCCGTGCCGAATTCGGTTGCCTGCGCTGCCAGGAGCTTGTGGCGAAAAACGGCGGCAAGGGCCACTGTGCCCATATGATTGCCTGGGGCGCGCAGCGCGCCGAGGAAATTCTCGCTGAAAATAAAGTTAAAGAATAACGCAAGGGAGAGAAAACGATGACACTGTATGATGAACTGATCGCCCGCGGCCTGATCGCGCAGGTGACGAACGAGGACGAGATCAAAAACATGATCAACGACGGCAAAGCCACGTTTTACATCGGCTTTGACTGCACGGCAGATTCGCTGCACGTCGGCCACTTCATGGCCCTGTGCCTCATGAAGCGCCTGCAGATGGCGGGCAACAAGCCCATCGCCCTCATCGGCGACGGCACGACCCTCATCGGCGATCCCTCCGGCCGCACGGATATGCGCCAGATGCTCACCGAGGAAACCATCAAGCACAATGCCGAGTGTTTCAAGCGCCAGATGGAGCGCTTCATCGACTTCTCGGATGGCAAGGCGCTCATGCTCTATAACTCCGAGTGGCTCAAGCCGCTCAACTACATTGAGCTTCTGCGCGAAGTAGGTGCATGCTTCTCTGTGAACAACATGCTGCGCGCCGAGTGCTACAAGCAGCGCATGGAAAAGGGTCTAAGCTTCCTGGAGTTCAACTACATGATCATGCAGAGCTACGATTTCTACTACATGTTCCAGCACTATGGCTGCAATATGCAGTTCGGCGGCAACGACCAGTGGTCGAATATGCTCGGCGGCACGGAGCTTATCCGCCGCAAACTCGGCAAGGACGCCCACGCCATGACGATCACGCTGCTGCTCAACTCCGAGGGCAAGAAGATGGGCAAGACCGCCAAAGGCGCCGTCTGGCTCGACCCGAATAAGACCAGCCCCTTCGAATTTTACCAGTACTGGCGCAATGTCGACGATGCAGATGTGCTCAAGTGCATCCGTATGCTGACATTCCTCCCGCTCGAGGAGATTGACAAGATGGACAGCTGGCAGGGTGAGCAGCTCAATAAGGCCAAGGAGATCCTAGCCTATGAGCTCACGAAGATGGTTCACGGCGAGGCCGAGGCCGACAAGGCGCAGGCGGCTGCAAAGGCTGTGTTCGGCGGTTCCGGCGAAGGCGTACCGACGGTCGAGATCACGGCTGAAGACGGCACGGATATCCTCAGTCTGCTCGTCAAGAGCGGCCTGTGTGCGTCCAAGTCTGACGCCCGCCGCAATGTGCAGCAGGGCGGCGTGGCGGCCAATGATGAGAAGGTCACCGACATTGCAAAGGCTTTCGCGGAATCGGAGCTGAAAGCCGGCGTCGTGCTCAAGCGCGGCAAGAAAAACTTCCGCAAGGTGCTGCTGAAATAACCGAAAATCCAACAGATTGATCGCGCCCCGCCGTTCCTGGTGGGGCGCTTTTGTTGACGTTGCTAAAATGTATAAATCTTCATTCCGACGCTTGAAAAATGTCGGTTTGAGTGGTATAACTTAAAATTGATGGTTAGTGATGCCTAATTTGATTTTAGTCAGCTAACCTGACCGCAGTCATGCGGATCAAAAAATACGGAGGTAGATCATTATGAGCATGGAAAAATTGGGAGCATTTGTTGGCGGCGCACTGTTTGCAACGGTCGGCGCGAAGATTCTCGCAAGCAAAGATGCCCAGAAGGTATATGTGTATACGACGGCAGCCGCGCTGCGCGAGAAAGAGGACGTCATGGCAGTTGTGACGAACATCAAGGAGATCGCCGGCGACGTTCTGGCCGGTGCCAAAGCGTTCAATGAAAAGCGCGCAGCCGAGCAGGCCGAGGTCATTGAGGACACGGCAGAGAAGGCTGAGTAAGTATGAAATGCACGATCCTGCATGAAACCCGAGGCCGAATGCGCGTGCATGCAATGGAGGGTGCCATGTCGCTGCAGCAGGCGGACATTCTGGAAGCATACCTGAATCAGACCCCAGGCGTGACGAAAGTGACGGTCTATGACCGCACCGGCGACGCCGTGATCTGTTATGACGGGCCGCGGGAAACGGTTACGAAAGCGCTCTCGTCCTTTGCCTATGCCAACGAGCAGCCACTCGCGCCGGAGCACAGCAGCCGCGCCATGAGCCGCGAGTTTGAGGACAAGCTGGTTGCATCGCTGTGCTGGCGCGGCATCAAGCAGCTGTTCATTCCGAACTCTGTGCGCACACTGGTCACGGTCGTGCGCTCCGTGCCGTATATCAAGGCCGGACTGACGTGCCTGATGCACAAGAAGATCCAGGTCCCGGTGCTGGATGCAACGGCGATCTCGGTCTCGATGCTGCGCAAGGACTTCAAGACGGCGAGCTCCATCATGTTCCTGCTGGGCATCGGCGATATTCTCGACGAGTGGACGCACAAGAAATCTGTTGCCGATCTCGCGCAGACCATGTCCCTGAATGTGGACAAGGTCTGGAAAGAAACGGACGCAGGCTCGGTACTTGTGCCGGTGGCAGATGTTCAGGTCGGCGACCGGATTGTTGTTCACACCGGCAGCGTGATCCCGCTTGACGGCAAAGTCGTTGCCGGTGAGGCAATGGTCAATCAGGCGTCCATCACGGGCGAGCCGCTGGCCGTCCGCAGGACGGAAGGCGGCTATGTCTACGCCGGTACCGTCGTCGAAGAGGGCGACTGCACCATCTGCGTGGAAAAGAGCGCCGGCAGCGGCCGCTATGACCGCATTATCCGCATGATCGAGGAATCGGAAAAGCTCAAATCCGCAACGGAGGACCACGCGTCGCACCTTGCAGACCAGCTCGTTCCGTACAGTCTTGGTGTAACGGCACTGGTCTGGCTCCTGACCGGAAACATGACCAAAGCGCTGGCGGTGCTAATGGTTGACTTCTCCTGCGCACTCAAGCTCTCGATGCCGATCGCCGTGCTCTCCGCCATGAGAGAGGCCAGCGATCATCACCTGTCCGTCAAGGGCGGGCGGTTCCTTGAGGCTGTGTCCGAGGCCAGTACGATCGTCTTTGACAAGACCGGCACGCTGACACGTGCCGAGCCGAAAGTTGCGCAGGTCGTGACCTTCGGCGGCAACGAGGAAGTGGGCATGCTGCGGCTGGCTGCCTGCCTGGAGGAGCATTATCCGCATTCCATGGCCAAGGCGGTCGTCGCAGAGGCGGCGCGCCGCGGCCTGCGCCACGAGGAGCGCCATTCGCGCGTGGAGTATCTGGTCGCGCACGGCATTTCCAGCAGTGTCGATGGGCAGAAAGTTGTCATCGGCAGCCATCACTTTGTTTTTGACGATGAGCACTGCATCATCCCGGTGGGGGAGCAGGCCAAATTCGATGCCCTGCCGGATACGTATTCGCACCTTTACCTTGCTGTTTCCGGTGTGCTGGCGGCTGTCATCTGCATTGAGGATCCGCTGCGGCCGGAAGCGGCCGATGTCATCCATGGTCTGCGGGAACTTGGCGTGGCCAAGCTGGTCATGATGACCGGCGACAATGAAAAGACCGCCCGCGCAGTTGCAGAGGCGGTCGGCGTGGATGCCTATTTCGCCGAAGTGCTCCCGGAGGACAAGGCTGCCTTCATTCAGGCGGAGCACACGGCCGGACGCAAGGTCATCATGCTTGGCGACGGCGTGAACGATTCCCCGGCGCTGTCCGAGGCAGATGCCGGTGTTGCCGTCAGTGACGGCGCGGCCATCGCACGCGAAGTGGCCGATATTACGGTCAGCGCTGATGATCTGTACGCATTGCTGACGCTCAAACGCCTGAGCGATGCGCTCATGGAGCGCATCCACAGCAACTACCGCAAGATCATCAGCTTTAACTTCCTGCTGATCTGCCTGGGCGTGGCCGGTGTTCTGCCGCCTGCGACCTCGGCGCTGCTGCACAATGCCTCCACGCTGGTCATTAGTCTCAAGAGCATGACCAAGCTGCTGGGGTAATATCCTGCAAAGAAAAAAGCCTGACGAACCATCGTTCGTCAGGCTTTTTTGCGTCCTGCTCACGCCTCGGCCGGGGACGGGAGCTTGCAGACATCAATCCACGCAAGGGCGTTGGAGTATTTGTAAAGCTCGTCAAGGTTCAGCTCGATCGCGCTCGACGGGCTGCCGACGGCGGGGAACACTGTCTCAAACCGCTGCAGCGACACGTCCAGATACACCGGGATACCTTCCTTGCAGCCAAACGGGCACACACCGCCGACCGGGTGGCCCACCAGCTCCAGCACCTCGTCGGCCGAGAGCATCTTGGCCTTCATATGGAATTTTTCCTTGAATTTATGGTTATCAATACGCGCATCTCCGGCAGCCAGGATCAGCATGCAGCCGTCCGTCGTCTTGAACGACAGCGTCTTCGCAATCCGCGCGCCCTCAACACTAAGGGCTTTGGCGGCCAGATCGACGGTCGCGCTCGAGACCGTGAACTCCTGCACACGGTCTTCCATACCAAACTGGCGGAAATACGCTCTTCCTGCTTCAATAGACATTTGTTTCGCTCCTGTTCTTT
The DNA here is from genome assembly GCA_963627135.1 of Bacteroidaceae bacterium. Taxonomy (GTDB): domain Bacteria; phylum Bacillota; class Clostridia; order Oscillospirales; family Oscillospiraceae; genus CAG-103. The sequence goes on along the minus strand of CAVFZY010000004.1, from coordinate 8,021 downwards.
GAAGTATCTGAAGCACATGATAGCGCAGGCGGCGGCATTCGTCAAGCAGCGATTTTTTGTCCCCGGCACTTGCAGGATATCCGTAACAGGTGTATAATAATTTAGTTATAGTGTGCAGATTACATCCGGCTCGCCGGATATCCATAGATTGGAGTGATATCCATGACGAAAATTGCACCTTCCATTCTCTCGGCGGACTTCTGTGCGCTCGGCGAAGACATCCGCCAGATCGATACCGGCGGTGCGGACTACGTCCATATTGACGTGATGGACGGTATTTTTGTGCCGAATATCTCGATCGGCATTCCGGTCGTGAAGTCCGTACGCAAGCATACGCCAATGTTTCTGGATGTGCACCTGATGATCGACCGGCCGCATCGCTACGTCGGCAAATTTTGCGACGCCGGAGCGGATCTCGTCGTGTTCCACGTCGAGGCGGACGAGCCACAGGATATTTTCGCCGCGATTGAGGACGTGAAGACGCATGGTAAGAAGGTCGGCCTTGCCATCAAGCCAAAAACACCGGAGAGCGTGCTCATTCCGTATCTGCCGTTGCTGGATCTGGCGCTTGTCATGACGGTGGAACCCGGCTTCGGCGGCCAGCGTTTCATGGCCGATCAGTTGCCGAAGATCGCGCAGCTGCATGAGCGGATCGGGCAGGTCAACCCCGCGTGCAAACTGGAGGTGGACGGCGGCATCGACCCGGAGACATCCCCGCTCGTGAAACAGGCAGGCGCCAACGTACTTGTTGCCGGTAGCGCCGTGTTCCGCCAGAGTGACCGTGCGGCAGCTATCGCTGCTATCCGCAATGCTTGATTCAGGACGGTAGTACCATGTCATTTTTTCCGAACGCACTTGAAAACCTCATTGACCAGTTCGCAGCGCTGCCCGGCGTCGGGCGCAAGAGCGCGCAGCGGCTGGCGTTTCATGTTCTGGCCCTCCCGGATGAGGAGGCGCTGAAGTTTGCCGCGGCCATTGTGGACGCCAAGAAAAACATCCACTGCTGCAGCGTTTGTCAGAATCTCACCGATCAGGAGACGTGCACCATCTGCGCCTCTCCGAAGCGCGACCAGAGCACCATCTGCGTCGTGGCGCAGCCGCGCGACGTGCTCTCGTTTGAGCGCAGCCGCGAATATAACGGCGTCTATCATGTTCTGCACGGCGTATTATCGCCGATGAATCATATTGGCCCGGACGACATCCGGATCCAGGAACTGGTCAAGCGTGTGGCTGCCGGCGGGATCACGGAGGTCATCATGGCCACGAACCCCGACACAGAGGGCGAGGCGACCGCGATGTACATCGCACGCCTGCTCAAGCCGTTTGACGTGAAGATCACGCGTCTGGCTTACGGCATTCCGGTCGGTTCCAATCTGGAATATGCGGACGATGCCACGCTCCTGCGGGCGCTGGCCGGCCGAATGGAAATGTAACAGGTTTGACGGTGCGGATTTCTGGGGATACTCTGGTTATCCGCTGCCACAGACAACGCATTTCGTACATATTTTTCGAAAAATCAACCTGCTTCCGGGGGATTAGTCTGCCCGAAAGCGAACGTAAAGGAGTTACGAATGGCATCCAAATTGAAAATTATCCCGCTCGGCGGGCTCGGTGAGATCGGTAAGAACCTCACCGTCTACGAGTATGGCAAGGATATGTTCCTTGTCGACTGCGGCATGGGCTTTCCGGATCAGGACCTCTACGGCGTGGACATGGTCATCCCGGACATCAGCTACCTGAAGGCAAACAAGAACCGTATCCGCGGCATGGTCATCACGCACGGACATGAGGACCATATCGGCGCGATCCCGTACGTGCTCAAGCAGCTCGATATGCCGATCTATGCGACCCCGCTGACGGCAGCGATCATCGAGCTCAAGCTCGAAGAGCACGACCTGCTCTATCACACGCAGATCTTCACGAAAAAACCGGGCGACAAGTTCAAACTCGGCTGCTTTGAGATTGAGTTCATCCACACGAACCACAGCATTGCCGATTCCGTCGCACTGGCGATCAAGACGCCGATCGGCACCGTCATCCACACGGGCGACTTCAAGATCGACCTCACGCCCATTCAGGGCGGCATGATCGATCTGCCGCGCCTCGGCCAGCTCGGCAACGAAGGTGTGCTCGCGCTGCTGTCGGACTCCACGAACGTGGAGCGCCCCGGCTACTGTGCCTCGGAGGCGCGCGTGATCGACTGCTTTGACGAACTGTTCAAAGACTGCAATAAGCGCATCATCGTTACGACATTTGCGTCCAATGTTCACCGCCTGCAGCAGATCATCAATGTGGCGGCAAAGTATAAGCGCAAGGTCGGCATCACCGGCCGCAGCATGGAAAATGTTATGCGTGTGGCAACGGAACTCGGATATGTGGATATTCCGGACGGCGTCATGATGGATATGTCGCAGATCGGCAGCCTGCCGCGCAGCAAGACTGTCATCATCTGCACCGGCAGCCAGGGCGAGCCGATGTCGGCGCTGCACCGTATGGCGTTCTCTGAGCACAAGCAGGTCACGATCGACGCAGGCGACCGTGTCATCATCTCGGCCTCGGCCATTCCGGGCAATGAGATTACGATCAGCCGCGTCATCGACGAGCTGTTCCAGAAGGGTGCAGAGGTCATCTATGACCGCAACACGCCGCTGCACGTCTCCGGCCATGCGTGCCAGGAGGAACTGAAGATGATGCTCGCGCTGACAAGGCCGCACTACTTCATCCCCGTGCACGGCGAGTACCGCATGCTCTGCAAGCACGCCGAGATTGGAAAGCTCATGGGCGTGGAGCCGAAAAATGTGCTCGTGGCAAAAAACGGCGAAGTGATCGAGATCACCAAGCGCAGTATGCGCGCGACGAGCAGTGTTTCTGCGGGCGACGTGTATATCGACGGCACCGGCATCGGTGACGTCGGCAGCGCCGTGCTGCGCGACCGCCGCCATCTGGCTGAGGACGGCATCGTTATGGCCATCATCACGCTCTCGTCCGAAAACGGCAAGCCGGTCGCCGATCCCGAGATCATCACCCGCGGCTTTGTGTATGTCAAAGAGGCGGAGGCACTCATGGGCGAACTCAAGCGCGTTGTCAATGAGAGTCTTGCCAGCTGTGAGCGGCAGAAGCAGCACGACTGGGCGACTATCAAGGGCCGTGTGAAGTCGAACATCAGCGGTTATCTGTACAAGACCACGCGCCGCAGCCCCATGGTGCTGCCCGTGATCATCGAAGTCTGAGCAGGGGAGTGCACCATGAAGATCCAGATCTGGGGCAAATCCAAATGCTTTGACACGAAAAAGGCCGAGCGCTATTTTAAGGAGCGCCGCATCCCATATCAGGCCATCGACCTGCTGCGCTACGGTATGAGCCGCGGCGAGCTGATGAGCGTGAAAAATGCCGTCGGGCTTGACGCCATGCTCAATCCCAAGGCAGCGGACTACGCACTTGTGCAGCATCTGGCCTATGAGCAGGATAAGATCGAGCGGCTGCTTGAGGACCCGTCCCTGCTGCAAACACCCATCGTCCGCAACGGCAGACAGGCCACCGTCGGTTACTGCCCGGATGTTTGGAAGACGTGGGAGTCATGACCGCCGGCTAAGCCGGCGGCTTGAATAAGCCCTAGAAGGGCTTTTTACCGGCGAGCATCTAAAGATGCACTGAATTAGCTTTCACTCGCATCAAATGCTCCCCGCCCGTAAACGGGCATCAGCCGTTTTTATCGAGTGCATACGAATTTGCTAGATTGTTATTCTCAACTCGCTTCACTCGATGCTTGAGGCTAAAGCTTTTTTACGGGATACCTCCACCGGCATAGCCGGTGGTTTCCGAATCCAATGAGATAGGAAAAAGCCTGATACGGCAGTGGCCGTATCGGGCTTTTCCTATTACTTTTTAATGTTCTGCCTGCTCTTTGCGGATCGCATCGTGCATCCGCTCCAGCCCAGTCTGGATGATCGCGCGCGGCATGGCAAGATTCAGGCGCACATACCCTTTCGCGTTGCCGACGAAGAGGGAATCCCCGCCCTCCAGCAGCACGCCCGCCTTGTTGGCAAAGAAATCCGGCAGGTCCGCCACATCCAGCAGACAGCGCGACAGATCGACCCATGCCAGATACGTCGCCTCCGGAATGTACATGACCGCCTCCGGCAGCTCCCGGTCCAGAAACGCCTTGACAAACGCAAAGTTTTCGTCGAGGTATTGCTTGAGTGCCTCATGCCACGCGCCGCCGTGCGCATAGGCCGCCTGCGCCGCCGTCAGCGACATGGGATTGACCATGCCGAACAGCTTGTCGCGCTCCTGAAAGCGCGCCCGCAGCGCCGGATCACGAATGATGATATTGGAAAATGCCAGCCCCGCCATATTAAAGGTCTTGGTTGGAGCCATACAGGTAATGAGCTTGGGATAGCTGTCCATAACTTTGGCCATCGGGATGTGGTGGCGGCCGCAGCGGATCAGGTCGCAGTGGATCTCGTCGGATACCACCCAGAGGTTATACTTTTCGATGATCGCGCCCACCTGCCGAAGCTCGTCCTCCGTCCACATACGGCCGGTGGGATTGTGTGGATTGCACCAGAACACCAGCTTACAGGCGGGATCGGTACACTTGCGCTCGAAGTCCTTGAGATTCACCTCAAACGTGCCGTCCACCTTCTTGTGCAGCGGGGAAGTCAACACATCCACGCCGGCATATTCCGCCGCGTGGAGAAAATAACCGTAGGCCGGTGTGTTGAGCAGCACCTTTTCGTCCGGACCGCAAAGCGTTTCCGTCAGCTGGTACAGTGCGGGGATGATGCCCGGCGAGACGCACAGCTGCTCTTTGGGAAAACCCCAGTCATAGTGATCCTTGCACCATTTGGAAAAGGTGCGGTAATATTCATCGTCATACAGGCCGGTATAGCCGAAAATGCGGCGGTCGATCCGCGCGCGCAGCGCGTCAAGGATCTCTGGTGCCACGCCAAATTCCATGTCGGCGACCCACATGCGGACAAATTCCTCGTCCTTGAAAGCAAACACCTTTTCCGGGACGGCGTGAAAAATATAGCCGCGAAAACCATCCGTGTTGAGCGCGTTGGTATGGCGGCGGTCAATGATCTCATCAAAATTATAGGTCATAGCAATCTTCCTTTCTGAGCACTTGTAGCAGACACACCCGGCTGCACAGCTATTATAGCAAATATGTTAGAGAACAGGCAACCGTGCTGCGGAAGAAAAACACTATGTGCACGGTTTCCCGCGCACATAGTGCTACAAAATGCTTTGATTTTGTCCTCAGCTGAAGCTTGCGCTGCCGTCGATGGTCGGGATCACGCCGACATAGGTCGTGCCACGCGAGAGGTTCAGTGCCGTGCCGTCCTCGAGCGTGTAAGTAAAGCAGCTGTTGATGTCGCTGCGGGACCACTTGATCGGCACATACGCGCCGCCGGTCACAAAGTAGCCGGTGCCGCTGCCGATGAGGTCGACGGCCAGGCGGCCGTAGCTGTCCACTGTTTTCATATCTGCCGAGAGGATGAGCAGATTGGAAAACGGAACCGCTTCGCCGGTTGCACCGTCCTTATAGTCGTCCTTATACTGTACGGCCGTATATTTGCCGCTGTCGGTATGGTAGGTGAAGGACGTGCTCTTGGATGTGTTGAACGTCACCTGCACGTTCGCGGCCGCGCCGCCGGTGCACTGCTGGACAGCATTGTCGGCGAAGTTCAGGCCGGTCTTGTAGCTGCTCTCATGCTCGGTGCGGAACTTATATTGATTCACGAGCGCCTCCACATTTGCCCCGTGGAAGAACAGCGTGTGCTCCGAGCCGTGCTGGCCGCGGCTGGCGTCGCGGTAGAACATGGAACTGGTGTTGCCATCACGCACGCCGTCGAGATGGTCGGCGTTGTAGGTTGTAACATCGCTGTAGGCCTGCTCGCTGCCGCCGGCGTGGATGACAATGGCGTCATACGACAGGGCGACGCTCAGGTAATACGGGCGCAGACTGCGGATGCTGCCAACAGACTCGACGTCATACAGGTGGCTGAAGATCGCCATCATGCGCGTGATGCCGCCCTCGGCCGGGATCTCGTAGATGATGTCCGCGTTGCTGATGCCGACCTGCGGCTGCGCGTAGACGATGTTGTTGATCATGACGGCAAACGGCCGGGTGTTTTCCGGCTTGGTGCTCAGCGGCTCACCGGTCAACAGGGCGTAATAGGCTTCCGTTTTTTCTGCTGCGTTATTGGTCGACGGTATTTCGGATTTGATGCCGCAGCCGGAGCAGGTAAGCAGCGCCACAGCGAGAAGACAAGCAAAAAAGCGTTTCAAAACAGCAATCCTCCTGTTATGATTTGGTCAACGCTCATGATACACGCCTCGCTGAGGATTGTCAAATGCACTGCGCCGTGCTACAATGAAAATAAGAATTTTTAATAACTGTCTGGAGATGACCATTTATGTATGAAGAGATTCGTAAATCCGCCCGCGCGGCCCTGCTCGAACTGCTGGATGTTGCCGCGCTCAAGCCCGGCCAGCAGGTCGTAATCGGCTGCTCCTCGAGCGAGATCATGGGGCAGAAGATCGGCAAGGGCTCGACCCCCGAGGCGGCAAAAGCCGTGGTCGATGAGATCCTGCCGGTCCTGAAAGCGCGCGGCCTCTGCCTGGAGGCGCAGTGCTGCGAGCACCTCAACCGTGCCCTGATCATGGAGCGCGCCGATGCGGAGCGGTTTGGGTACGAGATCGTCTGCGTCCGCCCGCGGCCGAAGGCCGGCGGCTCATTCGCAACAGCGGTCTATGAGGCAATGAACGACCCGGTCGCGGTCGAATTTGTGAAGGCCGACGCCGGTCTTGATATCGGCAACACCATGATCGGCATGCACCTCAAGCACGTGGCCGTGCCGCTGCGCCTGTCGGTCAAGACGATCGGGGAGGCGCCGGTCAATGCTGCCCGCACACGTCCGAAGCTCATCGGCGGCAGCCGCGCAGAGTACCCGGACTGAAGCAAACAGGAAAAAGCGCATCCCCCGGAAATGCCGGGGGATGCGCTTTTCTGCAGCTGTGCCGGAAATTACGCGCCCTTATGCATCAGGACGGTCAGCACCAGCGTCAAAATGACAAAGACGAGGCCGAACCACTTCGTCGCTTTTGCGAGCTTGGCATCGAGCGTCTTGGCTTTGCCCTTGGAAAGGAACGTTTCCGCACCGCCGGCAATGGCACCCGACAGGCCGGCGCTCTTGCCGGACTGCATCAGCACGATTACGGTCACGGCTAGACCGGAAATCAGCTGGATAATCGTCAGAATCAGTTCCAAAGTAGTCATGGTATTCATCCTTTCATGGTAGGGAAAATCATCTAACATAATGAAGTTACTATATCACAACATCTGGTGCATTGCAAGAGGCGATTTACAGAAAGTCCGCTTTTCTTGTTCAAACATCAACAGAGAATGCAATATCCTACAGTGCGAGATTCGGACAGCAAAAGATTAGCTGTCCGGATTTTACATATCCGGCATACCAATACTCATATTCAAATTCCCTCCAAAATTCAGATGATGAAAAAGCGAAGCCAGCACGCCATCCGGCGCATCCGCTTCGCTGTATCGTGAATAGTTCCGTTGCACTCAAATCTGCTCAGAATTGCCGTTATGATGTCCTGTTCACAGGTGACACCTATCGACTTTTCTGCTCCGTGTGACTTTGCTCTAAACCGTACGATTTCCCACGTTTCCGCGCATCTGCTTTGCTGTTCCGAGAAGCGCGATTCCGTGAAACCACTTCTGCCATCAGGCAAATAATTTGCGGATTCCACTTGGCTTGATTTATGCCCGAAAATATAGGCTCTGCTGGTCAGCGCTTCTCCTATATGGCGGTGTTTGGGGAGAAACGCTGCGTACATACGTACACGATACGACGGCAAGAAAATTCATCGCCATTCCTCCGGTACGTACGTACGCTCTGAGACATCAGAAAACCCGTTTATATTGGGCTTTGCAATCGCCTCAATACCGAAAAAGCCCCATACGCGCCGTCCGGCAGCATTGGTGATCTTGTTGC
>CAVFZY010000003.1:0-16760 GCA_963627135.1 Bacteroidaceae bacterium | reverse complement strand
CGGATGACCTTGGCAAGATAGACGTGATCGTCGGCGAGGTAGCCGATATACTCGGCCAGCCGGAACTTGATCGCCCGCAGGAGAGCGCCGCTGCTCCGACGGACAATTCCGTCGTGCTCGAAAACGTGCGCTTTGCCTATCACGACAAGGAGGTCCTGCACGGTGTCGATATGGAGCTGCCGTCCGGCAGCGTGAATGCCATCGTCGGGCCGTCAGGAAGCGGCAAATCGACCATTGCAAAGCTCATCGCCTCCTTCTGGGATGTGTCATCCGGCAACATCAAAATCGGCAGCACTGATATCCGGCAGCTGTCTTTGGAGGAATATAACCGTAAGATCGCCTATGTTGCGCAGGATAACTATCTTTTCAACGAAACTGTCATGGAAAACATCCGTCACGGTAAACCCGATGCCACAGATGAGGAAGTCATTGAGGTCACTAAGAAAAGCGGCTGCTACGAATTTATCATGCAGTTGGAAAACGGCTTTGACACCGTCGTCGGCGGCGCGGGAGGGCATCTCTCGGGCGGCGAGCGGCAGAGGATATCCATTGCGCGTGCCATGCTCAAGAACGCGCCCATCGTTATCCTTGACGAGGCGACTGCCTACACAGACCCCGAAAACGAGGCAATCCTGCAAAGCTCGATTGCAAGGCTCGTCGCGGGAAAGACGCTCATCGTCATTGCGCACAGACTCTCCACCGTGAAAGACAGCGACTGCATCTTTGTGGTCAATGACGGGCGAATCGAAAACTGCGGAACGCATGAGCAGCTTCTCTCATCCTGCCCGCTTTATCGTGAAATGTGGCAGGCGCATATTTCCGCAAAGGACACCGTAAAGGAGGCTGAGGAAAATGTTTGAGGTACTAGCAAAGTTCTTCCGCTTCTGCGGAAGGGAGAACGGCAATAAATTCAAGCTGTCCATGGTGATAGGGCTTATAGAAGCGCTTGCTTCGGCAATGAAGATACCCGCCGTCATGTATATCCTGATAGGGCTTATGAGCGGAGAGGCAATGGGGAGGTATATCCGGGGTTCTCTGCTCATCATGGCCGCCGCCGTTGTGGTCGGTGTGCTGTGCAAGAGATTTTCAACGGTGCTTCAGACGGAGGGCGGATACAATGCCGCCGCCTTTGCGAGGATCAAGATCGCAGAGCATCTGCGATATCTGCCCATGGGCTATTTTAACGCCAACAGCATCGGCGAGATATCCTCGGTCACGACCAATACCATGGAGGCCCTCGGCGACGTTGCGACCCGCGTGGTTATGCTGACGACTCAGGGAATATTGGAGACCTCCATGATCGTGCTTATGATACTCTGCTTTGACTGGCGGATAGGATTGATTTCCGCCGCCGGCGTGTTTGTTTTCTTTCTGATAAACTCCAGGATGCAGAAGGCAGGCAAGAGCATTTCCGAGAATAAGGTTGCTTGTGACACGGAGCTCGTCAACCAGATCATGGAGTACATTCAGGGCATTGCGGAGGTGAAGTCCTATAACCTCCTCGGCGCGCAGGCAAAGAAGCTCAACGACGCAAACAATGCCTGTGCCGAGGTCAACACGAAGATGGAACTCACCTTTATACCTTATCACTTCTTCCAGACGGCAGTCACCAAAATCACCGGCACCGTCATCGTCGCTTGCAGCGCATATTTCTTCATAAGCGGCACAATGAGCGCAGTCTATGCCATCGGTATGAGCATTGCCGCCTTCATGCTGTACGCAAGCCTTGAAAGCGCTGGCAGCTATTCCTCGCTGCTGCACACCGTCAGCGTCTGCGTGGATAAGGCAAATGTCATTCTGTCGCTGGACACGATGGATATCGACGGCAGGGATATCGAACCCGAAAACCGCGATATTGAGTTGAAGCACGTTTCCTTCTCCTACGACAAGAGAAAGATCATCGACGATATTTCGCTGTCTATCCCGCAGAAAACCACCACGGCCATCGTCGGGCCCTCCGGCGGCGGCAAGTCCACTCTCTGCAGCCTGATCGCAAGGTTCTGGGACGTCGACTCCGGTGAGATCACGCTGGACGGCGTGGATGTGAAGGATTACAGCATGGACAGCCTGATGGAAAATTTCGCATTTGTGTTTCAGTCAGTCTATCTTTTCGCGGATACGATCGAAAACAACATCAAGTTTGGCCGTCAGGACGCAACACACAAAGAAGTCGTCCAGGCGGCAAAAAAGGCCTGCTGCCATGACTTTATCATGAAACTCCCCGACGGCTACGATACCGTTATCGGCGAGGGCGGCGCAAGCCTATCGGGTGGCGAGAAGCAGCGCATATCCATTGCCCGTGCCATTATGAAGGACGCGCCTATTATCATTCTCGACGAGGCGACCGCCAATGTAGACCCCGAGAACGAAAAAGAACTGGTCGATGCAGTGGAAGCACTCACAAAGGAAAAAACGATCATCATGATCGCCCATCGCCTGAAAACCGTGCGGCACGCGGATCAGATCGTGGTCGTGGACAAGGGGCGCATCGCGCAGCTCGGAACGCACGAGCAGCTCATGGCACATGACGGCATTTACAGGCGCTTTGTCGATACCAGAACGCAGGCTGTCTGCTGGAAGATATAATATGATCTCAAACAAAGGAGCATTGACTTCAATAATTTCAGAATAGGGGATTGTTTTATCAAAGCGAAACTGTTTCATTCCCTTGCTGTGAAATATATGGACACCATCGGGCGTTAATTCGATTTCGTTTCCGCTTTCTGCATCTTTATAGCGAAGTCCCCAATACTCCGCATAATTATCTTGATCTTGCTGCGGAGGATAATTTGCTTCATCAGTAGATATAACACATTTTGCGCCGCATTTCTGACAGAATTGCATTGCATCATCCATTGGATTTCCACATTTTACGCAGTACTTCATTCTCCATCCCCCCTTTGCTTATTGGTATAGAGATTCGAGTTCTTTATAATAATCCTCTATAATCTGATCATAGGAATCGTCATAGTGCTCAACCAACGACTGCGCTCCCGTGTCAGAGAAAATCTCAAAATGAAACCAGTTCACGGTGTCATCTTGATATTTCATAAACGCTCTTGCCTCGCCGTTGTATGTAGAGCCGTTGACTTTACAAGTAAAACTGAAGGTGTAGTGGCAATCATACCAACCGTTGTCCTCACCAAATCTGAACTTGCTGCTATCAACATTCAGCAAAGTCAAACCATCAACAGATTTTGCATAGTTCATAAGGGATTGGCTGACAACGGGGATTTGTTCTTCATACCAATTCTGAACATCGGTCAGGGTAATAGCTGTGTTTGCATTACTATCCTGCGAAGTCTCGCTGTTTTGCTTGTTATCCATGGCTGGCTGTGAGGAATACTGCTCTTCACCATTTTGCGAAGTCGTGCTGCTTGTGTTTGCGCCGATACCGACAACCACAAAGGCTATAACGACACAAATCAGTACAAATATTTTCTTTTTCAATCCAGACTGTCGATTCAGAATATATGGATTGCCTTTTGGCGACTTGGCAAGTACAAAGAACATAGCCGCAAGAATAGCAAAGAACCCTCCCATACCAACAGCCATACCCGCTTCCCCGACCATAGCGCCGATAAGCACATATAGTCCAGCAAACACGATGCATACAATCATCCAGATTTTCATGCTTTTCCGCAAAGTATTGACAGGGGCTTGCGCCTGTTGCGGCTGATTGCATTTGTTTACTTCTACGCCTTGCGCATATCTTTGCTCAGAATATGCATGCCCTTTCGCATATGGGCGAGCTAAATCATTGGGAGCAGATTGTTCAACTGCCTTCGTTCCACATTTCTGGCAGAATAGCATATCGTCCTCCATGGGATTTCCACATTTATAGCAATATTTCATTTTATTCCCTCCATCCTCTATCGTTTGAATTTGTATCCACATTTCATACAAGTAACCATGACTTTGCCGGATCCGATATTTCCTGCCACCAGACCCAGCGGCCCAAAAATGGCGGCACCTACAACGCCTTTTCCGACACCATATCCCTTTTTGTTGCCGGACAATGAAGTTGATCCACAACGAGGGCATTTCATCATCTCATCGTACTGTTTGCGCTGAAGCCGGAGCTGTTGACGCTGCTGCTTCGTTTGTTTTCGTGCTTCCTCTAATTCCTGCTGTTGCATCTGCAAGGCTTGTTGCTGCATTTGCAGATTGGTTTTGTAGTAAGCCAGGTCCATATCCGTTTTTGTGAGTTCCCCCGTTTCTGGCTTGTCTGCTACAAAAGAGGTAAATGGGTTTCCACAGTAACCGCAGAATGCACTATCCGCCCGGTTTTCCTTTCCACATTTCGTACAGAACATAACATCCAATTTCACCGCTGCTGGAGCAGTATCAACAACCTCTGGATCTATCGTTGTTGTACTCTGATCGACAACAGATAAATCATCTTTAAGCAATTGATCGATAGACACCCCGAATATCTCGCTTATAAGGATGATTTTACTTGGCTCCGGCAGTGTTTGCTGTGCTTCCCATTTTGAAACCGATTGCCGGGATACATCGAGCATTTCTGCAAGTTGCTCCTGTGACATTCCCTTTTGCCGCCTAAGCAGCAACAATTTCTCTGAAAAGGTCATATTCCTTCCTCCCTTCGACAAATATTATAGTGCTTTTCAAGGTTGCAAACCATTAATTCTCTTTGACATCTTTGCACTCATAAGTTGCGTGCTTATTTTTTTGCAACTTCTGGTTACGCTAACAGCAGCAACAACTATATTATAGCTTATTTAATACGCTGAAAGCAATAGCTATAATACAATTGTTGGAGGTGAGGCGGTGAAGGAATTATCTTTAGAGCAAGTCGGTAAGCGGCTGCGGCGGGTTCGCTCACAATTGGAAATGACACGAGAACAGTTTGCGGAGCAAGTCGGCATATCGCCTCAATTCCTTGCTGAAATCGAAAATGGGAAAAAGGGAATGTCAGCTGAAACACTGTTCAAAATTTGCAATCGGTTTGACTTGTCTGCTGATTATATCCTGCTGGGGAAAGCATCCTCTGCACAATTGTCCGATCCTGTGCAAACAGCACTTAGCCGTTTTTCGGAGCCATATGTTGAGTTGACAGAAGAAATTATACGAGCAATAGAAAAGGTGGCAACCGCAAAATAAGCGGTTGCCACCTTTTCTTATTTAATTCTCGATCTTTGACAGTTCCTTGATGAGAATTTCTGTTTCAAATAGAGTTGCAATATCATGTAGATCACCTATATTCAGCAAAAATGGATCTTCGGCATCTGATTGTAAAGTTAGCCTATATTCATTTTGCCATGCGTACGACTCTGGTTTCATAAAGGCGTGTACATCACCATTATAGGTTTTAGGATTATAAAACGATACCTTTCCAAACGCATAGTCCATTCCTTTTGCAGCACTTTTGAATTTGTCTATAAATTTGTTGGGGTCAGAAAAAATCACGCAGTAGGGGAGAGAGAATTGAGAAAGAGCATCAAGTCCGTTGATGGTATTCCCGTTGTGACACAAGGTTGTGCAACAACAGATTTTCGTCTTGTTCTCATAGCTATCCATTCGTAAAGAAACAGATAATAGCCCCTCTATCGTTTGACCGTTGATTGTTAATGTTGTATTTTGTCCTTGCCAAAGCTTTTGCGTACCCTCATATTTATCTTTGCGGCCATGTTCATTTTCTACTTGTGTACGATAATGATATAAGGACATCATACGAAGTTTGCCATTTAGAAAAGATTCCGCATCAAAAAACAGCTAGAAGCTGCGAAGCTCAAGCAGGAAAACGAACAGCTACGGCAGTTCATAGACGGTATCCCTCCAGAAATCCGGCAAGCATTGAAAAAACTGCATCGGGATCGACTGTGCTCCAAAGATTACCAGCGATAATTGATTTTTTAGAAACACGGAGGTACATTTGGGCAGAAGAAAAAAACTCATTAACAACTCCGATATTCCACAGCACCAGATTGAGGCGATAGCCCGCTGTATCATGCCGGACATCCTCACTTTCTATGAGAGCGAGGAGGGCCAGCGGGAATTTGCTGAATGGAAGAAGCAAAGGGAAGCGGAGAGGCAGGAGGCCGAAACGAAGAAATGACGAAAAGGGCGGACGCACCGTGTAAACGGCTGCGCCCGCCCTTTTTGCGTTTATGGGGCCTGTTTCTTCTTCCGGGGGCCTCTCGGCTTGGAGGTCGGCTTGCGCTTCACCCCGTTGCGGAAATGGGTGGTTTCGTAGCGGTCAAAGAAAAGCAATAATCCGAACCCATCACCGATTGGAAATAGGTTCGGATTATATTGGTTTGGTGCGCGAGGCGGGACTTGAACCCGCACGTCCGGAGTGGACACTAGAACCTGAATCTAGCGAGTCTGCCAATTCCACCACTCGCGCATAGGCTTTGTCGTTCAAAGCTTGTTTAATATAGCATTTCACGCGCGGATTGTCAAGCTTATTTTCCGCAACTTTCCGAAAAAATCGCAACGTGTGTCGAAAGCGTGAATTTTTCCCGCCCCGGGTGTTCAAACCCGGCGGCATCTGGTATACTATACTGATAAAAAATGAAACCCGGCCGTGCCGGGAACGGAGTTGTGATCAAAATGGATTTGAACCGTGCTGCGCTCAAAGCAGACGCCCGCCGGCGCGCTGCCGGCTATCGCCCGAGCCCGATCCTCGCGGCGCTGATCATCTTTGCCCTCGGCCTGCTCATCTCGACGCTCTCGTCGTACCTGATGGGTGCCGACCGCCTGACCACGGCGCTGACGAACGCCGCACAGTTCGGCACCGAGGCCGTCGAGCAGGCATACATCAGCTTCTTTGAGCACTACAGTGTGTCCGGTGTTGCGGTCGCGCTCGTCGTTGCGCTGGAGATCATGAGCTATATGGTCAGCGTCGGCTTCGTGATCTTCTCGCTGCACGTCAGCCGGGACGAAAAGGCCGAGATCGGCAATCTCTTTGACGGGTTCGGCATCTTCTTCCGCGTGCTGTGGCTGGCAGTTTTGCAGAGGCTGCTTGTGTTCCTGTGGAGCCTGCTGCTAGTCGTTCCGGGCATGATCGCGGCCTACCGCTACCGGCAGGCGCTGTACCTGCTGCTCGACCACCCGGAGAAGTCCGCCTGGCAGTGCCTGCGTGAGAGCGGCCAGCTCATGCGCGGCCATAAGTGGGAACTCTTTGTCCTGGACCTGAGCTTTCTCGGCTGGATGCTGCTGAGCGCCCTGTTTGCGCCCGCGTCCATCTGGCTCGACCCGTACCGCGCCATCACGAACGCAAATTATTATAACCGGCTTGTCGGCGTACAGGGCGGCCCGCGCATTTATGAGGGCTCGTTCACCGATCTCCCGAATGATCCGCAGTCCTGACGGTTTTGCCCTGCCTTCCCCCGTCTGCCGCGTGCAGACGGGGTGTTTTGCGTTGACAAGCCGGGGCTGCGCGGTATAATCTAAAGAGAATACCGAGGAAAACGAGGTGCACAGATGCAGACGGAAAGCAACGGCCACCAGCAGGCAATGATCGCCATGAGCGGCGGCGTGGATTCGAGCGTGACGGCATACCTGATGCAGCAGGCGGGTTACGACTGTATGGGCGTGACCATGAAGCTGTATGAAAACGAGGACGCCGGCGTGCCGCGCGGCCACACCTGCTGCGCGCTCGACGATGTGGAGGATGCCCGCCGCGTGGCCTATGCGCTGGGCATGCCGTACTATGTCTTTAATTATAAGGATGCGTTCCGTGAGCAGGTCATGGCGCGCTTTGCCGCGGCCTATCAGCGCGGCGCGACGCCGAATCCCTGTCTGGACTGCAACCGGTATCTGAAATTCGGCCTGCTCGAGACGCGTGCCCGCGCGCTCGGGTGTGAGGTGCTGGCGACCGGGCACTACGCCCGCATCGAGCAGCTGCCGGACGGGCGCTACACGCTCAAAAAGGCCGTGGACACATCCAAAGATCAGAGCTACGTGCTCGCCTGGCTCACGCAGGAGCAGCTCGCGCACACGTGCTTTCCGCTCGGCGGCCTGCACAAGACCGAGGCGCGTGAAATCGCCGAGGCGCACGGCTTTTGTAACGCGCACAAGCACGACAGTCAGGACATCTGCTTCGTGCCGGACGGCGACTATGCCGCCGCGGTCGAGCGGCTAACGGGTGCGCACAGCGAGCCCGGCCGCTTTGTGGACACGCAGGGCAAGGTGCTCGGCACGCACTGCGGCATCATCCACTACACGATCGGCCAGCGCCGCGGGCTCGGCATCGCGGCCGAGGCGCCGCTGTACGTCTGCAGCATCGACGTGCCGAACAACGAGGTCGTGCTCGGCCGCAATGACGACCTGTTTTCGACCGAGCTGGACGCGAGCGGCTGCAACTGGATCTCCGGCGATGTGCCGGGCGTGCCGCTGCGCGTGACGGCTCGCATCCGCTACCGGCAACCGGAGCAGCCGTGTACCGTCACGGCCACTGGGCCGGACACGGTACATGTGTCGTTTGCCACCCCGCAGCGCGCCATCACGCGCGGTCAGGCCGTCGTTTTCTACGACGGGGACACGGTGCTCGGCGGCGGCACGATCGACTGAACTGTGATTTTTGGAAGGGAGGCGCGGCCATGTCCGTGACGCTCTATCTTGCGATCCCCTGTTATAACGAGGAGGCAGTCCTGCCGGAGACGGCGCGCCGCCTGCGGGAGAAATTCACCGCCCTGCGCGCCGCCGGGACGATCAGCCCCATGAGCCGCATCTGCTTTATCGACGACGGCTCGAAGGACGCCACCTGGCAGCTCATTTCCGGCCTGCACGCGCGCGATGCGGTCTTTTCCGGCATCCGTCTGTCCCGCAACCGCGGCCACCAGAACGCGCTGCTGTGCGGCCTGATGACGCTGCGCGACCACGCCGACTGCGTCATCTCCATGGACGCCGATCTGCAGGACGACATTGACGCCATCGACGCTATGCTCGCGGCCTTTCAGGACGGCAATGACGTCGTCTACGGCGTGCGCGCGAGCCGGAAGCAGGACTCTGCCTTCAAGCGCGCCACCGCGCAGGGGTATTACCGTCTACTGCGCGCACTCGGCGCGGACGTGGTGTATAACCATGCCGACTACCGGCTCATGAGCCGCCGCGCGCTCGATGCGCTCGCGGAGTATCAAGAGGTCAATCTGTTCCTACGCGGGCTCGTGCCGCTCGTGGGCTACCCGAGTGCGGTCGTGTATTACGAGCGCGGCAGGCGCTTTGCGGGAAAAAGCAAGTACCCGCTGCGCAAGATGCTTTCGTTCGCGTGGGAGGGCGTGTCGTCGCTGACGGTCTCGCCGCTGCGGCTCATCACGCGCATCGGCATCGTGATGTTCCTTGTCAGCATCGCCATGCTCATCTATTTTCTCGTGCGCTATTTCACCGGCCACACCGTTGCCGGGTGGTCGAGTCTCGCCGTGTCCATCTGGGCCATCGGCGGGCTGCAGCTGCTGGCCATCGGCGTGGTGGGGGAGTACATCGGCAAGATCTATCTCGAGACGAAGGCACGCCCGCGCTACCGCATCGAGACGGAGCTCGATGACCGGGAGGCGGAGCTTTGAAGCGCCTGCGCACGCTCTTTGACGCGAAGCTGTGGAAGTTCCTGCTCGTCGGCGTGGTCAACACGCTCGTCGGCATGGGCATCATGTTTGGACTGTATAACCTTGCCGGCTGCTCCTACTGGGTGTCCTCGGCGGCAAACTACGTGCTCACGAGCATTTTGAGCTTTTTCCTCAACAAGCACTTTACGTTTCAGAGCCGGGAGCGCGGCGCGGGGCAGGCCGTGCGCTTCGCGGCGAACATCGCCGTGTGCTACCTGATCGCCTACGGCATCGCAAAACCGCTGTGTTTGTATCTGCTTTCCGGCGCTGCGGTGAGCACGCGCGACAATGTGGCTATGCTTGTCGGCATGGTGCTCTTTACCGGCCTGAACTACCTAGGCCAGCGCTTTTTTGCCTTCCGCAGTTCAAAAACCGAAGAAAACTGAGACCCATTCCCGGATGTGTGTACATCCGGGAATTCTTTTTGAGAAAATGCAAATATGCTCTTGACAAACGGGGAGAGAAGTGATTATATAAACACATGAACAATCATTCATATGTTCACACGAAAGTGAGGAGATCCCATGGCAGAACCGAAACCCGACAGTGCACCGGCGTGCGAATATCTCAACGTGCACGAGGACGCGGTGGCGCAGGTGCTCGCGGCCCTGCCGGACGACGAGACGCTCTACGACCTGTCGGAGCTGTTTCGCGTCTTTGGCGATTCGACGCGCATCAAGATCCTCTATGTGCTCTTTGAGAGTGAACTGTGCGTGTGCGACATTGCGCGGCTGCTGAATCTGACGCAGTCGGCGGTCAGCCACCAGCTGCGCATTTTGAAAGCGTCGAACCTCGTCCGTTTCCGGCGGGAGGGCAAGACCGTGTTTTATTCCCTGGACGACGACCACGTCCGGTCCGTGCTGGCTCTCGGCATGGAGCATGTGCTGGAAAAATGATGGCCCGGCCATCTTTTCAAATAACATTCAATGACAGATGAAGGAGCGTACATCATCATGGAAAAGACCTATAAGATCGAAGTAGACTGCGCCAACTGTGCGGCGACCATCGAGCGGCACGTGGCAAAGCTCAAGTGTGTCAAGGAAGTCACCGTGAGCTACATGGCGCAGAAAATGCTGGTAGAATATGCCCCCGGCGTGGACGAAGCCGAGGCCAAGGCGGAGATCCTCAAGACCGCGCTCAAGGTCGAGCCGGACTTCCGCTTCGAGGACTGAATCCCATGACGCGCGAACAGAAAAGGTCGCTGCTGCTCATAGCAGCAGCGGCCGTGCTGCTCATTGGGCTGCACTTTGTGCCGGTCACGGGCTGGCTCAAGCTCGTACTGTACCTCATCCCGTATCTGCTCGTCGGCGGCGAGACGCTCGTCGATGCCTGCAAAGGCATTTATAACCGCCAGCCGTTCGACGAGAACCTGCTCATGGCCGTGGCCACCATTGGCGCGATGGTGCTTGGGGACTATCCCGAGGCCGTGTCCGTCATGCTGTTTTAC
The DNA here is from genome assembly GCA_963627135.1 of Bacteroidaceae bacterium. Taxonomy (GTDB): domain Bacteria; phylum Bacillota; class Clostridia; order Oscillospirales; family Oscillospiraceae; genus CAG-103. Next base: position 5,744 of record CAVFZY010000003.1, on the reverse strand, counting down.
CAGATCGGCGAGCTGTTTGAGAGCTATGCCGTCGGCCGCAGCCGCAAAAACATCGGCGACCTGATGGACATCCGCCCGGACTACGCCAATGTCGAGACGGCGGGCGGCGTCGCACGCTTGAAGCCCGAGCAGGTTGCGGTCGGCGATACGATCGTCGTCAAGCCCGGCGAGCGCGTCCCGCTCGACGGCACTGTGCTCACGGGCACGTCGGCGCTGAATATGAGCGCCCTGACCGGCGAGAGCGCCCCCGTGGACGTTACGGAGGGCAGCGCCGTCGTCAGCGGCAGCGTCAACCTGTCGGGTGTGCTACGCCTGCGCGTGGAGAAGGTGTATGCCGAGTCTACGGTCGCGCGCATCCTCGAGCTCGTGGAAAATTCCTCGCTCAAGAAGGCACACACCGAGCGCTTTATCACGAAGTTTGCTCGCGTCTACACGCCGTCCGTGTGCGGCGCGGCGCTCGCGCTGGCGATCCTGCCGCCGGTCGTGCGGCTCATCATGGGCATCCCGGCCGACTGGGGCGAGTGGATCTACCGCGCGCTGACGTTCCTGGTCATCAGCTGCCCGTGCGCGCTCGTGATCTCGATCCCGCTGTCGTTCTTCGGTGGCATCGGGGGTGCGTCCGCCCGCGGCATCCTCATCAAGGGCTCCAGCTATCTGGAGATGCTGGCCAAGACCGACCGTGTCGTCTTTGACAAGACCGGCACGCTCACGCGTGGCACGTTCGCCGTCACGGCGGTGCATCCCGCGCAGCCGGAGCTGTCCGAGCAGGCGCTGCTGCAGCTCGCGGCGGCGGCGGAGCAATTCTCCGACCATCCGGTCAGCCAGAGCCTGCGCCGCGCAGCCGGGGAGCTGCCGGCTGACCTGGTCACGACGGACGCCAAGGAGCTTGCCGGTCACGGTGTGACCGCGCAGGTCGGCGGCCGGGCCGTTGCCGCCGGCAACACGAAGCTGATGGATACCCTCGGGCTGACGGTGCCTGCGGTCAATGAGACCGGCACGGTCATCCACGTCGCGGCTGACGGCGCGTATCTCGGCTATATCGTCATCTCCGACGAGCCGAAGGCCGGCTCGTGTGAGGCGGTGGCCCGCCTGCGGGCGGACGGCGTGCGCGTCGTTATGCTCACCGGCGACCGCAAGAGCGCGGCCGATGCCGTCGGGGAGGAGCTGCGCATCGCGGAGGTGCACAGCGAGCTGCTGCCGGAGGATAAGGTCACGCAGGTCGAGCGGCTGCTCGGCGAGGGCGCACCCGGGAAATACCTCGCCTTCGTCGGCGACGGCATCAACGACGCGCCGGTGCTCGCGCGCGCCGATCTCGGCGCCGCCATGGGCGGCATCGGCTCGGATGCGGCCATCGAGGCGGCTGACATCGTGCTCATGGACGACGATCCGCGCAAGCTCTCACTGGCCATGCGCATCTCGCGCAAGACCATGCGCCTCGTCTGGCAGAACATCGTCTTTGCGCTGACCGTCAAGGCCGTCTGCCTCGTGCTCGGTGCGCTCGGCATTGCGAACATGTGGGTCGCCATCTTCGCCGACGTCGGCGTCATGGTTCTGTGCGTGCTCAACGCCGCCCGCGCGCTCAATACGAAGTACCTGTAATTCCAATCCATACATGAAAAAAGACCGCCGGTGGGAGGCACTTCGTAAGGAAGTGCCTCCTTCGGCTTTTGTAATCAGCCGGAATGGTTGGATTGTAGGTAAAAAACAATCATATTGGAGGATTACAAAATGGAGAAGTACATCTACAACGAGAAAAACGGACTCTGGTATGAGCTGCAAGGGGACTACTATCTTCCCTGCCTGAAACTGCCGGAGGAAACTGAGGTACACATCGGTATCTGGGGGCAGCGGCACCGACGCTATCTCAAAACCCACCGCAAGGCGCTGTATACCTCTCTGCTCACCAGTGGCAAGCTGAATAGTTATCTTGCTAACATTGACCAGCAGGCAGAGGAAATGTTTTCTTGGCTGGTAAAACAGATAGCCGAGGCGGAAGGCGTCACGGAGGCACTGAAAGCCGACGATCCTATGGAGTGGGTCGGCAGGATGAGTAACATCCGAAATAGGGCTATGGAGATTGTGAATACTGATATTATCTACGCATAACTGCAAAAGAACAGGGACGGGTTTCTAATTTGAAACCTGTCCCTGTGCTCTATATTGAGAGATTTCATTCGCAATGCGGAGCTTTTGCTCCAACTCCGCATTTTCAAATTCCAACATTTGAACCGTATGTTCCAACTTTTGAACGGCTTCTTTTCTTTCATATAGCTGTTTTTCAAGCCTTGAGATATACTCTATAACTTCTGTTGACGAGAAACCAAACAAGGTTTTCCTAAAATATATTCGCTCACCTCACAGTTTTAGTGATTGCAGTATCCTGTGCAAAATTGGGGATGTTGTAAAGCACCAACACCTGCGTGATGCCGTTTTCCTCGATGTAGTCCGTTACAGAGTCCTTATAGAAGCGCAGGTCGATCAAATGGGTTTCGGCGTAGTCGTCGATCACAAACTGCGAAAAGCAGTTGGCGTAGGAATCTTTCAGAATCAGCAGCTTGCCCTCGCCGGAACCGGAAACGACAGTAGTGGACTGGTTGGAATTCAGAAATGTAGCATACTGGTCTTTTCCGCTGAGATATTTCCGCTCGTAAATGCTGTCCGTCACATAATTGCCGCCGTTATAGCCCACGGTATGCGTCAGCGTTTTGTAGTAAGCGGTGATGGTATCATAAGGGGCAAAGGGATAGTTGACCTTGTTATAGGTAGTACCACGGAAATTATTGCACAGCTCTTGGCTCTGCCAAGCGGAAAGCGGCTGAGCTGTTTTTCCCTGTGCCTGCATCCACACAGCATAGCAGTAGTAGGCACCAAGGCTCGTAAAATGATGGTCGGTCTTGTAGTAGATGTACTCGTCCTTATGTTCCGATAGGATATCGAACACATTCACGGTGTCCAATCCCTGCGCATTGGCGAAGTCCAACAGCGCCTTTTGGTCAAGGTTCGGTGCATAGGCAGGCAGCTTGTCGGAAAGGATCTGTGCCGCCGTTGGTACGAGCATTACTTGCATAGGAATATTGGCAGTTTTCAGCGATTCCGATAATTTCGCAAGGGCATTGATGTTGGTCGAAAATTGCTTTTGATTATAGCCGGTGAAGGCGTCGATCAGATAGCCGTCCTTGCCGAAATAAACATCGGAGATTTCGGTTTTGCCGCTGAGCCGCTCGGTAAGTGTCTTGACGGTGATCCAACCATCTCTTAAAGGAAACTGATCCGCAAGGTACTTTTCAATTTCCGTTCCCATTTTACCGCTGGGAAAATCGGTGATGGAGATCGCATTTTTCTGTGTCAGCGTCCTTTTCTCGCTTTCGGAATAATATTTGTCCGGCACAAGAAAACCGGAGAGAACGCCGACAATCAAAAGCAGGCAAAATACAGAAGTAATGATTTTATTGCGCATTTCGGCATTCCTCCTTAAAAGCGAAAATACAAAAACGGGTTATACGATCCGCTGATCAGATATGTCACTGCGAGTCCTACAACCGCTACAATACCGGTCACATCGGCGGTTGCCATCAGTCCTGTGCTGCATTTCTCATTCAGCTTGTGATAGAGCTTTGCACCGATGGGCGTTGCAGCAACAGCACACAAAATGAGTAGTGGCAGATAGGACAGGAGCTGATAGAGTGCCGTAGAATTACAGAACGCCGCTCCGCCGAACATTGTTTTCAGATAGGCAAAGCCCGCTCCGAAATCTTCAAAGGCGAACAGCACCCAACCGACAGTGACACACAGCAGCGCATAAATATGTCCGACAAACGCAGGGGCCTTTTTCAGCTTATCCAGCAGGAAGAATTTTTCGAGTATCAGCACCAGGCCGAAGTACACGCCCCACAGCACATAGTTCCAGCTTGCTCCGTGCCAGAAGCCGGTGAGCAGCCACACGATAGCAATGTTCCGAAGCTGAATGGCAAGTCCTTTTCGATTGCCGCCCAAGGGGATATACACATAGTCCCTAAACCAAGTTCCCATAGAAATATGCCAGCGCCGCCAGAATTCCGTGACGCTCTTAGAGCAATAGGGATGGTCGAAGTTTTCGAGGAAGTCGAAGCCGAACATCTTGCCGAGGCCGATGGCCATATCCGAGTAGCCGGAAAAGTCAAAATAGATCTGAAAGGCGAATGCGACGATCCCAAGCCACGCCGAAACGACGGACAATTCTCCGCTGCCGGAAATGGTGTTCCACAGAAGCCCTATATTATTGGCAAGCAGAACTTTTTTCCCAAGTCCGCAGACAAAGCGCTTGACACCTTCACCGAATTTGTCAAAGGAGTGGGTGCGCTCGTCAATTTGGTCGGCAATGGTCTGATAGCGCACGATAGGTCCGGCAATGAGCTGCGGAAACAGGGATACATACGCCCCGAAGGAGATGATGTTATTCTGTACTTTGGCATCGCCCCGATAGACATCTATCGTGTAGCTCATCGTTTGGAAGGTATAAAAGGAAATACCGATAGGCAAAGGTAAATTCAGAAGCGGGATATTGCACCCGAAAATGCCGTTTACTGTGCCGAGGAGGAAATCGGTGTACTTAAACAGACACAGCAGGCTTAAATTTACGATCACGGAAACAAGAAGCCCAATCTTTGCCTTCGGTGTTCCCCGATACCTCTCCACCGCCCGACCGCAGCAGTAGTCGAGGACGGTGGAGAAGATCATCAGCCCGACATATATCGGTTCGCCCCACGCATAAAACAGCAGGCTGAACGCAAAGAGAATTGCATTTTTTGCTTTCTTGGGAACGAGGAAATACACTAGTAGCACGCATGGCAAAAACCACAGTAAAAATGTCAGACTGGAGAACACCATTTTTTAGTTTCCTCCGAGCATAGGGATATCGCCGTCATCGTCAGAAGTGATCAAACCGCCTGCACTTCCGTCATCCTCAGGAACAACAGCCGAATTTTTCGGCAGCGTGCCGAACACGCTTTTAATGGCCTCGTCGATTTTGGCATACTCGGAGGTTGCCAACTTTGCTTCGGCCTCCGTATCCTCTCCGTCATAGCCGGCCCCGGCAAGCACATATATGACATAGTTGCCGTTCTGATAGAGACGGGCGTTCAGTACCTTGGCTTTGCCAAACGGATATTGGCGGATGTAATCGACGGTTTGTGCGAAGCTTGTGTTCAAAATTTCAACCGCCTTATCAGCATAACCATCCTTGGTTTTCAGAACAATGACTGTATCCAGGTTAACACTGGAAACGGAATTTTGCTTGGCAACATAGCTGTCTATCTTAGAAAGGTCAAGGCCGAAGCTGTTCTGCAGCCAATCTTTCTCGATTTCGGTATCGCAGAGGTAGTTGTCCTTGCCGATCGCATCGGCAATCTTCTGTTCGATCTCGGCAGGCGTGGCGGTAACGGTGGTGTTTCCCTTGCCGTTGTCATCCGTTTTTTTGTTATCTGTTGCTTTGCCGCAGGCTACGATGCCCAATGCCATAACGAGGGATAGCAGGATCAGTGCGATTTTTTTGATTTTCATAGTAGGTTAGCTCCTTTGAAGGTTATTGTTGTGGAAGCGTTCGGCAGCGCTCGTACGCTGCGCCGCCGTTTTTTACGCTTCTGTATATATAACGACCGGGAAATAAAAAATGTCGGAAGAATTTCAAAATTTCTTCCGACATTTTCATGTTTATTTTTTCAGCGACTCATAGACGGCAAGAACTTGGGATTTATCCGCCCCGTCCG
>CAVFZY010000002.1:0-26614 GCA_963627135.1 Bacteroidaceae bacterium | reverse complement strand
TAGGTTAAGGAGATGAGAACATGATTTTCTATTTTTCCGCAACAGGAAACAGCAAGTATGTCGCTGACCGCATTGCCGCTGCAACGGGCGATAAAACCATTTCTATTACTGACTGCTGTAAAAGCGTGAACTTCTCCTTTGATGAAACGGACAAAACGGTGGGGATCGTCAGCCCGACCTATGCATGGGGCTTGCCAATCATTGTTCGGGAGTTTCTGCAAAAGCTGACGCTGCATACAAAGCCGGATTATCTCTGGTTCGCCGCGACCTACGGCACGACGCCGGGACAGACCGGGAGATTTGCCGAGGATATTCTGAACGCCAATGGTCTTTCCGTCTCTGCGAAATTCAGCGTGAAAATGCCGGACACTTGGACACCCATATTCGACTTGAGCGACGAAAGCAAGGTGCAGCGCATCAATGAAGCCGCAGAGCGGCAAATCGACCGCATTATCGGTGCAATACAAAATTGTGCCTGTGGTGATTTTATGGAACGTAAAACACCCCTGCTTCTTGCAAAAGCGTTTAATGGAGTGGGATATGATTCCATGCGCAAGACAAGACACTTCAAAGTAGAGAATACCTGCATCGGTTGCGGACTATGCGCACGGAATTGCCCCATTTCTGCCATCGAGATTCGGGAGGAAAAGCCGGCCTGGGGCAAAGATGAATGCGTCATGTGTCTTCGCTGCCTGCACCATTGCCCCAAATTTGCAATTCAGTATGGCAAGCGCACGAAGCAGCATGGACAATATACGCATCCGGTTTAAAGTGAAATTGGAGCATCATATCGCCGCCCTCTTTGATTACCTAACTATTTTGGCGCTTATCTCATTATAGTTCTTTTCCGACTATGAACGCCGTTTTGCTTTGCCCGTTTACTCGCCGTCCTGCGCCGTTCCTCGCTATATGACGCGGTCAGCCGAAAGCTCAACCGCCCTTTCTCAATTTCAAAGGTCAGCCCGCCTTACTCGTCATCGTCAGTCTGGCGGCAGCATTGCGGGTGCTTTTCCGCAAACGCCGTCAGTCGCTTTTTGAACTCGGTGTTGTGGACCTGCACTTCAATGATGCGGCTATGTTCATCAAAATAGATCACGAGAGACTAACTATTAAAAGTCAAGCCTGAAATGCATGAAATCCCTTACAGTGTAGCACAAGCCATTGAAGAGGGGCTATAAACTACTACTTTATAATAAAAGGATTGATTTAAGGCAATTATACCTGAAAGCTGTGCATAAAACTATTGCTTTTCGTGACGGCAAAAAATAACGGGCATCCGGCTTTCACCAGATACCCGTTATTTCGTTGCCAATCCTGCCTGACAGATGCCATAATCGTAATTTTTAGGATTACTGTCTTATGAGCACCCATGCTGAGCAGGCGGTTTTTTATTGGGCGTTTGCTCACGCCGTTGCCTTCATCGCGCGCTGGAGCACGGACTGCAGCGACTGATTGTGCGACCGGCAGATGCGCCCAAGCCGGTAGAGGCAGGCCGGGTCGCGCGTGATGTGGTTCACGCCCCAGTCGCACGTCAGCGTCGCCTGAAAGCCCATGTCGCGCAGCACTTTGTCCGTCTGATCGCCGTACTTGCCGTAGGGATAGGCAAAGGTGTCCGGCGTACGGCCGGTGTGCTCCGCGAGTTCATCCTGCAGCCGCTGCAAGTCCGCGCGGAGCAGCTCCGCGTAGGCCGCGTCCGACTCGCCCTGGTTCTGCATACAGCCGTGCCGCTCCGACGTGTAGGCGTGCAGGTTATACGAGTGGTTCTGCACCTCGACGAGGCCGGTGTCGAGCATTTCGTTGAGTTGGTCCCACGTGACGTGCGCATAGTCGATGCTCTTGCTCGGCCACTCGGTGAAATCGTCCGTGTTGCGCCCCAGGAGCGAGAGGACGATCCGCGCCGAATACTGCTGCAGCAGCGGCAGGACATAGACATAATTATTATAGTATCCGTCGTCGAAGCTAAGGATAATGGGCTTTTCCGGCAGCGGCGTACCATCGCGCACGTAGGCGATGAGGTCAGCCATGACGATCGTCGTGTAGCCGTTGTCGGCCAACCATTTGAGGTCTGCCTCAAACTCCCACGGCTGGATGGCGTCCTTGCCGGATTTGTTGGGCTTCACCTCGTGATACATGATGATCGGCAGCAGCACGGGATCGGCTGCGGCATCCTCCTCCCCGGCGGCATAGGCCGCGAACGGGCAGAACACGAACAGCACCGACAGCACGACGGCCATCACGCGCTGGGGAACCGGCAGCGCCTGGCGCACAGCACCCATCTCCTCTCGTTGGAATCGGGGTTAGTGTGCGCCAGCGCGCCGGAAATCATGCATGCGCAGCGCGCTTTTCCACCGCGCGCTGCACACATTTGACCAGTTCGACGACAGGAATGACCAAAACCGCAAGCCCCATGGCTACGGCGTACTCGGCGGCGGAGATGGCCGTGAAATCAAACGCATCGGCCAGAAACGGCACATAAATGCACAGTGTCGTGAGCGCAAGACTCGCCGCGGCCGCGCCAACGAGCGCCCAGTTAGATGTGCGGAGCGTGAAGATGCTCGCCCGGTGCGCGCGCATATTGAAGCTGTGGAAAATTTCCGCCATGCTCAGGGTCAGAAATGCCATTGTCGTGCCGTCGGGCGAATTTGTGAGCGTCCAGACGCCGTACTCCATGTGGTGGCCGATGAAAAACGCCGCCAGGGTCAGGATCGTACACACGGCGCCCTGATACACGCAGTCGAAGCCGACACCGTGGGCAAAAATGCTCGCGCGCGCGCTGCGCGGCGGGCGGGACATGACATCCGGCTCCGCACGCTCCATGCCGAGTGCAAGCGCCGGGAAGCAGTCGGTCAGGAGATTGATCCACAGCAGGTGCACCGGCTCGAGAATCGTGAAGCCAAGCATCGTCGCGATGAAAATGCTCAGCACCTCGCTCATGTTTGACCCAAGCAGGAACTTGATCGCGCGCTGGATGTTGTCGTAAATGCGGCGGCCCTCTTCGACCGCGCCGACGATGGTGGCGAAGTTATCGTCGGCAAGCACCATGTCGGCCACGTTTTTTGTCACGTCCGTGCCGGTGATACCCATGCCGATGCCGATGTCCGCCGCGCGGATGCTCGGCGCGTCGTTGACGCCGTCGCCGGTCATGGCGGTGACGAAGCCGGCATCGCGCCAAGCCTTGACGATGCGGGTCTTGTGTTCGGGCTGGACGCGGGCATAGACACTGATATGCTGCAGGCGGCGGGAAAACGTAGTGTCGTCCATGGCGCTGAGCTCCGTGCCGGTGACGGCCTCGTCGCCGGGCCCGAGCAGGCCAAGTTCTTTGGCGATCGCGGTGGCAGTGTCCACATGGTCGCCGGTAATCATGATGGGCCGGATGCCGGCGCTGCGGCAGGCACGGATGGCATCCACGACCTCGGGGCGCACCGGGTCGATCATGCCCGTAAGGCCGAGGAAGCACAGGTGCTGCTCAAGCACCGCAGGGGACGTGTCATCCGGCAGCGCGTCATACGTGCGCATGGCCGCCGCCAGCACGCGCAGAGCCTTGCCTGTCATATCGTGATTGCGCGCCGCGATCTCGGCGCGGTGCGCATCCGTCATGGGCTCGGCGCGGCCGTCGATCCAGATCCGGTCGCACAGCGGCAGCAGCACGTCGAGCGCGCCCTTGGTGTACTGCACGACGGAGCTACCGTCCGCGTGCAGGGTACTCATCATCTTGCGCTCACTGTCAAACGGCGCCTCGGCCACGCGCGGATACTGCGCGCACAGCACACTCGGCGACAGCCCCTGCGTGACCGCCCAGCGCACGAGCGCGGCCTCGGTCGGCTCGCCGGTCACGGTGTCCGTTTCCGGGTCGTGCACCGCGTCAACGCACAGGGCCATAGCCGTAGCGAGCAGGTGCGTGTCGTCACCTTCGGATTCCGTCACGGTCATGCGGTTTTGCGTGAGCGTGCCGGTCTTATCCGAGCAGATGACCTGTGCGCAGCCGAGCGTCTCCACGGCCGTGAGCCGGCGAATGACCGCGCTGCGGCGGCTCATGTTCGTCACGCCGATGGACAGTACGATCGTCACGACCGCGGCCAGCCCCTCTGGAATGGCCGCGACCGCGAGGCTGACGGCGATCAGGAACGTGTCGAGCACGACGCGGCCGTTGATGGTTCCGGCGCGCAGCACGCCGACCGCGAACACGACCGCGCAAATGCCGAGCACGAGCCACGTGAGGATGCGGCTCAGCTGCGTCAGGCGCAGCTGCAGAGGCGTTTTGTTCTCCTGCGTCTGTGTGAGCGCGTCGGCGATGTGGCCCATCTCCGTCTGCATGCCGGTCGCCGTGACGACGGCGCGGCCGCGGCCGTAGACGATGCTGCTGCCGAGGTAGAGCATATTGCTGCGGTCACCGAGGCCGATGTCGCCGGCAGCCGTGAGCACATCCGGCGATTTTGCCACCGGCACGCTCTCGCCGGTCAGGGCAGCCTCCTCGGCGCGCAGGCTCGCGCTCTCGATCACGCGCGCGTCGGTCGGCACGGCATCGCCCGCCTCGAGCACGAGCACATCGCCCACGACCAGTTCCTCGCTGGGGACGGTGACGAGCTTCCCGCCGCGCAGGACACGGCTGTGCGCGGCGCTCAGTTCCTTCAGGGCGGCAATGGCCTGCTCGGCCTTGCTCTCCTGGTACACTCCGAGCACCGCGTTGATGATGACGACGATGAGAATGATGATCACATCGGCAAAGCTCTCGTGCGCATATGCGCTCGTGATGGCCGAGATCAGCGCCGCCGCAAGCAGCACGAGGATCATGGGGTCGGCCAGCTGCTGGAAAAAGCGCTTCACGAGCGATGGCTTCGGCGGTTCGGTGAGCACGTTGCGCCCGTCGCGTACAAGGCGTGCAGCAGCTTCCGTCGGTATGAGACCGTCGGGCGTGCTGTCGAGTGCGTGCAGGGTGTCCGATGGCGGCTGCCGGTAATAGTCCACGGTTTCGTCCTCCTTCAGGTGTCCGATATAGTTTTCCCGGAAATGAAAAAAAGACTTATCTGCCTCTCGGCAGATAAGTCTCATCATTTCAGACCGGGCCAGATCCCAGGGATCGGTTGTTGGCTGGGCCGCGCGAAGATTCGCGCCAATTACTCCCTTATCTTTTTTAATTATACGCGATGGCGCGTGGAAAAACAAGCAAAATCTGCACGCAGCGCTGCATTTTTAGCGCGCGCTTAGCGCCGGGCGCTCCGGCGCCAGATCTTCTGCACATCAGCGGCCTGAATAAGCTGCTCGCGAAAGTCCGGGTGCGCAATGGACACAAGCGCCTCGGCGCGCTCCCACGTGCTGCGCCCGGCGAGGTTGACCACGCCGTACTCCGTCGCGAGGTAATACGCCTGCGCGCGCGGAGATGTGACGATGTCGCCGCCGAAGTGCGGCAGAATGCGCGAGCGGCGCGTGCCCTGCTTGTCCGTGAACGTGGACGTCATGCAGATGAACGCTTTGCCGCCGCGGGCCATGGCCGCACCCGTGAGAAAATCGAGCTGGCCGCCCGTGCCGCTGATCTGGCGCAGGCCGGAGCTCTCCGAGGCGACCTGCCCGTAGAGGTCGGCCGCGATGCAGCTGTTGATGGACACCATGTTGTCGAGCTGCGCGATGACCTCCGGCGCGTTGACATACGACAGTGGCGCCGCGATGACGCCGGGGTTGTCGTCCAGCCAGTCATACAGCCGCTTCGACCCGAGCGCGATACCGAGCATGCCCTGCCCGCAGTGGAGCGTGCAGCGGCGGTTCGTGAGCACGCCGGCCTCGTACAGATCGAGATAAGCGTCCGAGCACAGCTCCGTGTGCATGCCGAGGTCGCGCAGGCCGGACTGCGCCAGCAGCTTTCCAAGCGCAGTGGGCATGCCGCCGATGCCGAGCTGGACGGTCGCCCCGTCGCAGATGTGCGGCAGGAGAAGATTCGCGATGGTGGTGTCCTCCGCCGTCGCCGGGTGCGCGGGCAGGTCGGCAAACGGCGCGTGCGCCCCCTCGACGACCATATCCACATCGGAAATGTGGATGACCTCGTCGAACCCGCCGCGCAGACGCGGCAGGTGCTCATTGACCTCGAGAATGACGATGTCCGCCCGCTCGAGAATAGCGCGGGACACGCCGGTCGCGGCCGAGAGGTTAAAGTACCCATGCCGGTCCATCGGCGCGACGGACACCATGGCAACGTTGACCGTCAGAAATTCGCGATAATACCACGCGAGGTTGCGAAAGATCATCGGCGTATAGTAGCACAGGCCGCGGTCGCAGAGCCTGCGCTCATACGCCGAGCAGTGCCAGGTGTGGTAGAGAAAATGCGCCTGCTCCGGGTCACACTCCACGATCTGCACCGGGCCGGTGCAGAGGTTGCCGCGCACCTTCACATCGTGCAGCTCGTCGCGGCGGGCGGCGAGCGCCGCATCGAGCAGCGGCGGGAAGCCGAGTGCGGACGTATAGTCCACCCAATCGCCGTTTTTCACCGCGCGCACCGCCTCAGCGGGCGTGCGCAGCTTGCTGCGGTATTCTGCCTGAAAATCCATGGCACTTCCTCCTCAGTAGATCTGATCCTTCTGCACCGGCGTCTGGAACATGCAGCAGATCTGCGCATAATCGTCCGTCTGGCCGAGGATCCACATGAGCTTTGTGACCACGGCCTCGCTCGTCATGCTGTAGGCCTCAATGAGGCCCAGCTCGCGCTTGGCACGGTGGCCGACCTGATACACTTCCATGTCGCTGCCCTCGTGCGGCACCTGCGTCGTCATGACGATGACGCGGCCGGACTGCACCCAATCGCGTACGGCGTGATAAAAGCTCTCGTCACCGTAGCACGGCAGGCCGCCGACACCGAAGCTCTCGATCACGAGCGCGCGGTAATGGGCCTTGAGGTAGTCGAAAATGCCGGCGTCGATGCCGGGGATGAGCTTGAGCACGAACACGCCGGAGTCGAGCCGGTCGTAAAACTCCGGCGTGCCGGTGACACGCTCCGGGATGTAATACACGATCTGCCGGCCGCGCAGGATGGCCGTCTCGGGGTAGTCGATGCTCGAAAAGGCATTGTAGCTCTTCGTGCGCATTTTGCGCGCGCGGGTACCGAGGATGACCTTGTGGTCAAAGACGATGTGCACACCGCAGGCGCCGTCATCGCAGGCATAGAGAAAGGCATCGCGCAGGTTCTCGCGCGCGTCGGTGTCCTGATTGAAGATCGACTTCTGCGAGCCGGTGATGACAACGGGCTTGGCGTTATTTTGAATCAGGTACGACAGGGCCGCCGCCGTGTAGGCCATCGTGTCCGTGCCGTGCGTGAGGACAAAGCCGTCGTAAGCGTCGTAGTGTTCGCGCACGCCGGCCGCCATTCGCAGCCAATCACGGCTGTTGATGTTCGTGCTGTCGCGGTTCATGAGCTGCACGGTATCGATCCGGCACAGCTGCTCGAGCTCCGGCACCTCGGCAAGGAGCTCCTCGGAGGTGAGCTGCGGCGTTAGCCCGTCGGCCGTCTCCTTGGACGCAATCGTGCCGCCGGTGGCGATCATGAGAATATGCTTCATATCAGTCCTTCACTTTCTTCCAGTAGTCCAGCGACGCAAAGCCCCGCTCGAGCTGCGTCGCCATATAATCCTCGCACACGTGCGCAAGCTGTCTGCGGCCCGCGTCACCGAGTGAGAAAGAAAAAATTTTCTTGGGGTCTGCGTTCACGACATGCCGCATGGCGGCCAGTGTCTCAGGCAGCAGCGGCGCGACGGCCGAAGAGCTTGCGACCCGACACTGCGCGCAGTACACCGCGCCGCCGCGCGGGGAAAACCACGGCTCGGCCGGGGCCGCTGTGCCGCACTGCGCGCAGCAGGACAGGTCCGGCTCGTAGCCCGCGAGACACATGAGCCGCAGCTCAAACACAGCCTTGATCTGCTCCGGCGGGCAGAGCGCATGGCTGAGCGCATACAGGCTGTTGAGCCCGAGCTGCAGCACCGGCGGATCTGGGTATTCCTCGGCGGAGACGGTCTCGAGCAGCTCGGCAAAATAGCTCCCGAGCGCGAACGCGCCGAGATCGGCGCGCAGGCCGAGAAACTCCTCGACCGTGGACGCCTCATTGAGCGTGCGGCGGCCGCGGTTTTCAAAGATCGTCATGTCCGAATACGTCAGCAGCTGCGTCGCCGCCGTGATGCGGCTGCCCTTGCGCAGCGCGCCGCGCGCGCGGACGGTCACCTTCCCCTCGTGCTGCGTGAGCACGGTGAGGATCTTGTCCGACTCTTTGTAGCGCACCTCGCGCAGGACGAGCCCGCGGGTCGTAAGAAACATCGTATGTACCTCATCAGGCCGGGCGGCGGACCGTCTCATCCGCCGCAGACTCATCGGTCGTCTGCGCCAGCGCGTTGCGCGCGGCGCGGTAATAAAGGTAGCCGAGCAGATCACCCGTGTCCGCGAACAGCTGCCAGAAAACATCGTCTTTCACAATGAACCACCTCGCTGGGCATAGTGTCTGCACAGCGGGGTGGATTTATGGCTGGTAATAATGGGTCACTGGTCGGTAAAGCCAAAATTGCGCAGCTGCGCGGCCGAGTCGCGCCAGTTTTCCTTGACCTTGACCCACGTCTGCAGATACACCTTCGTGCCCATGAAGCGCTCGATGTCCTGCCGCGCAAGCTCGCCGATCTTTTTGAGCATGGCGCCGCGCTTGCCGATGATGATACCCTTGTGGCTCTCTTTTTCGCAATAAATGGTCACGTCCATGTCGATGATGCCGTTATCACGCTCGGAAAATTTCGTGACCTCGACGGCCGTGCCGTGCGGGATCTCCTTGTCGAGGCACAGCAGCAGCTTTTCGCGCACGAGCTCGGCGCAGATCTGCTTCTCCGGCATGTCGGAGATCATTTCGTCCGGGAACAGCTGCGGCCCCGGCACAGCAAGCTGCGCAAGCTCATCGAAGAGCTCCTCGAGCCCATCGCCGTTCTGGGCCGACACCGGCACGATCGCGCGCCACGGCAGCGCCTCGGAATAGGTGGCGATGACGGCCAGCAGCTCCGGCTTTTCGACCGTGTCGATCTTATTGATGACGAGCATGGCCGGGGCGTTGGACGTGCGGATGCGCTCGATGAGCGCGTGCTCCTGTTCGCCGATGGAGGCGATGGGCTCGATGACGAGCATCACGCCGTCCACGTCCGCCACGCTCTCGCGCACGACCTGCACCATATAGTCGCCCAGGCGGTTGCGCGGCTTGTGAAAGCCCGGCGTGTCCATCAGGATCAGCTGCGTGTCGCCGCGGTTGACGACGGCGCTGATGCGGTTGCGCGTCGTCTGGGGCTTGTTCGAGACGATGGCTATCTTCTCGCCCACGAGGGCGTTGGTAAGTGTGGACTTGCCGACGTTCGGCCGTCCGCAGATGGTGATCATAGCGGTTTTGGTAATCATTCGTTTCTCCTTATACGTCCAGCAGACACATGATCTCTTTTTCGCGCGCGCGCATGCGGCGCTTGTCCTCGCCCTCGTCCACATGGTCGTAGCCGAGCAGGTGCAGCACGGAGTGTACGGTCAGATAGCTGACCTCGTGCGCGAAGCTGTGGCCATAGGTCTCGGCCTGCTCGGCACAGCGCTCCATAGAGATGACCATGTCGCCGAGCATGGCGCGGTCGGTCTCATAGTCCCACTCGCAGGCATCGGGGTCGAATACGCCGGGCGTGAGCTCGTTCATGGGAAAAGACAACACGTCCGTCGCGCGGTCGACGCCACGCTGCTCGCGGTTGATGGTGTGGATGACGGCATCGTCCGTGAGCGTCACGTCGAGCTCGCACGGGACGGTCACACCCTCGGCCTTCAGCGCAGCGGCGGCCGCGCGCTTAACGTAGCGCTGCGTGTCCGGAAATCCCAGGCCGCGGCGCGTGCGGATGATGGTGATCTTCACCTGTGTCATGCTTTTTTCCTCACAGTCATCTTGCGCGCGGCGGGCTTTTTGGCTGCGGCCGCGGCGCGTTTTTCTCTTTGTTTGTCGTCCTGCTCGTAGGCGGCGATGATCTTCTGCACGAGCGCGTGGCGCACGACGTCCGCGCCCGTCAGGCGGCAGATGGCAATATCGTCAATGCCGTCGAGGATGCGGATGGCCTCCTTGAGGCCGGACGGCTTGTCCGACGGCAGGTCGATCTGCGTCACGTCACCGGTGATGACGACGTGCGAGCCGAAGCCAATGCGCGTCAGGAACATCTTCATCTGCTCGCAGGAGGTGTTCTGCGCCTCGTCGAGGATGATGAAGCTGTCGTCGAGCGTGCGGCCGCGCATGTACGCCAGCGGCGCGACCTCAATGTTGCCGCGCTCAAGATATTTCGCGTAGGCGTCTGCGCCGAGCATCTCAAAGAGCGCGTCGTACAGCGGGCGCAGGTAGGGGTCGACCTTGTTTTGCAGGTCGCCGGGCAGAAAGCCCAGCCGCTCGCCCGCCTCGACCGCCGGACGCGTGAGGATGATGCGGTTGACACGCTCGGCGCGAAACGCCGCGACCGCCTCCGCCACGGCGAGGTATGTCTTGCCGGTGCCGGCAGGGCCGACGCCGAGCGTGATCGTGTTTTGCTCGATGGCATCCAGATACGCGCGCTGGCCGAGCGTCTTTGCCTTGATGGGCTTGCCCTTGGCCGTGATGCACACCACGTCGCCCGCAAGCTCCTGGATCTTCTGCTCCCGGCCCTCGCGCACGAGGCGGAAGATGTAGCGCACGTTCTGCTCGCCGATCTCCTCGCCCTTGGCCGCCAGCGACAGCAGGCCGGCGATGGCCTTTTCGGCATAGAGCACATTCTCCGCCTCGCCGGTGATATGGATCTGCTCGTCACGGTCAGTCACGCGCACATTGTATTCGGTCTCGATCATCCGCAGGTTCTGGTCAAACGACCCGAACACGCTGATGACGTCCTCCATTCTGTCAACTTCTATGGTTTTTTCAATCATCTGCTGTAGTCCCTTCCCCGGCCGGCGGCCGAAGCTGTAAAAATTCCGCGTCCGGGCTCGCCTGCGCGCGGCCGATCTCCTGCTCGCACTCGGCCGTGAGCGTCACGGTCAGCACACCGCCGGCGGCCTCCGCCGCCGTTTCATAGGAAATGATCGCGCCATCGTCGCCGATCGTCTCGCGCAGCTGCTGCAGCAGCGCCTGCTCGAGCGATGCGCGCGCCGCGTTCTCCGAAACCAGCGCGTCCGCCGTCCGATACGGCTGCACGCGCTCGCGCACCAGCGAAAACGGCAGCGTGAACACGCCCCGGATCGCAAAAGGATATTCATGAATGATTTTATCACATTCCGTGTCAGAAATTCCACTGTTTTGATAAAAATTGATCCGCTTTTTCCCCACGCGCAGCGCCCAGCGCGTCCGCTCTCCATGCGCAGGCTGTTTTTCGGTTTCCGTCAGGGCGATCTGCCCCGTCAGCACCTGCCGCGTGCGCGCGCGGATATCGGCGCGGGCACACACCGGGCGCACCCCGCCGCCGAGATCCGTGACCACGCCGGACACGAGCACATCGCCCGGCTCGACCGCCGCGCCGGGCGCGACGCGCGCCTCCCCCGCGTAGACATCCATGCTCAGGATGACCCCGGTCGCGGCGGCGTAAATGCTCACGGGCGTGTCATCCGGCGTGATGTCCGGCAGAGACTCCTTTTCGCGCACGATCACCTCGGCGCGGCTGCCGTGTACGTTCACGGTGAGCCAACGCAGTTCGGGCAGGCACAGGATCATATCGTTGCGCACGAGATCATTCGACAATGCGGGCCAGTACGTGCCCGGGCGCACGCCGCATTCGTCCAGACAGCGCAGGATCTGCCCGGTCGTGAGCGTCTCGTTGCCGGTCACATCAATGCGCCAGATGAACAGCGACGATGTCAGCACCGCCAGCACCGTCACCAGCAGCCCCGCGCACGCGCCCCGGTAGCGCGCCGCGCGCCGCAGCAGCTGCGGCAGGCCGCGGCGGTAGAGCATTTTCACCTCGCACTGACAGCGGCGTGCCAGTACCGTCACCGTATCCGCGCAGCGCGCACGCACCGTGATGCGCAGCGTATAGGCGCCCACCGGCTCGGACGCCGTGCAGGCGATGCCCGCCGCTGCGCACGCATTGAGCACACGTTCCGGGTGCACGCCGCACACCTCCAGCCGCACATAGCCGCAAAGGGCCAGGATCCACCGCGTCAAACCCATCACCTCACGCAAACTCGGCACACGCGATCGTGCCGGAGATCAGCAGCGCCATGCTGTCCATGGCCACGAGCTGCAGGTTCGTGCCGCGGATGCACACGCGCACCCGCCCGCCGTCGACCACGATGCACTCATGGCTGTATTCGAGCAGACCGCAGTGGTTTTCCACCAGCGCGCGGCGCCGGCCGGTCACGGTCAGCTTCGGCACGCCGGCCACGGATTCCGCCGGCAGGTCCAGCCGCTCCGCGATCTCGAGCGGAATATCTGACAGCCGCTTCACCGGCTCACCCCCTTCGCTGCAAGCCATTTTATGCGCCCGCAGGCAAGTTTAGGCCGGGACAGGCATACAAATGCACGAGAATGTATTTCCGGGAGGGATGTCGGTGGAAGGCAAACGGGGCAATTACATCGCGCTCGCTGCGACGCTGACGGCGCTCGGCGCGCTGCTGCTGTGCTCGCAGGCGGCGCTCGAGAGTGCGCGCGCGGGGCTGAACCTCTGCGCACAGATGATCGTGCCGTCGCTGCTGCCGTTTTTCATTCTCTCGTCGCTGCTGCAGCAGCTCGGGCTGCCGGGCATCCTCGGCAGGTGGCTCTCCCCCGTGACGCAGCGGCTCTTCGGCATCGGCGGCACGGGCGCGTCGGCACTGCTGCTGGGCGTGACGGGCGGGTACCCGCTCGGCGCGGACGCCGTGGCCCGGCTGCGGCGCAGCGGCGCGCTCACGCGCGAGCAGGCCGAACGCGCGCTCGCGTTCTGCAATAATTCCGGCCCGGCGTTTCTCGTCGGCGCGGCGGGCGTGGGCGTGTTTCACAGTGCGGGCTATGGGCTGCTGCTCTACGGCGTGCACGTGCTGTCCGCCATCCTTGTCGGCATGCTTTTCGCCCCGCGCAGCGGCGGGTTTCCGCCGGAGGAGCGCGCGCAGATCGCGGCCGTGTCGCTCTCGCAGGCGCTGCCGGAGGCCGTGCGCAGCGCCGTGCGCGCGGTGTTGACGGTCAGCGGCTTCGTGGTCACGTTCAGCGTCGTGACCGGGATCTTCGACGCCTCCGGCCTGCTGCCGGCGCTGGTGGGCACGCTCGCCGCACGGCTGGGGCTGGAGCTGCACTTTGCCCGCGCGCTGTGCACGGGCGCGCTCGAGCTCGGCACCGGCATCGGCGCGATGCAGGGCCTGACACCGACGCCGGGGAACCTCGCCCTCGCGGCCTTTCTCATTGGCTGGGGCGGCGTGTCCGTGCACTGCCAGACGGCGGCAGTCATCGCCGGGACAGACATCAAAAGCGCCCGACACACGGTCGGGCGCCTGCTGCACGGAGCGATCTCCGCGCTGTGTATGTGGGTTTTGGCGAACCTGCTTTGAGCTCACGCACCGGCGAACGAAAACACGATGCCGACAACGGCGGACGCCGCGATGTACACGATCGGGTGCAGCTTTTTCGTCGGCCTGACGACATTCGTCAGCACCCAGATGCCGGCTGCGAGCAGCAAACCCTTCCAGAAAAACAGATCCGTGAACCGGCCGCCGGTCTGAAAGGCGCTCTCCTGCAGCAGCGAGATGCGCACGACGGAAAAGCCCGCCGCCGCGATCAGCCCCGCGGAGGCCGGGCGCAGCCCGTAAAAAGCATGGTCGACAAATCGGTTTTCCCGGAACTTTTTCAGGCATGAGGCGATGATGAGGATGCAGATGACCGCCGGGGTGACGATGCCGAGCGTCGCGATGAGCGCGCCGGGAATGCCGCCCGTGAGGTAGCCCACATACGTTGCCGTGTTTACGCCGATGGGGCCGGGCGTAGACTCCGACACCGCAACCATGTCCGCGATCTGCTGATAAGTAAACCAGCCCGTGTGGTCGGACATGTCATAAATAAACGGGAGCGTGGCAAGACCGCCGCCGACGGAAAACAGGCCGGTCTTGAAAAACTCCCAGAACAGGCGCAGATAGATCATACCTTATGCGCCTCCAATTCTTTGATGACGATGCCGGCAAGCGCGGCCACGAGCACATACAGCACCGGCGAGACATTCAGAAACACGCTGCCCGCGAGCACGAGCAGAAAGATCAGAAACGTCTTCCAGTCCACGACGGATTTTTTCCACAGCTTCACGACGGCGTTGAGGATCAGCACGCACACGCACACGCGGATGCCGGCGAACGCGTTCTGCACGGCAGGCAGGTGCGCGAAGTTCTGGATAAAAGCAGCGATGATCATAATGATCACGAGCGACGGGAACACGACGCCCAGCGTAGCAAAGATGCCGCCCCAGATGCCCGCCTGCTTCTGCCCGACGAACGTGGCGGTGTTGACCGCGATGACGCCCGGCGTGCACTGGCCGATGGCGTACCAGTCCATGACCTCTTCCTCCGTGGCCCAGCGGCGCTTTTCCACGACCTCGCGCTGCAGCGCGGGCAGCATGGCATAGCCGCCGCCGAACGTCGTCACGCCGACGACGGCGAAAGCGCCGAAGAGGCCGAAGAGCTGTTTCAGTTTCTCTTTCATAGCTATCCCTCAAAAATCCGGCCCTCCGGCGAAATCTGCCGGAGGACCGGGACCTGTGGTTTCGGTTCAGCCGCGCAGCGTCTCGGCGAACTGCGCGTAGCGCTGCACGCGCTCGTCACACTCCGGCCGCGTCGCGCCGACGCCAAGGATGTACACCTTGATCTTCGGCTCCGTGCCGGACGGGCGGACGATGAACGAGCAGCCGTCGTCCAGCTCAAAGTACAGCACGTTCGAGCCGGAGATGGGCGTTTTGTCCATCTTGCCAAGGCCCATGACGTACACTGAGCCGTCCTGATAGTCGCGCATACGCACGACCTTCGTGCCCGCGATCTCCTGCAGCGGCTCACGGCGCAGCTGCGCCATGAGTGCGTGCATCTTCTCCAGACCGTCGAGGCCCGGCATGATGAGGTTGAGCGTGCGCTCACCATAGAAACCGTACTTTTCATACAGCGCGTCGAGTGCCTGCGCGAGCGTCATGCCCTGCTCGAAGTAGTACGCCGCCATCTCCGTGATCATCACGCAGGCGGTCACGGCGTCCTTGTCGCGGACATAGTCACCCATCATGTAGCCGTAGCTCTCCTCGAAGGCAAGCACGTACTGATACGAACCGTCGCGCTGGTACTCGGCCAGCTTCTCAGCCACGAACTTGAAGCCTGTGAACGTCTCGTCAAAGTGGATGCTGTTCACATCGCAGATGCGGCGCACCATCTTGGACGTGACGATCGTCGAGATTGCGGCCGCGTTTTCCGGCAGCGTGCCCTTGCGGCGGCGCGCCGTGATGATATAGTCGAGCAGCAGCGCGCCCATCTGGTTGCCGGTGATGGTGCGATACTCCCCGTCCGCACAGCGGACCATGACACCAACGCGGTCGGAGTCCGGATCCGTGCCGAGGATGAGGTCGCTGCCGACCTCCTTGGCGAGGTCGACGGCTAGGTAGAAGCCCTCCGGATTTTCCGGGTTCGGGCTCTTGACGGTCGGGAACGTGCCGTCGAGCACCATCTGCTCCTTTACGGGGATGACCTGCGTCATACCCAGGCGATGCAGCGCCTCGGGCACGAGGTGCCAGCCCGCGCCGTGAAACGGCGTGTAGACGATCTTGAACCGGTCGGCCACGCGGCGGACAACTTCCGGGTCGATCGGCTGGCGCAGGACATTGGACAAGAACGCCTCGTCCGTCTCCGCGCCCATGAACTCCACAAGGCCCTGCCGCACCGCGTCGTCAAAGTCCATGCGCTGGATATCGTTGAAGATGTCCAGCCGCTCCATGTTTTTGGCGATGGCGGCGGCGTGCTGCGGCGGGAGCTGCGCCCCGTCGGACCAGTAGACCTTGTAGCCGTTATACTCTTTCGGGTTGTGGCTGGCCGTGATGTTCAGGCCGGCCGTGGTGCCGTAGTGCTTGACGGCGAACGACAGCTCCGGCGTCGGACGCAGGGCGTCGAAAATGCGCACGTGGATGCCGTTGGCCGCCATGACACCCGCCGCCTCGTGGGCAAAGCGCTCACTGTTGATGCGGCAGTCAAAGCAGATGGCGATGCCGCACGCGCATGCGCTCTCGCCCTCGGCCTTAATGACCTCCGCGAACGCCTGCGTGGCGTGGCGGATAACGTGAATGTTCATGCGGCGGCAGCCGAGCGCCATCTCGCCGCGCAGGCCGGCCGTGCCGAACTCGAGCGGGGCGAAAAAGCGGCTCTCGATCTCTTTTTTGTCGTCGCGGATGGCGTTGAGCTCTTCCCACTCCGCATTGGAGAGCGCGGGACTATCGAGCCAGCGCTGGTATTCTTCCATGTAATTACGCATTGTCGTCTCCTTCCGTCAGCGCCTCAGCGCAGCCTTCCTGAAGCGCCTGCGCATCGGCAAGCAGCGTCTCAGGAACCAGAATTTCCACTCCGTAACCAGACATACCTAACATGATCTTGCCAAACTGACCGTCCCCGGGATAGTTTTTCAGGCAGGGGATGCCATAGGCCTCCAGCATATTGACCAGCAGCACGTCGTCCATATCTACGCCCGTGCACTTGGTCAGCATTGCCGGGGGCACCGGTTCGCCGTCCGCATCGCGCGGCCAGCGCTTGAGCAAATCGCCGGGAAGCGACCTGCCCCACTCTGCTTTCAGCTCTTGCGCCATGTTGTTTCTCCTACTCCTAGTTTGCTTATTTATGATACTGCGTGCCCGCGTTGATCGTGCACGCGCGGTAGATCTGCTCGGCGAGCATGACGCGCGCCAGATGATGCGGGAACGTCATCGGCGACATGCTCAGCCGCAGCGCCGCCTCGCGCTTGATGCCCTCGTCGAGGCCGAACGACCCGCCGACAAGAAAGCACACCTTCGACGTGCCGCCCGCAGCGTAACCGGCGAGCTGCTGCGCGAGCGCCTCGCTCGAGAGGCGCCTGCCCTCGACGCACATGGCGACCACGGCCGCGCCCTTCGGGATGCGCGCGCGGATGGCCTGCGCCTCTTTTTCCAGCGCGGCATGGATTTCTTTTTGCGACGGGCGCTCCGGAAGACGCTGCTCCGGCAGCTCCACCAGTTCAAACCGGCAATAGGCGCCCAGGCGCTTGGCATATTCCGCGAACGCGGAGATATAATAGGTCTCGCGCATCTTTCCGACGCAGACGAGGGTTATGGACAGCATACGCACGCCTTTCCCGCCGTGAGCGCGAGCGTCGTCTCCGCCGGAGCAGCATACAGCTCCAGCTGTGCGCCGGGCTGAAAGCCTGCCGCCGCGAGTGCGGCCGAGACAGTCTCGAGCGCGGCGCGGGGCGTGTTGTTCTCCCGGCTGAGATGGCCGAGGATGAGCTGCTGCGCCCCGTTTTCCGCGAGGTACACTGCCAGCGCCCCGGCGCTTTCATTGGACAGATGGCCGTGATCGGACGCGATCCGGCGCTTGAGATAGATCGGGTAAGGCCCGGTGCGCAGCAGCTCCGGGTCGTGATTGGCCTCGATGACGGCGCAGTCCACGCCGCACAGCGCCGCGCGCACGGCATCCGTCACGGTGCCGAGGTCGGTGCAGAAGCCGAAGCGCGCCGACCCGTCGAGCCGGTAGCCGCAGCTCCCGGCCGCGTCATGTGGCGTGGGAAACGCCGTCACGCGCACATCACCGAGGCAAAACGGCTCTCCCGGCGCGATCTCGTGCAGACAGTCCGTCCGCTCGGGCAGCAGAGCGCGCAGCGCGGCGCACACCACTGGCAGCGCATACACCGCCACGGGATCCCGGCGCAGCAGGACGGCCAGACCCTTGACATGATCGGTGTGCTCGTGCGTCACGAGCACGCCCGCGAGATCGGCCACCGCAGCGTCCTGCGCGGCGAGCCCTGCGCGGATGCGCCGCGCGGAGATGCCGGCATCGATCAAAATATGTGTCTCGCCGTCGGACACAAGGGTGCAATTGCCGCTCGACCCGCTGGCAAACAGTGCGATGTTCATTCGGCCGCGGCTGCCGCGCACTGTTCGGCCCCGTCGCGCTCGAGCATGATGTCGGCCCCGATGCTGCGCAGCTTGCCGACGAAGTTTTCATAGCCGCGTTCGATAAAGCGGATGTCCGTAACCACAGTCTCCCCCGCGGCACACAGGCCCGCAATGACCACGGCGGCGCCGGCGCGCAGGTCACACGCCCGGACTTCCGCGCCGTGCAGGCCCTCCACGCCGTTGATGATGGCGGTGCAGCCGTCCACCTGCGCATCCGCGCCCATGCGGCTGAGCTCCTGAATGTACTTGTAGCGATTGTCATACACGCCCTCGGTCACGACGCTCGTACCGTCAGCCAGACACAACACGACGCTGATCTGCGGCTGCATATCCGTCGGAAAACCGGGGTACGGCTGGGTCTTGACGTTGGTATGGCGCAGGCGGCCGTTACTGCGCACGAGCACGCTGTCCCCGCCCTCGACGACGGTGACGCCCATCTCGCGCAGCTTGGCGCTGATGCACTCCAGATGGCGCGGGATCACATTCGCCAGGCGCACTTCCCCACCGGCCGCGGCGCAGGCCGTCATATACGTGCCCGCCTCGATCTGGTCGGGAATGACGCTGTACGTGCCGCCGTGCAGGCGCTCGACGCCCTGAATGCGGATGGAATCCGTGCCGGCACCGCGAATGTCGGCGCCCATGGAGTTGAGAAAGTTGGCAAGGTCGACGATGTGCGGCTCGCGTGCCGCGTTCTCGATCACGGTACGACCGCGCGCAAGCGTCGCCGCGATGATGATATTCATCGTCGCGCCGACCGAGACCTTATCCAGATATACCTTTGCCCCGTGCAGGCGGCCGTCCGGCGTGTCGGCATAGACAAAGCCGCTTTTCACCTCGACGTTCGCGCCCATCGCGGTCATGCCCTTGATGTGCTGGTCGATCGGCCGGACGCCGAAATTGCAGCCGCCGGGCATGGTCGTCTTGGCCGAACCAAAGCGGCCGAGCATCGAGCCGATGAAGTAGTACGACGCGCGGATCTTGCGCATCAGGTCATACGGCGGCTCGGTGAAGCGCACCTGGGTGCAGTCGATCTCGACGGCGGAGGGGCTGAGGTATTCCACCCGCGCGCCCAGCCCCTGCAGGATCTTCAGCAGCATATCCACGTCGCTGATCTGGGGCATGTTCTCGATCCGGCAGACACCGTCGACCATCAGCGCTGCCGGGATGATCGCCACGGCCGCATTTTTCGCGCCGCTGATCTCGATCTCTCCGTGCAGGGGCCTGCCACCATGTATTACATATCTATCCAAACTATTTGACACCTCTCATGCTGCGAAAGCAGAGTGCAGCTCCGCATCTGTGACCGGGCGATCACGCTCCGTGCGTAGCTTGCCCGATTTTAACGGAACTTAACGATGAATTATAGCATGCTTTTCGCGGAAAAGCAATCACAACCCGCCTTTCCCCGCCGCGCCGCGCTCGCGCGCGAGCAAAAGCTGCGTTTTCAGCAGGGCAACTGTTGTTTTCCCGTCACAGAGTTCACCATCAAGCGCCATTTGCACCAGTTTCTCCAGCGGATGCCGCTCCACGTTCAGAAACTCGCCGGGGTCGAGGTGCGCCGCGCCGCGGTGCAGATCACGCGCCAGATAGATGTGCAGCACCTCCTCAGAGTAGCCGGGCGAGGTGAAGTTCGCGCCCAGATACTGCAGCCGGCCCGCGGTCAGGCCCGTCTCCTCCGAGAGCTCGCGCGCTGCGGCCAGCTCCGGTACCTCGCCCGGCTCGAGCTTGCCGGCCGGCAGCTCGAGCAGCGTGCGCGAAAACGGATAGCGGTACTGCCGCACGCACCAGACCGTTCCGTCCGGCTCCAGCGGCAGAACCGTCACGCCGCCCGGATGCTCCACGACCTCGCGCTTGGCCATGGTTCCGTCGGGCAGGCGTGCCTCGTCGAGCCGGACGTTGACGATCACGCCGTGATACGTCGTGAGGGTCCTGAGCTTTTCTTCGATTAGTTCCATGAATCATCCACTCCTTTTTCCAATTGGAATGATACCATATTCCTGCGTCGATTGCCATATATTTTGAGTAGCGAAACACGCGGGCAGGCGCTATACTGGACCTAACCGGACGCCTGTCCGGAAATCGACACCAAGGGAGGCCATTCCCATGCTTGTGGAAACCGCTGACACCGGAGCCGTGGCCATGCGCATACCGCGCGCCGAGTGGGCCGCACTGCGCGAGGCCGATATCCGCACCGCCGTCGACAGTGCGCTCGAGACGCATGGGCTCGCGCCCTGGGCAAGTATGAAGATCGAACTGTTCGTCGCCGAAAAGGAGGTGCTGCTCATCGCCAGACCCATTTCCGACCCGCCGCGCCGGTTCCGGTTCCGCTCGTTTGCCGACCTGACCGCGGCGCTGGGCTGTTTTCCGGCCGGGCTCGACTCGGACGTGGTGTACATAGACGGCGGCTGGGAGCTGTTCGTGCGCGCCGAGGACGAGGCGCTGCCGAACGCGCTCTTCGAGTTCGGCGAGCCGCTGCCGTGCACTGAGGAATTGTACGCACACATCGGCGAACACGGCGACGTGGTCGCCCGCCGCGATGCCGTTGCGACCCTTCAGCGTTATTTCTGCTGATTTCGCTCTTTTCATTTGCCACCGGATGTGCTAAACTATAGCCACGATTTCGCACGAAGGAGGTCCCCGCCATGCCGAGAGCCAAGGGCGTCAAGCAGGTCGCGGCCAACCGCAAGGCCCTGCATGACTATTTCGTGCTTGAGCGGTTCGAGGCCGGTGTGGAGCTCTTCGGCACCGAGGTCAAGTCCATCCGCGCGGGCACGGTCAATCTGAAAGATTCGTTCTGCACCGTAAAAAACGGGGAGCTGTTTGCCTACGGCATCCACATCAGCCCCTACGAGCACGGCAGCATCTACAACCGCGACCCCGACCGGCCGAAGCGCCTGCTCATGCACCGGCGGGAGATCACGAAGCTCTACGCCCGCACAAAGCAGGACGGGCTGACGCTCGTGCCGCTGTCGCTGTATTTCAAAGACAGTCGCGTGAAGGTGGAGCTCGGCCTGTGCAAGGGCAAAAAGCTCTACGACAAGCGCGACGCTGACGCGCAGCGCAGCGCCAAACGCGAGATCGACAGAACGATAAAGGAGAAAAATTACTGATGAGCAATCCAATTGTCACCATTGAAATGGAAGACGGCGGCGTCATCCGCGCCGAGCTCTATCCGGAGATCGCCCCGAACACCGTCCGCAACTTTATCAGTCTCGTCAAGAAGGGTTTTTATGACGGCGTGATCTTCCACCGCGTCATTCCCGGCTTCATGATCCAGGGCGGTGACCCGACCGGCACCGGCATGGGCGGCCCGGGCTACAGCATCGAGGGCGAGTTCACGAGCAACGGCTTCAAAAACGACCTCAAGCACACCCGCGGCGTACTGTCCATGGCCCGCGCCATGGATCCGAACTCCGCCGGCAGCCAGTTTTTCATCATGCACATGGACGCCCCGCACCTCGACAAGCAGTACGCTGCGTTCGGCAAGGTGACCGAGGGTATGGACGTCGTGGATGCCATTGCGCGCACCCCGCGCAGCATGTTCAACGACAAGCCCACCAACGAGCAGAAGATGAAGACCGTCACGGTCGAGACCTTTGGCGTCGAGTATCCGGAGCCGGAGACCTGCTAAGGAAACAAAGCATCGACAGTTTCGTCTGATCTTTCAGAATGTGTTCCTGCCTGCACCGCGAGAGCGGTGCGGGCGGCCGACGCACCCGACATCATGGGGATGTACCGGTTTCGACGGGGGTGTGGAGGCAGGAATAGCGGGCGGCGGCGCCTGACCGCCATAAAACGGGCATCTTATAAATTAAAGAACAACAACGAAACTGTTCTTCTCGCTGCTTAATTAGCGAGCGTTCCCGCCGGGAGGACCACGGCCCGGCAGCGGAGCGTCGATAAGTGGTGAACGTGCGCACGCTAAGCTTTGCGCGTGCCATGCATGATGAAGCTACCGGACGGACAGGCTTGCCGGTTTGCCTGTCCTGAAGGGAACGGGGATGCACAGCGTCCCGCAAAAACCCGCTGCGCCCGGAGAAGTTCCTGTCAAAGCGCTTTCGGACGGGGGTTCAACTCCCCCCATCTCCACCAGAACAGAGAAAACCAGCAATCCATTGTGATTGCTGGTTTTTCTTTATTTATCAACGCTTTCCGCCATTTTACTTCGCTAAATTCTTTAACGCCATGTTGCTATTTCTTGCAGTTCGTTAGCACTTTCCAAGCGCAAAATGCTAACGAAAATGCTAATTACTCGCTTTAAACTGCAAAAGCAAAAACGCAGTCGTAAACAAAGCCCCGGCGGGTCCATCGGGGCTTTTTGTGTTACTCGATGCAGTACGTATCTGTGACGCTGAACGCGGTGTAATATCCGGTGTGGGGGCTACTGCTGTCTACGGCGTGGCGCTGACGCAGAACATCACCGGAGAGCCTGCAAAGAGCGAGGCGCGGGCAAAGAGCACGGCGGTCGACACCAGCCCGGAGCAGCACACGCCGGAACAGCAGGCAAGCATTCAGGAATACCAGAACAGTGTGGATAACCGCGTGCTCGCATTTATCCACAAGTGGAACGGCCTGAAGAACGCAGACTACAAGAAGAAGGCCCGCGTGCGTCTGGACGCGGTATCGGAACGCGCCGTCAGCGACCTGAAAAGCGCGGTGGGCGTCGACGCGACGGGGTACAGACACTCCATCGACGGCAACGCCCTGCAGCATATTGAAAAACGCCATGGAAAGAACGGCGAGGCCGATCACTCCATGGCGAACGAAAACGATATTGCGCGCATCAGCTATGTGCTGGACAACTACGACGAGGTGCAGCCAGCACTCGACAAGAACGGCAAGCAGAAATACAGCGCTCTGTTCAAGAACGCAGACGGCAGTTACGCGCCTCTGGTTGTCTATTCCAAACGGATAGACGGCACATACTACGCAGTCGAGTCTGCACCAGATGCCGCGGCGCACGAGTTGCACATCATATCTGCATATCTTGTAAAAAGCAAAAACGGAAACGCCGGCGAAGTGCTGAACATGCCGCAAGAAGCGGCCCGCAGCCTTACACCCGAGATGCTTCATCGCGCAAGCGTTTCCGTTGAGAACAGTATACCCGCTGCGGGCGAAAATGTCAATTCCAAAATTCAGGAAGTGCTTCCGGAAGGCCAGGGCGCAAAGTCCGCGGAGTTTGGCTATGACGAAGCGCAGACGCAGACGCGTTCGACCGACGGCGTGCTCACGGACGAAGAACGCGCGATGGAAGGGCTGCGCTCCCCCAAATGCGCGCAAAAAAGCAAGGCTTCCCGAATTCGGGAAGCCTCGCTGCTGATTGCGCGGGATTTATTTATCCGGGTCGTCGTAGCGGGTCACGCCGCCGAGGGAAGCGTTCTTGAGCGGGATGTCGTTGAAGATGATGACGATCTCATCCTTCACTTCGCCGGTCATCTCAGCCAGCTTGTCCGTGAGCGCAACCATGATGTTGTGCTTGGCCTCGTCCGTGCGGTCGGGCATCATCGTCCAGTCGATCAGGACGGTCGGCGCAGTCTTGCGGGCATTTTCACGGTCATACTCATTGATATAGACGTAAATGTTCTTCGCAAGCGTGCTGGTGTTGGCGCATACCTGCTGCGGAATAAACTCCATCAGGTCGCGCTTCTGAGCGGCGGTGAATTTCGTGGTGGTCTGTACATTTACGATGGGCATCGTAAGTCCCTCCTTCAAAAAGTATGTCCATTCCCGCTTCCGGAAACGGTGTGCTCATGGTATAACACGTTTCGCACTGCTTGGCAATCCGGTTCGGCAAGATTCTGCGTTGTGTGCAGGATTTCCAAAAATGCATCCAAAATTTTGAGCAACTTCACAAAACAGAGACGGCGGTGCCGTCTCTGTTTTGCGTCTATTTGTGCTTTTGGCCGCCGCAGTGATGGGCGCACTGCGCGCAGTTGCCGGTGCAAGAGCCGCCGCAGCAGCCGCCCTTTTTCATGGCGCGGTGCCAGACGCGAAACGCGATGACGGCGCACACGGCCACGATGGCCAGCAGGATATAATCGAGCGGCCCCATCACACCAGCCCCGCAATCGCATACGCAACGAACGCCACGACCCACGCGACCGAGCACTGCAGGACCACAACGCCGACCGTCTTGAGCCGGGAATCCAGCTCGCGGCGGATGGTGGCGATGGCGGCCACGCACGGCGTATACAGCAGCGTGAACACGAGGAAGCTGATGGCCGAGCGCGTGCTGAGCAGCGACGAAATGACCGCGCCGCCGAGCAGCACCTGCAGCGTGCTCACAACAGACTCCTTTGCAATGAAGCCGGAGATAAGCGCCGTGGCGCAGCGCCAGTCGCCGAAGCCGAGCAGCCGAAAGACAGGCGCGATGAACTGCCCGATGAGCGCGAGCAGACTGTTGGCACTGTCGGCCACGACGTTCAGGCGCGTGTCAAAGCTCTGGAGGAACCAGATGATGATCGTCGCGAGGAAAATGACCGTGAACGCGCGCTGGAGGAAGTCTTTTGCCTTCTCCCAGAGCAGCAGCGCCACGCTCTTGAGCCCGGGCATGCGGTAGTTCGGCAGCTCCATGACAAACGGCACAGGCTTGCCGCGGAAGGCCGTCTTGTTCATGATGAGCGCCGCGATGATGCCGATGAGAATGCCGAGAACATACAGCCCCAGCATGACGAGCGCGCGGTAGCGCGGGAAAAACGCCGCGGTAAAAAATGCGTAGATCGAGATCTTCGCCGAGCAGCTCATATATGGTGTGAGCAGGATGGTCATCTTCCGGTCGCGGTCGGACGAGACGGTGCGCGTGGCCATAATGGCCGGAACCGAGCAGCCGAAGCCGATGAGCATCGGCACGATACTGCGGCCGGACAGACCGATCTTGCGCAGGGGCTTGTCCATGACGAAGGCAACACGGGCCATATAGCCGGTGTCCTCCAAAATGGACAGGAAGAAAAACAGCGTCACGATGATCGGCAGGAACACGAGCACGCTGCCGACGCCGGCGAACACACCGTCGATGATGAGGCTATGTACCACGGGATTGATGCCGTAGGCCGTGAGCGCGGCGTCCACGACGCCGGTCAGCGCGTCGATGCCGAGCTGCAGCAGGTCGGACAGCCACTGACCGACGACGTTGAACGTGAGATAAAACGTGAGGAACATCACGACGAGGAACGTCGGCAGGGCGGTATACTTGCCCGTGAGGATGCGGTCGATCTTCATGGAGCGCGCGTGCTCTTTGCTCTCGTGGCACTTGACCACGGAAGACGCCACGACGCCCTCGATGAACGTGTAGCGCATGTCCGCAAGGGCCGCATTGCGGTCGAGCCCGGTCTCGTTTTCCATCTGCACGACGCAGTGTTCGAGCATCTCCTGCTCGTTTTCATCGAGTTCGAGCGACTCCGCAAGGTCGTCCCCGCCTTCGATCAGCTTGGCCGCGCAGAAACGCGCCGGCACGCCGATGCGGTCGGCATGGTCGGCGATCAGGTGCACGACCGCGTGGATGCAGCGGTGCACGGCCGAATCGTCCGAGCAGAAGTCCGTCACCTTCGGCAGCGTCCGGCTGCGCGCAACGGTCAGCGCCTGGTCCACGAGTTCGGACACGCCCTCCCCTTTCGCCGCCGAGATGGGCACAACGGGGATGCCCAGCGCCTGGCTCATCTTCTGCACGTCGATGGCGCCGCCGTTGGCACGCACCTCGTCCATCATGTTCAGCGCCAGCACCATCGGCACGCGCAGCTCGAGCAACTGCAGCGTCAGGTACAGGTTGCGCTCAATATTCGTGGCATCCACGATGTTGATGATGCCGTCCGGCTTCTGATGGATGATAAAATCGCGCGAAACGATCTCCTCCTGCGTATACGGGCGCAGGGAGTAAATGCCCGGCAGGTCGACGACGGAGCAGCCCTTCTCGTCGCGCATTTCGCCCATTTTCTGGTCGACGGTCACGCCCGGGAAGTTACCCACGTGCTGGTTGGAACCGGTGAGGGCGTTAAAAAGCGTCGTCTTGCCGCAATTCTGGTTGCCGACAAGTGCAAAGATCATGCCGGCACCCCCTCGACCTCGATCTTTTTCGCCTCCTCCACGCGCAGCGTCAGTTCATAGCCGCGCACGCGGATCTCGATGGGGTCGCCCATGGGCGCCACCTTCTGCAAGGTGACGCGGGTGCGGGGCGTGAGCCCCATGTCCAACAGTCGGCATCGCAGCGCGCCGTCCCCACCGACCGCTGTGATGACTGCTGAGGAACCGATCTTTAATTCATCTAGTGTCATTGCCTTTGCCTTTCTATGTGAATTCATTTCCCTGATGAAAAAGCTAGCACGGCGGGCACGATTTTGTCAAGAGCATGACAGAAATTTCCGAGCTTTTTGCCGAAAGGCGGCGAATAATAAACCGCCGGCCTAGCCGGCGGTTTTTCATAGACGGGCAAAGCCCTCTGTTACTAGCTTGCACGTCACGTCGTGCAAGTACGATCTGCCAGCCGCGAGAGTTCTGCTACTTGCAGCCCGTGAACG
>CAVFZY010000001.1:0-13169 GCA_963627135.1 Bacteroidaceae bacterium | reverse complement strand
TTTTCCTACATCAGGGGGTGTTTTGTCTATTGTCCGTTTTTACTGGTTCTGTTCAGATGCCTGCGGGCGGTTTGCTATGTACGATCTCAATGCTGCGGGGTGGGGTCCTTCGACTGGACCTGCGGCTGTGCTTTCTCCTTCTTGCGCAGCTCCGGGAAGAGCAGGAACTCCACGCGCTTATACAGCAGATACGTCAGCGCCGAGTCCACAATGCCCTTGATGAGGTTAAAGGGCACAACGGCGAACATGACAAGCGTCGGCACGCTGGTGATGCTCTTGTTGACGGCCGTGCCCATGGCGATGATCTGCTCAATGGGCAGACCAAAGAGCTCGGCAAACTTCGGGATCAGGTACAGGCCGTTGAAAATGCTGCCGAACACCGTCATGCACAGGGTACCGGCGGCCATGCCGATGATGGCGGTGCGGCGGGTCTTGTGGTGGTGGTAAATGACCGCGGCGGGCAGGACGAACGTGCAGCCGACGACAAAGTTGGCAAAGTCACCGACGAAGGCCGTGCTCGTGCCCTTGAGCAGGAGCTTGATGAGCACCTTGAGCAGCTCGGTGATGACACCGGCCACGGGGCCGAGATAAAACGCGCTCATGAGCACCGGCAGCTCGCTCAGGTCGATCTTATAGAAGCCCGGCGCGAAAAACAGCGGGATCTCCAGCAGCATGAGCACGCCGCCGAGGGCGGAGAACATGGCCACATAGCTGATGTTGCGGCTGCGGCTGCGGCGCTGCAGATCGCGGCAGACCGTGCGCTCAAACAGATACGCAAGGCCGAGCAATGCCGCGAACACAAGCACGCAGATACCGACAAAGGACAGGTTTTCTTTCAACATGACAAAACACCTCCATGGAATGAAAAACACCTGAAAGAACATGTCCTTCAGGCGCTGCGAACTATGGAGGTCCGTAACATCTTCTATCATCCAGACTATACTGTCGGTATCGGAATTGCACCGATTCAACCTTGCTCGGCTCGCGGACTATCACCGCCGGTCGGGAATTACACCCTGCCCCGAAGACATCTCGATTCAGTTGTTTTCTTGTCTGCATTATAGCACAGCGGAAAGAGAATGCAAGCATTTTTTGCAGGAAAGGTTTGACAGCCGCGCTCCGGGCGCGTACAATGGAGGCCACCACCGAAAAGGAGGCTGTCGCCATGCCCGAGCGCGAAAATACCTGCTGCTTCACCGGCCACCGGGAATATAAGCTGCCCTGGGGCAGCGACGAGAACGACCCCCGCTGCCGCAAGCTGCAGCAGCAACTCTTTGATGCCGTAGACGCCGTCTATGCCGCCGGCATCCGCCACTTCATCTGCGGCATGGCCAACGGCTGCGACCTGTATTTTTTTGACGCCGTGCGCTACCTGCGTCTGCAGCACCCGGAGGTCACGATCGAGGCGGCCATCCCCTACTCCGGCCAGGCCGACCGCTGGCGGCCGGAGCTGCGCGAGCGCTATGCCTACGACCTGCGCCAGTGCGACTATCAGACGCTCGTGCAGGAGGCCTACACCCCCGGGTGCATGATACGCCGCAACCGCTATATGGTCGATGCCTCGCGCATACTCATCGCGGCGTTTGACGGCCGGCCCGGCGGCACGGCCCGCACGCTCGAATACGCCGCCCAACGCCGGCTGGAGATCATTCAGATCCCAATCGACAGCGCGCCGGCTGAGATATAGAAAACACGGGGAACGCTTTTCGGCGTTCCCCGTGTGCGGTTTTTGCGGCTGCTAGCAGGCCTCGATCTCCTTGATGGTGTACTCGTTGCCGCTGAGCAGATAGGTATGCTCACTCTTGCAGTAGGGGCATATCTTGGCATATTTGACCGTGGGGTATGTCTTTTTGCAGTCCTCACAGTAGGTCACGGCGGGGAGCGCCTCGATCTTCAGCTCTGCGCCCTTGAGATACTGCGATTTTTCCACTGCCCACTTCCAGCAGTCGGTCAGGTAATATGGGATGATGCCGCTGACCTCGCCGACCTCCAGCGTGACGCTGGCGACCTGGGTCAGGTGGTTTTCCTCGACGACCTTTTCGACCTCCTGAATGACATAGAACACGGTTCCCAGTTCATGCATCGTGTGGTTCCTCCGGCCGACTTACTTCGCGCGCTTGCCCTTGATGTCCTTGATGGTAAGCTTCGCGGCGCGCTTGACCATGTGTGGCAGGATGGCCTTCATCTTGTCCTCGGTGCGGGTCATGTGGCTGGCCTCCGGCACGTCGCGGGTCAGGTGGATGGCGTCAAACTCGCAGCGGGTGGTGCACAGACCGCAGCCGATGCACTTGTTCTGATCGACGACGGACACGCCGCAGCCGAGGCAGCGGGATGCCTCCGCCTTGACCTGCGCCTCGGTGAAGGTGATGCGGTCGTTCGAGAACGTCTTGGCCTTGCTCGCGTCGTGGGCGACAGTCTGGCGCGCCGGGGCGTCAAAGCAGTCGATGGGCACGACGGCCTGCTTCTTATCGAGCTCATAGAACTCGCGCGGGTCACGCGCCAGCGTCAGGCTCTGGCCCTCGTGCACGTAGCGGTGCAGGGAGATAGCGCCCTCGCGGCCGGCCGCGATCGCGTCAATGGCAAACTTCGGGCCGGTGACCACGTCGCCGCCGGCAAAGATGTCGGGCTGCGCGGTTTGGTACGTCACGCCGTCGGCCTGAACGGTGCCGTTGCGGTTGAAGACCATAGCCTCCGGCACGATGCGGCCGAGGTCGACGCGCTGGCCGATGGCGCCGATGACGGACGTGACCTCGATAGTCTCGAACTTGCCGGTGCCGACGGGCTTGCGGCGGCCCTTCGCGTCGGGCTCGCCAAGCTCCATGATTTCGACCTTGAGGGCCTTGACCTTGCCGTTTTCGCCGAGGATCTCTGCCGGAGCGCTCAGGAAGCGGAACTGCACGCCCTCTTCCATGGCTTCCGCGACTTCCTCCGCGTCCGCCGGCATCTCCGCCTGGCTGCGGCGGTAGATGATGTAGGTATCCTTCGCGCCGAGGCGGATGGCCGTACGGCAGACGTCCATGGCGACATTGCCGCCGCCGATGACGGCGCACTTTTTGCCGATGCGCGGCTTCTTGCCGAGGTTGACCTTGCGCAGGAAGTCCACACCGCCGTACACGCCGGAGAGGTCCTCGCCAGGTACACCGATGGGTGCGCTCTTCTGCGCGCCGATGGCGAGGTAGAAGCCCTTGTAGCCCTGCTCGCGCAGCTCGGAAATGGTGAGATCCTTGCCGATCTCGACGCCGCACTGGAAGTGGACGCCCATCTCCTTGAGCACCTCGATCTCGGCGTTGACCACATCCTTCTCCAGGCGGAAGCTCGGGATGCCGAGGGTCAGCATGCCGCCGGGCACCTCGTTTTTATCAAACACGGTGACGTTTTCATAGCCCATGTTCGCCAGATAGTAGGCGCACGACAGGCCGGCCGGGCCGGCGCCGATGATGGCGATCTTCTCCGGGTAGGGATCTGCGATGCCGCGGTGGGTGATGACTTTCGGGATGTAGCGCTTGTCGGCCTGGAGCTCCTGCTCGGCGACAAACTTCTTGATCTCGTCGATGGCGACGGCGCGGTCGACCTCGCCGCGGGTGCAGGCTTCCTCGCAACGGCGGTTGCAGATGCTGCCGCAGACGGCCGGGAACGGGTTATCCTGCTTGATGAGCTTGAGCGCGTCCAAATAGCGGCCCTGCGCGGCCAGATTGATGTAGCCCTGCACGGCAATGTGCGCCGGGCAGGCAGTCTTGCAGGGGGCGGTGCCGGACTCGTGGCACTGTTTCTGGTTGTCGTCCTTATAGTTCGGGCTCCACATGTGCTCGCCCCAGTGGTTGTCGTCCGGCAGCGGCTGCTTCAGATACGTCACCGGGCCGGTCTTGGTGCACAGCTTCTGGCCGAGCTTAGCAGCGCCGGCCGGGCAGACCTCGGCGCACTTGCCGCAGGCGACGCACTTGGCGGCATCGACATGGGCGCGGTATGCGGAGGCGGACATGTTCGGCGTGTTGAACAGCTGGCTCGTTCTCAGCGCGAAGCAGGAGCCGAGCGCGCAGTTGCAGATGGCAAAGATCTTATCCTCGCCGTCGATATTCGTGATCTGGTGGACATAGCCGTTTTCTTCCGAGCGCCGGAGGATCTCCATCGCCTCGTCATAGGTGATCTTGCGGCCCTTGCCGGTTTCCACGCAGTACTGCGCGAACTGACCGACAGCGATGCACAGCTCATCCTGCAGCTCGCCGCAGCCCTCGCCCATGATGCGCATGGCATTGCGGCAGGAGCAGTAGCCAACACCGAGCTGGTCCTCATACTTTTTCAGCCAGTGGGAGATGTGCTCCACATCGACCGACTCGTTCGTGGCCGGGATGGCCTTCTCGACCGGGATGACGTGCATACCGATACCGGCGCCTCCGGGAGGCACCATGCAGGTGATCTTCGTCAGCGGCAGGAACGCCATGCGCTCGAAAAACTGCGCGATCTCCGGGTGCTCCTCCACCTGCTGAAGGTTCATGTTCATCAGTTCGGCAGAACCGGGCACAAAGATTGGCAGCACCCACTGCTTGTGGTGGTCGTCGTTCTCCCAGTTGTACTCGAGCAGACCGATCATGGACATCTGGTCAAACAGCTGCTCCACATAAACCGGGTCCTTGCCGAGCTTCTTGCCGAGCTCAGCCGGCGTGGTCGGGACACGCACGTCCATTGCGAGTGCAAGCTCCGCCATCTCGTCGGTAACGACGCTGGCCAGGCCGTAATACTCG
Organism: Bacteroidaceae bacterium; assembly: GCA_963627135.1. Taxonomy (GTDB): domain Bacteria; phylum Bacillota; class Clostridia; order Oscillospirales; family Oscillospiraceae; genus CAG-103. The sequence continues at coordinate 8,430 of CAVFZY010000001.1, read as the reverse complement.
GGCGAATCCTCGTCGAGCTTGGTCATGCCGAGCTTGACATCCACGCGGTCCGTAATCTTTTTGCCCAGCTTCAGGATCAGTTCTCTTGCCATTTTCAGGCTCCTTTCTTCCCCTTAAAATGTTTTGTTTTCATTCCCTGGTTTGTGAATAGATGCGCAATCTATTGTAGCACATCTCACGCATACAATTCAATACGCAAACAGACAACTCACTGTTGAAGATTGTAAAATCCCGGTGATTTCCCCTGCCCGGCTTGACATTCTGCATAGGCGGTGCTATGCTTTTCGTGACCAGTCGGTCAATATTACGCGAAACCATGAGGAGGCGACGGCGATGGCCCGGATCCGGATCCATGTTCTGCACTGCGGGAAGATCGGCGTGGCGCCGAACCTGCCGGAGAGCGCACAGTGGCGCTGGCCGGCAAAAGCGGACGCGCGGCGGCTGAAGAACGACGCGCGCATCTGGCTGCCGGTGTCGGCGTATCTGGTGGAGCACCCAAAGGGGCTGTTTCTGGTGGACGCCGGTCTGCCGCGCACCGTGAGCCCGGCCGGCATCGAGGACCGCACGGCGCAGCTGCGGATGTTCGGCCGCGGGTGGTACACGCTCGTGCACAGCGTCGTGGAGCCGGAGCAGTCGATCGGCGAGCAGCTGGCCGCGCGCGGCATCCGGCCGCAGGATCTGGACTACGTGCTCTTTTCCCACCTCGATCCGGACCACATTGCGGGCATCAGTGAGGTGCGGGGCGCCAAGCGGCTGCTGGTGGCGGAAGAGGAATACTTCTGGTCATGCCGCGTGAACCTGCGCTACACCTCACGCAGGCTGTGGATGGACGAGCCGCCGGAGCGGTTCTGGTACCGCGTGAACCACATCGGGCCGGAGAGCCGCTCGTATGACCTGTTCGGGGACGACTCAGTGCATCTCGTGCACATCGCCGGGCACACGGAGGGCATGTTCGCCACGCTCATCCGCAACGGCGACCGGTACGTGCTGTTCAATGCCGACGGCGCGGCCGGCCCGCGCTCGTGGGCGGGGGGCACCGTGCCCGGCATCTGCGAAAACAGCGTGCGCGCCAAAAAGGCGCTCGACTGGATCGGCAGGATGAGCCGCGATCCCGCCTGCGTAGCGTCCCTGTGCAGCCACGATCCGGACATTGCGCCGCAAACCATCGAATTTTAGAATCGATACATTTACTTTTTCTAATACATATTTCATATTGCTTTTGTGGATTTTGGGGTTGACAAGCGCAGAAAACTGCGTTATACTGCGCTCGTTTCCACAGGAAACCGTGATTTTTAACGAAAGGAGACGCGTCGTATTATGAAGTTTGCTCAGACGAACAACATGATGATGGCTATGATGATGTACATGCCCGGCTGCATGTGCATGTCTCGTCGTGCTCAGAAATATGGCTCGTCTTGTGTTCGCTTCCAATAACGGCTGATCCAAATTCCAAGCCGTATCCGCAGAGGCCGGAAGACAACGAGTCTTCCGGCCTCTGCTTTTTGTTCCGAAAAATTCATTCTGCGAGGGAGAATCCACCATGATCGAAATCGAACATCTCAACAAGACCTACCCCTCCCCGGGCGGCGACATCCACGCACTGCGGGACGTCAACCTCCGCATCGAGGACGGTGAGATCTTCGGCATCATCGGCCTGAGCGGCGCCGGCAAGAGCACGCTCGTGCGCTGTATCAACCTCCTCGAGCGGCCGACCTCCGGCACGGTGCGCATCGACGGGCGCGACATGACGCAGCTCAGCCGTCACGACCTGCTCAAGGCCCGGCAGGACATCGGCATGATCTTCCAGAGCTTCAACCTGCTCGAGCAGCGCACGGTGCTGCGCAACATCTGCTTCCCGCTCGAGATCGCGGGCGTCAAGCGCGACGAAGCGCAGGCCCGCGCCGCCGAGCTGCTCGAACTCGTCGGATTGTCCGACCGCGCAAAAGCGTATCCCTCGCAGCTTTCCGGCGGCCAGAAGCAGCGCGTGGCCATCGCCCGTGCCCTCGCCACGCGGCCGAAATACCTCCTGTGCGACGAGGCTACCAGCGCCCTCGACCCGAACACCACGCAGTCGATCCTCCGCCTGCTCAAGGAGATCAACCAGACGCTCGGCGTGACGATCGTCGTCATCACGCACGAGATGCGCGTCATCGAGCAGATCTGCCAGCGCGTGGCCGTCATCGACCAGAGCTGCATCGCCGAGATCGGCAACGTCAGCGACGTGTTCACGCACCCGAAGTCCGACATCGCCAAGGCGCTCATCCTCCCGAAGAGCCCGGCCGAAAATCTCCCGCCGTGCACGGGCAAGCGCCTGCGCCTCGTCTTCGACGGCAGCTGCTCCAACGAGCCGGTCATCTCGCGCATCACGCTCGAGTGCCACGTGCCGGTGAACATTCTCTTCGCCGACACCCGCATCGTCGAGGGCAGCATCTACGGCCACATGGTCATCGACCTGCCCGACGATCCGCAGCAGTTCCACGATGTGCTGCGCTGGCTCGACCACAACCACATCTCTTATCTTCAGGAGGATTGAAGTCATGTCTGATCTGCTCATCAAGCTCTGGCAAAACGGCATCTTGCAGCTCGGTATCTGGGAGACCATTTACATGACGCTCATCTCCACGTTCTTTGCCTATCTCATCGGCCTGCCGGTCGGCCTCATCCTGCGCATGACCGACCGCGACGGTATCCACCCCATCGGCTGGCTCAACCGCACGCTCGGCATCATCGTCAACGCCCTGCGCAGCATCCCGTTCATCATCCTCATGGTCGCCATGCTGCCGGTGGCAAAGTTCGTCGTCGGCACCAGCCTCGGCAACCGCGCCGTGATCGTGACGCTCGTCATCGCCGCCGCCCCGTATGTGGCGCGCATGGTCGAGTCCGCCGCCAAGGAGGTGGACGCCGGCGTCATCGAGGCCGCGCAGTCCATGGGCGCATCCACGTTCCGCATCATCTGGAAGGTCATCATCCCGGAGGCCAAGCCCGCGCTCATCACCGGCGCCGTCATCTCCACCGTGACCATCCTCGGCTACTCCGCCATGGCCGGCACGATCGGCGGCGGCGGCCTCGGCCAGATCGCCATCACCTACGGCTACCAGAAGTACGACGATCAGATCGTCTGGCTGTGCGTGGCGCTGACGATCATCATCGTGCAGATCCTGCAGGAATTCGGCATGTACATCGCCCGCCGCACCGACCGGCGCGCCCGCACCTGACAGGAGGCACCCTATGCATCTGCACTATCCCGCGCTCCTGCGCGTGAACATCCGCCGCGGACGAATGTGCCGCCGCCAAACCGCACATCCCAGCATCCGTAATCACACAAATTCTAAAAATAAAAAATAAAGGAGAACCTAAAATGAAAAAGATCACGTCCCTCATCCTCGCCCTCGTGCTGACGTTCTCGCTCGTCGCTCTGAGCGCCTGCGGCAGCAAGACCAATGACGACAAAAACAACGCCTCTTCCGATGACAAAGTTATCACCGTCGGCGCCAGCGCCACCCCGCACGCCGAGATCCTCGAACAGATCAAGCAGACCCTCGCCGACGAAGGCTACGAGCTCAAGATCGTCACCTACGACGACTACGTCCTTCCGAACCAGGCTCTCGCCGATGGCACCATTGACGCCAACTACTTCCAGCATAAGCCCTACCTCGACAGCTTCAACGCCTCCAACAACACCGACCTCGTCTCTGTCGGCGCCATCCACTATGAGCCGTTCGGCGTCTACGGCAACGGCATCACCGACCTGAAGGACCTCGCCAAGGGCGCGACCATCATCATTCCGGCCGACGACAGCAACGAGACCCGCGCCCTGTTCCTGCTCCAGCAGGAGGGCCTGATCAAGCTCCCCGATGACGCGGACGCCGCCAAGGGCGTGAGCACGCTCGACATCGTCGATGACGGCGGCTACAACATTGTCACCGTGCAAGCCGACACCGTCCCGGCTCAGCTCAAGAACGCCAGCGCCGGCACCATCGCCGTCATCAACGGCAACTACGCCCTGGCCGCCGGCCTGAAGATCAGCGACGCGCTCGCCTCCGAGGACGCCAACGGCACCGCCGCCCAGACCTATGCCAACATCATCGCCGTGCGCGCCGGCGACGAGAACAGCCCGAAGACCCAGGCCCTGCTCAAGGCTCTCAAGACCGACGCCGTGAAGCAGTACATTGCCGACACATACAACGGCGCTGTGGTCGCAAGCTTCTAAATCTTCCCCCTCTCTCTTTTTGAAAAACGCACGAATCCCCCGGCTTCTGCCGGGGGATCTTTTCGTATCAAAAAAAGCCTCGCAGAGTTTGCCGCCCGCAGGCGGCAAAAAAGTAAAATCATTTTCTCTCGCGACATGTGCGTGAGAGAAAATACTTCTCAGTCTGCAAGTGTAGAATTTGTGCGTTGATGACGCATAAATTCTGCGCGCAGCAGACTGCAAGCCTTTTGTCGGGGAACCCTGCAGGGGTTTCCCGACAACTTCGAATCCCCCGGCTTCTGCCGGGGGATTTTTGCGCCTGTCAGGAGGCGTTGTGGGCATAGCTGTTGTCGACGAGGCGGTCAAAGTCCACCCAGTCGGCGTGATCGAGCACGCCGGCCGTCTCCATGACGGTCTCGAGCCGCTCAAGGGACGACTGCGTCATGACCGGCGTGGTGTTCCAGGCGTCGATGTCCTTGTAGCGCTGCACGACCTGCGTGAGTACGGGCACGCTCGTGTCCGGAAACTGCGGGGCGATGATCTCGGCGGTCTCCGCCGCGTCGTGCTCCGCGATCCATTTCTGCGCGCGGGCAATGGCATTGGTGAAGCGCTGCACGATATCCGCGTGGTCTTTCATGTACGCCTGCGAGGCGAAGTAGGCCGTATACGGGATCTCGCCGCTCTCCTGGCCGATGGACGCGAGGATGTACCCCTTGCCCGCCTGCGCGACCTCGGTGGCCGTCGGCTCAAAAAGCGTGACAAAGTCGCCGTTGCCGCCGGTGAAAGCTCCGGCCATCATGTTGAACTGCACGGTCGTGTCCACGGTCGCATCCGTGCCAGGGATGACACCGTTTTGCCGCATGACGTATTCGAGCGTCATCTCCGGCACGCCGCCCGCGCGGCCGCCGATAACAGTTTTGCCGCACAGCAGCTCCCAGCTGAAGGGCACATCCTCACGCCCGACGAGGAACGACCCGTCGCGCTTCGTAAGCTGGCCGAACACGACCGGGTAATCGTCCTTGCCCTGATTGTAGACATAGATGCACGCCTCCGGCCCGGCGAGACCGATGTCCGCCTGCCCGGTGAGCACCGCCGTCATGACCTTGTCGGCGCCGCCGCCGTTGGTCAGTTCGATATTGAGCCCCTCATTGGTGAAAAAGCCCTGCTCCAGGGCCACGTACTGCGGTGCGTAGAACACCGAATGCGTCACTTCACTCAGACGGACGGTGGTCGTCTCCTGCTTGCCGCAGGCACACAGGACCACCAGCATCAGCGCCGCCAGAATCCCACAAAGAAACCGTTTCATTGCGTCACTCCCAACCGATTTTTGAAAAATTTCTCCAGCCACAGCGCCAGCTGATACATCACAACGGCCGCCACCGCAAGCACGAGGACGGTCGCCATCACGAGGTCCATGTTGAACACCTGCGACCCGTAGACGATCAGATAGCCGAGGCCGGCTTTGGAGACCAGAAATTCGCCCATGATGACGCCGACCCACGACAGGCCGACGTTCACGCGCAGCGTATTGAAAAGCGTGGCGTAATTGGCCGGGATGACCAGCCGCCACAGGATCTGATGCCGGGTCGCACCGAGCGTCTGCATCAGGCGGATCTTCTCCCGGTCCGTGGACAGGAAGCCGACATGCATATTCAGGATCGTGACAAAGATCGAGATCGCGATCGTCATGGCGATGATCGACTCGGTGCCCGCGCCGATCCAGACGATGAACACCGGGCCAAGCGCCGTTTTCGGCAGCGCGTTGAGCACGACCAGATACGGGTCGAGCACGCGCGAGAGCAATTCGCTCCACCACAGGCCGATGGCGATGAGCGTGCCGAGCAGTGTGCCGAGCACGAAGCCGACCACGACCTCAAGGCACGACGTGCCGATGTGCAGCCACAGCTCCCCGGAATTTTGCAGGCCCACGAGCGTGTGCACCACGCGCGACGGGCTGCTGACGATGAAGGCGTCCACCCAGCCGAGCCGGGCTGAGAGCTCCCACCAACCGAGAAACGCGACCAGCAGCAGGATCTGCAGCGCCAGCACGAGCCGACGGCGGCGCTTTTGCGCGCGCAGATAGGCCGCGCGCTGCGGGGAGGGCGATCGTTCAGACATTGACATCCAGCTCCTCCCATATTTGATCGAACAGCGTCTGAAACTCCGGCCGGCTGCGCCGCTCGAGCGGCGGCACGGTGCGCAGCGCGCCGAGGTCGTGGATGGCCTTGACGGTCGCGGGCCGGTGCGACAGGACGATAATGCGGTCCGAGAGGCTGATGGCCTCGGAAATATCGTGCGTGACGAGCAGGGCCGTCTTATGCTCGCGGTGGATGATCTGTGAAATATCGCCCGAGACGGCCAGCCGCGTCTGATAATCCAGCGCAGAAAACGGCTCGTCGAGCAGCAGCACATCCGGCGATGTGGCCAGCGTGCGGATGAGCGCGCAGCGCTGGCGCATCCCGCCGGAGAGCTGGTTTGGCAGCTTACGCGCAAAGCCCGCGAGCTGATACTGCTCCAGCAGATCGTGCACGCCGCCGCGGCGCGCGGGCGTGTTCTCGTGCCGGACCTCCAGCCCGAGCGTCACGTTGCCCCAGATCGTGCGCCAGTCAAAGAGCTGGTCGCGCTGGGGCATGAGCCCCGCCTTGCCCGTCGGGGCGCGCACGGACTCGCCGTCAACGAACACCTCCCCGCCAGACGGATGCTCGATGCCGGCGATGAGCGCCAGCAGCGTGGACTTGCCGCAGCCGGACGGCCCGACGATGCTCACAAACTCCCCGTCGGCCACGCCGAAGGTCACATCCTGCAGCGCCGCCACTTCCCCGTCCGGCGCCTGATAGGTCATGGCGGCCCGGCGCAGCTCGATTTTCATGGCGTCTCCCCCTTTGCTTGCGCCAAATCGCTTTCTCCTCAGTGTATGCCTCCAGTGCGCGGTGGGTGCACGGCGCGAAAGCGCACGCACCCGGTCGGGTGCATAAACAGACGGTCAAACTCTCCCTGCCGCTTTTCAGCCTGTGCCGGCCGCTTCTTGTGTCCACGGATTGCGGCTTCGCTGGACAGCCGGAGCTTCTGCTCCATAACAGCACGGAAATGACCCTCATGGCAGTTGCTCCTTTCTTGATTTTAGGCAATAAAAAGTCCGCTGGCTTTGCTCATATGACATAGTCAGCGGATTAAGAGTATAATTGTTTAATTTGGGAATCAGGTTATAAATCTTGCGTCAGTCGATTTGTACCAAAGCCAATTATTGTACTGATAAGAGCCTCTGCAAATACTTGATTGCTTGCTCCTTATCACAAGTGTTGTCTTTCACCGTAGCCCACTGCCACACAAGAAACAGCGTATTGCTGTAATGATCGGCAAGCAGCTCATTCGGAATATCCTTTTGCATGGCATCCGGGCAATCCTTAAATATCCGCCGCATCTGGCTGTTCAGAAAGTTGCGGAAGCTGGAAAACATATAGCCGACCTCCGGATTGTGAGACAATACTCGGCTGATCAATTCGTTGTTCTGTTTTGTAAAGGCGTAGATTCGGTCAAAGAAAAGATAGAGCATCTCATTTTCCGGTGCATGATGGTATTCCGAAAGCCCTATTTTTTCCGCAAGCGAGAGCCAGCAATAGTTCAGAAGGTCGTATTTATCATCAAAGTAATTATAGAAGGTCGCACGAGGGTATTGCGCCTGTTCGCACAGCTCACCAACGGTGATTTCTTCAAATGATTTCTCCGATAAAAGGTCGAACATCGTGCCGCTTAGGGCGTCAAGCGTTCGCTTGGACCCCCGCGTGAGCGGTTTTGAGAGATCGTATTTCATGTCGTACTCCTTTTGCATTTTTTGAAATCTGTCCAAGTCTGAACACACGCTCAATTCCGCATCTTGAAATGGGTACAAATTCATTGTATCATAACAGCAGATTTTTTGCAAGTGTCTAAATAAAAACACTTGTTTAGCTGTGGGGGTACAATTATGAGTATTGCTGTGATTACCGGAGCATCCTCCGGACTCGGAACCTGCTATGTGGATGCCGTGACAAAGATATTTCCGGAAATTGAGGAATTGTGGCTGATCGCAAGGCGGGAAGACCGGCTGAAAGAGGTCGCATCAAAGTACCCTGACAAGCGTTGTGTGGTTATCCCGATGGATATGTCGGATATGAACTGTTATGAGATGTTTGCCGAAAAGCTACAGCAGGAGAAACCGCAGATCAAGGTACTGATCAACGATGCAGGAATCGCCGGTGGTG